>CP064971.1:0-650343 GCA_016699325.1 Methanolinea sp. | reverse complement strand
GCCCCTGGAGGAATTGGAGGAATAATAGCCTTCTGATCAGGCCAGTTTCCGTGCGGCATCCCGCGCTGCCTGGCGGACCTCCATCTCGTCATCGTCAAACAGGGGTTCGAGTGCGGCGAGAAACCGGTGATCCCCGAGTTTTCCCAGCGCTTCGGCAGCGGCCTTCCTGACCCCTGCTTTCCTGTCGGCGAGGAGCTGCGCAACCGCCGGGGCTGCCCGCCGGTCCCCGATCTCTCCCAGGGCCCATGCGGCACCCTGGCGAGCCCACCGGTCGGTTTCAGACAGGCAGGCAAGGATGGGATCAACCGCACGAGGATCACGGAGGCTCCCAAGCGAACGCAACGTGACCCATACCACGTCCGGGACAGGGTCTGAGAGGAGCGCGATCAGGGGTTCGACTCCCCGCGGGTCTCCGATGGAACCGAGGGCCTCTGCCGCGCGTACACGGAAGGTCGGGTTGCTGTCCGAGAGCTGCCGGATGAGGATCCCGATATTCTGCTCATGACGCTGCTCTTTCCGAAGGATGGCATCCCTGACCGGATCGCGTTCGTTGCCAGGCATGGAAATTCCCGGAGGAATATCGTCATCTCCCTGCAATCAAGTTTCCTGTCCGGCTCTGTTCGCACACCAGGAGGACGAATTCCTATTAATACCGCCAGGTCGATCTCTCTTCATGGGGAGATGACGGAGTCAGCCATGTCCGAGAAAATTGTGCTCCCGACCGATTTTTCAGAGTATGCACGGATGACGGCTCGTCTGGTGAGCGAGGTTCCCGGGGTGAGCGAGGTTGTCCTCCTCCACGTTATCGAAGGAAAACGCGTAACGTCACCCGCCTGGGCCGGGAGCCCGGATACTGCAGCAGCACGAGCGTCAGCAGAACAATCCCTCCAAGAAGAAGGAGAAGAGATTGGCCGGGGGGGAGTTACGGTTAGATCTGAGATAGTAACCTGTGAACGAGGGGGTACTGCGGCAGCAATTCTCAGCGTTGCCCATCGGGAGACTGCTGATCTAATCATGATCGGTGCACGGGGAAAAGGACTGGTGGAGGGGCTCCTCCTCGGATCGGTATCTTCGGAAGTTCTCCGGCATGCCACGACCAGCGTGCTCCTCGTCCGGCACCCGCCTGCGTGGAGCTCCGCAACTCACGTTCGTTCTACCGGTGAGAGAGGTCGAAACAGGCTTTTTTCCAGGGTGCTTTATCCGGTCGATTTTTCGAAGCCCTGCGATGAGGGCTTTGCGTTTATACGGAGCATTCAGGGGATAGAAGAGATCATCCTGCTCCATGTCATCACCCAGGCAGATACCCGGCAGGAGCTGCAGGGTGCGATAAGGGAATCATACCAGGAGCTCCAGGCCCTCTGGGACTCTTTTGATAACGGCAGGACCAGGGTGACCATCCTGCTCAGGTTTGGCAGACCGGCAGATATGATCGTTGATATTGCCGAGAAGCAGGGGGCAACACTCATCTTCATGCCCCGGTTCGGCGCTTCAGATTTTATCAAGACCCTGCCTATCGGAAGCACTGCGAAGGCCGTGGCGCAGCAGACCCGGATCCCGCTGTTTCTCTTTTACCCCGAGATCATCCTCGATGTGGTCGCACGTGAGCTGGAACGGGACGAATTTCCAGGAGCAGAGGAGGTCTGGCGACAGGATTGGCAGCAGAAAGCAGATCCGGGCCGCGACCGTGTCTTCGGGGTGCTGGTGGAGGGAGTCCTGGTCACGGTAGCACGATGCAGGCGGACTCACGGGTTCCTCGAAGTTGACAGTGTCTTCACTATCGAAGAATTTCGCAAACGGGGCTATGCCAGGGAAGTGCTTGAACAGCTGGTTTCTTCCTGCGGCCAGGAGCCGCTCTACCTGTACTCCACGCTCCCGATGGTTGCATTTGCCCGCCAGCTGGGGTTTGATGAAATTGTGGAGGGCGACCTTCCGCCCGCGGTACGGGATCGTCTGAATCTCGCGCGGGAGATGGGCGATGGACCTGTCGTGCCTATGATGAGGCCTGCCGGTGGGTAATGGGTCTTTCCGGAGCAGGAGAACCTTTTCATTTCTTCGGGTACCCAGGAAAGGCGGCTTGCCGGTCAGAACCACGTCCCTCCAGGGAAGCATGCCATTCCAGAGGGGAAATCGCAGATGTTCCTGGCCACGAAAAACCCTTGAAAAAAAGATTAGATGAGTTTGAAGATCGGGTGATTGTCTGCCTTGACATCGATCCCGAGAGGGCGCATCGCTTCCAGGATCACGATATCCATGTAGGCTTGTGCCGTGATCATCGGCTCGACGTTCTCTATCGGGCCGTACATGATCAGGTCGGCACCGAGCGTGCTTGCGACCAGGTTGCAACCGATATCGGGTGCTGACCATGCAGCCTGCACCACTCCCTCCAACCCACCCTGGTAGTGGTGCAGCAACTGCTTGAGGTACGTGTCCTTGCCCTTCAGGGTTTCCAGAAGTTGCGAGGGATTCTTCTTCGAACCCTTCCAGCGCTTGAGCCAGGTCCAGGCAACGGTCATGTTATGGTAAGCACCACCAGTTGGCCATCCATGGATCGCCTTGCAGGCGAGAATCTCACGGTATGCGCTCCCTGACCCGAGACCGAGAGGGGTTGCAGCGGTATCAAGAATTGGGCGGGTAATTCCGCATTCTTCAGCGATGGTGATCATACCTTTGGCCTGACCCGCAACACCACCCTCAACCAGCACCTTCTCCCTGCCAGCCACGGATGGGTCGGCGGGGTTGAAGGCGAGTACAATCGCCGAGTTAACATCGCTGTTTTTGAGTGCTTCGATGTTTTCCGGAAGGATCGAACCGTTAATCGAGTTGTAGATCGCCCGGTTTGCCAGGCCGACATCGGTTACGTATTTGCATGCGTGAGCAAGAGCGGCCGGGACCGAAGAGTCCATCAGGAATGCGGTCTTGTTGTCAATGGTGTCGAACCAGCTGATGTAGCTCTCGAATGCCTGGGGGTACTCAGCGAGGATCTGGATGAAGTGGGGAATACCCACGATGTCCGAGAGCTCCTGGCACCTGTTCCAGAGTGCTTCCGCTGTGGCTTTGTCTATCTTTCCGGTTTTGTCATCAAGCACGATCTCGTGCTTGTTATAGAAGATTGAGCACGCCAATACGGTCGGGTACTCTCCGGGCTGTCCTCCGATTTTGGTGCCGTTGAAGTCCCAAACCTGCTGCTCTTTTCGAATCTGAACATGTTCTTTCACACCTCCATTACATTAAGACGTTGAGTTTCGGGAGCAGTACCAGGAGCAGGATAAACACTGTGAGTCCTGCCACCAGGCCATAGAGGATACCAATGTCCCGACCGATTTTTCTTCCGACGCGCTGGGCGATCTCGGCATCTGCAAACTCGATCTGCTTCTCGATCTTGTCGAGACGCTGCTCGATCTCGAGGAACTGGGGATTAACCCCTGCGACTGCCGCTTCAACACCGCCGGCGGCTTCCTTGACCTCGACGATCATGGGATCGGCGGCGAATGCACCGGGATCGCGTGCCTTGAGCTCGTTTATCTTGGCGGCGATGGTGTTGATGTCCTCGGCCTCCATGATATTGACGAGTTCACACTGCTCCTGGAACCGCTTGATGGCGTCGTCGGCGAGGTTCTCGATGAACGGAATGGCACCTTCTGCCCCGACAACCCTGCCTTCCTTGACCCCGTTTTTGTGGAGGGCCTCCATGGTATTTCCGGCCAGGTGACCCTTGACTTCGGTCCCGCAGAGCAGGAGGAAACGGATATTGGGGTTGGAGATGATATTTGCGATGACCTTCTCCAGTCCGAGATTCTCGGTCTTGCAGGACCCGCAGATGGCGGCTCCCCTGTCACAGATCCCCGTCTCATCGAGGTGGGAACCGCAGGTCATGACCGCAACCGGGTTGTTGGCGTCTCCGGAGTGGAAGTCACCCTTGACGATCGGCCACCCGCTTGCTGGTGATTTCTTTTCTGCCATGTCTCTCACCTCACACAAACACCGCAGGTACCGTAACCAGGATCAGGGCAACGAACAGTCCGATAGCAAACCCGATAATGCCCGATTCGGTGATGGCCGAATCGAACTTGTTTGAGCGTGCGATGATCTGCGCCTTGTAGCGCATGTTCTCGACCATCCGGTCGATTGCGACCATCCTGATGGGTCCTGCCATCTTTGCACCTTCTTCTTCTGCCATTTTCAAATCACCCCATTAACACGAACCCTAGAAGGGCAAATGAGACGATCAGGCCGATCATGATGCCTTCGACCTTGCCTGAGTAGACGCCAGCCGCAAACCTGTTGCGGTACCCGATATCGACGACCATCTTCTCGATCACTTTCATTCTCGCGTGAATCAGGGCGAGTTCGCCTGACATCGGCTGGACCACTCCACCCATCTCTTCGGCACCGCCGGCGGCTTCCTTGACCTCGACGATCATGGGATCGGCGGCGAATGCACCGGGATCGCGTGCTTTGAGCTCGTTTATCTTGGCGGCGATGGTGTTGATGTCCTCGGCCTCCATGATATTGACGAGTTCACACTGCTCCTGGAACCGCTTGATGGCGTCATCGGCGAGGTTCTCGATGAACGGAATGGCACCTTCTGCCCCGACAACCCTGCCTTCCTTGACCCCGTTTTTGTGGAGGGCCTCCATGGTATTTCCGGCCAGGTGACCCTTGACTTCGGTCCCGCAGAGCAGGAGGAAACGGATGTTGGGGTTGGAGATGATGTTTGCGATGACCTTCTCCAGTCCGAGATTCTCGGTCTTGCAGGACCCGCAGATGGCGGCTCCCCTGTCACAGATCCCTGTCTCATCGAGGTGGGAACCGCAGGTCATGACCGCAACCGGGTTGTTGGCGTCTCCGGAGTGGAAGTCACCCTTGACGATCGGCCACCCGCTTGCTGGTGATTTCTTTTCTGCCATATCTCTCACCTCACATCAGATGGAACACGTATATTCCTGCAATGAAGAGCCCCACTGCAAGCCCGTACCAGAAGGCGGTTACCCCTCCGGCTACCGAGAGGTTGTTGTCACGTCCCGGGAATGAGGCAAGCAGGTTGCCCTTTCCTGAGAGCATGTTGACGACATCGTCGGCAATAGCCTCGAGTTCTGCCACTTTCTCGATTACGGGGGCAAGCGACTCCCCTGCTGTAGTCACGATACCGATCATGGGGTCGACGACCAGGCCGTATTCGGGAAGAACCTCAACGTACATGTTACAGTCCCTCCACTTCAGGTATCGGCTTGGCATCAAGCCAGGATGCTGCATCGCGCTTCGAGAGTTCGATATACTTGATGTATGTGTAATACCAGCCAACGACCGCGACGAACAGCGACACTAGTGCCGCACTCATGCCAACGAGGGGCATGGACATGACCGCAGCGGCAATCATGGAAAGGAATCCACATTCGGCTGCAAGGTAGAGCATCCGGTCCTGGGTCCAGCTGGGGCCGAGGCACGCATTGAACGGGTGCTGGATGGCGATACCACCGAGCATGAAGGCCGTGGCGATGAGTGCACCGCCGACGAACGAGGCTTCGTAGCTCGGAAGTGAGAGTCCGAGGATGCTGACGCTGCCGGTTGTAAGTCCCGAAAGCTCGAAGGATCCGCTCATCATGGCGGCGTAACCCATGAGCACCAGGGCCCCGATGATCGCCATTTCCACGAGGGACTGGATCATTACCGGGATCCTCATGTTCAGTACATTGTTGGACAGGTATCCGAGAATTGCCCCGATGACTGCTGCCAGGACTATGGCGATTATGGGTGCAACGATCCCGTATTTGGTCGCAAAAAGCATTGCAATGACACCTGAGCCGAATGCCATCATACCGGCAGACGGGACGCCCGTTCCAATACCGTAGCTGCACAGGTGCTTGATGGTGTGACTTCCCCAGACCAGGGCAGCGACAGTTGCCAGTCCTCCGAAGAATGCGAAGTACTGGGTGCCAGTGAGCACGTTGGCATAGGTGAGGTATACACAGATCACGGTGGCGATGAGGCCGGCGACCATGATCGTGTTGTGGGGAATGCCTCCCTCTATCTTTTCAACTTTTATTGCCATGTCAGCACCTCACAGCGCAACGATCATGATCGCGACCATCCCACAGACCGCGGAGGCGATTGCCGAAGCCACGATAGCACGGGGGAATCGCTTGAACTTGGGGTCATGGGGTCCTTCGATCGTACCGGTGATGTTATACGCAGCAAGCACCGCATTAACAAGGAACATCCCAATGGCGAAGATACCGGCGAGGGTGACGGCGATAGGGAAGACCTGTCCTGGCAGTGCGTTCATCATTCCGGGGAGCTCTTCCTTGTAAACACCAAGGAGCATTATGTAGATGAGCGTACCTCCGGCACCTCCAAAGAGGCCGCCAATGACACCGCCGATATAAGAGACGAACGGAAGCCCGTGTCCCTCAGTCCCCTGCGATTTGTATTCCGCCTGGGTATCCCCGGTAATCGGGTCTTTTGCAACCTTTCCTGATGCCGAGGGAATTCCCATGCCGAAGACGTAGATTACGTTCACGAACATGCAGGTGATGGCCATCATCAGGCCTCCCCCGATTGCACCGGTGATAGTTGCTACAACGATGCCGAGCTCAGCTGCCCAGGCACCGCCGAAGAGTCCGGCAAGCCCGGCTCCGGCCGCAAGCATTGCCACTCCGGTTGCGATACCGGGTGCCTGCCCCATTGCCGCGGGCGCACCGCCGACCGGCACGAAGTGCACCCCGAACCCGATGAAGATTCCGCCCACGATAATGCCGATCAGGGCCATTAACGCCATTCCGGAACCGACGAGGAAATAGGTCGCGGCGATGATGACGAGAAGAATGATGATACCGATGAAGGTCGCGGTCATGTCCATGGCGTCAGCGGCTGTCGGTTTTGCAGCGATCGCGGTCATGCGGATGCCCCCTCAGGCTTCGTATACGGGCCGAAGTTCTTCCGGGCCCAGACCTCGATGTACCGGTCGATCACCATGAATAGCAGGATCAGGATGATACCGACGATGATTGCACCCCAGCCTGCGCCGATCCCTTCGAAGATCACGGTTCGCCAGAGTTCGAAGAAGACGATCAGCCCGAAACAGATTCCTGATGCCGGGCCGCCAAGCTTTGCGGAGAACCAGCCGTTATCAAGAGAGTTCCTGTCACCAGCTTCGGCATACCTGACAATGTTACCGGAAGCAGCGATCGGGACCCCTGCACCGTACTTCTGGTTCTGATACTGCCGCTCCTTCCCATAGAACGGGTTCCCGGTTGCCGACCCTGCTGCACCGAGCGCGATACCCCAAACGATGCCGAGGAGCGGCAACGGGAACGGGTGGCCAAGCGCGGCGTTGATCAGGTGGCATAAGGTCACGGTGGTGAATATGGCGACAAAGGCATGTGCCATGGTCACCGTTGTCATCGACTTCAGGATATCGATGTATACCGGCTGTCCGAATTTAGCGAGACTTGCAATTCTCCCCAGGTATGCGGTGGTAGCATAGATTCCCTGGATGAAGACGGCGATGGTACTTCCGAGAATGAGTGCAAGTATCGGGTTAATCTGCATTGCCATAAAGGCCCAGGCAAGCCCGGCGCCAAGGGCAATCCACAGCCCATATGCCGGCGGTTCACCGGCAATGGCTTTATTGAAGATCCGGTGCAAATATCCCATCTGCGGAGCTAGCTGAACCTGGGAGTTCGGGTCACCCTGTGATCCGATATCAGATTCAGTGTTCTCGGCAGCACCGGCAACGGTGGCAAGTGCCCCTGCCAAAGCAGTTATTCCAATGCCAAATACAATACTTTCCATTTAGCCTCCTCCCTGCGTGCTGAATAGTGCACGAGAGTGTTCATCATGCATTGCCACTCACAACGAGTACAAACCCTTTGTGGTTCAGGAAACAGTTGCGCCGGTAATAAGTTAAAGGTTTCGAAATTTTTGCTTATATACCGGTTTTTTGCGTTTTAATCCCAAAACGGCGGGTTTTCCAGCGATTTTTAACTCATTCACAGTTGACTTAAATAAAGCATGCTTGTTTAAAAGTCAACCAGGCTTTTCATAGCAGAAAAGCGGAGGTCCAGTGGAACGGGAGCAAACCCGTCCATTCACTTCCCATGATATTTCTCGAGAACGTCGTACACCGATCGGATTTCCCTTCCCTGTTTTCGCCCTTCTGCAAGGAAGGTATCGTAATGGGGGCCGGACACCAGGAGAGGCCGGGTGCGGAACATTGCTCCGTGAAGGGAGAGGTCAAAGAAGCGGGCTTCGGCTTCGGTGAGGTGCAACGGGCGGTATTCACCGGTGTGGGGAATAAAAAGCGGGTTTGCCTCCCGCGGTGTCCTGAGAGCAAGAGATGAGAGCGGGGTCGAAGGGAGTGGCTCTGCGATGGAAACAAAGAGGTCATCGAGAATATGCTCAGCGATAAACGTTTTTGTCAGCTCGTGATCACCAGGCTCTTCGCTCGGATAGCCGACGATGAAGCTCCCGGCAACCGCGAGCCGGTGCTGCCGGCATGCCGCGATCGCGTCGGCGACCTGGGAGCTGTTCACCCCCTTTCCCATCTGGGCCAGGACCCGATCGCTCCCGGACTCGATGCCGAAGAAGACCCATCCGATGGTGTATTTCCGGATGGCATCGAGTATCTCGTCACTGATACAGTCGACCCTGATGTCGGGAGCTGAGACATTCCGCGGTCCCATTATCTCTGCCATTCCCGACAGGAGGTCAACAAAGGACCCGGGATCCATCTTTCCGTCCCGGTACTGGTAGAGGGAACCGGTACCGCCGGAGATAGAGATCCTCCGGGCACCCTTCTCTCGGAAGGCCCGGACTTCAGCAAGGATGTCGCCGATCTCCCGGCTCCGGATGGATCTCCCGAAGAACCGGGGCACCTGGCAGAAACTACAGGCCCCGAGGCATCCCCGGTGCGTCTCGATGTAGACATTCGCACCCCGTATGTCCTGGGATCCGATATCATCAGGAATGAGCGGGAGCGGTCGCTCGAGTGTTGACGGGGTAACGGGCGGGTTGATGATTACCTCGCCGTCCCGGACATAGGCAGTCCCGGGAATAGTGCCAGGTGACCCCTGGGTAAGGAGTGAGATGACGACCTCTTCCCCCTCACCGATGACTACGGCATCGGGGGCAAGTTCTCCGAGGACCATTCCAGGGGCTGCCGAGACCGGCCCGCCGACATAGCATTTCGTTCCCGACCGGTGTGCCCGGGAAATAAAGTCCCGGATTTTCGGATCGAGCAGGTGCTGGGTAGAGTAGAGACTAAGAAATACAACTTGGGACGGGTCCGCAGAAAAGTCCCGGTGGAGGGTGACCGAGGCACCGGCCGACCTGAGGAGCCCCCCGATTACCATGGCACCATAGGTATAGAATCCCGGGGAGATGACCTGGACCTGCATTCGCACTGTACCCATACGCTTGAGAGAAATATTAAACTCCTGATTATCCGATACTCTCTGGCACGAATCGGTATCCTGTCCTGATGCCGGGACGGGAGTGTTCATTATACGCATATGAGAAATAATTAAGGGAAGAACCATGCGAATCTGTATTCCATCCAAGGGACCTGAACCCGGAGACCTGGTCGACGAACGGTTCGGGCGTGCACCGTATTATGTGATCTTCGATGCGGAAAGCGGGACGACCGAATCGTATAAGAACCCCGCTGCCGAGGGCATGGGGGGGGTCGGGCCCCGGGCTGCGCAGTTCCTACTCGATAAGAATGTACAGGTGCTCGTCACTGCACGGATCGGTGGAAATGCCCTTGGGGCACTGAAGGCCGGAGGGATCACCATCCTCCTCTACGATCAGGCAGGAAGCACGGTCAGGGACGCCATCGCCGCATACAAGAGCGGAGGGCTGAAGGAACAATAGGCGGTTCATGATAATTACTGTTGCAAGCGGAAAAGGGGGAACCGGGAAGAGCATGGTTGCCGCCAACCTTGCCTGGTCTCTTGCCGCTTCAGACCCGGTAACGCTCGTTGACTGTGACGTCGAAGAGCCGAACCTGCACCTCTTTTTCCCGGAAGCCCGGGCGGTAGTGACTCCGGTGACGATCATGGTTCCGGATGTCGATCCGGACCGTTGCACGCTCTGTGGTGACTGTGCCAGGTTCTGTGCGTTCGGGGCGCTTGTTGCGGCAAAGGACCGGGTACTTTTCTTCCCTGAACACTGCCATTCCTGCGGAGGGTGCACCATCGCCTGCCCCGTGGGAGCGATCGCGGAGATCCCCCGTCCGATTGGGACCGTTACGGAACGAGCAATTACCACCTCATTCAGGCTGGTGACCGGCACGCTCAATGAAGGTGAAGTGCTGGCAGTGAAGGTGATACAGAAAGCAAAAGACGCTGCAGGGAGTGCTGCGTGGGTCATTCTCGATGCCTCTCCAGGGACATCCTGCCCCGTAGTAGAAACCCTCCAGGGGTCGGATGTCTGCATCCTTGTTACCGAATCAACTCCTTTTGGTCTCCACGATCTCGCGCTTGCATATGACGTGACCTCGCAGATGGGAATTCCGTCAGGAGTGGTTATCAACCGGAGCGATGGGAAGGACGAAGCGGCACTACGGTTCTGTAAAGAGAAGAAGATCCCGGTGCTCGCGGTTATCCCGTTCGAACGAAAGATAGCCGAGATCCAGGGTTCCGGAGACCTCATATCCCGCAGGGATCCTGTATGGAAAGAGCGGTTCCGTGCAATCGGCGGGGCATGCAGGGCGCTTTGGGAGGGGGCATGATCCGGTTCGCGGTGGTCAGCGGAAAGGGGGGGACCGGAAAGACGGTGGTTACCGGGGCGATTGCCCAGATATGCATCCGTTCGCGGGTCATGGTCGACTGCGACGTTGATGCCGCAAACCTCGAGTTGCTCCTGAATCCCCAGATCCTCGAACGAAAGGATTTTTACGGGATGGAAGCGGCGTGCATAGATCCCGGTATCTGCACGGCATGCGGGATCTGCAGCGATGCCTGCCGGTTCGATGCAATCTCGATGGTCAACGGGACATTCAGCGTTGATCCCGGCCGGTGTGAGGGCTGCCGGGTCTGCAGGCTGGTCTGTCCTTCCGGGGCGGTCAGCATGCAGCCCCGCATCGTTGGTGAGATCTTCTATTCACAGACTTCCTACGGGAACCTAGTGCATGCCCGGCTCGCACCCGGAGCCGCGAACTCAGGGCTCCTCGTATCGGATATCAAAAAAATGGCGCTTTCCCGAAATAACGACTGCGACTTGATGCTCATCGACGGCCCACCGGGGATCGGGTGCCCGCTTATCGCGACTATCACCGGGACCGATCACGTGATGGTGGTGACCGAACCGAGCGTTTTAGGGCTCCACGATCTCGAACGGGTGGTCCGGGTCAGCCGTAGTCTCAGGACGCAGGTATCGGTGGTTATCAACAAGTCCGACCTCAATTCCCGGATATCGGGAGAGATCAGGGACTATTGCAGGAAAAAGGAACTGGTGTTCAGGGGAGAGATACCCTATGATGAAGCCGTCATGGAAGCGGTACGGATGGGACGGCCGGTAACCGAGTACGATGTTCCGGCATCGGAAGCAATTAGGTGTATCTGGGATAATATATCCCAGGAGCTTTGGTAGCCGAATCATGCATGAACGAGGACCGGAAGGAGCAAGACGGCGAGGCCGCCCACGGGTGCAGCGACGTATTGATCCCTGTGGACCACTCCGCTGCTATGCACCGCAGTGCAACACCCCTTCATTTGAAGAAACCGTTGTAATTCTCCCTGAGGAGCTAGAACTCCTGAAACTTGTCGATCTGAACGGTCTTGCGCAGGAAGAGGCAAGTGCCGTCATGGGGGTCTCCCGGAGAACGATCTGGAAAGACCTCCACGAAGCCCGCAAGAAGGTGGCCGATGCGCTCATCCACGGCAAACGAATCGAGATTGGCAGGTGTGAGCGACGGATTGAGGGTAACTGCCCGCAGGATACCGCGCTCTCCATGGTGCCTGGCGACTGGCTCTGCCGCCGCCGTCACCGGCAGGGAGAATGGGGTAATCGATAGTTCAGACGTGCCGAATACATCATCTTTATATATTTTCACTCATATGAGTAATTAAGGCACCAATGTGCCAGGTGTTGAACACAATGCCAGGATTTGATAGAACCGGCCCCCTGGGACGGGGGCCCATGACCGGGTGGGGCCGGGGCTGGTGTGCAACCGGCCGCCTGCCCGTGCCGCAACAGGGGACGACCCCCCAGGCGGCTGGTACAGAACCTCAGGAACAGGCTCCCGATCAGTCACAGCTCCCTCCTGCATGGCCTGCATGGGGACCCGGACCGGCCGTCTACGGAAGAGGCCGCGGTGGTATCCCCTGGGGATGCGGAAGAGGATTTGGCGGCGGCAGGCGTGGCGGAAGGTTCGGGGGATGGTGCTGGAGATACTGATCCATGGACGGCAAGGTTGAACCGGCAATAAAGCGGATCGCCATCGCAGCTGATGGATCCGGTGTTTCCTCACACTTCGGCCACTGCGAGAGGTACGTAATCTACCATATCAGGGGCCAGGAGATCGTACAACAGGAATATATCATCAGTCCCGGGCACGAGCCGGGAAAACTCCCCCGGATGCTGGCCTCATGCGGGATAACGCATGTTCTTGCCGGCGGCATGGGAATGAAAGCGGTACGGCTCTTCGAAGAGCAGGGTATCGGCGTCATTCTCGGAATACAGGGCTCGGTGGACGAGGTCGCACTCTGCTTTGCACAAGATAGGATTGTGCCGGGCGAGAGCATGTGCGACCACTAACCACGGTATCTTTTTCGTTGCTGTTCTTCCCGGAGAGGTGACCTGATTCACACGGTCGCGAGCCGGGTGTGGCAGGGATTCGCGATCTGATGGACCAGGAAAAAGAATAATCGGGGAAGCGCCTTTCTACCTGCTTACCATTCGCTGCATCAGCGACATTATCCCGGGCTTTTTCGGCATTCGCGGTCCTGATGCCGGCATTTCCAGGCCAGGCCCTTCCTGCATCTCCCGGTCGAGCCGCTCAGTTATCTCGTCAAATATCCTCCTGTACGCGACGCAGTGGGGATCGACCCCGGCAATCTCGCCGCCTGTCGGGACCATGGCATTGTAGGGGCAACCTCCCCTGCAGTAACGGATATGCCTGCACTCCCTGCAGTGTTCGTCGACAAAGGTTTTAAACCGGTCCATGCGCTTCCAGGCATCGGAGCCGGCGAGGTCTTCTCGCGAGGGGTGATCGTACACCAGGCCCATCACCCACTCCGGCATCCCGACATACCGGTAGCACGGGTAAATACTTCCATCGGGGCCAACCGCGAACGTGGTGCCCATGCAGTCGGCAAAGGTGCAGACCGTGCCGTGGCGGACGAGCACGCATTTGACCAGGTCGCTGATGTTCATGATCTCGATCCCGTTTGGGTGCTCAAGAGACTGGTCCAGCAGGTACACGAGCAGCTCACCATATTCACCGGGATCGAGGGTATAGGGTTCCGGGTTGCTGTTTCGCAGGGAAGGGAGCGCAGGGTGGAGCTTGAGGGTGTACCCCCTGCTGTTGAAAAAATGGTAGATCTCTTCCCGCGACTGTGCCGATTGTGCAGTGAAGGTGCAGATAAAGCTCACCCGGAGACCATGGGCCTTTGCAATCTCGTAGCCCTTCATGGTCTTTTCAAAGTACCCTTCTCCGCGCTGCATGTCGTTTATTTCAGGAGGGCCGTCGATGCTTGTTCCGATGGGGACATGGTACTTTGCAAAGATATCTGCTATTTCCGGGGTCATCAACCAGAGGTTGGTCTGGATGGCGAATTCCGGCTTCATCCCGGGTAGGCCCGCAGACAGGAGCGGTAAAGCCTGCCGGTAAAACTCTGCACCGGCAAGCAATGGCTCTCCGCCATGAAACGTGAAGGTGACTCTTTTATCGGGAAACTCCCGGAGCCATTCGATGACCTCCCCAACCACCTCGATGTCCATGACAGGGGACCCCGGCTCCGAGCTCCAGCAGTACCGGCACCGGGCCGGGCATCCCAGGGTCGGGATGAGCATCACGTGGAAGGGGTTCTTCATGCTCAATCTATCTGTTCCACCTCCACCGGCATTATGGCTTCCGATTCAGGCATAAGTGCCGTCGGTCAGACATTCCTTTCATTTCTTTCTTCGGCCATCCGGTGAAAGGATGTGGGATTAGAAAAGTAAAACCGCCCTATCGCGCCGGGGGACGCCACAGCGGCGGAGGGATCCTGGGGGCGAAACCGCGAGGAGCGTCGCTGAGTGTTCTATGTGCATAGCACCCATTGCATACATGCAAAAAATCGGAAAAATACCCCGTAATTGTTGAAAAAAAGTAGGTGGTTTTCCCGGGTCACCTGGCCGGGATGATCAGAGAGCGCTCTCCGGCGGGCATGAACTCGCGGATGGCACCCTTTGCGAACTCGCGCCTGGGCTCGGCGAAGTCGAACTTGAGCGAGGGGTCGGCGAAGGCGATCTTGATCAGCGGGTTGAGCGACCAGGCATCTCCGCGTCCGTAGTGAGCACCACCGACGATAGCGGCGTACTCTCCCTGGTGTCCGACGTTCATGGCGTAGTTCGGATAGTTCGGTCCACGGAACTCTCCGATTGCACCCTCGTCCGGCCTGACAGCGAGCGAGTTTGCGGAACCGCACTGGTCCTGCAGGTCGTAGCCGAAGAACCCGAGCCGTGACCAGCCTTCCTTGTGCATGAGCATGCACAGGTACCAGCCGTTCAGACCGGCATTGGAGTTCCCGGTGGCGATCGAACAGGTCAGACCGCAGGCAGCGGCGAGCACACCGGCACGCTGGGAACCGCCGAAGTGGTCCTCCATGAGGGTCGGGTACTGCTCGTACTGTTCCATGCCGTTCAGGGCGACCTCGGTGGCCATGTCGTTGACGACCTCCTGGGTTGCCTTGACCTTGTCCTTCTCGTTCGGGTTCTGCCAGTCGACTTTGTACTTCTGCTTGATGTAGTCCATCCCGTAGTAGGTGTACTCATCAAGGATGTTGTCCGTGTAGGCAGCGGTTGCGTACTGGGTGAACCCGACACCGCCGGACATGTAGGACCCAAGCCAGATCTGGTCAAACAGCATGACTCCGGCTCCGACGACCTCGAGCGAGGCCCGGGCAGGGTCGTGCGGGTACTTCCTGTCTCCCTGGATCATGTCGGCGAAGTGTCCGAACTTGATGCCTCCCGGTTCGTTCGGGCCACGGGCACGGCGGGCGGGCAGGATGTCTGCCATCTGGATAACCCCGGCGTGCTTTGCAGCGAATGCCAGGTCGGCGACGGCGGCCTCACCGGCGCACATGCGGTAGGCACCGATGAAGGACATACCGATCTGCATCGCAGACCAGCGCGAGGTGGTTCCACCATCGCAGGTTCTTGAGACGATGGTCGGGATGTGGATGGCCTGCCAGAGTGCCTTGCCGACAGATGCCTTGAGCTGGGCAGCCTGCTTGGCCGGGAAGAGCTTGTCGATGTTGATCACGAACTGGGGCTCGAGCGAGTCCATCATCTCCTCGTCACCGGTGAATGCCTTGACGTAACAGTCATCGACCAGGCCGGGGTGGGTCTCGACCATGTGCTCCTGGACCACTGCTGCACCGGGCATGGCGTGGTTGAGCACGTGGAGGTACTCGTTGATGGTCTCGGGGGTCACTTCCTTGCCCAGACGCTTCTGCAGGGTCTGGTGGGCAAGGTCCATGTTGACGATGATGGTCCTCCTGATGTCGTCCCAGAACTGCTGCATGGCAGCATTGTTGACGAAGTGGAGGTCGTCACCCTCAACGAACACGCCGGATCTCGAGACCTCGTAGGTCATCAGCTGGCGCTGTCCGAGCGGGATACCACCCAGGTGGCAGCGGACGGGGTCGTACATGGAGATGCCACGTGACATCGCCATCTTCTTCCCCGCCTCGACGAACTCCATCTTCCTCGGGGACTGCTTCAGGCCCGCGCGGGCATAGAGCACGTTCGTGGACTGGGGGTCTTCGGCGAACTTCTCCTTCAGGGATGCCAGGAACATCTTCTGGGTTCTCTCGATTTTTGCTTTTGCCATATCAATCACTCCTCCGGCATGAATCCATACTTCGTCCTCAGCGTGTGGATGCGCTGGACCCATTCGATGGTTTCAGCATCGTCACGGTAGGCAACGCCGCCGAGCGAGTGGTAGATGGTGGTGTGCGCCTTGAGCCACTTATCATCCTGCGGCTTGCCGGCCTTGACTTCCTTGTCGAGGGGCTCGCCGATCTGGTTCTTGACGTACTTGACCATGTTGGCCTTCTTGTCGAGGACACACCTCTGGAGCATGTCGAACATCATCCCGTCCTCAGCCAGACGGAGCGAGTGCCCGTGCACGGTCGCACCGCGGATGCCGGTGCGTGCCGGGTCGAAGAGCTCGGTGTTGACCAGTTCCTTGGCGTACTTCTCGAGGTCACGCTCGCGGCACTCCACGATCTGACGTCCGGACAGGGTCCCCGGGTCTATTCCGCGGAAGCGGTAGGACTCGAGGTACGACCTCTCGTACGGGTGGGTGGGCGCAAAGAACATAGAGTCGGTGAACTGGATGTATCTGATACGGTCACCGTGCTTGGCACCATCGGTCGGGGTGACCATCTTCCGGATCGGGCAGTCGGGCTCCTGCTGCTCTGCGAGCGGCGGGTGGGCGGTCGGGTATGCTGCACCAGGCGCCCGGTGTCCCATGAGCAGGACGATGTCCTCGTCCGACAGGTCACGCATCTTCTCCAGCTTATAGCCCGGGTTCATGTACTTGCGCCGGTTCTCGGCGACAACGGTGGATCCGGGCCCAAACTGTGGTTTGTATGCCATTTTTTTATCTCTCCTGTGTTTTGATCAGTCTCATCACTGCGCGAATGACTTCCGCCATCTTCTCCCGGGTCGGCGTCTGTCCCCGGGTGACACCGCTGACGATGGCCATCACAGTCCCCTTCGTCTTTACCTTGTCGGGGGGTGGCATCACCAGGGCGGTTTTCACTCCTTCTTTCGCAAAATCCTCAAAATCGACCGGGGCCTGGGACACCACCACTGCCATCACGTCGCACCGCTCGAGTATGTAGCGCACCTTGTGCACAACATGGGAACGGACGTTTCCGTGGTGGAGGATGGCGACCCGGTGTTTCTCGATCTGCTGTATCTCTTTCTCCGTGAGGCCAAAGTATGCGCCGAGGACGGCACCGCCGATATTGGTTGCATCGGGGGGTACACCGCTTCCTGCGTTCAGGACCAGGGTGCTGATAGAGTACTCGACCCCCTGTTGCCGGAGCGCCGAAGTGATATCGCACACGGGCTTGGTGACGTGTCGGCGTCCAGGGGACATGCCGACCACTATGACATCGGGGTATCGGCATTCCGAGATGGTTCCCCTCTGGGCGATCCCACCGCCCTTTCCCATTCCCATTGCCTCCCGGCAATCAACGACCTGAGTGACGCGCCCCATCGGCATAACTACTTGGTTCCCTGGATGATGATCGGACCGGACCTGCTTCCCGGGTCGGTGATTCCAATGATGGCTTTATCGGCATCAGGCCCGTATTTCGCATAGTCCACGATCGTCGGCTCGGTCTTCATGAACCTGCCTTCCTTAAGGGAGTAACTCATTGTGGTGAACGCCTCATCGCACGCTGCCTTGATCTTTGGGATATACTCCTCACTCTCAAGCTCAAGCAGTATGGTGCCGACGTGCACTTCGAGTTCCACCTCCTGTCCGCCCAACGATATGGTCTTTCGCATGGTATGGGGGTTCACGACCCCGCGTGCCGGACCATAGGGGATGCTGGGTGGGATCCGGGGTCCGTTCAACACGACCCTCCTTATCCCCCCCACTGCAAGGATCAGGTTCATCACCCGTTCCGTGGTCTCCGGGTTCATCAGCCGTTCGGAGACGATCCTGACTTGAGGATATGTGGCGTATGTCATTCTATCCAAACTTGCTTCAGACACCTTTGGCTACAGCCTGCAGGGGCTTCTTGAACTCATCGACCTGTCCGAAGGTGTCCTGGTAGATCTTCGAGGTCTGCTCAGGGCCAAACATCTGGGTTCCGGCATCAAGCGAGCATGCAACACACACGCACGGGATACCAACACCGGCAGCGTGCCGGGTGACCACGTGGTTGCCGTTGAAGACTCCCGGCCCGCCGCCACCGTAGATAGAGTGGCTGAAGAACGAGAATCCGACCGCGACTCCCATCACACGGCCGTAGTCACAGCCAGGCAGCCCGGTCTCGTGCTCGAGCAGGTCGTTGAAGTAGAGCAGGGTCGATGAGACTGCCTGGGCAAACCGCCCGGCGCCACAGTTGACCATGGTTGCGGCCATGGTTCCGGCTGCAGCGTAAGCGTTCCAGAGCATCGGGTCCTTCGTCTCGTAGAAGATATACCCGCTCTTGCCCTTCTTGCCGGCCTTGATGACCTTGTCCTCGACAGCCCGCTCGACGATGCTGTGGACAACGGTACCGATGGTCCCGGTCTTGCCGTTTTGCTTGACCACATCGTAGACCATGTTGTTGGCGTTCAGACCCTGGTAGGCGAGAAGGAGCAGCTGGGCACGCTCGAAGGGTCCGATGGCCATTCCCATCTCGAACTCGCCGGACTGCTCAAAGATCGCGGAGAGGGCAGCGGTCTGCATGGCGTTGCGGTGGGTCATCATGGCCACGTGGTTGGCCGGGATGTTCCTCAGCGCATAGCCAAGACCCTCGTTGTTCTGGGGAATGGACAGGATCGAGACGATATTGCCGCCCTGCATGTCCATGGTGTGGGGGTAACCACCCCATATTGCAGACTTGACGTAGGAGGCATCATACATGCCGATCTTGTACTGGTCAAGAATCGCATAGGTAGTTGCCGAGGCCACGGCAGTCGATGCAGCATCGTATGTCGCTGCTGCCTTCAGGCGGGCGCTGGGCACTTCGACGAGCAGCATCTTGCCGCCGCCTACCTTGGTGACCTTGGTATCATCCTTGTCCTCGACGCTGACCATCTTCGCGATCTTGTCGGAAATGGCGTCGACGTCCTTGACGCAGTCACACTTGATCTTGTATCCCAGGATCTGGTTGTTCTTGCCGCCCATTGCACCGGTCTTGAGGGCGTTGTCGATCCCTGCAAGGTTGACCGCAACGGTCCTCTTGGTGAGGTCAATGACCTTCCCAATCCCGGCGTTCTTCAGCGGGCTGATCTTGTCCAGCGCAACACCACTTTTAAGCAGCTTGCCCTGATCGTCATAAAGGTCAACGGTATCTTTGTATTTTGCCATAATAATCCTCGTTGAATCGTTATTAACCACAATACATTCCAATCACTGAATGATGAGCCAAGCTATCTGGTTGGCTGATGATAGATGCCAGTCACTATTGCACGTCCCCTCACGGGACAATCATCTATACTTACTCTCCCGATATAAGATTTCTGCTTTGCAACAGAAAAATTCGTTATATATAAATATCGGAATAATAACAAAAATGAGGAGAATGTTCTTATATAACATATGTTTATGTTCTTTTGAATGTTTATTATGCTATGAGGGTTATTCCTCGTAATACTAAATCAGTTCTGATCTTAAAAAGAATATTAAAGAGCGGTGCGCTCATCATTTAAAAATGGATTAGATCTTCTGGTACAATTTCCCGTATACGATCTGACCTTTACGCTTGGGATGGCGTTCACCAAGATCGCCGTGGAAGAGTGAGAAGAGCCCCTTGTATCCATCGACTTCCAGTTCTTCGTCCTTCACGTACTTGAACCCCGGCATCATCACATCGATGGCCCCAAAGACGTAAATCGTTCCCTCCACCATCTGTCCCCCCACCTTGCTCGGAGCGTTTCCCTTGATGATGATGGTGCCGCCCTCCATGTGGGTGCCAACATGGACGTCCGTACTGCCTTCAACGATGATGGTACCACCGTTCATGAAGTAACCGGTGTCGGACCCGGCATTGCCCTTGACCCGGATGGTGCCGCCCTGCATCCCCCGCCAGTCACCGCGGTACGCGGCGCCCAGGTAGTTGCCGGTATCACCTTCAACGACCAGCTCGCCGCCTTTCATGCCGATACCGGTGAAAGCATTGGTACTGCCCCTGACCAAGAGCTTTCCACCCTGCATCCAGGCGCCTGTATACATGTCGGGACTTTTTTCTATGACGACTTCCCCTGCCGTCATCTTCATGCCGATGTACTTGATCCGGGAGACATCCCCTTTTACAACTATCCTGGTACCTGCCGCAGTGGCCCCAGCGTTCCCGGACACTTCAAAGTACTTGCCGATTGTGGTCTGCTCCCGGCCTTCGTAGGCATGCAGCGCCGCTATCTCGGCAGCCGTTTTCCCGGCAAAGACATCCGGAGAGATGTTGTCCGCTTCGAGGAAGAGTACCGGCTGGGTCTTTATGGTAAGTGTTACCGTTTCCATCTCTCTCACCTCACCGGGCGGCATCGACCTCGATGACCCTGGGGTTGGTCAGGAAGTGGCCGGCCACGTCATAGTTGTTCATGTTCACGCTGTAGTACTTGAGGAACTTGTCACGGATATCTCGCATGACCTGGGGGTTCTCGCTGGTCTTTGCGTCGACCCAGAGCGTCCGCTTGTTGCCGTTTGAGACGATCTCGCCATCGACGACCACCGGTGTTCCGGCCTTCATTACGAACGCCGCTGCGGAGAACGCCTTCTCGATCTCATCGGGCTTGTATGATCTCTCGGGGTTGAAGTTGTAGACCGCGACATCGGCGTCCATACCTGGTGCGAGCCCGCCGTAGATGTTCGCGAGCCCGAGCGCCTTTGCCGGCCCGGCCCGGGTCATCTGGGCGAGTTCGTAGAGCGAGAGTTCCCTGTCCATACCGGCGATGTAGGTAGCATCGACCATCTTTGCGCCATGCTTGAACGATTCGATCCTCTCTTTCCTGGCCTCGGCACTCATCAGCCACTTGATAATCCGGGGGTAGCGGGTGAACGGTCCGGCGTTAGGGTGGTCGGTGGTGATGAACGTCCGCATGTGGTCCCTGGTCATGAGAGCGATCTCGAGCCCGATAGCCCACTGGATCTCGCAGACCTTGATGTCCGGGCTGTACACGTAGGGCACCACGCCGGACCCGGTCTCGAGTTCGACATCGATGTTGGCCCACTTGAGGTGGTTGAGTTCGGTCAGGTGGTGCTCGAACGGCCCGTCTGCGGTCATGGTGGTGGTCTCATCGAGGGTCACACAACCGGTATCGATGGTGATGTTCTTCTGCTTGTTGACGTAGTCCATCACCTCCTTTGACTTGGACTCGAAGTTGCCCCAGTTGTCCCCGCCGTAGGAGTGGAACTGCAGGTGGGTGGAGTGCAGCACCGTGTCCCGCCCGAACTTGTTGTTGGGCCTGATCTTCTCGGCCAGTTTCAGGGAGTCGAGAGTCACGGTATAGTTGCCGGGGTTGCCCAGGCTGTTCTGGTGCACGTGCATGGAGTGAGGCAGGCCCAGGTACTCGTTGGCCTGCATCAGGCCGGTCATGATCTCGGCCGGCGTGATGTCGAAGTAGGGCACCGGGTCGTTCACGGTCAGGCAGTTCAGCCCCCAGCTCCATGCTTCCGTGCCGCCGGGGTTGACCACCTTGATCGCGTAGCCCTTGGACGCCCTGAGCAGCCAGGCGATATACGCAGCGGTGTTCTCGATCTCGCCGTTCTTGAGATACTCCATCACGAACCAGTTGTTCCCGAACACCGGGTAAGCCCCCTCGTCGATGATGGGCGTGTCACGGATCTCTTCGTGCACGTGCCGGGCAAAGAGCGGGGGCATCGCCGCTTCCATGGCCGTGGTATACCCCATCCGGGCATACTCATACCCGGTCTTGAAGGTGGTCGGGATCGAGAACCCGCCGGCCATCCGGCTCCCCTTCCCCTTCGGCCTGTAGGTGAACAACTTGTCCTCGGGCCGGTAGTTCCGCCCCTCGTTCACCTTGGGCCCGGCAATGTGGGCGTGGATCTCCACGGCACCGGCCATCACCGTCTTGCCGGCAGCATCGATCACTTTTGCGCCGGACGACACGTTGTCCACGATCGTGCCGTCCCTGACCGCAACGTCCGCCTTGTCCCCCCTGATCCCCTGCACCGGGTCAAAGACAAACCCGTTCTTTATCAGATACTCGGACATTACTCCACCTCCATCAGCTGATCGAGACGCTGGTTGACCCGGGTCAGGAACTCTTCGTCGGTGAGCATGCCTTCCGGCGGGTCGACAACCTTGCGGGCATCGATCGGGACGTTGTCCATGCGATAGCAGTTGCCGCCGACCTCAACACCCACGAAGGCGACCGGGACGTGGAGTTTGGAGACCTCGCTGGTGGGTGTGATGTGGGGGTCGACGCAGACTGAAGGCAACTGGGAGATCTTCTTCACCGAGCTGATCGGGAAGTGGGCGCCAGGGTCGCTGCCGATCACGAACACCGCATCGACCTCGCCGCGGACCAGCAGGTCGTTGGACGTGGTCTCGCCGGGGTTATACCGCGCAAACCCACGGGAGAGGTCGGTAGCATACGGGAAGCCGAACTGCCAGCCCATGACCTGGCCGGAGCCGGTCACGTTGTAGTGGCCCCGCATGGCCATGATGCTGAACTTGGTGTAGTCGTTGAGATCCTTGGTCAGCATGATGGCGTTGTCGATGTTATGGTTCTTCGAGAGAGACTGGGTCACACCCATGCCGAAGAAGATGATCCCGAACCGGCCGCTCTTGAGCATTTCGGCGGCCTCGTAGATCCTCTCCTTGGGAATCCCGGCCACGGTGTCCGGTAGCCATTCACCGCGAATCGCTACCCGGAACGCCGAGAGTAACTCGTAGTCCCGGCCCTGCTCGATCTGGAAGTGGTAGTCGGCCATCTTGGCAGTGTCGGTCCTCCGTGGATCTACTACTACCACCTTCCGGTTCTTGTGACCCTTGTTGGTGAAGAATCCACGGGGAAAGATCGAGTAGCGCGACTGGTGCCGAGGGTGCGCGTGAGCCGGGTTGCAACCCCAGAACAGGATCCGGTCGGCCCGGTTCTTGATCTCCCCGAGCGTGCAACTCGGGATACCAACGTCCTGGACGGCAATCAATGTCGTGCCGTGGCACACCGTTGCCGTGTTGTCTACAATCGCACCGACCTTCTCGGCAATCTCGTGCCCGACGCTCTGAGCCTCGCAACTCGTTGAACTCCACCCATACATCAGCGGCTTCCTGGCGTTGGCCAGCATCTGCGCCGTATACTCTACGGCCTCGTCATACGAGACTTCCTTGTAGGTGCCGTCCGCCTGTTGCATCCGCGGACGCTTCACCCGGTCCTTGGCCTGGGCGTGCATGAACTTCTCCGCCCCGATCGCACAGGCGTTGTACACGTCCACGATGGTCTTGCCGTCGTCCGTGACCACTACCTCAAGGTCGTCGCAAAGAGTCCCGCAGAAGGGACAGAGAACATCCGTAACTGTCTTGGTCATCAGATCTCACCCCGGCATTTTTTCTGTACCAGCTCAACAGAGCTGAGTACCTTTTCATTTATGGCGATCTCCACCTCAATGGGAACGCCCTTGAACGTGGGCATACCCGTGGAATAGGTATTGGGGTCGGTTACACAATTGGCCCAGGGACCCAGGGGTATCCAGGCCAGTCCCGGGTGGGGACCTTGGGTGGCCTCAATAGCTTTGACCACCACGCTCCCGTGTTTGCTGGTCACCCGGACGTTGGTGTTGCGCCAGGCACCAAGTTTCTTGAGATCGGAAATGTCCATCTCGATGATGCCGCAGGCTTTGGTATAGGCGTCTTTCTCTTTTCCGCCTTCCATGGCAACACCCTGCTGGATGGTGCGTCCGGTGATCAGGTTCAGTGCAATCTTGGTCACGTAATAGTCCTCCGTTTAGCGGGTGAGCTCTTTAAGGGGATTAGGACCAAGGTCGGTTATGGTCTTCACCACGTCTTCAACCACTTTTGCCCACTTTGCCCCTTCCGATGCTGATACAAAGGTCATCCTGAGGCGCTTGTCCTCAAGGCCGATGTTCCGAAGCAGGCTTTTCAACATAAACATCCGCTTTGCACCCTTGTAGTTGCCCTCGAGGTAGTGGCAGTCGCCGAAGTGGCAGCCTGAGACCAGGACACCGTCAGCCCCGTCTGTGAATGCCTTCAGGATGAACAGGGGGTCTACGCGACCTGTACACATCACCCTTACGATCCTGATGTCGGGGGGGTACTGGGTGCGGGCGCTGCCCGCAAGATCTGCCCCTGCATATGAGCACCAGTTACAGATGATCCCGAGGATCTTGGGTTTCCACTCTTCTGCCATTACTTCGCACCTCCCAGGAGGAACGCATCAATCTGGGCGATGATCTGCGGGGTTGCAAAGTGCTGCATCCAGATCGCACCACCGGGGCAGAACCCTCCACAGGTCCCACATCCCTTGCATTTTGCTTCGGTGACCTGCATAACCTTCCGACCGTCCTTCTCGACCAGCGAGAGGGCCTGGTATGGACAGAGGTTCACGCACATGCCACAACCGGCGCACTTCTCCTCAATGCACTGGGCAAAGTAAGGTTCGAGTTCCACTTCTCCCATATGGATCGGGATGCTGGCAGCCGATGCGGCTCCTTCTGCTGATGCGACCGTATCAGGGATATCTTTTGGTCCCTGGCAGACACCGGCAAGGAATACACCCGCTGTGGTGGTCCCGCACGGGTTCAGCTTGGGGTGGGCTTCAAGGAGCCATCCGTCCATCGACCGTGAGACACCGAAGAGCTTCCTCGTCTTGTCGGTCTCTGCTGCAGGCTCGACCGCTGCAGCGAGCACTACCATGTCAACCTCGAGACTGATCGGCCGGTTGAGCAGGGTGTCCTCGGCATTGATGATGAGATTCTTGGTGGTCGGATCCTCGAGAACGTTTGCCACCCGTCCCCGCATGAACTTGGCGCCCTCGTCCTGGATACGGTAGTAGAACTCCTCGTACATCTTTCCAAAAGACCTGATGTCCATGTAGAAGAGGTAGGGCTGGGCATCTGGGATCTTCTCGATGATCTGGTGGGCATGCTTGAGCGAGTACATGCAGCAGAACCGCGAGCAGTAGGGATGGCCAATTCCGGTGCTATCACGGGAACCGGCACAGAGCAGGAAGGCAACCTTCTTGGGAGTTGCACCATCGCTCGGCCGGACCAGGTGGCCGCCAGTCGGACCCGACGCACAGATCAAGCGCTCAAACTCGAGGCTGGTGACCACGTTCTCGTACTTCTTGTACCCCCATTCGTCTTTCTTTTCGATTGGGAAGATGTCGTATCCCGTTGCCAGGATGGCGGTCCCCACCTTGACTTTCACGAGCTCGTCCTGCATTTCAAGGTCGATAGCCTTCTTATCACCGCAGGCCTCAACGCAGAGGTTACACTTGATGCAGGAGTCCCAGTCGATGTGGTAAATGAGCGGCACGACCTGTGGGTGATATATATAGATGGCCTTGCGGGGCTTCATCCCCATCTCGAAGGGGTTCGGCTTGATGACGGGGCAGACCACTTCGCAGTCCCCACACCCGTTGCATCCACCGCCAACGATTCCTTTTGCCTCGGCCTCTTCCATGGAGAGAACCCCTCGTGCCTTCTTGCGGATGGTGACATCGAAGTTGCCGATGTAACCTTCGACATTCTCCACCTCGGCGCAGGTCATCAGCTCGATATTCTCATTCCTGCCCACATCCACCATCTTGGGGGTGAGGATACACTGCGAACAGTCGAGGGTCGGGAACGTCTTGTCGAGCTGGGACATCCGGCCGCCAATGGTCGGGTTTTTCTCGATGAGGTAGGTCTTGATCCCGGCGTTTGCAAGGTCGAGGGCGGCCTGCATTCCGGCAATTCCCGCACCGACGACCATAGCCGCATGCTCAACGGGCACGCTCTTCGGGATGAGATCCTGGAGGAGCGACGCCTTGGCTACCGCGATCCGGATGGCGTCTTTTGCCTTTTCGGTTGCTCCCTCGCGGTCATGCATGTGCACCCAGGAGCCCTGTTCGCGGATATTGGCCATCTCGAACCGGAATGGGTTCAGCCCTCCTTCCTTGCTGGCGGTCCTGAAAGTCGGTTCGTGCAGGCGCGGCGAGCAGGCTGCTACCACGACACCGGTAAGGTTGTGCTCCTTGATGGCCTCCTTGACCTTTCCCTGGCCGGGTGTGGAACACATGTACTGGTAATTGTCTACATGTGCAACGTTCGGCAGGGTCTTTGCATATTCCTGCACGCCTTCAATGTCAACTGAACCGGCGATATTGGTACCGCAGTGGCAAATAAATACGCCGATGCGGGCCTCTTTCTGCTCTTTTGCAGGAGCTTTTTCGGCCGGTGCTGCTGTCTTTACCGGTGCTGCTGCCTTCACCGGCGCTGCCGGCTTTGCGGTTTCCTTCTTCTTGGGAGCGGTCTCTTTCTTTGTCTTTTTTTCTGCCATCTTTTATCCCTCCCTCACAGGATCTTCTCCAGGAACGGTTCACAACTGACCGCATGCAGGTCGAGTGCAAGCTCCTGCGGGCTCATCCCCTGGGCAAGTCCAAGCAGCTCATTGTAGTGGAGCACGGGGAGACCCCATTTCACCCCGAATTTCTCCTCAATCTCGATCTGGCCCCGGTCAAACTGCAGCTGGCAGAATGGGCAGACTTCGGTGAGAGCATCGGCTTTTACTTCCCTCAAGTTGATCATCTTCTCGTTGGTGATATCAATGGCGTGGACCAGATCGTATCCCCGCACCCCGCCGCCTGCACCACAGCAGAGCATCTTGTTCCGGTATTCTACCGGTTCGGCGCCGAGGGCTGCAACCATCTCCTCGATCCAGTAAGGGTGTTCGGTGCTCCCGAAGTGGCGCTCCTTCTTGGGCTTCATGAGGTGGCAGCCATAGTGGACGGCAATCCGTGTCCCCTCGAGCGGCACTGTTACACTGTCGCGAATCTTCTGTAGTCCACAGATCTTGGGGTCGTACAGGAGCTCGGCTAAGTGCCAGACATCGATGGTCCCCTTGAACTCCATGTCGATACCCTTGAGCACCTCGTTAACACCCTCACGGAGTTCTTTGTGATGCTTCAGTTTTTCGTTCACTTCATAAATGGACTTGTAACAGCCATTGCAGATCAAGGCGATATCCTTCTTCATCTGTTCTGCGAGCAAAAGATTCCTCGCAGCCATGGCATACCATATATTCAGGTCGATTGACCCGAACGCACCGGGTGCCGGGCAGCAGCTGGCGCCTTGAAGTTCGAGCAGCTTGATGCCCAGCTTCTCGCTCGTCTTAATGGCTGCTGCCTCACATCCGGGATACCGGTTTGGCGCGATACATCCGAGGAAGAATGCATATTCGTGCATGAAATTTTATCCCTCCCGTTCCTTGACAATCTTGTCGGCTCTCTCTTTGAGGCCGAAGTAATCCAGAATGTACTGGATACCTTTGACATACTGGGGGAATCCATGGGTGGTCGGCGGCTCGGGGTTCAACCCGAGTTTCTTGCGGGCGGCGCGGTTGACATCGTTGTTGGGAACACCGTGTCCGGTTGTATAGATAGCCTGAACGGTCTTCAAGAAGTTGACCGGAATGATATCCCGCTTTGCTGCGAGGTTCCTCATGGCCATGATTACATCGGTAGGGGCTATGTCTCTTGGGCAACGATCAGTGCAGCTGTAGCAAGTTGTACAGAGCCAGAGATCGGGATCGGTCAGGGACTCATCCTCGAGTCCCAGCAGTGCTCTCCTGACAAACTTCCTGATCCGGTAGGAACTCCGCGGTGCCGAAGGGCAGGACGCGGTACAGGTCCCACACTGGTAGCACATGTGGGGGATGGTCATCGAGATTTTCTCGATGGTCTTGGTAAAATCAGGATGGCGCTCGTCCTCGAAGAGACGGGTGTCGGCGAGTTTCTTGTCGAGCGCTTCGGGGTAACCTTTTGTTCTTTGCATATCTGATTCCCTCACGCCTTCTCCATCATTTTCAGCTGCACGCTACCGGGAGTATCCTCCTTGACTTTTGAAGTCCGTGGCGTGAACAACTTCTCCTTGATCTTCCTGAAGAGATCGGTCTCCTTACCCTTGATGCGGATGCCGGTCCGGTGGAGCCTGATGATATCCTCTCCGGGGCAGGCATTCACGCATGCGCCGCAGTAAATGCAGAAATCCTTGTTGACGGCGATAGTGGGCTCGACCTTGCCCTTCAGCTGGCTTGCCGGAACCGGTGACGGCAGGTAGATGGCATTTGCCGGGCAGACCTCGACACAGGTGGAACACCCTCCCGGGCATTTCTCGGGGAAGAACTCGATATCGCCCTCGAATATCTTTTCGATGGTGATGGCCTCGGTCGGACAGTTCTTGGAACACCAGGTGCAGGTGCAGCACATTTCCTGGTCGATATCGACGTTTCCGGGCAGCTTGTCACTCTCCACAACCCGCTCGACAGTGATGCACTCCTCGGGGCATGCCTCAACGCAAATCATGCAGGCGTCGCACTTGGCCTCGTCCCAGATCACTTCACCCTCGACCGTGCCTGTCTCAGCGGTAAAGGGCTTATGCTTCACCTCAATTGCCGGGCAGAGCGCACCGCAAATACCGCAGTATGTGCACTTCTCGTCATCGACCTTGAAGGTGGTCTTGCTGGTCAATGCAAGCTGGCGCTCTTTTCCTCCCTCGCGGGTACCTTCGAACTCGGGGACATCACGGTCGATGGCATCGCGCGGGCAGACATCCTCGCAGATGGTGCACCGGACGCACTTTTCATCGTCAATAGTCGCGACCATGTCATACTGGGGGAATCCTTCTTTCTCGACAATCGGCAGGCGTTCTTCTCCATCGACTTTCAGTGTCAGTGCATTGAATGGGCACAATATCACACAGACACCACAGTAGGAACACTTCACCTCATCGATATCAACCGGCGCAGCATAGGCGACCGCACCTCTCCGGGTAGCACCGACGAGTCCCAATACAATGGCCTCTTCAGGACAGGCTTCAACGCAGATCCCGCATCCGGTGCAGACCTCTGAGTTGAGGACCAATTGGTTTACCTGTTGGAGGAGCCGCTGTTCCTGGATGACATTTACGCCATCCCGCTTTTTGGAGAATTTTGGAAACAGTGTCATTCAATAACCTCTCATTCGCTCCATGTTCTCATTCAGCCAACCCTGGCTTCTGATACGACCGCCCCGCGTCCGGATAGCCGGATCACATCGTGCGGGCATGCCTCGACGCAGACTCCGCATCCGGCGCACAGCTCGGAATTGAAGTCCAATATTATCGCTTTCCCGTGTTTCACCTTGTAGATCTTCTCGTTTGTCACCGGATCCAGGGTGAAGAGTTCAAGCGCATCAACAGGGCATGCGACCACACAATTATTGCAGCCGGTACAACGCTCCATGTTAACGTGCAACGCAAATGCCATGCTTGTATCACGCACCAGCTCTAGATCGATTCAAAAATCGACTAAAAAAGAATGGTTAACTTATACACATAAACCTGTCTAATTTTCCATGGACTTTACCCCTGTGCCATACGGTTATGATAAGTATATGTTCTTTACTTTTTTTAGAATCAATAAACCCTTGGAAAATAAGCCCGCATTGGACTGCGCTCTGTCCGATGTGTACGGGAGGTAAATGCTCATCATGTTTAAACATTTTGTCTACCGTGCGATGTTGAACAAATCTGGGGTAAATATTACAAAAATCTGAAGATTACGACATTCCCATTATTCTACCATGCTACGAGATCCACCGGATCAGCCCAAACGCGCTGAATGTGGCGGCAAGCGTGTGAAGAGCGGAGGGTATCGGGAATGGGCAGATATCATAAAATCCGGGATGAGATGGAAGATCGAGGGAGTGTTTTCTGCCGTGAAATGAATATTCGGCGAATCAGTAGCTGCCTCTTCCCGTGAAGGAATGATGCGTGGAGTAATGATGAATTCAATTGCTACACTATGTTGGTCCCGATGGCTGTATAGGGGGCAATTCAAGATTCATCCTGGTAAAATAAGCCCGGTTTGGAATTGTACAATACAGCAGTCTACTGCGAGCCCGTGACAATAAGAAAAATTATTCACATAGTTCCCAGGTACCTTCTCTCAAAAAGAGGTTTGACATGGAAATAAACGGAGTGCCAATTGATAATACCTATGCGGAAGCGTTTCCCACCTGGATTTCCCGGGTCATCATTACTGCCGTGACCGAAGAATGGGCATACAATGCAGCCGTTGAGGCGACCGGATTTGCCACCTCTGCCATTGGATGCCCCTGTGAGGCAGGGATCGAGAGCATTCTCTCGCCCGAAGAGACTCCCGACGGCAGACCTGGTATTGCTATCCTCATCTGTACAGCCAAGAAGAAGATTAAGGAGCAACTGATAGAACGGATTGGCGAATGCATCATTACGGCACCGACGACAGCAGTGTTCGACGGTCTTCCGGAAGCCGAAGAAAAAGTCCCCGTCAAGCTGCACTTCTTCGGTGACGGGTACGAATACAAGAAAGAGGTCGGGGGCAGGCAGGTATGGGTGATCCCCATCATGTCCGGGGAATATATCGGTGAAGAGGAATTCGGTATCATCAAGGGAGTTGCCGGGGGGAATTTCTTCGTGATGGGGGAGAACCAGATGGCCGCCCTTATGGGGGCCCAGGCAGCGGTCGATGCCATCGGTTCGGTCTGTGGGGTCATCACCAGCTTTCCCGGAGGGATTGTATCGAGCGGATCCAAGGTCGGGTCGAACAAGTACAAGTTCATCCCTGCCAGCACAAACGAGAAGTACTGTCCGACCCTCCGGGAGAAGGTCCCCGACAGCAAGGTCCCTACCGGGGTCAGAGCCATGTTCGAGATTGTCATTGACGGCCTCGATGAAGAGTGTGTAAAGGAAGCCATGGCCCAGGGAATTCGTGCAGCCTGCACCGTACCAGGGGTAAAATTCATCAGTGCCGGAAATTTTGGCGGGAACCTCGGTCCCTTCAAGTTCGAGCTTCATTCGATTCTCTAATTATCTCTCCCTTTTTTTTCCTCACCTCAAACGATCTGCTTAAATATCCCGCCTACGATTATTTTGTTAACGAGATTTTCGGCAACAAAATCCGGAATTCGGCCATCCATCTTTCCGGGAGCCATCATCCATGCCAGACAGAACTGCAGAGCGGCTCATACCAGGATCCGGTCCAGTAAATCGCGGAGACATCCCCGGGGATCCTTATATCATCCAGTATCCCGGCATCGTGGCTGTGACCGATGAGAATGGCCGCGCCATAGAACTGATCGAGTTCTTTGACTGCCTCGGTGGTGCGATGTGGTCAAAGCATCATTACGCGCAGAGCCCTGTGGTCCGATCGGTACGGAACTGCGGCCCCACCATGCGGTACCTGCTGCATCCCGGCCAGGCTGACCTAGATCTCCAGGGCTCGAAGTTCCCTGCGGGAATATGCGGAGCTGCGGTCCAGGATGACGAAATCGAGATCTCCTACGTAGGAATTGGCGGAGGTGGTGTCGGGGCGGCAAGCTGCCGGTCCTTTGCGGGGGGTGTTACCCGGTGCCGTTCCGATCCCGCGGGCGGTGGGAAAAAGGCCGGCTCAACGGTGTGGCTTCCGCGGAGGCAACGGGTCCTGATCGGGGTTGATGATACCGATACGCCTGATGAGGGAGCGACGTGGACCCTCACGCACAACATCGCCCGGGCGGTTGAGGACGATGCATCGCGCTACCTTTCCCACACCATTGTCCAGCTCTTCCCGGTTCCGTACCGGACCAAGAACTGTGTGAGCATCGTGGTCGAGTTTGCTTCATCCGAGCCCGGGATCCTGGTCGAACGCTACCGGGATCTCCTTGAACGATACACGCTTTCCGATGATACCGGGATGGCAGTTTTCACCGGGTTTGACCCCATCCCCCTCCTTCAGTTCGGCCGCCTGGTCAAGCGCGGAGAGGTCCGCCGTGACCTTATCCCAAGGATCGCCGATGGAAGTCTCGATCTTATCCTGGAAGGGAGAGGGATCATCGGTGCTGTTGCAGCCCTGCCATTCTTTACCAGCTATGAGGAGGCGCTCTCGTTGTGGACTGGCTCAGGCTGAAGGCACAACTGCTCGCAGAAGGGACTGCCCGGTTCACCGGCAAAGCAGGAGAACCGTATATCGAACGGTCGACTGCAGGTCCCGGTGCAGGGAGCGGCGGATCCATCTTCTTCTCCACTGCATCGGGAATAGTCCGGCTCACCATCGACCCCCGGAGCCCGGTTGAGGTTGAGCACAGGGGTGGCGGCAGGGCCGTCCTCAGGCATGCCGGTCTCACGCTCGAGGGGTATATCGAACCGGTAGCCCTTCACTGCCCGCGCCAGGCCTACATCACCGTGACCAGTGGATGTATCTACCGGTGTCGGTATTGCGAAGTGCCAATCCTCTCTGCAGGAAGGAAGACCCCAGAGCAGATCGAAGAGATGATTGGTTCGGTGGCAGATCGGATCGACGCAATCTCGCTCACCAGCGGAGTGCTGACCGGCAAGGAGGAGGAAGAGGAGTACGTTCTTGCCATAATCAGACGGATTAAACGTTTTGGAGTCCCAATCGGGGTCTCAATCTTTCCGGGCGAATCCACTGCTGACCGGCTCCATGACCTAGGGGTTGCAGAAGTGAAGTTCAACATCGAGACGGCTACCGCGGATCTTTTCAGCACCATGTGCCCTGGCCTTGACTGGGACACGGTCTGGCGGGCGCTTCGCCGTTCGGTGAGCCTGTTCGGCAAAGGGCATGTCTTTTCGAACCTGATCATCGGTCTTGGCGAGGATGACAGGGACGTGGAAGCATGTATCGCCGCACTCTGCAGTGAGGGTATTATCCCCGTTGTCCGTCCTCTGAACCCTGCCGGTGAACTGGGCCATTACGCCCGTCCGACTGCCGACAGGCTCCTCAGAGTATACGCTATCCACGCCAGGCACCTCCGAAGTGCAGGCCTTGATCCCTGTAATGCTCTAACCATGTGCCCTGCGTGTACCGGTTGCGACCTGGTTCCCGGGAGGGACGGGCCGCTATGAACGGCTACGAGGTCCTGGCCCGGGCACTACAGTCCTGTGCCGACCGGATCTATGCCGTTCCCGGCTACCCGGTGACCGGGCTTTCACATGTGACGGGTGCGGAACCGGTCACGGGCGAGAAGGTTGCACTCGAATACGCCTTTGGCGATTCGCTCTCGGGCAGGAGGGCTGCGGTAATCATGAAGAATGCCGGCCTGAACGCCTGTGCAGATCCGCTCATCCAGGCAACATCACAAGGACTCCGGAGCGGGGTGGTGATCGTTGCCGGCGATGATCCAGAGGCTGAAGGGTCAACCACTACCCAGGATTCGCGGTATTACGGGGAGATCGCCCAGATCCCGGTGCTTGAGCCGGGAGCCGAAACCTGCTCGGAAAGCGTCGAGGTGGCATTCTCTGCATCGGAGCGGTTCTCCCGGGTGACGCTTCTCCGGGCCACTCCCGCGCTTCTTTTCTCCCCTGCAGAGCAAAGGGACGTTGCCCGGATAAACCGGTCCGGGACTCTCGCCCCTGCTGACCTGACCATGCGTGGACGCGCTGCCCGTTCGGCAGAACTCTTCAACGAGATGTTTGCCTGGTCCTGCGACCACCCGCTGAACCGGTTTTCCGGGGGTGTAGCGGGCATCGGAGCGGCTCATGGCGACTCCCAGGTGGTGACGGTCTACCCCCCGCCACGGAATCTCGCGTCGTGCAAGGATATCCGGGAGATTGGGAGACCGTTTGTCAGGGAACACAGCATCATCCAGCCTCCGGGACCGGCTGCTGTACCCGAGACCATCTGGGAGCGGGGATACTACCGGACCTTCTGCCAGGGATGCCCGTTTCTGCCGGTGTTCGAGATCCTGCATGCCCGCAGGATGACGGTCGTACCTGATGCGGGATGCTCGATTCTGGTGCTGAACCCGCCCTACCGGCTCGGTATCGCGAACTACGGCCTGGGAACCGCAATAGGAGTGGCCGCCCGAAGTACCGGGGTTGCCCTGATCGGTGACTACGGGCTCATTTCTTCCGGCATCCCGAGTCTCATCGATGTGTATGAAAAGAAGATCCCGTTGCTCTGCATTGTCCTGAACAACCGGTGCATGGGCATGACCGGCGGACAGGAAGTGCCCGATCCTGCCCGGTACATATCCTGGGCAGATCCGGTGACGGTGGGGTCCTCGGACCGCGAGGCGCTCGGCCGCCTGCTGGTTCCACCGGTAGATCCGGTGACGGTTATTGTCGAAGGGCAATGCCCTGAGGGGAGGAACCATGAAACCATTGCATGTTGAGATCTGCGATGTTACACTGAGGGATGGGGAGCAGACCCCCGGGGTGTCGTTCACCTGCGAGGAAAAGCAGGAGATAGCCCACAAGCTGGATGCTGTCGGCATCGATGTCATCGAGGCCGGATTCCCTATTGTATCGCCCTATGAAAAGAAGTGTGTCTCCTGCATCGCGCGGATGGGCCTTGAAGCCCGCATCTGCTGCCTTGCCCGTGCCAGGCCCGGTGATGTGGAAGTTGCTATCGACTGCGATGTCGATATGATCAGCGTCTTCATTGCTACGTCGGACCTCCATATCCGCCACAAGTACCGGAAACCTCGCGATCAGGTCTTTTCCGAAGCCCTGGACATGATCGATCTCGCCCGGGACCACGGCCTGCGGGTCAGGTTCGCCGCCGAAGATGCCTCACGAACCGATATCAATCTCCTCAAGGAACTCTACCGGAGCGGTGAGCAGCGCGGAGCAGATCTCCTCAGCTTTGCAGATACGGTCGGGTGCCTGGTCCCGACAGAGATGTATGCCATCATGAGCGACCTGGTGGCTTGTGTGAGCCGACCCCTCTGCGCGCACTGCCACAACGACATGGGCCTGGCCACGGCAAACACCATCACCGCTGCTGAGGCAGGGGCATTCCAGTTACACACGACAGTGAATGGGATCGGAGAACGTGCAGGCAATGCAGCCCTTGAAGAAGTCCTCGTTGCGCTGAGAATGAAGGCCGGAATCGACCGCTATGATCTCACCCACCTGACCGAACTCTCTGCAATGGTCGAACGGTTCTCGGGAATCACCCTCCAGAAGACCAAACCGGTGGTTGGTGCACATGCGTTCTCGCATGAAAGCGGCATCCACATCGCTGCCATTCTTGAAGATCCACAGACCTACGAATTTTTCTTTCCCGAGATGGTCGGGGGGCAGCGCCGGTTCATTCTCGGGAAGCATACCGGGAAAACAGCACTGGAGCATATTGTGGCAACGCTTGGATACCATTTGAACGACCAGCAGATCTGCACGATACTTGATGAAGTCAAGGAGCTTGGGGAAAGCAAGATCGGCATTACTCCCGAGGCGCTTACAGCCCTGATCCGGCATGTCCGCAAGGAGAAATAATCAATGACCACCCTATCCGAACGTATCCTAGGGGCGCCAGCTGGCGAATACGTGGACCGCCCGGTGGACCGGGCCTATGTCCATGACGGGACTGGAGTGCTGACCCTTGAGGCGTGGCGGGCACTGGAGAGCGGTACGATCGCCTGCCCGGGCAGGGACTATGTGCTCTTCGATCATATAGTCCCGGCAAATACCTCCACCACCGCTGACCTCCAGCACGAGCTGCGGCTGTTTGCCCGTGGCGCAGGGATGCACTTCTCGGATATCGGTGATGGGATCTGTCACCAGCTGATGGGGGAGGGAGCCGCCCTTCCCGGAGAGATAATCGTTGGAGCAGATTCGCATACCTGCACGCTTGGTGCCTTCGGGGCGTTTGCAACCGGAGTGGGTGCCACGGATATGGCGGTCATCTGGGCTTCCGGATCGACCTGGTTCAAGGTTCCCGAGACCATTGCCCTCTTCCTGTCCGGCCGTCTGTCGGGGCATGCAGAGGCCAAGGATCTCGCCCTGACCTATGTCTCGCGCCTGGGGATGGATGGTGCCAGCTACCAGGCTCTCGAATTCATCGGTGAAGGGGTGACGCACCTCTCCATGGACTCCCGCATGACGCTCTGCAATCTGGCGGTTGAAACCGGTGCAAAGACCGGGCTGTGTTACGCTGATAAAGTAACGGTTGCGTATCTCGAGTCCTTTGGAAAGATCGTAGAAACCCAGCCCCCTCCTGCCTGCAGGTACAAACGGGAGCTGGATATCGATATGGGGGAGATTGTTCCTGTCATTGCCGTGCCTCCCAGGGTGGATACCATTATCCCGGTATCAAGCCTGTCCGGTACCCCTCTCGATCAGGTCTTCGTGGGGACCTGTACCAACGGCAGGTACGAGGATCTCTCGAGGTTTGCATCAATCGTCCGGGGGAAGAAGGTCAAGGTGCGGACCATCGTTGCCCCTGCATCAAGGAAAATTCTCGAGGATGCTGCCATGACTGGTATCCTCGCGGTGATCCTCTCTGCCGGATGCACAGTAGTCCCGCCCGGGTGCGGTCCGTGTCTGGGCGCCCACATGGGGGTTATCGGTGAGGGGGAAGTCTGCCTTTCTACCGCAAACCGGAACTTCCGGAACCGCATGGGTGTCGGAGGGGAGATCTACCTGTCCTCGGTCTCGACTGCCGCGGCCAGCGCCCTTGCCGGCGAGATCGCCCTCCCTGGAGGTGAGGAATGAGGATCGAGGGCCGTGCTGTATGCCTGCCGCCGGATGTTGACACCGATCTCATTATCGCCGGTCGCTACCTGAGAACAAAGGATCAGAGCATCTGGGCGGCACGTGTGTTTGAAGACCTTGACCCTTCCCTTGCAGGAAAGATGAAAGGTTCGGTGATCATCGCCGGGAAGAATTTCGGATGCGGGTCATCGAGGGAGCAGGCTGCAGTGGCACTCAAGGGAGCGGGGGTGGTCTGCATCATTGCCCCCTCGTTTGCGCGGATATTTTTCAGAAATGCCATCAACCTTGGCCTTCCCCTCGCTCAGGCAGAACTCCCCTGCCGGGAGGGAGACCGGGTGGTCATCGATCTCTCCACGGGAACGGTTACTGCGGGAGGAACCACGAAAAACATTTCTCCGCTTTCACCACATATGCTCGAGATCCTCGCGTCCGGAGGTCTTATCGAGCACAGGAGGAAGAAGCGATGATCTTTCCCCGGCACTGCAAGGAAGTGGGCTACGCCTCGAACCAGCCCTGTGGCGACCAGGTCTACTTTCTCTCGCGGTTCCTGATACATGAAACAGGACGTGGTCATGAGATTCTCGAGGTTATCCCCGGCCCGGAGGAAACATGCCTGATGAGGCCCGTTGCAGGGGCCCGGGTTCTTGCAACAGATGGCGAGGTGTCGTGGTACCCTGAAAAGGTGCAGCTCCATGACCGTGCGGAACTGGTCCGGCTTGCGCGTGAAACGGGATCGCGCTGCACGATATTCACCGGCCGTGATGAACACATCACGTTTGTCCTCGATCCCGATCTCGCGGAGTTCCAGACACTGTCCGTGTATGATGTGACCCCGCCCCGCCCAAGCCTCTCGGCAACCATCCGGGAACTCGAGGAGGCTGGGATGTTTGCCGAGCTCGATGTCGTATTCGAGCACACCCTCAGGGACATCTCCCAGATCGATGCCGAGGTGTTTCCTTGCCGTGCTTCAGGCTTTCCAAAGACGCTTGATGCGGATCTCCTTCTCGGGGGAGAACGGGTCGCCGGATGCCTGACTGCCCGGGAACTGTTGAAGGAATGTTACCGAGACGAGTTTGTGGTGACCGATATCTGTCCCCTGTCCATGGTCGCTGAGGAGCCCTTCATCACCCGGTGCTGCCGGAAGGAGCGGGAGGGTATCGGGATGTATGCGGGAAGGTTTGGGGCCGTGGTGCACTGGGGGGCATCTCCGTTCGAGATCTTTACAGCGGTAAAGAACCTGCTGGCCGCATGGAGGGAACGGCCATGAAGATTGCCGTTGTCGAGGGAGATGGCATCGGCCACGAAGTTATTCCTCCTGTCCGTGACATGCTGGCACTGCTCCGGCCGGATATCGAGTTCTTCGAGATCGAGGCGGGATACGGAAAATGGCAACGCACCGGGCATGCCATTACCGATGACGATATTGCAGCACTGCGGACCGCAGATGCCATCCTGTTTGGGGCCACCACTACCCCGCCTGCCCCGGATTACCGGAGCGTGATCGTCAGGATCCGGAAAGAGCTCGACTTGTACGCAAATGTCAGGCCGGTGAAGGGTTCCCAGGTGGACTTGATCGTCGTGCGGGAAAACACCGAGGGACTCTACTCGGGGGTTGAGAAAATCGAACAGGATACCGCCTGCACGGTCAGGTGTATCACACGGAAAGGGAGCGAGCGGATCTCCCGCTACGCATGCATGCTCGCCTCCAGGCGACGAAACCTGACAATCGGGCACAAGGCAAACATCCTCAGGTCCGATGTTTTTTTCCGGGATATCTGCATGGATGTGGCCCAGAAGACCGGGGTGCAGGTCAGGGAATGTTACATCGACGCGCTCTGCCTCGATGTGCTCCTCCATCCGGGAGAATACGATATCATCGTTACCACGAACCTGTTCGGGGATATCCTGTCTGATGTAGCCGCCTACCTGGTGGGGGGTCTCGGACTCCTCCCAAGTGGAAATATCGGAGAAAACCATGCCCTCTTTGAACCGGTTCACGGGAGTGCACCGGATATCGCAGGGCGCGATCTCGCAAACCCCATTGCCGCGATGCGAAGCGGGTCGATGCTCCTCGCCCACCTGAAGGACGAACCATCCGCTGCACTCATCGACCAGGCTATCGAAGTGGTCCTCCGGAAGGGAATAATGACCCGTGACCTGGGAGGGACAGCGGGAACAAGGGATTTCTCACGGGCGGTGAGAGACGAGCTGTCACGACTTATATGCACCGGATAAAAATGTATGGTATGGATGCTCCGGGCACTCGCCCCCGTTGCTTTGTTCTGGCATCGAACGAAAGCTACTGATGACCTGTTCGTGGCATTCCCATCCTGCGAAGATCCCGTATGAATCGCCGGCGGTGAGGCAGTACCGTGGTCGGTTCACGTTCGGGGTCTCCGGGTAATCGGGTTAATCCCCGTCTTACCAGAAGGGCATCCCTTCTTTGCCCTCATAAATTGGTCTGATAGGATCGGTTCAACGCGGGTCCCGGATGGCTCAGGTTCGTAAAGCCAGGTCTTCTCCCGCTGCGCCGGTTCCGGAAGCGAGTGTTTATCTGGAAAGGGTGTCCACCCCAAGGAGGGACAGGGATGGTCAGGGTAGGGGTGCATGTATCGATTGCCGGCTCGATTGCAAAGGCGGTTGAGCGGGCGGAAGCTGCCGGGTGTGATACCTTCCAGATCTTTTCGCGGAATCCCCGGGGCTGGGCATTCAAGGAACTCGATCCTGACCAGGTAGCGCTGTTTCGCGAGAACCTTGGAAAGAGCGGGATGTTCCCGGCAGTCGACCACATGCCGTACCTTCCCAACCTGGCTACGGGTAAAGCCGAGTTCTACGAAAAATCGGTCATGACGCTTGCCGCCGAACTTTCAAGGTGCGGGATGCTTGGCATCCCGTATCTCGTGACCCACCTGGGCCATCACCTGGGTGAGGGGATCGAGATCGGCAGGAAACGGGTTATTACCGCTGTGAACCAGGCACTTTCCGCAGTCGACAACAACGTCGTCCTCCTGCTCGAGAACACTGCAGGTGAAAAGAACGGGGTCGGATCGACTTTTGAGGATATTGCCGCGGTCCTGGAGGGAATCGAGGCCCCGGGGAGGGTTGGGGTATGCTTCGACACCTGCCATGCCTTCGGGGCCGGCTACGAGCTTCGGACGGTACAGGGGATCGAAGAGACCGTCAGCCGGTTCGACGATGCGATTGGTGTGGAGAACTGCATGCTGATCCACCTGAATGACTCAAAGGGCTACCTTGGAAGCGGTCTTGACCGCCATGAGCATATCGGTCTTGGGAATATCGGGGAGGAAGGCTTTCGCCTCGTCCTCTCACACCCCTTCTTCAGGTCACGGCCGCTCATCTGTGAGACGCCGGTCGATGACCGGAGGGATGATGCCGGAAACATCCGTGTTGTCCGCAAGCTTGCCGGAAAGTAGGTGCACCGGCCTGTTCCGGTTTACCATGAACAAGATCTGTGGGACTGCTGCGGGCGAGGGTTTCCGGACCGTTTAACCCGGACCTCCTGGTAAGAAAAACCCGGGTGAATGTGAAAACGGAATGACCCTGCTCACGCTCAGTTTTTTGCTATTGCCAATACATCTACCCTGGTAGGAGTCCTTACCCGGAAAGTATGACAACGTCGATGTCCGGCAGGGAACAGATCTCCATGGCGAGGCTGAACTCATGATCCGTTTCCTTGCAATGATTGACCAGAGTCCGGGATTTCAACTTCTGCTGCACCGGAGAGGACAACCTGAACCCCGGACAACTGCTTTCCTCCCAGGCCCGTTGACTTTGAATAGGAAGAGACCCTGCTTAATTGATGACGGGGCACCTGTCACCACTCCAAGTACCTGTACCAGTGTACCTGCACCGCATCTGGGCTGCTGCAGAAACCTGTTGCCGTCTCATCCGCCAAAGTTCCAGAACGATGACTTTTTCGTCATAAGTTCTTGCATAATTGTCCAGTTAACGTCAAAAGTGTTACATATGTCCAGTTAACGTCAAAAGTGTTACATAAGTACTACCCAGGGTTATTTCTCTGGCTCTGTCAACTGCTATCATGCCGGATTTGCAGGAAATATTAACGCCAAGATATGGTTCATACGGCAATTGGATGTCCTTTCCGTATGCTTTGAAAATGATCTGATCAAAAGGCCCTTTACAGAGCCGGGGCACATCAGGATCCTGGTGACCTGCCCGCTCCCCGGCGCCTATTATAACCGGAGGGAACACATAGATAGGTGTGAAGGCGAAGTTTGACGGGACCTGCGTCCGGCTCGGAAACGAGGGACGGATCCTGTACGACCAGAGCGGTTACGGGAGGCCCGATGATGATGGCATCCGCCTCTCCCCAGAAGAAGCCTGCTACCTGGTCCACCGGGGCAAAATTTCAATTGAAGGTTTCCCATTTGACACTCTGATCGCCCATTTCGCCCGGCACCCTGAATTCCTCCGCACCTTTCTCGTGTACCGCGACCTTCGGGAGCGAGGCTATGCCGTCCAGAGCGGTCCCCACGATTTCCGTGTCTTCCGTCGGGGCGAGCGACCAGGGACCGGCAAGTCCCAGTATATGATACGGGTGCTTTCCGAACGGAACCTCATCGAATTTGAAACTCTTATCCACGAGGCCCTGGCATCATCACGGATGCGCAAGCAGCACGTCCTTGCCGTTGTTGATGATGAGAACGAACTGACATACTACGAGATCAAGGTCCAGAAGCTTCCCGATGCCGGTGAGAAGCCCGGTTTCGGCCCTCTGGAAGGTGTGCTTGTCGGCAGGTCGGCTCTCGTGCATCCTGTCCTGCCCCCGGACAGTACCGCTGCCGGTTACGGCATGAATCTCGATGCCGAACGGATGATTCTCGCCCCGCTTGAGATCATTTTCCTCATGGCAAACGGTACACTGGCACTTCGGGACGGTGAAGAAATGATCGATGCAGACCGGTACTTTACACTTGCCGCGGCAGCGGACGTGGAACTCAGCGAAAAGGCTGCTGTGTACCGGGATCTGCGACAATGCGGGTATATTCCCAAGACCGGGTACAAGTTCGGGCACCATTTCCGGGTCTATTCCGGGCAGAAGATCCACTCCGAGATGCTGGTGCATGCCATCGCCGGTGGAGTCAGGTTCCCGATGAGCAGCATCTCCCGCTCGGTCAGGCTCGCCCACAGCGTGAAAAAAAAGATGTTGTTTGGCCATCAACATACTACGGGAATTCAATACGTCGAGTTTGCGCGAATCAAACTGTGAGAGAGAAAGCATGGTTGAGATAAACCCGTGGGCGAACCAGCAGTCCATTGATGTCGACCGGCTCTTTTCCGAGTTCGGGATCGAACCCATCGGAAATGTCCTCGATATTCTTCCAGAAGTGCCCATGTTCATAAGGCGGGGTATAGTCATCGGGCACCGGGACTATCTGCAGATCGCCGGATGCATCCACGATAAAAAACCTTTTCATATCCTTACAGGGTTTATGCCATCGGGCCACCCACACCTGGGGCACCTGATGGTGATGAAGGAGGTCGTCTGGCATATCCAGCAGGGTGGATCAGGCTATATCACCATCGCCGACCGGGAGGCGCATGCGGTCCGCGACACCAGCTGGGAGAAGTGCAGGGAATATGGCAGGGAGTACCTGGCCTGTCTCTATGCCCTCGGATTTGAAGGGAAGACCTACTTCCAGAGCAGGAACGAACGACTCAAGGATCTCGCCTTCGAATGTGCTACGAGGGTGAATTACTCCGAGCTCCAGGCAATCTATGGTTTTGCATCAGAGACCTCGCTTGCGCACATGATGTCGGTCATCACCCAGGTCGCTGACATTCTCTACCCGCAGGTGGACAGCTTCCCCGCACCAACCGTGGTCCCGGTCGGTGTCGATCAGGACCCCCATATCCGCCTCACCCGAGGTGTTGCTCACAAGCTCCGGATGTTCACCGTTGAGGATCGGGGGGACTATATCAGCGTGCGCTCAAAGAACGCTCCCCAGGGCGCCCTCGAAGCGGTCCATGCCCGGTTTTCCAAATCGAAGAAATACGAGGGGCATGTTGACATCAAGGGCTCTGGGTGTGATGACGTGAGTACGGCCGTCAGGGAAATCGAGATCTCTTTCGGAGGTTTTGGGTTCTTTGCCCCATCATCGACCTATCATGTCTTCATCCCCGGTCTCCAGGGGGGAAAGATGTCGAGCAGCACGCCCGAGAGCACCATCAGCTCACCGAACCCGATGAGGTGGTGAGAAAGAAGGTGATGGCAGCCCTCACAGGTGGACGGGCTACCCTTGCCGAACAGCGTGAACAGGGGGGGGAGCCTGAGAAATGCCCCATCTTCCTGCTCAACCTCTTCCACATGATCGAGGACGACGGCGAGCTTGAAGAAGTGCGCAGGAAGTGCCGGTCCGGGCAGATGACTTGTGGCCAGTGCAAGAAGGAGACTGCCGATCGTGTCATCTCGTTTGTCCGGGAAATGCGGGAGAAGATGGCTGCGGCCGAACATCTGATCGAGGTGTGAGAGATGGATCTGACAACTAACGAAAAAAAACTCCTCGTGGCCCTCGCGCCGCTTGACAGCGCCAAGCCTTCGTATCTCGCGGAACTTTTATCGGTTTCCGAAGAGGCGGCGATCCAGTACGCCTACCTGCTCCAGGATCGCGGCCTTGCCGTCGTGGATCGGAGAGTGGTGAAGCACTACGCGCTCACCGACGAGGGACGGTGCTATGCCGACTGTGGCCTCCCCGAGCGCCAGCTGTTCGATAGTTTCTCCCATGCTATCCCCCTGGCCGAACTGACCCGGCATCCGCTGGCGAAGATCGGTATCGGCCAGATGCGGAAGAAGGGCTGGATCACGATCCGGGATGGAATGGTTGAAAAGACCGGCAAGACCGCAGAAGAGGATGATGAATCCGCGTTGCGCAATCCGGTGGAAGGAAAGAAAGGGGTCGCAGAGCTTGTAAAACGCGGCCTCCTTCAGGAGATTGAAGACGTTAGCTACCTGATCTCCATCACAGATGCAGGCGTTGCTTTCGCCCGGCAGGGTATCGAGATCCAGGATGAGACAGGGACGCTCACCCGGGATCAGATTGTATCAGGAAGTTGGAGGGATCTCAAGCTGCGGAGGTATACCGTAGAAAAGATCCCCCGGAGGGTTTATCCCGGTAAGATCCATCCCTACCAGCGGCTGATCGAGGAGATGCGCCAGATCCTCCTCCAGATGGGATTTACAGAAATCTACGGAGGGATCGTCCAGAGCGCCTTCTGGAACTTTGATGCCTTGTTCCAGCCCCAGGACCACCCTGCGAGGGAGATGCAGGACACCTTCTACCTTGGAGAACGGGCCTGTCTTCCTCCATGCTTCGAGAAAGTCCGGGACATGCATCTCCACGGGGGGGCGACGTCCTCAAAGGGATGGGGGGGGACCTGGAGCGAAGAGAAAGCCTCCCAGTGCGTGCTTCGCACCCATTCCACGAGCCTGACCATCCGGCACCTTGCAGAACACCCGGACCCCCCGGTCAAGGCGTTCTCAATCAGCAGAGTGTATCGCCGGGAAGCGATCGATCCGACCCATCTGCCCGAGTTCGAGCAACTGGAAGGGATTGTTATGGACGAGGGAGTAAGTTTCTGCAACCTGCTCGGATTTTTAAAAGAGTTCTACAACCGGATGGGATTTGCCGGCGTCCGCTTCAGGCCGGGATACTTCCCTTATACTGAGCCCAGCGTGGAACCGGAAGTCTATGTCCCATCACTCGGGTGGGTCGAGATGGGTGGGGCCGGGATCTTCAGGGAGGAAGTCACGGCACCGTTTGGGCTTGAGTGCCCGGTCCTCGCCTGGGGCCTAGGGGTGAGCCGCATCGCGATGCTCCGGCTCGGCCTCACCGATCTTCGCCTGCTATACAGGAGCGACATCGCCTGGGTCAGAGACACCCCGTCACTCCTCCCTGATCAGGTGCCGGGAGGTGTGTGAGTTTGGCCGTCATCTCCCTTCCCAACCGGTATCTCGAACGGCTGACCGGGGCTGATCGAGATCAGATCATCTCCCGACTCCCCCTGCTTGGCTCGGATATCGAGCGGATTGGTGAGGATCACATCGATGTCGAGTTCTTCCCCAACCGGCCCGACCTCTTTTCTGTCGAGGGCGTTGCACGGGCGCTGCGGGGATTCCTGTGCAAGGAGACCGGTCTTCCGGAATACCGCGTGACCCCTTCAGGGATGAAGTTTACTGTTGATCCCCGCCTCGCCGGAATCAGGCCGGTTATCGGTTCTGCGGTGATACGGGGGGTCTTGTTTGACGAAGATGCAATCCTCTCAGTGATGGGCCTGCAGGAAGCGCTCCACTGGGCAGTCGGCAGGGGGAGGAGCAAGGTTGCCATCGGGATCCATGATCTCGACACGGTAACCCCCCCGTTCCACTATCTCGCCTCGGAAAGAACCCGGAAATTCGTACCGCTTGACTTCCAGCAGGAGCTCTCCATGGAAGAGATACTTGCCCATCACCCGAAGGGTCGGATGTTCTCCCAAATCGTTGAAAATTTTCCCCTCTTCCCCCTGATTGTGGACGATCTGGACCAGGTTCTCTCTTTCCCCCCTATCATCAACGGCGAGCTGACCCGGGTGACCACCAGCACCACGAACCTCCTTCTCGATTGCACCGGGACCGATGAGCGGGCAGTGCGGACCGCGGTCACCATCCTCTGCACGGCAATGGCCGAGACCGGAGCCCAAATAGAGAGCATCGAGATCGAGGGTGTGCGCTGGCCGGATCTCTCCCCGGAGGTCCGGGTCGTCAGGACAAACGACTGCAACCGGCTGCTCGGCACCAGCCTTTCCCCCGAGGAGATGGCAGAGCTGCTCCAGAGAATGCGGTATGGAGCGGTTAAGGAAAACGAGGGAATGGTCCGCGTCGAAGTACCTTGTTACCGCTCCGATATCATGCATGACTGGGATCTGTTCGAGGATGTCGCCATCGCCTACGGGTACGAGCGGTTTCCTGCGGCAATCTCCCCTACATTCTCCATCGGAGAAGCTCACCCTGTCAACCAGATCGGTTCCCTGGTGCGGCAGGTTCTTGTCGGTTTTGGATTCACAGAAGTGATCCCGTTCACGCTCTCTAACGAGGCAGTCATGTTCACGGCGATGCGTCGGCAGATTCCACCCGACCTGCTCAGGGTCCTGCATCCCATTACCGAGGATCACACCTTGCTGCGGACCGATCTCATCCCGCTCCTGCTGGAGATATGCCAGCTGAACCGTCACCGGGAGCTACCGCAGCGGATCTTCTGCGTGGGAGATGTGGTCCGGGGACTGGAGACCTACCCGAAGGCTGCATTCGTGAGCCTCCACCCGTCAGCAGATTTCACCGAGGCTTATGCCCATGCCGACGCGATTTGCCGGGAACTTGACCTTCCCTTCACGGTCCGGGAATCGGAAGACACGGCATTCATCGATGGGCGACGGGGAGATGTTGTCGTGGGCGGAAAACAGGCAGGGGTGTTTGGGGAGATCCATCCAGCCGTCCTAAATTCCTTTGAGATCGAACACCCTGTTGCGGCATTGGAACTCGATCTCAGAGCCGTACCGGGATTCCCCGGTTCGCCAAGTACTCCTTGACCTGCCTTACAGTATACTGGCCGTAGTGGAAGACGCTTGCCGCCAGGCAGGCATCGGCCTTCCCATAGGCGAAACCTTCATAGAAGTGTTCGAGCATTCCCACGCCGCCACTGGCAACAACCGGAATCCCGACGGCCTCGGATATCGCACGGGTGATGGGGATATCGAACCCCATCTTGGTACCATCGGTCTCCATGCTGGTGAGAAGGATTTCGCCGGCACCCTTTTCTTCTGCTTCAATAGCCCACGTGACGGCATCGATACCGGTCGGCTTGCTCCCACCGTAGATGACTACCTCGTACCAGCAGCTGGACCCATCCGGGAGCGATACGGGAATGGCATCCGGGTTCTCCCGGTAGTTTCTCCTCACGTCCTCTGCAAGCACGATGCACTGGGTCCCGAACCGGGACGCTCCCCTCGCGATGAGGGAAGGATCGAGCACGGCGCTGGTATTAACACTCACCTTGTCCGCTCCCGCGCGGAGAAGCTGCTGGATATCCTCATCCGATCGGATGCCGCCTCCCACGGTGAGCGGGAGGAAGAGCTGGTCGGCAGCCCTCCCGATAACTTCGAGCATCGTCCCGCGGTTTTCCTTTGATGCAGTGATGTCCAGGAAGACAACCTCATCCGCCCCCTGGTCATTGTACCGCTGAGCAAGCTCAACCGGGTCGCCGGCATCTCGGAGATCGATGAAATGTGTTCCCTTGACAACCCTGCCGTCCTTGAGGTCGAGGCAGGGGATTATCCTTCGTGTCAGCGCCATAGCTAACAATCGGTACCGAAAGACTATCATTCTTTCCGGATGCCGGTAGGAATCCGGGGGGTTTTATCTGATGCCAGTGGGAAGTACTATGCCGGGAGGCTATGGCCGCGAAAGATACATCCTGCAAGCCCGGGATGGCGGTTCACCGGCTCATGGTGCACTATGGATACAGGAACGCAAAAGATCGACTGGGCACGCCAGTATATGCCGGTACTTGGTGCGATCAGGGAGAGGTTCATGGAAGAGCGTCCCCTTGCAGGGTGCCGGATCGGCATGGCCCTGCACGTGGAGGCAAAGACGGCAAATCTTGTCGCAACGCTGGCAGCAGGCGGTGCAGAGGTCTCCATAACCGGCTGCAACCCGCTATCGACCCAGGACGACGTCGCCCATGCGTTGAACCGCATCGAAGGGGTGACCTGTTATGCGAAACGGGGGGCAGGGGTCGAAGAGTACTATGCTGCCATAGACAGCGTGCTCGACTTCCGACCTGAGATTGTCATTGATGATGGCATGGACCTTATCTTTCGCCTCCACACCAGGCGGACCGAGATCATAGATTCGGTCATTGGCGGATGCGAAGAAACCACCACCGGTGTCCACCGGCTGCGGGCAATGGCCCGTGACAACCAGCTCCGCTTCCCGGTCATTGCCGTGAATGATACGCCCATGAAGCGGTTCTTCGATAACGTGCACGGGACCGGAGAAAGTTCACTCACCGCGGTCATGGTAACGACGAATGTCCTGGTGGCCGGCAAATGCGTGGTTGTCGCCGGGTATGGATTCTGCGGAAGAGGTCTGGCCCGCAAGCTCCACGGGCTCGGTGCACGGGTTGTGGTCACCGAAGTGGATGCACGACGGGCGCTCGAGGCCTATATGGACGGGTACCAGGTCATGCCCATGGATGAAGCCGCCACCCGTGGCGAAATCTTCATTACCACGACCGGTAACACCGGCGTGATTTCGGCAAGGCACATTGCCAGGATGCGCAACGGAGCCATCCTTGCCAATGCCGGCCACTTCAACGTGGAGATAGATGTCCGGTGGCTCGAGGAACATGCAGATCGCGTCATCAGGAGGGATGGTATCGATTCATACGAGGTCGCCGGGAAGACTATTCATGTCCTTGCAGAAGGACGCCTGGTGAATCTCGCCATCCCGAAGGGAATGGGCCACCCTGTCGAAGTCATGGATCTCAGTTTCGCCCTCCAGGCGCTCTGCGCCCGCCACATCAGGAACTGTGGGCGCGAGATGGAGCCAGGTGTCCACGCGGTCCCCGAGTTCATCGATGAGAGTGTGGCACGGGCAAAGCTCGGGGCACTCGATATCGCAATCGACACGCTCACCCCCGAGCAGGACGCATACCTGCGGAGCTGGACCGAAGGGACATGAACCGCATCTTTTCTTCATGGAGCAATCGCCAGGGCCAGATCCCCATCCTGCCGGGGAATAACCCACTGGATTTATTCCGGTTTGTCATGTGTTATTTTTCTGGTATGTCCCGCTCACTTCTGCCGGCACATTCTATGTAGGATCAGGCGCGAGTTTTTTTTTCTTGCAGGCCCCAATCCCGCCAGGTCACATCAGCTATGGCCCGTTGTAAGGCGCTGGCGGGCACAGAACAGGTATTCCTGGGCATAACCTGCATATTGCCCAAAAAGTGCCCGCCCCTCCCTGACAATACGGTTGTAACCTGCTTTAGCCGGAAGACCGTAGCACTGCTGCATGATGCGGGCGATCCAGACATCCACCGGAAATGCCTCGTAACGGGCGAAGGCAAAGAGGAGCACGCAATCGGCAACTTTCGGTCCGACTCCTTTGAACGCCATGAGCTCCCTGCGCGCTTCCTCCAGTGGCAGGGAAGCCAACCGCTCTGCCCATGCGGGGTCTCCGGCAATCGTGTGTGCAGTCTCCCACAGGTATCCTGACCGGTAACCAAGGGTGCATCGCCGGATATCGCACAGCCCGGATGAGGCAACCGCTTCAGGCTCAGGGAACCGGTAGCGCGTCCCGTATGCGGTCTCGATCGGCTCTCCCATGGTTTCGGAAAGGAGTCGAATCTTCTTCCTTATTGCGGGGATACTGGTATACGTGGCGCAGATATAGGAGGCAAGGCATTCCCAGGGTTCCTGCCTGATGATACGCAGGCCCGCGCAGTGGCCGATAGCCTCATGGATGATTGGATCGCGGTCAATTGACCTGAGGATTGCGTCCAGATCGAGGTCAAGCTGGAAGTATGAACGGACGGTTTCCAGGTTGCCGGATTCGCACATGAGCAGGTCTCCTTCCTGCCGGATACGGATCACATCGTTGCCAACGACTCCTTCCCACCAGTCCCCTCGCCACTCCCACCGGAATACCTGCCCGCAGCCGAGCGTCAGGTCGAGGGAGAATAACCGGGCAGGGATGGTAATCCGGAACATGCGTGCAGAGGAGGTGGGGCGCCCGCATAAGAAATAGGTCTCTATACTGCCTTCCCGGCAGGTATGAACCATCCTGTGATTCCGAGGCGATGAAAACCCCGGGATCCCCGGTCTGATTTTCTTTCATGCTTCACACGTATGGTTTTAATGCAAAGACTTGCGATTTTTACGTATGGAACTTATTGAGACCCTCAAAACTTTTCTCGAGAATGGCGAGGACTGGGAGCGGAAAGTGACCTCTATCCAGGGGGTAACTATCCTGAAGCTCCCGCAGACAAAGTCGCGCCCGGCATCACTTGCGGTTGAGATCAACCCGCTCACCGGGAAGGGGACGCCCATGAAGAAGAAAGGTGTCATGATTATGGGATCAGAAGAACTTGAAGCCTTCCGGAATATCTTCAACAATCAAAAGATGGACGTGTTGATCACCTCCATCGAGGCCATTACCCCCGCGCGTAAAACGACAAAAGGCGAGAAAGAGGACATACTCCAGGTCTGACCCCTGCCTTTACTTCTTTTCATGGCAGGATAGGAATATATGCCCATACGGGCAAAATGAGATTAAAACAGGTCAGAATTTCCCGGGGAGTCTGTTGTATGGGCTTGCCAGTCTGTCGGAAGATACCGGTATCAGCAGGTGTTTCAATGGTTTTCCTCGTTCTCATCCTCACTGCAGGATGCAGTTCCCCTCCTGATCGTTCCGGAGAAAAACCCCCGCCTCCCGAAATCCTGGTCGATTATCAGCGAACGGGAGGCATTGCCGGACTCAACGACCACATGGTGGTGTTCGACACCGGTGACGTTGTCTATGTGCGGAACACCGGTTCGGGCACCTTCACCCTCGCTAAAAGCTCGCTGGATGAACTCGGGGGGGTTCTCGAGCGTGCGAACATCATTTATCTGGCACCGGATTATCCGGCAGAGCAACCTGGAGCCGACTACTTCTCCTATTCGATAACGTACGATGGCAAGACCGTGACTGCGCAGACCGGGGGAGAACCTCCTGAACTCGTTCCGGTTATAATGTGCCTCGACTCACTGCTTGCCGGGCATTCCTGAACTGTGCAGTCAAACAGGGATTCCGGATTCTCAAGGATAAACCGTTCAGGAATGGCGAGTTCCTCCTCAAGAAACCTCCGCGTATTCAGGCTCTTGCCATGATTATGGCACTCTGTATCTATGTATCGGATTGCTTTCCCCCTTCTGACGCACCAGGTCAATGCCCTCCTGATGGGGCAGGGGGCTACACCACGAAGGACAGCCTCAAAGCGGGGGGGTGCTATGACAATGAGTTTATTGGGATCGTTTCCCTCCTGATCTGACAAAGAACGTGATTGTATGATCATCATCCAGTTTTTCGTGCCCGGAATCGCCCATATCTCTTACCTCGTTGCCGCAAACAAGACCTGTGTGGTCATCGATCCCTCCCGTGACATCGGACGTTACCTCGATGCTGCCCGTGGCATGGGTCTCCGGATCACCCATATCTTCGAGACACACCTGCATGCTGACTTCGTTTCCGGCCACCTCGATCTTGCCGAGGCAACCGGTGCAGAGATCGTAGTCCCGAAAGCAGGGAACTGCGCATTCCCGCATATCCCAGTGTCCGATGGAGACGAGGTAAAGCTTGAACATATCCGGTTCACGGTTCTCGGTGCCTATGGGCACACGCCCGATGAGATCTGTTACGTCGCAGCCGATACCAGCAGGGGAGATTCACCGGTTGCCTTGTTCTCGGGAGACACCCTCTTTGTCGGAGATGTCGGGAGACCCGATCTCTTCCCGGGAAAAGCAAGGGAACTGGCAGCCGCCCTCTACGATAACCTCCATGAAAAGATCCTGAAGCTCCCGGACGAATGCGAAGTATATCCTGCCCACGGCATGGGATCGCTGTGCGGGAGAATGATGTCGGCAAAACGGACGACCACCATCGGCTACGAAAAGAAGTACAACTACGCGCTCCGCATCCAGAGTCGTACGGAGTTTGTCAGTGTGCTTACCTCTGACATGCCTGCCGCACCGGATCACTTCGCCCGCTGTTCGGTCATCAACCGGGCCGGACCTGCCCTGATGAAAGACCTGGTACAACCTGCCCCGCTCGACCCGGGAGCGTTCTCCGCCTCTATCCGTCAAGAACGCGCGATCGTCCTGGATGTACGGAGTTACCCTGCATTCTCCGGGATGCACATTCCCGGATCGTGGCATATCGATCTCACCGGCAACTTTGCTACGCAGGCCGGATGGGTACTCCCCCCAGACCGGGATATATTCCTGGTGGTTGATGATCGGCGGCAGGCCGAGGAGGCAACGCTCCAGCTCCGCAGGGTCGGCTTCGACCACATCCCCGGGTTTCTTGAAGGGGGGATGCTCCTGTGGGGATCTGCGGGACTCCCCATAGACCGTGTGTCGGTCATGCCGCCTCATGAGGCACACACCCTCGTCACTTCCGGAGATGCTACCCTCATCGATGTCCGATCCCGTGAGGAGTGGCAGGCGGCTCACGCGGGGCAGTCGATCCATATCCCCTGGCACGATCTCAGGACAAGATACATCGGGCTCGATCCTGCAGGTCATTATATCGTCATGTGCCGTGGAGGCCAGCGTGCCAGCATCGCGGCGAGCATCCTGAAGATGCATGGTTTCTCCCGGGTCTCCAACCTCGGGGGCGGCTACACGGCATACCAGCGGGCGGGATTTGCCCCCTGATGCGGGGGGTTATATGAAGTGCATCATTCCCGTCCCGCGGAAGAGCGATGATGCTAAAATGTTTCTCCTTGATGAATTGGCAGTACTTTATCAGTGGAGCCGGGAATCGGGGTTTTTTCTGATCAACGTCCCTTTTCGGCAGACCATCCGCTCGGTGTATCGATGGAAAAACCATCGTTTCGCTCTTTTGATACAGGGCTGACTACCGGTTACCACAGGTCAGCCCCGTCATGATCCCTTTCTCCTTGAAAGAAGGAACGGGAGGATCAGAACGATGGCAACGATGATCCAGAACTGGCCGAACCATGCGAGCCAGTTCTCCCGTTCCGGAGGGTAGAACCGGAGCTCGGCTGATCGGGTTGCATTCCAGGTCACCAGGAGGGAACCATCCTTCTGTTCCGATACCGTAGCGTCCGGCGGGCTGATGGCACCGATAAACCGGTTCCGGACATCGAGGCCGGGAGGGACATTCACCACAACCCGATAGGGTTCGGAAAAAGAGACGACCATGTGGTTCTGGACGATCGGCCCGTTATACCGCACCGTGTAGTTCCCCTTTGGAAAAGTGATGACCGATCGGTCGCTCCAGGAGAACGTACAGGGAGCGCAATCGCCGGAAAGGGAGACCCCGGTCACCTTGATCGGGATCCGCTCCCCCAGAAGCCCCGTCTCGGTGAACTCGAACCGGTCCGCATTCTCCACCTGCACTGCTCCCTGGTAGACGGTCCCGTTTGGTGCGATCCGGTACTCTGCCGTGAGCGCAAGGGCCGGGACAGCGATCAGGAAGAACGCAATACCGAGAGCAGCGACTGCAGATCGGCATCGATCTCTATCGGGGTTTCGCATTGTCGTATCACAGTATCAGGATCTTTCAGGAGATGCCCGGTCACAACGCACACCACCCGCTCCTTCCGGTCAATTTGACCGGCCTCGGCCAGCTTCCGGACTCCGGCAACCGAAGCTGCAGACGCCGGCTCTACGCCAATCCCTTCCTTACGCGCAAGGTCACGCTGCATGGCAAGTATCTCTTCATCGCTCACCAGCTCTGCCGTCCCGCCGGTCTTCCTTATTGCCGATAGTGCCTTTTCTGCATTGACCGGAGCGCCGATCCGGATCGCAGTGGCAACAGTCTCGGGATTCTTCTCGGCTATGACCTCAGGAAGTCTCTCCCGGATAGCCCGGACAACCGGACTCGACCCGGCAGCCTGGATACCGGTCATCATAGGGAGACTGTCGATGAGGCCGAGGGCGAGCAGCTCGGTGAGCCCCTTGTACACTGCTGAAATGTTGCCTGCATTGCCGATGGGGAGCACCATCCGGTCCGGGACTCCCCCAAGCTGGTCGACAGTCTCAAAGCCGATGGTCTTCTGACCCTCGAGGCGGAACGGGTTAACCGAGTTGAGCAGGTAGAGCCCGTGGGTGAGGCAGAGTTCCTGGGTCATCTCCAGTGCCCGGTCAAAGTTGCCCCGGATCGAGATGACTTTTGCCCCATGCATGAGGGCCTGGGCCACTTTCCCGAGTGCCACCTTGCCAGCCGGGAGGAGCACTACTGCAGGGATCCCGGCCTTAGCTGCATACGCGGCAAGGCTTGCCGAGGTGTTCCCGGTGCTTGCACAGGCCACCGTGGTCTTGCGCAGCTGGAGGGCCATGCTCACCCCTACCGTCATACCGCGATCCTTGAAGGAACCGGTCGGGTTCATTCCCTCGTGCTTGGCATAGAGGTAGGGGAGCCCGATCTCTTCTCCTATCCGTTCCAGCTGATAGAGGGGAGTCCCTCCCTCCTGGAGGGTGACCGGCGCAATGGTCACCGGGAGTAGTTCACGGTACCGCCAGACCGAGAGCGGGCGGCGGTTCCACGTCTCACGCTGCACGGTGATCGAATCAAGATCGTACTCGACTGCAAGGAGGTGGCCGCAGCTTGGGCAGGTGTAGATGGTCTCGCCAGATCCGAACGATTCGCCACAGTACACGCAGGTGAGGCGATACATACCTGTATTGTGGTTGTTCATTCCTCATATACACGAGGGATGCAGCCGGCAGGGAGCCATGCGGTGTTCAGCCGCTCCCGGGATCGTTGAACTGGGAGTACAGTTGCGGATTCTGGTCTCCTGCAACCGGAAACTCTTCCCTGACCCTTTCGACATAATCCCGGTCTAGAGAAACGGGGAACGCGATCTCGGCACTCCCAGCCTCGGCAATGATCGTCCCCAGGGGATCGGCGGCAATCGAGTGTCCGTTATAGGAATCAACCGGTGTCGTTCCGATGGTATTGACTCCGACCACGTACATCTGGTATTCAACGGCACGGGCCCTTATTAAGAGTTCCCAGTGCCCGATCCGGGACGCGGGCCAGGCGGCTGGTACGATCATGGCCTGCACATTTTTCCGGGCATATGCGGAGAAGAGCCCCGAGAACCTGAGATCATAGCAGATCGCGATGCCACAGAGCATTCCATCGAGCGTAAACGTTCCAGGCCAGGTGCCGGGGACATAGGAAACGCCCTCGCGGGCAGGAGAGAAGAGATGACTCTTTGCATAGGATGCAAGTTCCTCCCCGTCGTTATCTACGACAATGCATACATTATGTGGGCCCTGGTTGGATGCTTCCCGGAACGATCCGAGGATGGCGATGCCGGCATCCCTCGCAAGTTCTTTAAGGGAAGAGACGATGGGGCCTGTTCGGTCCTGGATGTGCAGCAGCGATTCCGGGTCCCAGCCGGTAGCGAACTGCTCTGGAAAGCAGGCGAGCAAGCCACCCTGCCGTGCAGCCGAATGAACAAACGGTTCTGCTTTTGCCAGGGTGGCTGCAGGATCTTCCCAGACGCTCCGCATCTGCACTCCGAAGATCTTCACACCGGAAAATTGGCGCTTGGAATTATGTGAGCTTTTCGGCTCCAGATCAGCCTGAGAGGGCGGGGAAGGCCGAGACGAGCCCGTTGATGACAAACTGGACGGCGATGGCAATCAGGAGCATTCCCATCAGGCGGTTGATGGCCCGGAACTCCTTCTGGCCGATCCTGGATACGATGGTGTCCGAGCGGATCATCATCAGGTAGGTGAGGAGGACAGCCGCCAGGATCGATATGATAATCATCGCTATGTCCGGGAAGGAACCAGCCGCCTCACTCACGAGCACGATGATCGTTGTGATCGCTCCCGGCCCAGCGATCATGGGGATTGCGAGCGGGGTCACCGAGATATCCTCTGCTTCCATGCTCTCATATTTCTCGGTAGCCGTCAGCTTCGTGCGTGAAGTACGGGCGTACACCATCTCCATGCCAATCACGAAGAGGAGGATACCCCCACCGATCCGGAAAGCATCGATGGTAATCCCGAACACCTGGAGGATAAGGCCGCCCATCAGGGCAAAGGCGATCAGGATGAGAAGAGCATACCGGCAGGACTCCTTTGCCACATCCCGCCGGGTGAGGGGGTTCATCCCCGCGGTCAGGGTCACGTAGGTTAGGGTAGCCCCGAGGGGATTGACGATAATGATGATCGATGAGAGGGAGAGAAGGGCAAACGTGACCGCATCCCCTGTCATACAGTGTTATGTAAGCAGAGAAAAAAAAGAATCTTTCCTGCCGGGGAAACGTTACTCGTAGAGGACAGCCTCGTCTGCGCGTCGGTACGAACAGAGCTCACCCGCCGGGAAGTGTAAAGCTATCTCCCGTCGGGCACTTTCCGGCGAATCAGAAGCGTGTACCACGTTCCTGCCGGTGTCTATGGCAAGATCTCCCCGGATGGTCCCGGGAGCGGCCTTGGCAGGGTCAGTCGACCCGACCATGGCCCTTACCACCGGCACTACGTTCCTTCCCTCCCAGACCATCAGGAAACAGGGGCCGCTGGTAATGTAATGGCGAAGTGATGGGAAAAACGGTTTCTCCAGGTGCTCCCGGTACTGCTCCATCACCCGTTTCTCGGGTATCTTCTCGAGCCGTGCCGCGACCAGGCGGAGGCCTTTTCTCTCGAGCCGCATGACGATGCAACCGATCAGGCCGCGGGCAACACCATCGGGCTTGACCATCACGAAGGTCTGGTCCACGGCCAGTTCACTCCTTTCCTCTCGCTTTGCGCGCAGCCTTTGTCCAGAGAACCCTGCGTGGTGCGCGGCCGAGCCGGAAATTGTTCTCGCACTTTGAGCTGCAGAAATAGAAGATGGAACCGTCTTTTCTCACAAAGAGTTTTCCGGTGCCGGGCTCAATGGCCTCACCGCAGAAACTGCAGTTCTTCCGCTCAACCATATCTCTCACCGCCTCGAGAGCTTCTTTGCCTCACGCTCAGTCTCGAGGAGCATCAGGACATCCCCTTCACGGATAGGACCGACCGTGTTCCGGGTGATGATGCGCCCCTTGTTGGGACCATCGAGGATCCGGCACTTCACCTGCATCGCTTCCCCGTGCATCCCGGTGGAGCCGATGACCTCGATCACTTCAGCAGGGGTACCTTCGTCGGCCATGATCCTCTCACGCTCTCAGGCCGCTGATCTGCTTGGCGATCTCATCGATGAGATCTTTTGCTTTGCCGGGCTTGACAATTGCAGCAGCAGTCGATCCGACTTCAAGTCCGCTCGCGGCCCCGATATCATTCTGCTTGTTGATGAAGAGGTAGGGGATCTTCTTCTCTTCGCAGAGCGGGGCAAGGTGCATCACGATCTCTTCTGGCTCGACATCCCCGCCGATGAAGACCATTGTGGCAAGGCTCCTCTCGATTGCTTTCGTCGCCTCATTTGCACCCTTCTTGATCTTGCCGGTATCCCTGGCAATTTCAAGAGCTTCGAGTGCCTTGTTCTGAATCTCTTCAGGAACCTCGAATTTTATGTACGTCTTAGCCATAACTCACCTCATTCAGGAGTAGCGTAGTCTCCCTCATCACTCATCAGTCAGAAACGACGATGTAGCCATATCAGTTCGACAGGAATGGCAATAAAGGTTTTTGACCTTGCGGGGAGAGTTTCAGGTGGAGATCTGGTAAACCTGGACTCCCGATCGCTCGTACAGGAGGGGCAGTCCTGCCTCTTCCACCCGGACATTGTAGCGTTCCCGCTCTGCATCACCGACATACAGGTGGGTCGCGTTGTATTTTTTCATCAGGGTGAGGGTCTGTCCGGGTTCCTCGTAGATAAGTCTGACATCGTTGGTCCGTTCCCAGAACCAGCCATTCGCGCGCCACATGAACTCATGGAAGGGCATGCCGATAATGGTCGGGATCCCGGTAAATGACGAGATGCGGGAATAGTAGGTGTAATCTCCACCCTCGGCTTCCACGATAGCGGTTACTCCATCGAGCGACCGGAGAAAAGCAACCGCTTCGGCATCGCCCGGATGGGTTGATGATAGGTATGCAAGGCCATCAAGGGTGGTGTCCCTGTACTGGTATTCGAAAGAGATAACAAGGGGCGAGATGAGGAGGAGGGCGATTGCGCCGGCCAGGAGCCCGAGGCGGAGGTTCCGGGGTAGTTCCCGATGTGAAACAAGGGGGGTAAGCACGGTTGCGATCATGGAGAATCCCGCGGACCCCATCAGGATCCATGCCGGGAGGTAGAACTTGAAGACGGTATTCATCCGGAAGTAGACCTCCCCCATGTTATCCTTCAGGTAAAGAAACTCGCAGAGGATGATAACCGTGAGACCAAATATGGCCAGCAGGTCTGCGGGATAGCGTTTCCTTTTAGCCAAAAAGTATGCCAGCGGGAGGGCTGCAATCCCCGCAGCCGCGTATCCCGCCAGGGCAAACGGTATAGGAGTCAGGAGGAGAAGCGGGCATTTCAGGATATCCCTGTACAGGGCAACGAGGAACAGAACGATGAAGATCCCGTGAACGAGGAGGAATGCGAAAACCGGTGTCGGGGTATGGACAAGACCGACACCCTGAATCCCGCGGGAGGTCATCTGGAAATAGAAGGGGGCGTAGATAAGAACCGAGAGGAGCGGGACGCAGAAGAGGAAACTCCAGTCCTTCGCAAGCAAGCTGTTGCCCGGCACCCTGCCTGAACCCTGGCGCCGGCTCGCCATGTTCTCCTCACGGGGCGGAGGGGGTGCATCAGACCTGCCATAATACCAGATAAGGAGGCCAAAGACCACCGTTACCGGAGCGTATAGGATCACATCCCAGGAATTGATGAGCGGCATCGATCCCAGGGAGAGGGCAGCAAGTCCTATCATGACCATACGTTCGTTTCTCCCGGCATCCTTCCATGAGAGCAGGGCAGAGACAAGAATGAATAACAGGAACACCTGGTTGAAAAGGGATATCACGTGGGCGTGAAGATCCCCCCACACGAACGAGAAGATCGGATACTCGTTGATGGCATTGGGGATGGTCCTGGTGCTGTCCCAGAGGACCGATCCGAGCCCCTTTCCCTGGAACAGGTTCCAAAGGAATGATGGGTTCACCACGAGCAGGGTGAGAAGCGGGAGCCACCGCAGCCGCGGGGTAAGCAGATGGGCGAGGGCGTACAGCGACACGGCCGCGTTCGCGAGCACTGTAGGGAGGGCCAGGTTGAATACCACCGGTGAGGGGATGGTGGTTACCACACCCAGCGCACCAAACATCCAGTACCCGAGGTAGTAGTAGACATTTAAGAACCCTCCGGCAAACCAGGGATCGAGCGGCGGGACAACCGGAACCCGCATGATCGAGCCCAGGAATGCGTGGTCCATGAACTTCTCGGCATAGGATATGCTTGGGTTGACGAACCGGAGCTCGAGCATGAAAACGAAGAAAATCAAGAACACCAGGATCCAGCGCCACTGGCCGGAAAAAGAGCTCCGGGCATACTCCCGTCTCATCGCAAAATATGCGAACATGATGATGAACGGTGCAAAAGCTGCCTGGACAGGGAGGTGGAAGAGCCCGCAATACCAGGAGATAAGGGTAAATGCGAGCAGGGAGAAGGGAAACGAGACAGGATAAGCGAATTCGCGGAGGGCCGGCCGAAGTGATGGCCAGACCGAGAGCTGGAGAAAAAGGAGCAGTGCAAGCCACGCCAGAAGCGAGACGAGCTGGAATTCAGGCTCCACTCCCATCACCCCCGTACATCTCTCTCCTGAACGCGGATCGGATTGTGTCGATAACCCAGTCGCCAAAGAAGTAGATGGAGACGATACCGCCGGCCAGGGTGACAAGGTTCTTGATAAGGTGATCGATGACAGCGATCAGGGTGGCAATGGCAGGATCGATTCCGGCCACAGTGAAGGTGAGAGCCACAGAGAGCTCATATGTACCGACCCCTCCCGGGGTAAGTGGAACGGCCTTCACCAGGTTCCCGATGACGATTGCCAAAATGACGACTGCGAAAGGGATGAACTGCTGGAACATCATGGCTACGAAGAGGCAGACCAGGACATCGAATATCCAGATCACGAATGACTGCAGGGATATTGACAGGACCGAGGGGAGCGAGAGCGAGACTGCCCGGATTTGGTCGAGTATAGAGAGGATGACCCGGATATACCGGTTTTCTGACACGAACCGTCCTGAAAAGTAGAGAAAGATGAAGAAGGCCGCACCGAGCGCAAGGGGGACGAGGATGATGGTGTAGAACCAGGCGGGTACATCGAGGACGAAGAAGAGGGAGAGGGCACCGAGAAGGGCGACGGTCACAATATCAAAGACCCGCTCAACCACGAGGGAAGATATGCCCTGGGAAATGGTCGAGCCGTATTCATGTCGAAGAATGAACACACGCACGAGATCGCCAAGCCGGGCAGGAACGATGAGGTTTGCGGTCTGACTCACAAAGATGCAGCCGGTGGAAAAGAGAAGCCCGCAGAAGACTCCCACTCCCGAAAGAATGACCTTGTACCGGAACCCCCGTAGCAGCCATGCACCAAGGCAGACAGCGGTTGCAAGGAGGAGATATCCCCACACAATATGCTTGAAAGCGGTGACAAGGTCGTCCCTGACCCGGAAGAGCATGAAGGCGATGATCCCGAGTGCGATAAGGGTCGAGACGACAATCGCACTAATCTTCCGATACATGCAACTGCCACCAGAGCCGGAGGATAGATCGTCCCATATCCCAGATATCGCGTCTCTTCACGGTTGTCTTCTTTCCCTGTTTCCAGACCACCGGAAACTCGAGGATCTTGTATCCGGCATGCCCTGCCCGTACCAGTACTTCGGTATCCCAGAACCAGTGGGTATCTTTGACTGCAGGGAGGAGGGCGAGGAGTCGTTCCCGGTTGAACCCCTTGAACCCGCACTGGTGATCGTGCAGCTTGCTGTTCAGGATTACCCGGACGAGGAAATTGTATCCGCGGCTTGCAACCTCCCGGCCCTGGCTTCGGTCAATCCTGCTCTTCGGAAGGAGGCGGGATCCGGTCGAGATATCATATCCGTCCCAGATAGCCGAGATCAGGGTCCGGAGATGCGAGAGATCGGTTGCAAGGTCTACATCATAGTAACAGACCACTGGTCCACGGGCCTCCCGGAATGCCCGGGAAAGAGCCCTTCCCCGCCCGAGCCTCTCATCGGAGTGGAGCAACTGCACCCGTGGATCGCTGGTGCTGTAGGCACGGGCCACAGCAGCAGTGCCATCGGTGCTTCCGTCTTCAGCGATGATGATCTCGAAGTCTTCGCCGAGCTCTTCGAGCATGCGAATCGAACGGGAAATGGCTGTTTCGAGCGCTTCGCGGTCGTTGAAGACCGGTATCACCACGCTCACACCGGTCATGGCTCCCCCCTTGTCCGCTCAAGCTCCCCCGCGACAGCAAATCCGGCGGTGATGGACCCATCCATGCTCCGTTCCGGGTAGTTCGATGGGGAAAACATCCCGGCCCAGAAGAACCCCTTTGCCCTGTAGGCAAGGATCATATCATGGTATCCGGTGGAAAAAACAGGACCGGCAAGCGGATCAACCGCCATCCGTACCCACCTGATTGATGATTCGGGCACGTGGAAAGTGTTGCAGAAGTGGTCCTGCATCACTGTATCGGCACGGGCAGGCAGTGTCCCGGTGAAATACGAGGCAAGGTATACAATATGCCCGTTGTAGCGTTCGGAGGGAACGAAGTTGGTATGGGTGATGACTGCCCCATAGGGGGCAGGATCCTTCATGTTCAGCCAGTAGATTCCTTTGGTGACCTGCTCATCGATCCCGATAGTGAGGCAGGCAGCTCCCTGGTAGGGTACTGGGGGAAGGTCCGGTCCGCCGGCATGGGTAAGGGCCTGGGGCGGCACGGTCGAGACGACCGCATCATAGCGCCGATTGTTTATCCTCCATTCACTACCTTCCCGTGCAATGGTTGTGACCGGGTCGTTGAGACGGATCGTGCAGTCTTTCCCGGTGGCCTCGGAGAGGGCGTCCACCAGTACCTGGAACCCTCCCCGGAGATATCCGAGTCGTTCCCCGGAGAGACCGCGGTTAGAACGGATGGCTATCCGCCCGACCAGCCAGGCTGCAGAGACCCGATCCCGTAGCTCACCGAATTTACTCCGCATGAGCGGTTCGAAGAATGATGCATAGGTTCTCTCACCGACCTCACCGATGATGAAGTCTCTGGCAGTGATTGTATCGAGCGCCTCTGGATCCATATTCCGCGATCGTATGGTGAGCAGGGCAAGCTTTGCCTTGTCGGTCAGCGAGAGGAGCGGATAGCGGAGAATCTCGGCAGGGGTATTGAGCGGGTAGATGGTCCCGCCGGCGAAATATCCTGAAGTCCCCCGGAGCCATTCGAGCCTGTCTGCGATCCGGAGCTCGGACAGGAGGGCGAACAGTTGGTGGTCCTGCGTAAAACAGTGGTGATAATACCGTTCAATCCAGTAATCATCCACCTGGTGTGAAGAGAGGCAGCCGCCGAGATGGCTATTTTTCTCGTAAATATCAACTTCGTTCCTGGGTGAGAGCCGCAGTGCAGCTGCGAGACCGGCAAGTCCGCCCCCAATAATGCATACCTTCATAGAGGGAGTTCAAGGTAGTTATTTGAAAAGAGGGATAAAAAAGGCTCCGGAAACCTATACAGCGATTATAAGGCTTCTGAGGTCATGAATATTACAAGAAAGTTTTTGAACTTCCGGAGGCAAACAATTAGTTGAGCATTTTATATAGTCACAGGAAAATGCAGCTGGTTGGTGTTTCTGCTCCATGAGGATCTTTTTCATCGGGTTTGGCCAGGCGGGAGGAAAGATTGTCGATATGTTCATCGAGCAGGACAAGAAGCTCGCCAGGGGCAGTTTCAGGGGTATTGCGGTAAATACTGCCAGAACAGACCTGATGGGTCTCAAGCATATCGACCTCAAAGATCGGATCCTGATCGGCCAGACCGTGGCGAAAGGGCATGGAGTCGGTACGGACAACGCTGCCGGAGCAAAGGTTACCCTTGACGAGGCCGATACCATCATCAGTGCCATCGACCGCCGTGGTACCCATGATGTCGACGCTTTCATGATCGTTGCCGGCCTCGGCGGTGGGACCGGGTCGGGTGGAACCCCCGTACTGGTCCGCCAGCTCAAAAAGATATACCATGAACCGGTCTATGTCCTGGGGATCCTTCCCGCACCCGAAGAAGGAAGACTTTACTCTCTGAACGCAGCAAGGAGCCTCGCCACACTTACCAAGGAAGCAGACAACACCTTCATTTTCGACAACAGCGCATGGAAGAACGAGGGTGAGAGCATCAAGAGTGCATTCTCACGCTTAAACGACGAAATTGTCAGGAGGTTTGGGGTCCTCTTCAGGGCAGGCGAGGTCGGCAGGGCCGGTGTCGGTGAGATGGTGGTCGATTCAAGCGAGATCATCAATACCCTCCGGGGAGGTGGCATCAGCACAGTGGGATATGCCATTGCAGCGGTCAGCAGCAGTAGATCCCGCACCTCGGTATCTGGTATTATCGACGGAATCAAGGGTTCGATCCGGAAGCGGGAGGCGGCCGAGGAAGTACTTCTCGGTGAGGACCGGACGGCAAAGATCATCTCCCTGACCAGAAGGGCGATGCTTGGCAGGCTCACCCTCCCCTGCGATTTCTCCACTGCTGAACGCGCCCTCGTCATTGTGGCAGGTCCGCCGGATGAACTTGACCGCAAAGGGATCGAGAAGGCTAAAAGCTGGGTGGAAGAAAATATTGCTGGTGTCGAAGTACGGGGCGGGGATTACCCGGTTTCCAGCAGTTACGTGGCATCTGTCGTCCTGCTTGCCACCATCGGGAGCGCCCCCCGGATCCGGGAACTCCTCTCAATTGCACGTGAAGCCCGGGATGAGGTTGAACGGTCAAAGGAACGCCAGCCGCTTTCCATTGATGAGGATATCGAACCGTTGTTCGAGTGATTTGATATGAGAAGATTGTTACAGTTCACGGGAATCCTGTGTGGTATCTTCTGCCTGGTGTGCATCGTATCGGCTTTCTCCGTTGAAAATATTGCCGTCACCCCCAGCGGAGACCTCGTATCTGGGGTAAGCCGGGGGTCCGCATCGTTTGTCATCAAATTCTCAGCTACAGGGGGATACACCTTCTCTAGCGATCACAACATTCAGATGGACACCGAGCTGGATGATGCTAACTGGATGTATTCAATCTATCTTGACGGTATTGAGAACCCCTCCAAGAGCGAGACCGGACCAAACATCAGGCTCTCGGGATGGGAACTCTCCTACCCGTCAAACCGAGAAGTCTCTCTCAAGGTGAAGGTGGAAGGGACAGCCCCGGTCGTGAACGTGTCACAGGAACATATCCTGGTCAGGGTGCGAGAACTCGATAACCGGAATTCCGTGGTTTCAGGAAGCGAGGTCGTCAGGAAAAAAATGGTCCTGAACCCTGCGACCATCGGAGAATCGATTGCATATGAGGAATCGGTGCTGACCGGCCTGCGCCCACGGATTGACCAGCTTGCGGCCGGCGGCATTGACATTACGTCCCTTCAGACTAAGTTCGGACAGGCAACTAACCTCCTTGAAAGTGCGGCAACTACCCGCGACATTGCCCGCGCCCAGTTCGAACTCACCCAGGCTGCCTCCCTCATCGACCAGCTTGAATCCGAGTTGGTGATCCTCGAGGCGCAGAAGGCGATTGCCGATGCGGAGTCATCGATCGGAGAGACTGAGGATCTGATCAATTATTTCCGGGTCAATAAGAGCATGAGCTCCGACGCCCGACTAATGCTAATCCTGTCAAAGTGGGAGATTGCCGCCGAGAGACTGACGGCGGCCAAAGACCTGAAGGCCGGGGCCGAAAAGCTTGCCGCGGAAAACAATCCGGGTGCCACAGAAAAATTCGAGGAAGCCGCAAAAAAAGCACAGGAAGCAGCAGCAAAGGGGAATGAAGTTCTTGCTGACGCACAAGCCCTGAAGGAGGATGTCGATTCAAATCCATTTGCCGCGCTCGGAGGAATCGGCAGCGCCATTTCCGGGAACATCATAACCATCCTGATCATCGTGGTAGTCGCAATCCTGGCGGTCATCAGTATCGTCCTCTTCAAACGGAGACGCCGCTGGGACGAGCTCGGATAAACCTTTATTTTTCATAAAAGAATATGGGTTTTCCAATCCATTACCGGGGCATTCCATGAGAATCGCTTCCCCGTGCTTCATGGTGTGTTCCCCGTATTCGAACGGTGTCAGAGGAACGGGGCCTCGTTATCGTTCCTCCATCTCGATAGATGAATGCCTATTACCCGGTATAACACTGTAACACTGTTTTGGAAATTCACGTTCCTGTTGACGTTTGCGGGAGTCTGCCTACCGCAACAGCATCCCGGGTGAGATAGAACTCACCTTACAGCCTTCACCGCATCCAAAGTGATACCTGGGGTCCGATATCCGTTCAAGTTCAATACCAGGTATGCCAGACCCGGGAGAGGAAAACCAGGATGGCTGTCAGACTAGCGGTGGAGGGATTCCGGCCTTTTCGAATAAACCAGGTTTGGTGAAGACATCGATATTGATGCTCCCCAGCTTGCCATCCCGCTTGAAATAATATTCAGGTATCCGATGCTCATTGTCGTAGATTGAAAACCAATAGCTGATTTTGTACGTTGTTTTATTGAACCCCTCAAGGGCTGCATAACTGTTGAGGTCATGGGTGATTACCATGTCCGGATCGATCTGGTAGACCAAAGGCTCATCGATGATTTTCCCATAGAATCGCATTCTCTCCCATCTCTCTCCCCGGTAATACCACGGAAGCGGCCAATAGTTTTCAGATGCGATGACCACGGTATCCGAAGCATCGATCAGGGCCATGACCGTTCGCATATCCTCGGAGTTCTGCACCTGGACGATCGGCTCGTTTATATCGGCCGGAATAAAGCAGACATGGCATGTCATCACGATCAGGAAGAGGCACGAGATCACTGCGATTACGGTCTTCCTCGGTGTCATGAGGTAGACAGAGACAAAGATCATCGGGAGGAGCTGGTGGATGATCAACCAGGGCACTTTCTCCCCGATATAGGCATAGGCGGCCATAGAAGAAAGCATCCAGAAGATGCAAAAAAGGAAGAAGAGTTCTTTTTTATCCCAGCTTGCCCGTTGAGCCTGTTGAGGGGTTATAACCTCCGCGGATGGATCAACCACCGTCTCAAGCCCTACCTTCCCCGCTCGTCCGACACGGGTGCCGAGGAAATGGAGCGGGCAATGCCGCACCGCAAACTGGGCTGTGCCAAAGATTGCCAGTAGAAAGATCGGCACCTCGTAGAGCAGGAAGAGAAGGATATAGAAAAACCATGGACCGCAGATCCGGCACATCCCGTGCATGGCCACCCAGTGCTCATAGGCCCGGATCCACCCTGTTTGGATGATCTCGGGATGCATGCCGAACGATGAATACAACACCACCATGATCCCAATAGTGACAATCAGCCCTGCAACAGTATCCCGGAGCCAGGTTTCCGGCAGCCTGATCTTCTTCCTGAAAATCGAGGCCAGTGCAAAGATGGTGAGGAGAACGAGAAATATAGGCATGTCCTCTTTCAGCGACATCCCGCAGCCTATGGCAAGGCCGGTCAGCAGCGCATACCGCAACCTGCCCCGCTCAAGGTAGGCAAGGATGGCGGCAAGGATCAGCACGGTGAAGAAGAGCTGGAAAATATCATGGCGGAGGAAGCGTGAGAAGTAGACGAGGGATGGTGATACGGCGACAAAGAGCGAAGCCACCAGGGTCTGGCGCTCGTCGAGGTAACCAAGGGTATGGATCCAGTATACCACAGGAATGATTGCCGCCCCGAAGAGTGAGGGGAGGATCCGGGCGACAATGTCCGAGTCACCGAACAGCGAGAACATCCCGGCAGTGACATAGTAGAGGAACGGACCATGGTACATCGGGTCATAGGCATACGACCCGTCTGTCATCAGGTTCCAGGCGAACCAGGCATGGACCGCTTCATCGTGGTGGAAGAGCTTGAGGTCCAGGACCGAGAAGCGGAGCAGCAATGCCAGTAAAAAAATGATCAAAAAGAGGTTTCTGAAAGAAAACCAGGTCCGGATCCGAGACTGAAATCCGGCGGGCAATCCGCTCCCTCAGCTCTCGAGAACTATCTCGATGCCGATATCTTTCGGGACCTGGGTTCTCATCAGCTGGCGAAGCGCCCTTTCATCGGCATCTATGTCAATCAACCGCTTGTGCACCCGCATCTGCCAGCGGTCCCATGTTGCGGTACCTTCGCCATCCGGGCTTTTCCGGATGGGCACGACCAGTCGTTTTGTGGGGAGGGGGATGGGGCCTGCCATATTTACCCCGGTCCTCTCCGCAATCTCCCTGATCCGATCGCAGACCATTTCAACCTTCTTGAAATCGGTCCCTGTCAGGCGTATCCTGGCCTTCTGCATGATATTCACCGCGATGTTGGGGAATCGGAGTTATCTCATCTGCTTGGCCTGGATTCCAATGCACATCCCGGCGGCAATGGTGCTTCCCATATCACGGATCGCAAACCTGCCGAGCTGGGGGAGCTCCTTGACATTCTCGATGACCATCGGTTTGGTAGGTTTGACCTGGACGATAGCCGCATCACCGGTCTTGATGAAGGTCGGGTTTTCTTCCTTGGTCTGTCCGGTCCGCGGATCAAGTTTCTTCTTCAGCTCGATGAAAGTACATGCCGTCTGGGTGGTGTGGCAGTGGAACACCGGAGTGTAGCCTACGGTGATGGCACTCGGGTGCTGGAGCACGACGATCTGTGCGGTGAACTCATCGGCAACGGTCGGTGGTGCATCGGCTGGTCCGCAGACGTCGCCGCGGCGGATATCACCCTTTCCAAGCCCACGGACGTTGAATCCCACATTGTCCCCCGGGATTGCCTGGGGGATCTCTTCGTGATGCATCTCGATGGACTTGACTTCGCCTTCCTTGTTGGCCGGCATGAACGAGACCTTCATGCCCTTCTTCATGACGCCGGTCTCGACCCTGCCGACAGGGACTGTCCCGATACCGCTGATTGAATACACGTCCTGAATGGGGAGCCGGAGCGGCTTATCAACCGGTTTCTCGGGTTCCTTGAGCATGTCGAGGGCTTCGAGGAGCGTCGGGCCGGTATACCATGGTGTCTCCGTGCTCTTCTTTGCGACGTTCGTACCCTGAAGAGCGCTGGTGGGGATGAAGAAGGTCTCTGCGGGCTTGTAGCCAACCATTTGCAGGAGGGACGAAAGATCCTTCTTGACCTCCTCGTAACGCTTCTGATCATACTTGGCCGCATCAATCTTGTTGATGGCGATGATCAACTGGCTGATGCCGAGCGTCCGCGAGAGGAACACATGCTCCTTGGTCTGCTCCATCACTCCGTCCGGTGCCGCAACCACCAGGATTGCTGCATCAGCCTGGGATGCGCCGGTAATCATGTTCTTGACAAAGTCCCGGTGGCCCGGGCAATCTACTACGGTGAAATAGTACTTGGGCGTATCGAACCTCTTGTGAGCGATATCGATGGTGATGCCTCTTTCACGCTCTTCCTTGAGGTTATCCATGACCCAGGCGAACTCGAAGGTCGCCTTTCCCTTTGTCTCTGCTTCTTTCCGGTATCCCTCAATGATATGGGGAGGTACGGCTCCGGTCTCGAACATGAGTCGTCCTACCATTGTTGACTTCCCATGATCGATGTGTCCGATAACCGCCAGGTTAAGGTGGGGCTTCTCAGCTGCCATAAACATTCCTCCGATAAAGACAAACTGCAGAAGTACAGCCTGTTTACGCGAGTAGTATGTATTGGAAAGGGATCCTTATTAATCATTTCGATGAGCGATATTTGAGTAGTTTTCACGAAATAACGAGAAAAACCGGTATTATCATATCTTATGGGTGCAGTACCTCCTTCCCATCATGAAGACCCTTGCAATTACCCGGGATGAAAAGAACGTCCGTGTAACCGTTGCGTGTGCTGACGGTGATGTTTCGGTGCACCGCAATTGCGCGTTCTGCATTCACTGCAAAGGGATCCGAATCGGTGGCAAATCGTACCCGTCTCCCCAAGAAACTGCCATGAAAACAAGCAGAGGGGGGGTTTCTGGAGACGAAGCGCTGATGAACGCCGCCATGCAGTTCAATTCCCTGATCGTTTCCGCAACGGCAATAGAGTGCGATGACGATCAGAATTCCGGGTTCAGGTCACGCTACCGGCGTTAACCTCACTCTCGGTGATAACCCCGGGCGTAAACAGATCCTCATCTGGTATCTGGTTCTGGATTTCTGATCTGAAGGTATCGAATTGCAGGTCATCCAGTTGATCCGAGAGGAGTCTCCCGCTCCACGCGTTCCGGTAAACCCAGGTGACAACCTTTTCAACTACATCGGCTGCGGCGCTGCTAGTCCGTACCGCCACCAGCTCGCGTCCAATCTTCGGATGCCTTCCCCGGTTTCCTCCCACGGTGATGAGATAGTAGGGACCCGATGATTTGAGGAGATCATACGGACAGGAACGGATGCAGACCCCGCAATCCACGCATTTTTCACTGTCAAGAACCGATATCCCTTTCTTGATGGTAATAGCACTTTCCTGGCAGTATTCAACGCAGGTTCCGCACCCGGTGCACATTCCCGGTACGCGTATTGGTTCGATCTTTCCCATGACCCCGATCTCGTTGAGCATTGGGCTTGTACAGGCATTCGGACATCCGGAGATTGCTATCCGTAATTTCACCGGCATCTCCTTGCCAAAGAGCCTCCTGTCGATCTCCCTGGCAAGTGCAACGGCATCGATATTGCCGAAGATGCAGCGCTGATTGCCGGTGCAGGCGATGACGTTCTTTACCTCGTCCCTCTCTGCACCGAGGGGAGTACCATTCATTGAAAGATCGCGCGAGATTCCTTCGAGCCGATCCGGAGGCATGCTGGGGAGCTCGATGGTCTGGCGAACTGTCAGCTGTACACCCTCGCCGCCGTACCGCTCGACGATATCTGCGATGCCCCTTAACTGGTCTGCAGAAATCATCCCTGCCGGAATGCGGGTTCTCACCGCGCAGTATTCCGGGTTCCGTTCCGTGATCACGCCACCTTTCTTGTAAACTCCAAGATCCTTGAACATCAGAGAAATGATACAGGTGCCGTACCTAAAAAACTGTGCTCCCAGGAATGATGACCAGGGTGGCAAGAACGATGGCCCGGGTGATTTCTCCAGATGCGCCGACCACATCCCCGTTCACTCCGCCAAAAAGGCGGCAGGAGATCGAGAGCAGGCCGGCAGGAACGACGACCATGACCGTTGCAGCACCGGCAAGTTTGAGCGGCGATAGCGGAAGGAGAACCAGCGGAGCACACAGAAGGAAGGAAAGGACCGGAAAATAAGGTCGCGATGCCCGGTGGAGAGCGGAATGTATCCCCTCGTGGAAGGGAGGTCCGTAAGCGGTGAGAAACGCCATTGAGAACTTGGCGGTTACCTCAGCGGCAACCAGTGCCGGCCAGAGGATCGGCGAAGACGCCATTGCGGCAAAGGAGACAAGGGTTATGGCTCCTCCCATGGCCATTCCTCCTGCGCCGATTTGCCGGTCGGCCATGGCTTTCTGTCGACTCTCGCGGTCTCCGTGGACCATGAGCCCGTCGCCCAGATCGAGCAGACCGTCAAGGTGGTGCGCTCCGGTAACGAGGATGATAGCAGCGACCGCAGCTGCTGCTGCAAGGAGGGGTTCAGCGATCCAAAATGCACAGATCCCGGCAAACCCACCGGTCACGTAACCGGCAACCGGATAGAGCCATGACCAGCGCGCAAACGAGTCGATATCTGCCTGTTCCCCCAGCGGGAGCACCGTGGTGAACTGGAGCAGGGCACGGATCGGACTCAGCAGCATTCGCTATAGAGGCGGGACGTGCAGCCGGCGATGAGCCCCGCGACAGCATCGTCAAGAAACGGCCCGAGTTCCGAGAGGACTCCCGGCTTCTTCTGGTCGTACCTGGTGAATTCGAACCGGGCATAGGTCCCCCCGATGCACTCGGCGATGGCCATGCCGATAATCTCATCGGAGAGCAGGAAGACCGGGTCTCCCTGGATTTCCGGATCGGTGGATCCGAAGATCTCTTCCTCAAGGAGGATGGCACCGAGCATGAGAGAGGCGATATTCGGGTCACCGAGATATTTCCTGATCTTTTCCCGGATGGCTCCCGCAGCCGATCCTGCATCCATCCCATGGGGTACATAGAGGGCCATGGCGGCGACGACCATATCATCGATGGAAATCCCCCTCTCCCCGAGGCGCTCTTCGATTCTGAACATTAGAGAAAGATCTTTTCCCGGTTTCCTTATTAGGGTTGCCACCTTTATCCTGGGTAAAGTGCACGCCGTAGAAATAATTCCCCTTCCGCCAACTGGCTTGTTCGATGCTGTCTGCCGCATGAACTGCAGCATTCCTTGTACCCCTTAACTGGAAATCTAATCGTGATTCCGGCGGGAAAGATAGCTTGATGCTTCGCAAGGTGCGAGGTACCAGGGAAGATCCGCATGCCCTTTGTCTCAACGAATCCGGATATGTTCCCCCGGAGGCCCATTTTCTGCAGCATACTCTCCAACACCCTCCTCTCCATGGTTCCCGGGATCTCCGGGGCAGGGCCGACTCCGGAAAAAACCCTGTTGACCCCAATCCTTGATGCGGAACTGATTGCCGAAGGATCGATATCCAGCATGCCGGTCAAGCCAAATACCCCGACCGGGTGTCCGACGCCGGCATCCATCACCCGGGCCGTCATGGAACTGACCGGACTCTCCCCTCTCTTCATCAATGCCGGGCTCGTGCATCGCCCGACAGTACCCTGTCTCGATGTGTATGGAACCCCGGGCGATGATCCCCGGTTCGGCGATGCTGTGCCCGATGCAGAACTTCTTTTCGGCCGCGGAGAATTGCTCGGCGCCTTCCTCGGGCAGGTCTCTGATCTCCTTGTCCTCGGCGAGTGCGTTCCCGGGGGTACCACCACTTCGCTCTGCGTGCTCCGCGCTCTCGGTTACCCGGCCCGCGTGAGCAGCAGCTATATCGAGAATCCGGTATCCATGAAGGAGGAGATATGGAGAATCGTTGCCGGGAGGATTTCCGAATCTGGGCTCTCATCACCGCTGGACACGGTGAGAATCGGGGGTGATCCGATGATCGCGGTGGCTGCGGGAATCGCCGCCCGTTACCCTGGTAACCTGTTCCTTGCTGGCGGAACCCAGATGCTCTCGGTCGCCGCATTGGTGCGGGCAATAGGTAGACCAGCACCCCGCATCGCTACCACCTGCTACGTGAGGGACGACGCTTCTGCGAACTTTGCCGAGATGGCAGGTCGTATCGGATCAGAAGTGTTCTACATAGACCCCGGGTTCGGGGAACTCGGACATTCCGGTCTTGCCCGGTACTGTATCGGGGAGGTCAAGGAAGGAATGGGTGCTGGAGGGGCCATGCTGCTGGCCTTCCTGCAGGGATACAGCCCTGCCGCAATCCGCGGGAAAATCCTCGAATTCGCCCATGCCTACTCCTGAAAAGAGGCCTTATTACCACCGCCGATCAACTTATCAGGGAATGCTCCCGATGTACGTGGTTAACCTCTACGCACAGATGAACAACCGGATCCTGCGGATGCTCCGTGACCTTGAAATTTATCCCCGGATAATCCCGAACGCCACCCCTCCCGAGGAGTTGGCAATCGGGTGCCTGGGGTTGGCTCCGCAGTGTTCCGTCAGGCTCGCCACCCCGCCGCTCTGTGAGAACGAAGCCATCGCCGTTCATAACCGGAACACCCACGGGATCCAGTGGCAACCTGAGGTGAACCATCCTGACAATGGCAGGCTGGTCTTCCGCCCCTTCAACCACATCATCTTCGAATGCGGTTCGTTATAACGGATATCCATGATAAAAAGAAGCACCCTTGCCCGCATGGTTCGGGATATCGGTTTTTCATGCACCCGGTGCGGCGTATGCTGCAAGGGGACGGACAACCTGGTCATGGTGTCGCCCCAAGAGGTCTGCCGGCTGGCAGAGGAAACCGGACTCGAGTCCGGTGATATCGCCACCCCCTACCCCGAGTTTGTCGAGACCAGGGGCGGAGGAAGCATCACGTTCGAATGGGCGGTCCGGAAACATGGGGAGGCATGCAGGTTTTATTCCGGTGGGCTCTGCACCGCTTATGCGGCACGGCCCTGGATATGCCGGACGTTCCCGTTCATGCTTGACAACGAGCACCTAATCGTATCGCACTGTCCTGGTATCGGCGGCAAAATATCGCGGAAGGAAGCATGGGATCTTGCCGGACTGCTCCTTGAACGGAGAAGGGCTGAGCTTACTGAAGAGGAGCGGGTCCGCCAGGTCCTTTCAGTGTGCAGAATTCCACCCGGGTGCCAGGTTCTCGTTGACGGCACGGGATTGAAGGTGCTCTGATGGGTGAACTGCGGATTATCGGTACCGCTCATGTCTCAAGCGAGAGCATTGCAGAAGTCCGCCAGGCCATCGCTGACTTTTCGCCCGATGTGGTTGCAGTTGAGCTCGATCCTGGCAGGTATGCCGCCCTGAAAAAGCATGTCCAGGAAGCATCGGTATCAGATGTGCTTGAGGCAAAGACTTTCGCCCAGCTCCTCGTCCAGTGGCTCCTAGCTTACCTCCAGCGGAGAATTGGGCTCGATGTGGGAGTAGAGCCCGGGGCAGAGATGAGAGCAGCCGTCGAGGAAGCAGAAGCGCGTGGCATCAGGGTTGACCTGATCGACCGGGATATCCGGATTACACTCCAGCGGTTCTGGCGCTCGCTCTCACTTATCGAGAAAATTCGGATGTTCTATGCCCTGGCGGTATCAGTCGCCTCCATGGATGGGGAGGAGATCGACATCGAGGAGTTGAAAAAACAGGATGTTATTTCGGCGGCACTGGAGGAATTCCGGAAGTTCTCTCCCAACGGTGCCCGGGCTCTTATCGATGAACGGGATGCCTATCTCGCCCACCAGATCATCAGGCTTTCGAACAAGTATGATCGCATCCTGGTGGTGATAGGGGCCGGCCACCAGGACGGGGTAAACCGGTATCTCGCGGATCATGCCACCCTCCCTCCCATGTCCGGGCTCACCGCTGAGATCAAACCGCGTCCCTGGGGGCTAATCTTTGGGGCGATAGTCACCTTTCTCTTTATATTACTGCTCGTTGCCATAGGATTTTCAGGGGTTGGGATCGAGATCCTGTTCACCGCGCTCGTGTACTGGGTGCTCATCCACGGTCTGCTGACCGCTGCCTTCACGCTCATGGCCCGGGGCCACCCGCTCTCGGCTGCCACCGGCTTTGCCGTCTCCTGGTTCACGGCATTAAACCCGCTCATCGCCGCAGGGTGGTTCGCAGCTATCGTCGAGGCAAAGATACGAAAGCCGGCGCCGTCCGATTACCGGAAGATCTTTGAGGCAGAGACATTCACCGAGATGATGCGGATCCCGCTTTTCAAGGTCGTTTTAGTCGCCGCACTGGCAAATGTCGGGAGCACACTCGGGACCATCCTCTATTTTATCTTCATCTTCCCTATCCTCGGAATCGATCCCGGGGTGCTCATCAGCGAGGGAATTGGAAACATGATCGCGGCGATCCAGAACCTCCTGTAGCTAGTTCAAAACGAAACGCACCTATTGGTTTTCCATTTCATATGCTCGACAGCAGAGCAGTCATAGGGATTAATAAAAACTACACCCCGATTTTTTTTTATTTTTCATTCATGGATCCCCTCAGGGAACCAGATGGTTCTCCGAGCGGAAAGTATTTGTCCGCGCTGTTGCCACAAACTCCTTGTGAACTCTCATGTACCCGTCTTTTTTACCCGCACTGGTCTGCTGCCTGGCTGTTGTTATTGCAACGGCAACCGCGTCAATGGGAACGATTTCTCCGTCGGGTGCTGTTTTTATCGGTGAAGACGGTATCGATATTTCCGGTACCGGTGTCACTGCCGGGTCAACCATTGTCTGGTATGGTATGGGTGGAACCATCGGCTCGGCGCCTTCAGCAACGGTGTTTGTTACCGATCCCTCCGCTTTCTACGTATCGCCGGGGCTCTTCCAGGGCAAGACCGGTTCCTGGTTCACCGAGCAGGGCATTACTCCAGTATTCTATGTCCAGGAACCGCAGATCTCGCTCCGGATCTTTGACGAGACCGCCGATTTCGAGATCACCCCTTCCACGGTCTGGGTGCCCAGGGGTGATGCGATCGGGTTCCAGGTCGATACGACGGTCTCTATCCTGGCTGCCCGCCCCGGCTCTCCTGGTTCACCGGTGACAATCAGGATTCGCGGGCCCGATGGCATCGAGTATTCCGCTGTTGACGGTTTTCCGCTCGAAAATATACTGATCGATTCGCCAAACTACCGGACCGGACCGGTATGGTTTACCGGCGACTACGGGAACGGGAACTACACGGTATGGGTCGAGAGCACCGGAAACAACATGAACGATAACTATCCAAGCCAAGGAAAGACCATCTCCGCCCCGGTGACCTTCCTTTTGCAGCGTACAAACCCGCTCATAGCTGCAACGACTGCTGCTGCCACAGTCACCACCACTTTCCCCGCCACAACATCATCCACGGTCCCGCAGACGGCCCTCCCAACACCTGCTCCCACGACCCTTATGCCAACCACTCCTGGTACTGTCCGCTCCACCGCGACGCCAGCCTCTTTGCCAGGTTTTGGTCACGGTGCAGCCATTCTCGCCCTTGCGGCAGGATTGATTGCGGTGCGGATCCGGAAATGATCGCCACGCCATGTAAAGAAACCATTTTTTCTCCCCGCGAATAAGGGATTATTATGAACGTGGGAACAACCATCATCAAATGCCGCCACAGCGTCAGGTCATTCAAACCGGCCCCGGTTGAAGATCACATCATCCGGGATGTCCTCGAATGTGCACGCCATGCCCCGACGGCGATGAACAAGCAGCCCTGGCTCTTCGGGGTTATCCGTGAAAAAGCCCTCCTGAAGAAGATCGCCGATCTCACCGACCACGGGAAGTTCATCGCCGACTCCGTAGTCTGTTTCGCAGTGTTTGGAGAGCGGGATGCGAAATACTATCTCGAGGACTGCTGTGCGGCGACCGAGAATATCATCCTGGCTCTCCAGGCCTACGGAGTGGGTTCCTGCTGGGTTGCGGGTGATAAAAAATCCTATGCCCCTGCGGCCAGGGCCCTCCTCAATGTTCCGGAGAAGTATACGCTGGTCTCGCTTGTCCCGGCCGGATACCCCGCTGATATCACCCTCCAGAAAAAGAAAGACCTGGATACCATTGTGTTCTTCGAGGCCTTCGAGCAGGAATAACCTATCCGCGTTCACAAACGGCTTCTGGTAACAAAACTTATTTATTTTCTGCAGGTTCAGTCCGAAGTGGTGAAACCTGATTATGGAAGGAAAAGATCTCGGATCCCTTATTTACGGGTTTGATATGGCTGCCGGGGAAGCGCTCGGCAAGCGGGAGAGTCATACCCCCAAAATCGATGCGCCGTCGAAAGCTAAGCCTGATGAGGCAATCACCGTGAAGGTCTCAGTCGGTCCGCACCCAAACACCGTTGAGCACTCCATCCGCTGGCTGGCAGTCTTTTTCTATGAAGAGGGGAGGGCATTTAACCCGATCACCCTGGCCAAGGTCTCGTTCAATGCACCGACTACCGAGCCGGAAATCAGCCTGAAGGTGAGGCTCCCCCGGACCGGAGTCATCCATGCCCTGGAGTACTGCAACCTCCATGGGCTCTGGTCCGGGAAAAAAGAGATCACGATTACCTAACTTTTTTTTAACAGGATCCAAGTCCAAAAAGATAAACAGCCTTCGCTGCCTACATAAAAAGATCTTGTACAAGGTTAGTTATTCATCGCTTCAGTGTGAAGCTCCAACTTCATGCAGGTTTTTTAACTATTCCGAAGTTCCTATGCTGGTTCTTCCTTTGGCATGACTTTTACCGATTTCAGGTAGAAAAACCCGACCACGGCAAAGGTCACCATTGGGGAGAGCCAGGCCGGTATGTGGAACCCGAAGCTGTCGAGCACCATGATGCATCCCAGGAAAAGGACCGAATAAATGGCCCCGTTCTTGAGGTAGAGGTACCGCTTGATCCGGTCAACGTTGCTGATGGTGATCTGTCGCACCACGATCGCACCCAGACCGTTACCGATGATTATGAGGGGGACCGAGAGGGTGAAGGCAAACGCACCAAGTATCCCGTCAATCGAGAACGTGGCATCGATCACTTCGAGGTAGAATATCTTGCTCCAGTCCGACATGGTGCCCCCCATCATCTTTCGTTCCTGTTCCTCGGCATTCTGGCGGAAACCGTGCACGATGAAGAATGCCGTCGATCCCATAACCGCAGCAAATGCCATCATCGGATTGACCCGGAGTGAAAACCAGACCAGCAGCGCCAGGAGGATCGAGACAATGGCAAAGAACCATACCCCTTTTGATGCGATGTAGCACTCGCCCCGGAGGCCATAGTTTTTCTCTTCGAGGAAAATCCAGTGCAGGAAGAGGAAGAGGAGGAACGTCCCGCCCCCCATCAGTAGTATCGGCGCCGATGCTTCGATCGCGGCAATGACTGCAGGATCGTTTGAGAAAGTGGCGGTCAGCGCCCCAATCGGCCCAAGCGACGGTGTGGACATCCAGATGATCAGCCAGGGGAGAATGCCGCGGATCATGAAAACAGCAAACAGCAAGCCCCAGGCCATGAACCACCGTCTCGCCCACTGGGCCATCGTGGAGAGAACCTCGGCGTTGATGATTGCATTGTCAATACTGCAGACGGTCTCAAACAAGCAGAGACCGGCAATGGTAAGGACGATGGAGAGGAGTTCCATGTTTGGGCAGTGAGAGAGTTGCCCCGGTTCCCATAAAAGATGAACTCACGCATTTCCCGGGAAAGCAGGAGAAATCCCGGTGTGAAAGGTTCTGCGCTGCACTAGGGTGCGACAGGCTTCCCCAATTATTATCTATTCCTCTCCCTACCAGTAGGTATGAAACGGCCGGTTCTCCAGGTTGCACTCGATGTGCTCGACCTCCCGCGGGCGATCCAGATCGCCCGTGAGGCGGTTGCAGGGGGTGCGGACTGGATTGAGGCAGGGACACCGCTGATCAAGAGCGAGGGGATGAATGCGGTCCGGAGTCTCCGGTCGTACTTTCCCAGTCATGAGATTGTTGCTGACATGAAGATCGCCGATACCGGTGCTCTGGAAGTGGAGATGGCGGCAAAGGCCGGGGCTTCGGTGGTCTGCGTCCTCGCCGATGCCGATGATACGGTGATTTCAGAAGCAGTTCGGGCGGCATCCTTATACGGGGTCCGCCTCATGGCAGATCTGATCAATACTGCACAACCCCTGGAACGGGCGGAACAGCTGGAGCGTCTCGGTGTCCAGATCATCAATGCCCACGTCGGCATCGACCAGCAGATGATTGGCAGGAGCTCACTCTCACTCCTCGAATCGCTCCGGGGAGCGGTGGGAATGGAGCTCGCGGTCGCCGGAGGTCTCGATGCCGGGACTGCGCCTCAGGCCGTGGCACAGGGGGCAGACATTGTCATCGTTGGAGGAGCCATCACGCGATCGGCAGCGGTCACCGACTCCACTCGTTCGATACGTGGGGCTATCGACAATCCCCCCGCTGCACCTCCTGTCCGGGCTACACATAATGAAGCCGTGGCCGAGATCCTCGCAAAGGTCTCCTCTCCGAACGTGTCGGATGCCATGCATAGGAAAGGTGCGATGGCCGGGATCACCGCCTTGTGCGGCGGACTCAGGGCAGCCGGGCAGGCAGTCACCGCCCAATCGTTTCCCGGCGACTGGGCAAAACCCGTTGAGGCGATCGACCATGCCGGACCAGGAGATATCCTGGTCATCAATAACGAGGGAAGCACGAGTGTTGCCTGCTGGGGGGAGCTCGCGACCCTGAGCGCCATCCGCTGTGGGGTTGCAGGCGTGGTCATCGATGGCGCGGTGCGCGATATCGATGATATCAGGAATCTCTCATTTCCGGTTTTTGCCCGGGCCGTAGTGCCGAATGCCGGGGAGCCAAAGGGGTTTGGTGAGATCAATTGCGAAATCCGGTGTGGCGGCCAGCTGGTCCGTCCCGGTGACTGGATTATCGGGGATGAAAGCGGTGTGGTGGTGATCCCCGGCGAACGTGCCTACGAGATAGCCCGCAGGGCGCTTGAAGTGAAAAAGACCGAAGAGCGGGTCCGTGAAGAGATACGGCGGGGGAGCACGCTCTCGAAGGTATCGGAGCTGGTCAAGTGGGAGAAGAAATAAGACCTGCTGTCCGTCAGGGCCGCTGAATCACTGGGGCGGACTGGCAAATAAGAAGGAAATGGTATTACTGGAACATCGAGCTTTCCAGGAGCGTACCCCCGCCTTTCGTGATGACGGAGATGGCAGCCCCGACATCGTCCACCCGCAGGATCAGGACAGCGGCATCCCTTCCCGAATAGGCATATGAGTATTCGATGTTGATCTTTCCGTCACCGAGAATCCGGGCAATCTCGTAAAGGCCCCCGGGGATATCCTTCATCTGCACGGCAATTACATCGGTAAAAGCAACATTGAACCCGATGCCCGAGAGCTTCTCGAAGGCTTTCTGCGGTTTGTCGACCAGTGCCCGGACCACCCCGAAGCCATCCGCTTCGGCGATGGAGAAGGCGAGGATATTGATCCCCTCTTCCTGGAGGGCTTTTGCAATAGCGGCCAGCCTCCCGGGCTTGTTCTCTGAAAATATCGATATCTGCCTGATAATGAACTTCTTCTGTTCCATCTTCAGATCTTCCTCCTGTCGATAACCCGTTTTGCCTTTCCCTCGAACCGCGGGAGCGAACCCGGTTCGACCAGCTCCACGTTTACCGCGACGTTGAGGGCGTTCCTCAGACGATGTTCCACGTTCTTTCGGATAGCCATGAGGTCGGTGATCTTATCGGAGAATGACTCTTTTCGCACTTCAACCTTGACCTGCATGTCATCTAGGGCCCCCCTCCGGTCCACTTCAATCATGAAATGCTGGCCGACCTCGGGGACGGTCATCAGCGTGTATTCCACCTGGGAGGGGAAGACGTTGATGCCCCGGATGATCAGCATGTCGTCCACCCGGCCGGAAATCCGGTGTACTCTTGGGTGGGTCCTGCCACAACCACAGACATCATCGTCATACGATGTGATATCCCCGCTCCTGAACCGGACCATGGGCAGGGCTTCCTTCTGGAGCATGGTTATGACCATCTCGCCCTGCTCGCCTGGCGGTAGCTGCTCCCCGGTCTCTGGATCGAGAACCTCGACATAGGCAAGGTCCGCCCAAACATGAAATCCGTTTTGTTCGGTGCACTCGCAGAACATCGGGCCGGAGAGCTCACTCGTGCCGTAGATATCATAGGCTTTAATCCCCAGCCATTCTTCGATCCTGGCCTTCATGTTATCCGACCAGGGTTCAGCGCCGAGGATGCCGATCCGGAGGTTGGTATCGTTTCTTATGCTCACCCCCATCTTCTCGGCCTCCTCCCCGATGTGGAGGAGGTAGGACGGGGTGCAGGCGATCGCGGTCGTGTGGAGATCCTGCATCAACTCAATCTGCCGCTCGGTATTCCCGACACTGGTCGGGAGCACGGTGACCCCGATCCGTTCAGCCCCATAGTGGAGCCCGAGACCTCCGGTAAAGAGCCCGTAGCCGTAGCTCACCTGGAGCACATCACCCCGCCCCAGGCCGCATGAGACGAGCCCGCGGGCAAGGGAAGCGGTCCAGTTGTTCAGGTCATTCTGCGTATAGCCCACAACGGTCGGTTTGCCGGTCGTCCCCGAAGAAACGTGATAACGTATGAGGTCCTCTTGCCCGGCTACAAAGATCTTGTCCGGGTAATGGTCCCTCAGGTCGTTCTTTACCATGAAGGGCAGTTTGCGGATATCTTCCAGTGACCTGATATCGTCGGGGTGAACCCCCGCCGATCTCATCCGGTTGTGATAGAAGGGGGAGAAGCTGTACAACCGGTATACCAGCGTCTTGAGGAGCCGGTATTGCAACCTCCGGATATCCTCACGGGGCATTTCTTCGATTCGTGGATCCCAGCACTTCACTTATATCGCCTCCCGTCGGTCGATGACCCTCTTTGCCTTTCCCTCGAACCGCGGGAGAGATCCCGGCTCCACGAGTTTAACATTGGTCCGGAGCTCAAGGGTGTCCCGAAGCTCCTTGACCACCTTCTTCTGGATGCGGGATAAGTCTGCGAGCTCTCCGGAAAAGTGGGCGCGGTTGATCTCAACTTCGATAATCATCTCATCAAGGTGATTGACTCTGTCCACATACACCATAAACTGATTCCCGACCTCCGGGATTCTGAGGAGCACATGCTCGATCTGGGACGGGAAGACGTTGATGCCCCTGATCACCAGCATATCATCGCTCCTGCCGGTGATACGGGCGATCTTTTGCGCCCTGCCGCACGGGCATTCATCGGAAAGCAGCATGGTGATGTCCCCGGTGCGATAACGCAGGAGGGGCATGGCTTCCTTGACCAGCGGGGTGACCACGAGCTCCCCCAGTTCTCCTGGACCAAGCATCTCTCCGGTTTCCGGGTCTACGATCTCCACCAGATAGGAATCGTGCCAGATATGGAGTCCGTCCCGTTCAGGGCATTCGAAAGCAACCCCGGGACCGAACAGCTCCGAAAGGCCGTAGCTGTCAAAGGCCGTCACACCAAGCCGCGATTCGAGTTCTCTCCGCATGGCATCGGACCAGGGTTCTGCCCCGAACATGCCTGCCCGGAGGGTTGCGAACTCCACCCCCATCTCCTCAGCCACTTCTGAAAGGTGCATAGCGTAGCTGGGGGTGCAGTGGATGGCGGTTACCCCGAAATCCTGGATCATCTGGATCTGCCGCCGGGTATTGCCGGTCGCGCTGGGAATAACGGTGAGACCGATCTTCTCCGCTCCATAGTGCATACCAAGCCCGCCCGTGAACATACCATAGTTGACCATGTTCTGGAAGACATCGCCCTCCTTCAGCCCGATCATGATGAGGTTCCGGGCAATCAGCTCTGCCCAGGACTCGAGGTCTCTCCGGGTATAGCCGACAACGGTCGGTTTTCCTGTTGTGCCCGAAGTGGTGTGGATCCGGACAACCTTCGAGAGCGGGACGGCAAGGAACCCGAACGGGTACCCGCCACGGAGATCCTGCTTCCGGGTGAAGGGGATCTTCCTGATGTCATCAAGGGTCCTGATATCCGCGGTCCGGATGCCCGCCTGTTTGAACTGCTGCTGGTAGAACCTGACCGATTCGACCTGGGAGAGGGTCCACTTCAGGCGTTTCAGCTGGAGGCGTTCAAGGTCTTTTCCCTTCAGGGTCTCAGTCTTCTTGTTCCAGAACATCGCCGTACTCATCCCGTCCTCCTCCCGGTTTCCCGGGGCCGGATTCCTTCCAACCGATTTGGCTCCATGGTGCACCGTTCACAGATGGCCGGATTGCCGCGTGATACGGTATATATCAGGTACATCTCCTGAAAAATCTTGTCAGGGTATGGGATAGCGGAGCGATCGGGCAGGAGAACAAATTTCCGGAATCCCGGTTAAAACGATGTATTGATGTAGGCGCTTGCCCAATTTCTGCATAGAGGCACACCTGGTGTCGGGCCGTTTTGGAGGGGGAATCATATCGTTCAGGTGCCATGGAAGACGGTAACGGGTTTTGGTGCACACCTCAAGGCGACCAGGAGCACGCTCATCATCCAGCGGGGCGGGCACAAGGAAGAATTGCCCCTCGATTCCATCCACCATCTTCTCCTGATGGGGGGCCATTCCCTTCACACATCGGTGGTCAATTCACTCCTCCGCTCGGGAAAGGCGATCTCGTTCTTTGAAGCGGATGGCGAACCTCTGGGAACCCTTCGCCGATATGGCGATCATCCGGACGAGGTCATCCGCAACCTCCAGGCCCAGGTCCCGTCCCATTCGTATGCCCTTAAGCTGGCCAAGGCAGCCACTATCAACCGCATCAGCCTGATAGAAGCGCTTGGAGAAGGGATTGCGGAGCCGTTCCTTTATGAAGGAGAGATCGACATCATCCGCCAGCACCTCGCCGAGTTCGAGAACCTTGTCCGGATTGATGAAATCCGGAGGGTATACCGACTGTTATCATCGATGTATTACGAGATAGTTGCCCGGACAGTATCTCCCGTGCACGGGTTTCGCAGGCGTACCAGCCGGCCCCACACCGATGTGGTCAATAGCATCCTCTCGATCGGCTATGGGATGCTTTTTGGCAATGCCTGCGTTGCCGCGATCGGTGGTGATTGCGACCCTGACCGGGGCTTTCTCACCATTGGGAGGGCCGGACTTGTCCATGACCTGACCGAACCTTTCAAGCCAGTCATGATCGACCTGCCGGTTCTGCGATTGGTCTACGAGGGTCTCGATCCCGAGCACTACGAGTGCGGGACCGGGCGCTGCATCCTCTCCGATAGTCTCATGGCCCAGCTGGTGAAAATCTTTCAGGGGACCATACGGCAGGACGTCTTCGATAAGCAGGTGCTCGTGTTCAGGGAATCGCTGACCGGGACGAGCGATTTTTTCGTGGTTAAGGTTGAACCTGACCGTCCTTGCACAGGCACCTGACCGGATCACCGAAAGGGCAGTTTATGGTTCCGTCCTCCTGACCTGGAAGTCCACGAAATGGATCAACGGATGATCCGATATATCGATATCCCGTATCATCGCCCCGGGACACGCATAAATCATCGAGACGAATTTTTCGAGCAGTATTGGGTCGCTCGTGGCGATGGCAAGGACGCTCCCGTCCGGCAGGTTCATCACCTCGCCCCTGACATTGAGCCGTCCGGCAAGGGCGCGGATGCAGTTACGCATGCCCACCCGCTGGACTTTTCCAAAAATGCGTATCTGGATCGTCTTCTGTTCGGGGGCAGAATGCCTCCCGGGTTTCCGGGCAGACACATGCTCTTCTCGGGTCTTGTCTTCCACACCCTCTCCCGCTGATTCTGTTGCCCGATGATCGTAATAGTCTTTCCTCCGCAACCGCCGCCTTATAGCGATGTTAATATATAGCAGCATGTGGTTTATGTCGTGTCCGGAGATGGGCATACCGGCACGGAAATAATTGGCTTATAGACGTTAAAAAAGGAGAATAAGGCTAAGAACTCATTTTTATCGTGCTAGCAGGATTGCATGCGGTTCAGTATCTCATCGTAGAAGTAATGCGCTGTCCCCGCATCGGCTGATTCGACAATTACCCTAACCAGGGGTTCGGTCCCCGAAGGCCGGACCAGTGCCCAGGAATCGTTCCTGTTGATCCGGATTCCGTCCGTCCAGTCGATTGTGTCGTGCAGGTAGGTTTTCGCGAGGGCTGAGACCAGGGCAGCAGGATTATCCACCGGGAACTTGCCAGCGAGCAGGGTGAACTCTGGCAATTCGTCGACCAGGGCGGAGAGTGGACGCCGGCTCCCGGCAAGGATGGATACCATCACGGCAGCCGTCATGCCTCCGTCCCGGCAGTACTGGTGGGCCGGGTAGATTATCCCTCCGTTCCCTTCACCGCCAAGGGCAACCGGTATCCCCTCTGCCTGGAGTGCAAGCATGGTCCTGGCTACGTAGATGCTTCCAACCGGCGTATAGTAAACGTCGCACCCATGCCACCTGGCAACCGTCTCGATGAGGAGCGACGTGGAGACCGGGGTGACCACGGTCCCTTTCGTCTCGCGGCAGATCCAGTCCGCGACCAGGGCGAACTCCTGGTTCTCGCTGATGAACCGGCCATTCTCATCGATGATGACTGCCCGGTCCGCATCGCCGTCGTGTGCAACCCCAAAGTGTGCCCCTGTTGCCTGTACCAGCTCGCACAATGGTGCAAGCCCCTCAGGCGAGGGTTCCGGGAGCCGTCCCGGGAACCGCCCGTCCATGTGTCCGTTGACGGTAAGGACCCGGCATCCCAGGCGTGTGAGAATCTCGGGGGTTGTGTAACAGGCGGCTCCGCATCCAGGGTCTACAACTACGGTCATTCCATCACCGGGCCTGGCCGGGAACTGCTGGACAACGGCATCCACGTATTCCGAGGCGCAACCAGGGACGGTATGTTCACTCCCGGTATCGTCCCAGGCAACAAGGTCAAACCGGCGCCCGAACAGCCGGTCCTCCAGCAGGACTGTCTGCTCATCACCCATTTCTACTCCGTCGGACTCGATGATCTTCACACCATTGTATTCGGGAGGATTGTGTGATGCGGTGATTACTGCGCCGGCATCGAAGTGGTTGCGAACCAGGTACTGGAGCGCAGGGGTGGGGAGGATGCCGCAATCGGTAACATCGCAGCCGGTTGCCAGGAGCCCGGCTTTCAGTGCACCCGCCAGTGCGGGTCCCGATGTCCGGGTGTCCCGCCCTACCGCTATTCTTCCTTTCCGCATGGATCCCAGGGCAAGGCCGATGGACAGGGCGAGCTCGGGGGTCATTTCGGTCCCAACAATTCCCCGCACGCCATTTGTGCCGAACAGCCGTTTTTCAAGCTTCGCGGGGAACATACTATCAGTCCTCCCATTGGACCGGGGTCGTCAGCGGGAGCAGGATCTCGTTGGCGAATAAAGCAGCCTTAATGGCGCTGTTTGGGTCCGCGGCGCACACGCCGAGATGGATCTCGGCAGAGCGCCTGCCAGGGATATTTCCCGAATGGCAGAGCCGTACAATCAGGGCGCTATCAATCTCGTTGATTTTCCTGACCAGGTTGGCTTCTGCATCCGATATCGTGTTACGGTCTGCCTGCTGGGGACAGGCAAGCGTGCACGTGAGGACCGTATTACCAGGAGAGCATCCTTTCCGAAACGCCTGCGCGAACCCTTCAGCGGTGGTGAACTCCTCGCATGCATCGAGCCGGGCTATAACATCGTCTACTGTGGGATCGGTCATCAGCACGTTCTCGGCATAACCAAGTTTCCCGATCACGAACTTCGGGAACGCCCGGGACTTGAAACCCTCTATGATGGCTATCTGCACCCCTGCATCGCAGAACATTACGAGTATGTTTTCGAGGTCGGTCTCCCTGACCACGGAAATGGTTTTCCTGCTGTCGATTCCTGCAGATATCTTTGCCCCTGCTTCAAAAAACAGGGTGGTGTCCTTTCCCTCTTCGAGGCTGACATCATGGTGCCCGATATGCTTGATGACTCCGATGGGGCCATATCCTTTCATGGCTGGGATCAGGGAGCTGATAAACGTGGTCTTTCCGGTTCCTGAAACTCCTGCGATATGGACTATCTTCACCCTGATCCCTCCTCTCCAGCGTTTTCCCCATCTTCCCGTGAACGGAGGAGCGCCGCAGCGGCTTCACCGACGCTTCGCATGACATCGGAAATCCGTTCTTCGATTTCGATCTCCTCATCGATCTCGAGTGACGATTTTTCTACTTCGAGCAGGAAGCGGGCGACCTCGCTCGCTTCAAAGAGGAGGTCATCGAGCTCTTCCTGGGTGAAGAACCCGCACATGGCGCCATAGAAGAAGGTTGCGCCTGACTTGGCGACCTTCTTCTTAAATGAGTTCCGGGCCTGGTTGACAGCCTGGGCGGTGTAGCTTTCCTGCATGAAGGGCACGAGTTCGGGGAGATGCTGCCCGATAAAAGTCATCTCCGCCCCGTTCCGGGTCCGGAAGTCAGTGCAGAGGCGGGCAATCGCCCACTCCCGGGCAGTGACATAAGTCCTCCTCCTGAGAAACTGGTTCACCTTCCGGTAGGCCGCTCCATCGACCTTTTTGAACTTTTTGTATTTATTGACATCTTCCTGCCCGAAATGCTGCGCCATGTGATACCGTTATGCCCCGTGCATATTATATACTGCGGGTCATCGGGGCTCTCGGGAGGGGTGCGTGCTCCTTTGCATATAGCATCATATGGTTCATGGAATGAGGGTGGATCGAGCATACAGGCCATCAAGAATCCAAAGATCCAACCACCTTTCCAGATTCTAAAGGCACATCATTTTTATTTTTTTTCAATTCTAATATTAACCGAGAGCCGATTGTTCTTGAGAGACTGGAGAGACGGTCAGGGCCCATCCGTTCCCCCCAAGAACCGTGAGGGAGCGAATGGCATGTACCGATGCCTCCGGACCCCTAACCATCTCTGGATTAACAGGTCTCCTGGAGGCCTGGAGTTAATGTGGGGCCCTCTTTCCTTTCTCAAGGATATGATCGCGATTGAAAGGTGTTCATCTGGCAACACTCTTGAATTGTCTCCAGACGCTGCTGAGTTGTACAATTCCAAACCCGGGATTATTTCACCAGGATAAACTTGGATTAATCCCTATACAGCCATCAGGACCAGCATATTGTTGCAATTGAACTCCATCATTACTTCACGTATCATTCCCACAGATAGAGGCAACTACTGATTCACCTAAATATTCATTCATGGCAGAAATACCCCATCTATCTTCCATTTCATCCCGGATTTTGTGATATCTGCCCATTCTCGATACCCTCCGTTCTTCACACGCTCGCCGATACATTCAGCGCGTTTGGGCTGATCCGGTGGATCTTGTAGCAGCATTCTCCCGTGTCTTGGCTCCTGGTTTGACTCCTCGTTTTTCCATGGTGTTGAAGACATGGACCCGGTCATATCCTCCACAACCGCGAACCTGGCATATAGAATGTTTTTTCCCACAATTCTCAGTTGCCTGATCAGGATGCGAGGCAAACATAGGTCATCCTGCACCGGTTCATCCGCGACCTCAAGGCCAAGGATATGATCAGTCTCGATGTCAATCATTGCGTGAACTTTAATCCAGCCTCTCCTGACCCTCCGCTTCTCGCGCATCCACTCTCCTCCTGGTCGTGACTTTGATCCCGGTGTTATCGACAGCTACGACTGCATCATGGGAGAGGATTCGAGGAGATCAAGTTCTTGATCCGGCATAAAAAAGGGTGATATAGTCGGCGGATCGAAGACCTGGAATGAAAAGGGAGAGCTTCTTTGTGAATCCTTCCACATGGCGATAAGGCACCTGGAGGAAGGGATGGCTGCAAGGCCATCCACTGCATGAACAAATCCGGGTACTGGAATGGGTGGCCACCTGTCCCCGTACTCATTCTGGCGAGATGGCTGGCCCAATGGTCTATGAAGTCGGAAAAAGAGTAGAACTCGCCTCGCTTCACGAGTCGTTCATTATATACGGTCCAATCCGGGTATCTACATGCGGACGTCCCCATCGCTTTTTCTTTGACATGATAACCAGTTGGTGAAAAAAAAGAGGTTGGAAAATACGGAGCAACATGGGGTAGGTATGATCAGGAATTTTTCTTTTCAGATATTCTTCGATCCGGCATTGTGTGTTGTAGTAACTAATTTTCATCCCGGGGGCATGTGTGACCTGACAGTCTCATGTGCGTTTCATTCTCTATCTCGATCAGTGGATCATGTGCCTTTTTAACAGGATCCAAGTCCTTAAAGGCAAACAGCCTTCACTGCCCATAAAAAAAGATCTTGTAAAAAGGCTAGATTATTCATCCCTTCGGTATGAAGTATCAGCTTCATGCAGGGTTTTTAAAAAAAGAGAAAGGCTGCAGTTGTAATGAAGAGGACATCATTCCTGCTCATGCTTTTTCGCCAAATTTAAGATTATCCACATATCGCGTTTTCTTCAGCAGTCTTGACTGAAAAGGATGAAACATATGACCCACCGGTCCGGATGTCATTTGTGAGCGAATATGAAGCCGACTTTTCCCTGATCCTCTTTTCCAGTACAGACCCATAACACTTTGAGGTTCCCGTGCCTTTCTTTTGAGTACCTCCTTCACACGTACAACTCCTCTCGTACCATTTCAGAGATAAGCATCACCATGTGGTTTGCGGTTGATACCCCCACCAGGCGGTAATGGATGCCCCCCATATCCCAGGCTTTCCGGGAGAACGTCATTGTGACCCTTCTTTGCGGCAAATGTGTATTCTGCGCAAACCTTTAATTATTGGAAAAAATAAGAATAGAACATGGAGGCGGGCTTTTTTTCCGAATGGCTCGGAAGGTACCGCCATTACCTGAGAATGCGCAATTATTCCTCCCGGACCATCCAGAGCTACGAGCAGGTGGTCCGCCGCTTTGCCTACTATGTCTGGCTCCGCCGTACGACCGATCCCGAGAAGATGCTGGTTTACTGGGACAACCTGTCGCGGGCCCGCCTGGACACGGATGTCGAGGTGAAGCCGGTGATGATTACCGACTACCTCACCTTCCTCTCCTCGCTCAAGACCTACAAGCCAAAGACCATCCACCGGATCATCTCGACCCTGAGCTCCTTTTACCGCTTCCTCTATTCTCAGGGCGCGGTCTCTACTAACCCGATGTCCGGAGTGGAGCGTCCCAAGATCAAGGGCCAGGAGCTCCGGTATCTGAAGCACAGCCAGGTGATCCGGCTGATCGACTCGATTGAAGACCCCCGCGACAGACTGATCGTCAGGGTCATCTATGCCACCGGAGTACGGGTCTCGGAGCTCTGCGCCATGAATATCGAGGACATCGATTTTGAGGACGAGACCATCCGGGTACGGGGTAAGGGCGGCAAGATCCGGATCGTGTTCATCGACCGCGAGACGCTCGAGGAGATGGCCGATTTCATCGGCACCCGGATCGAGGGACCGCTCTTCCTCGGACAGATGGGCCACCACATCTCCCCCCGCTCGGTGCAGCACATCTTCAAGCTTTACGCCCCTGCGGGAATCACCCCACATAAGATCCGGCACAGCTATGCAAGCGAGCTTTACCGGCGGTCGAAGAATCTCCGGGTGGTCCAGGAGAACCTTGGTCATACCTCGATCAAGACCACCGAGATTTACCTGCACACCGATCTCGACGAACGTAAACAGGTATACCAGAAGTACTTCCCGCTGTCTGAGGCAAACAACCGGGTGCCGGGAGATCGGCACAAGTCAGAGCGGGAACGGGATTATCCTTAGGCCTTTCGCTGACCATTTCTTCGACCTTCATCCCCCGTGTTTTATCGGTTTGGCATCAAACCTGGGATCCATCACCGGTAGCGTTCACCTGCCACCGGGATAGGAAGGGGTTGTCACAGGCCTCCTCCATGGGTTCGGCAGACCTCCCCCCCAGGTGGCTATACCGATCAACCCTTTTTCCAATCTTGGTCGGGAAATCACAGCTCATGACCTGGATACCCCACAGCTGAATTCCTCACCAGGCCCGGGCAAAGGCGTTCTCCTACAGGAAAATTGCGAAATGAATATTTGTAAAAAGATAAATCCTTTCCATCTTTATTTCCGAAAAATGTTGAAGAATTCTTCTCTTCTTTGGAGCGATCAACCCCGGTTCCGCCGGGGGAATAAACCGCATGACGCTATATGTAAGGACGGTTCCTTTTTTCCAACCTGCAGGGTCAACCAAGAAAAAAACAGGGTTTTTTCCGGTTGTATCATGGTACTAAGATATGCAAAATGGTATAAAAAAACAAAAAACCCGTCAAGTAATCGTTGAATCCTTGAAATAACGGATTTATCTCTGAATCGCTTTTTCCTGGATCGGCACCGAACCTCTTTTAGCCTTCCGGGAGCACATGTGCTGCTAGGGTGAACAACGAGCCGGATATTCCCGCTTCATGGGAGAGACTGCATACCTTCCTTGCAGGGCGGAAATCACCCGTTGCGTATGTCCTGGGTCAAGGCGATGCCGGGAAGAGCACGCTCTGCCGCTTCCTTGCCAGCAGCTATGCCGGCCCGGTCGCCTACCTGGATGCAGACACCGGGCAGTCCACGATCGGGCCTCCGGCCACGGCCGGCCTAGCCATCTGCACCGGGAAACCTTCCCGGGTACGGGAGACGTTTATCCGGTTTGTCGGCTCCACATCGCCCCAGGGACACCAGCTCCAGCACCTGGTCGCTACTGCCCGGCTCCTTCCCCTTGCCCGGGAGCAGGGAGCCGGACCGGTACTAATCGATTCACCGGGCTTTATCGAAGGACCGGTGGCCGAAGAGTTCCAGGTGCGGATGATCGACCTCCTGCACCCCGACCTGGTAATTGCAATCCAGAAGGGACACGAGCTCGATGGTATCCTTGCAAATTTCCGGTCGCGGACCGGCATGACCACTATATCCATTGCCCCCTCACAGTATGCGCGGAGACGCTCCCGGGTATGGCGGGCACGCTACCGGCAGGCGCTGTTCCGGGCTTATTTTTCCGGGCATCGTGCTGCCGAAATTCCCCTGGAAGGAAAGGGATTCCACGGGAAGATCCCGGGCAGTTTCCGGGACGCTGACTGGCAGAACCTGCTGGTCGCCCTCTGCGATCCTGATATGCTTGTGGTCTCGCTGGCCATTGTGGAGGGTCTGGACCTGGCCGGAGGCGTCCTTGAAGTCCGTGTCCCCCCTCTCGACCTCTCGCGGGTCGCATCCGTCCAGGTGGGATCGATCCGGCTTGAGCCCGGCTTGGAGTTTTCCGTGGAGGGTTGATCCTGAGCGAAACACCAATAAACCATATTTTCCACCTCGCTGACACTCCCCGGGCCCTGCCAGCCGCCAGAGTGCTCCGGGATGCAATGGGGCTTGTTCAGCTATATCCCAGGACTCCGGCGCTGGGCCATGGTCCGTCTTAAGCGTGACAGGGATACAATGGAAAGCCGGGTTATCACGTTAGAAGTCTGCCACCGCGGTGGGGGTGGGCAGGGAAGGCGAAATCCTCAAAATTGTCAAGGAGAAGCGGAACAGGGTCCCAATCTCACCAGCAGAGCAAGCTTCCTCATAATGCCATCCCCCAGTCAAAAAAATAGTTATCGTCGACGCAACAGGAACAGCGCACAGGCAAGACCTGTTACCACCAGCACAGCCGGCAGTGAGCTTTGGGTCGGTCGTGTGGTCGCAACCGGGGTCATGGTCGCTGAGACCGGGGTGTTCTGGTTCGTCTGGACCACGATGGTGGCCTGCCAGTCGCTGTAACCCGGGTTCCTGAGCAGAACGATGTGGCTTCCGGGCGAGACCGAGGGGAGCGTTACCGGTGTGATGCCCATGTAGACGTCGTCCAGGAAGACCTGGGCGCCGGGCGGTGAGGAGCTGACCGACACGGTCCCGGTGTTGGGTGTCCTGGTAGGGGTCGGGGTGACCGTGTGGAGGGTCTGGCTTACAGTGGTGGTCCCGCCGCTGGTCACCTGGACGTTGCCCACCCAGTCGGCGAAGCCGGCAAGGGAGAGGCGGACCTGGTGGGTGCTGGGCGCCAGTCCAGAGGCCAGCGCCGGGGTTATGCCATAGTATACGCCATCAACGTAGGCATTTGCTCCCTGGGGGGTGGTCACCATGTAGATCGACCCGGTGGCGGGACTCAAAGGAGAGAGCGTAGCGGTAACCCTGGCGGTGCTGCCCGCTGAGACGGAGACCGTGGTCGTCCAGCTTGTATAACCGGACTTGCTCACCGCGAGCTGGTGGGAACCCGGGAGAACGTTGGTGAAGGTGCAGGGAGTGGTCTGGCTGTAGTGGCCGTCAAGGACCGCTGAGGCCCCCGAAGGGTTCGACTCCACGTATATCGATCCGTACTGCTGGGTGGGGATGAGGTAGGCATTCACCGCGATGGTCTGGCCGTTGTCCGGGTTGCCGGAAAGGCTGGTGGACCAGTCCTCGTAGCCGGGGAGGGAGAGCGAGACAGTGTGGCCGGGAGTCCCGGTCGGCGATACTTCAACTGTCACCGGGGAGCGTCCCTTGTAGGAGCCGTCAAAATACACGCTCGCCCCGGAGGGGACCGAGGAGATGGCGTAGTACCCTTTCCCCCCGCCGATTGGGGTTTTTGGCGGAGTGACCGGGATGAAGACCAGGTCATAGCTGAGATGCACCGTCTCCCCGGTAAATGGGTTGCCATAGTAGGAGTCCTCGTAGTCGTAGTATCCGGACCTGGTCAGCCGGATAGTGTGGGAAGGGTTGCCGGTGACGGCGACCTCGAAGGTCACCGGGGTCGTCCCCTTATAGGAACCATCGAAATACAGGGAGGCCCCGGACGGATCCGAGCTGATGTCAAAGTAGCCGGTATCGCCGCCGATGGCAGCGGTCGCAGGAGCAACCATGGAAAGTCCGCAGACCAGGATTAAAATGATCGATGTGGTGGTGAAGAACGAGCGGGTAATCATGAAGAGAAGGTTGTTGTACCAGTATAAAATCCCTCACGGGATAGTGGTCTGGCAGGGTGGTGCGCTCCAGGGTTGGACCAACAGGCCGGGGAATCTCCAGGAACCATCATCTCAATTTCGGGATAACCTGCAGCCCGGTAACCTTCGCCGGGTCTTTCCTGTCAGCCGGAAGGTAATGCCGGAATAACTTTCCATCTCTCTTTCCATTGAACTTAATGACGGACAGGCAGCTTCCGAAAACCGCTCTTCAGTCCCGGTACGGGAGTGATGTATCCCGTCACCCTCCGATGGTGTGGGAGAATTCAAAGAAGTTACGGCTGGGTACCCTTACTGGGGTAACCCCATAGCCTTCATCCTTCAGTGCGGACAGGATCCGCTCCTGGTGACCGCGGTTCCGCACCTCCATCTCCAGTGCAACCCGGACGATATCAAGAGGGAGGTCGCCCGAGCCGCGCTCCTGTTCCACCCGGACAATAACCCCATTCTCACGGGCAAGGAGGGAGAAAAGCGACGGGAGCGATTGCGGGCCTTCAGGAAGCTCGATAATGCACTGGAGGATCCTGCCCGCCTCAAAGAGGCCTCTGCGAAGGATCTTTTCCAGAAGGAAAGCATCGATGTTTCCTCCGCCGATGACCAGAACAATCTTCTCCCCGGGCCGGTAGCGGACCTTCCCTGAGAGGAGGGCGGCAAGAGGGGCTGCACCTGCCCCCTCGGCAAGGACCTTCTTTCGCTCCAGCAGGGCAAAGACCGAGCTTACAATCTCCTCGTCTTCGACCAGGACAACCTCTTCGACAAGGTCACGGATGATGGGGTAGGTGACATTGCCGGTCCGTGTCACCCTGATACCGTCGGCAATGGTCTGATGGGATTCGATGGTGACCGGCTCGCCTGCCCGGAGTGCACTCACCGCAGACGGGCAGGCCGAAGCCTGTACCCCGATTACCCGGATAGCAGGTCTTCTCTCCTTCAAAGCCGTGGCAATGCCGGCGATCAGCCCGCCACCGCCGATTGGAGTAATCACCATGTCCACTTCTGAAAGATCCTCGAGGATCTCGAGCCCGATTGTTCCCTGCCCGGCAATTACCGCTTCATCATCGTAGGGGTGGATGAAGGTCATGTCCCCGGATGTTGCACGGTTCATCGCGTAATCGATACTGTCCTGTAGGGTGGTTCCTTCGAGGATGATGGTGGCCCCGTATCCCGCAGTCGCTTCCTGCTTGCTCGGCGAGACCCAGACCGGCATGACGATCATGGAAGGGATCCCCGCGATGCCTGCGGCCACCGCCACCCCCTGGGCATGGTTCCCTGCCGATGCAGCAATGACCCCGTTTCTCCCGATGGATGATTGCTGCGAGAGGATTCTGTATGCCGCACCCCGGACCTTGAATGAACCAGCCTTCTGCAGGGTCTCGAGTTTCAGGTACACCTCTGCTCCGGTCATCGCAGAGAAGGTGGGGGAATAGACCAGTGGCGTCCGGATTATTTTTCCTTTCAGGAGTTCTGCCGCCTCTGTTATCCCGGCATGGGTGACCATATGATGCGTAAGCTGTGTTGTTGCTGTTCTTATCGATTATGGCGGGAATCAGGCAAGGCGGGCCTTAATATTTCTGCCGGGTTTGGCATCTCATTGCCAGGTCCAGGAATGGAATGCATCACGAGATCTGGTGGTCCTGCTCACCCGCTTCCAGAAGATCGCCCTTACTACCCCGGCTCCTCTCATGGCCATCGATGTCCTTGAAAGCTCAATGGACAGTGTTCTTCTCATTGGTCTTTGCCGAGGCAAATGCATCGTTTGCCCGGTTAATTGATGAGCCGCCCCAGGTTCATCACGGCCACCGGCTTCTCCACGCATACGGGGTGATTTAAAGATCGTTCTCTTCACCCCTGGTTCAACCTTCAGGAACCCGAGGATGAGCGCTGGCACGGAGGAGACATCATCGGCTATACTGCGGCTGCCGGACTGGCAGCGGTGTAATACCGCTGCTCATCATCGCCAACTGCTGCAGGGACAAGTGCATGCACCGGGGAGAAGTGCATGCGCCGTAGGTTTTTGGATCTGGCAATTCACCTTGTTATACCGGGTATGCCTGAAGAACCGATATAAATCAGGAGATTCCAACCATCTCCTATGAAGATGGGGATGAAGACTCTGATCCTTGCAGGGGGAAGCGGAACCCGGCTCTTTCCCCTGAGCCGGGGACGCTATCCCAAGCAGTTCCTTCCCCTCTTTGACTCGCTCTCCCTTTTCCAGACGACCCTTCGCCGGGCGCTGATGCTCTCCTCTCCAGATGACATCTCCGTGGTTACCAACCGCGATCAGGAGTTCATCGTGCGGGACCAGGCTGCGGCTATAGGGTGCGACTGCCGCATCATCTCCGAGCCCGCGGGAAGAAATACCCTGCCTGCGGTCTTCTTTGGTATGCAGGAGATCGAGCGCGAGTCCGGTCCATGCCACGTCGCCATCCTCCCCTCAGACCACCTGATCCACAGCGGTCCGGCCTATGCCGAGGCCTTCAGGAAAGCAAACCGGCTTGCCGGGGAAAACCTGGTACTCTTCGGCGTGAAAGGAGCTGCTCCCCACACGGGATACGGGTATATCCGCCCGGGAAGGGCGATCGGTGAGGGATACCTGGTCGAGTCCTTCACCGAGAAGCCTGACCTGGAGATGGCCCAGGTGTATCTCCGCGAGGGGTATCTCTGGAACAGTGGCATGTTCCTTTTCTCGACACAGCTGTTCTTTGACGAGTGCCGGGTTCATGCACCGGCAGTCGCCGAAGCCTTCCGGCACCCGGTTCCCGCCGCGTATGAAATGACCCCTGCAGTCTCCATCGATTACGGCCTGATGGAGAAGACCGGCAGGGCGGCGGTCGTTCCGCTCGAGACCGCCTGGAACGATCTCGGGTCGTTCGATTCGTTCTACGAGATCTTTGATAAGAATGGAGACGGGAACGCGGTCAGGGGAGAGTATCTCGGCCTCGACTCTCACCGGAACCTCATCATCGGGGACCGCCTGGTCATCACCGTAGGACTCCATGATACGGCCGTGATCGATACCGGCGACATCACCTTCATCGCCCCCCGTGACCGGACCGGGGAAGCGAAACGGGCAGTCGAGATCCTGAAAGAACGCAACGATCCCCGGGCTGACTTCCACGTGACAGAATACCGGCCCTGGGGCTCGTTCACCCGGCTCGAAGACGGGCCGTCATACCGGATCAAGAGGATCACCGTCCCGCCGAAACGCCGGCTCTCTCTGCAGATGCACCATCACCGGAGCGAGCACTGGGTGATCGTGCATGGTACAGCGAAAGTCAATGTCAACGGTGAAGAGCGGTTGCTACGGAAAGGGGAGAGCACCTTTGTACCCATAGGTTCGGTCCACCGCCTGGAGAACCCGGGGCTCGTCCCCCTCGAGATCATAGAAGTCCAGATCGGGGAGTATATCGGAGAAGACGACATTGTCCGGTTTGACGATGACTATAATAGAAGCCCGGAACACTGAAATGAACCGTGAAAAAGGCAGCATCGTTTCATGGGAGGAGTGGGTTTTTCCTGTGTAATTCGGTCGTTTCAAATTCCATTTCCCCAGGCTTCATCCAGGGCAACCCTGCTTCTCCGTGATCAGGTATCCGACCTCCGGGCACAGCACAACCAGCTCCTTTCCTCTAACGGTTCGGTCAACTCCTAAACTATATTTACCCGCCAGCTCATGCTTATACGGTGGGTATGACTGCAGGAAGAGGGTTACTGCTGTTGCTGTCGCTGCTCGTGCTATGCGGTGCAGTCCAGGCGGTGCAGGCTGAAGCCACCGCCACAGGAAATCCGACAACGGCAGGCGGGTGGTATGAGCTCGGCAATACATATATGAATGGAGGCCGGTACGATGGGGCACTTCATGCCTATGAAATGGCGATTGCACTCGCCCCCGACTTTGCGAAAGCCTACTTTGCCAAAGGGCAGGTGCTGGCCACCATCGGAAGCCATTCGGAAGCCATTGATGCCTACAGGAGTGCGATAGCCGCAGACCCGGCGCTTTCCCAGGTCATCGACAGTTACCTGGTGACCTCGGAAAAGATCGTCTTTCCCGATATCCCCAGCGGTTCCCTGGTCACCGGTTCCTGGGCTTCGGGATGGAACTACCTTGTGATCGACAACCGGCAGGGAACAACCGACTTGGTGGTTGCACTGGTCCCCGTTCGATCGGAAGGGGCGTCTACGGCAGTCTATGTCAAGAAAGGGTATTATCACTACTTGGAAGGAGTCGTGCCCCAAGGATTGTATACTTTTTACATCTCGTACGGCAGGCTCTGGAATGCCCGGGAGAAACGGTTCGAGGAAAACGCAGGTTATCTCCAGTGGGCAACCCCCCAGTACTTCCCGGGAACACTTGGGTACGGCTATACCATGACTTTCATCGGGCCAGTCTACCCCCCGTCATGGTTCGTCTATAATTTGAACCCTATTCCGGAGAACGATTTCCCGAGCCTGTGATTCGCATGGATAGCGACGATATCAAGCTGATCGAGGACAAGCTCTACCTCATCGAATCCAATCTCCGGGCACTACGAGAATACCTGGATGAACGGATCGAGGAGGTTGAGGGTCTCGAAGATGAGATAATGGCCATCGTGAGGAAGCAGAAATAATTCCTTTTTCGAATGAAACGCAACATGAGACTAATCAGGCCACATGATCCCCGATGAAAACCGCGGGTGCAGCGTTCATACCTAAACCACTTCGTGGTCTTCGTTTTTTTATGCCCGATGGCAGGGCAGTCAGGCATCGGCGGTTCAAAGGAAAATGGCTTTCGTCATTTTCACTCCCTACCCGGTCAGGAAATCATGTGTTTTTTAAAAAGAGCAGGCTCTGTCTCCTTGTGCCAAACGGCCCGGAAATCCACGGTACCCCTCCGCAGAGCCGTTATATATCCAGGATTCACATATTTACTCACCTCTGTATACCAGAGGGCCTGTTAACCCCCGTAGTGTAGCGGTCAATCATGCAGGACTTTGGATCCGGCGACGGCGGTTCGAATCCGCCCGGGGGTATCGGCCTGGACACCACGCACCGATCACCTTTTTATTGCTGTCCGGGTCCGCCATTTTTACGGGATTTGCCCCTTTCTTCCCACCTCCCCGGTCCTGATAAGCCTCGTGATGAAGGCGCGAGCCCAGATGTAACCGACCAGGCCACCGAGTATGTTTCCGGCGACGATACCCATGAAGACCCCCATCTCGCCGAACCCGAAAACGATCGCGAGCAGGTAGGAAAATACGGCGATGAAGACCAGGTTCCGAAATAGGGTGATCACGAGCGAGGTGATGCCATGCCCGGTCCCCTGGAACACCGAGGAAGAGAACATCCCCAGGGGGGCAAATGGGTAGAAGAGGCACATGGTCTGGAAGAAGAGGATGAACATCGGCACGAGGTAGGCGCTCTCGGGAGCGTAGGTAAAAAGGGTCGTAATCCAGGGGGCGAGCATGTAGGTAAGGAGGCTCGTGACCAGCGCGATGACCACCCCGATGGAGATGGCATACCGGTGCGCATCCCGGATCTTGCCATATTCACGCGCTCCGTAGGCAGCACCAACGACCGAGACCACCGATGTGGCGATGGCGATGAGGGGGACTATCGCGAACATGACGATCCGCCATCCGGAGGTAAAGACCGCAACTGCATCGGTTCCGGCGACCAGCACCAGGATGGCGTTGTTGATGATCACCACTATCGACATCAGCAGCATCTCGATGCTCGCCGGAAACCCCACCCCGAGGATGGCGCGAAAAGCCTGCGGGTCCGGGGAGAAGTTCCGCAGCGTGATGGTCACATAGGTATCCTTCCTGACAAAGAACCAGTATCCGAGCACCAGGACAACGGCAAAAATGGAGATGACCGTTGCCCATGCCGCACCGGCCACCCCGAGCCCGGCCCAGTAGATCAGGATCGGGTCAAGGACGATGTTGAGGACCGATGAGAGGGCCATGGCGTACATGGTCCGCTTGGTATCCCCCTCGGCCCGGAGGATGGCGTACGCCATCTGTACGATAAGGAAGAAGATGGACCCAAGGAAGATGATACTCCCGTACTCCACCGCGAGGTCTGTCACCGATCCTGCCCTCATGAGCTCGACAATAGGGCGCAGGTAAAGTACCAGGGGGATGAGCAGCACGGCAGACACTGCCACGGATAGGACTATGGCATGGGTCGCGGCGTTGTCCGCCCCCTGCTTGTCCCGGGACCCGATCCTCCGGGCAACAACCGAGGTCGCGCCGGCACCAAGTCCGGTGGAAAGGCCCATCAGGATCATGAACAGCGGGGTGATGAACCCGACCCCGGCCAGGGCATCAGCCCCAAGGCCGGCGACCCAGGCGGCATCGGCCAGGTTGTAAATCGCCATCAGCAGCATGGCGATGATCATGGGTCCGGAAAGCTTCCGGATGGCCGTCTTCGGATCACCGCGCAGGATGCTCACCCCGCGGGTCACGGTCTCCTGGTATGCCGGACCCGGTCCCGCGGATTCGGCCTCAATCGCAGCCATGCTCACGCCCCGTCCCGGCAATGGCGATACTGTGTTCTGCAAGGGCCCGGAGCAGCCGGATCAGGACGGGGCGGTTTGTTTCCGGAACTACGGAGAGGAGGGCTCTCTCCCAGGCTGCGTCGATCACCCGGAGATCGTCCCTGACCTCTGTTCCCTTGCCGGTCAGGAACAGCCCGTAAGCCCGGCGGTCGGCGGGATCGATCTTCCGGCAGATGAACCCGCCGTCTTCCAGGCGTTTTACCGCCCTGGCGATGGTGGCCTTGTCGAGGTGGAAGTGCCGCGCCAGAGCCTCCTGGGGAATACCCTCCCGGTGGGAGAGGAAGAGGAGGATGGGGAGCTGGCTGGCGGAAAGCCCGAGCGGTCGTAACCGGGTGTTCAGGGCGATGATATGGTTGCGGTGGATTACGGAGATGAGGGCTCCGAGTGGCATGTCCGGGTGCATGAAAAACCTCTCAAATGTTTTCCGGGGAGGCTCAAGAATGTTGTCCTCGCAACTGTTGCGTGATCAACAATGTCGGGCCCCGGGAAGGGTTGTAGCGGGCTGGCACCAGGTGTACCACCCGCTGGGTTCAAACAGGAGAAGGGATAATCAGCTGGCATGGAACGTTTGTCCTGCCCGCGCTGCGGTGCGGAATTCTATCTGCAGACCGGCTGCCGGGTATGCGGCCCTCCTCTGCCAGGCCCGCATACCTGTCCCGAATGCGGGGCGGTCCTCTGCCGCATGATACCGTCATACTACGTACCGGGTGGCTGGGACGAGGAGTAATGCTTCGATGAGTGCTATTAGCGGGGTGGACTGGTAATGAGCAGTTACCGGCTGGTCGATACGGAGACCGGCATGATCATCCGGCACTATATCCGCACCCTCCGGGAAGCCGACCGGGAGCGCGAATGGTATGAAAAAGCGACCGGGAGCAGGATCCGGATCATCAAGGTGTTTGCCGGTGATAACAGGGGAGGTGCTGCTGCCGGGGGACGCGGTGAGACAGGCGGGGATACCGCGGGACTTTGCTGTTCGACTTTAAAGCCTGGTCCAGCCTTGTGAACTCCCTGCGATCCATAAGCAGTGGTATGCCTATCAGGACAGCTTCAGGATGACCGGGGCCAGCCGTTACATGCCTTCCCGGATTTCGTCCTCGCCGGAGCTGGTGAAGTTCAGCCGGATGGTATCTTCGCCGCCACCATCCACGTAGAATCGGGGTCCGGGGAGGATCTCTATGCCCTGCTGGCCTCCATGGTCATCCCCGGCCCGATTTTCATGGGGAACGGGTTCTCGATACCGAAGGGAGGAAAGAGCCTGAGAACCATCCCCCATCTCATAACCTTTTTATACATTTCCGGGCGAAAATTACCGGAGTTTACATGGATTACATCGAGCTTGTCAGGGGTATGCTCTTCTCGCCGGTCGAGACTTTCCAGAAGGTTAAGACAGCGGATCTCGGGGATGCCCTGAAGTACTTCTTGATCCTGGTGCTCATCAACACCGTGCTTTCGGTGATCATCAGCCTTGTCGTTCTCTCATCGATGTGGGTGGTATACAGCAGCATCTATGAAAGTCTCGGCATCGTCGTCCCGGCTACTATCGGGGCCGGGATGGTGGCTATCGCCATCCTGATGATCTTTGGCAGCATCTTTATCCTGTTCATCGCGGCGGCCTGGCTTCACCTCTGGGTATACATCCTTGGCGGCAGGAAAGGCTACATCGAGACTCTCAAGGCAATCGCCTACGGAGCAACTCCTGAGCTCCTCATCGGATGGATACCGTTCATCGGGTTCATCGGGTCGATCTGGTCATTTATCCTCACTATCCTGGGCGTCCGCGAACTCCAGGAGATGTCCACCGGCAAGGCGGCAGCAGCAGCCATCATTGCCGTGGTGGTGCTCGCGATCATCATCATCCTTGTTGCCGCCTTTTTATTCATCGCCTACATGGAAATGATGCAGGTACCGATGAATCTCTATTAATTTTTTATTGGGAAAAGCCGCTGCACCGGGATTACCAGGATCTGCCGACAGGCCCATGGATGAGGGCCGCTGGGAGACGAGGCCACCTGGAATTCGAGCGTTTCTTCCCAGCCGGGACTGTGATCTATCGATCATTCCGGAGAGTAAAGCTCGCTTTGGTGGGTGCATTCCATAACCTCCTCATGAAAGGCGGTTATCCACCTTGTCGCATCCACCGCTGTGAAGGGGTTAAGCCCGGGGCGCAATGCCCCGGGAAATAAACAGGAAGTCCTCACTTCGTGAAGCAATGCGGATAAAAAAAAGGTGGATGAACCGCCACGATACTCCATGGAGGATTGACCAGTCCCTACTCGCCTGCATCACAGATGGCGAGCTGGTACATCCAGTCCAGGAGTTTCGGGCACTCGATCACGTTGCACTCGATATCGCAGGCGATGCAGGGGATCAGCTCTTCACCGGCAAGGAGCTGCCCGGGATCGACCGGCATGCGGTGTGCCCTGAGGATAAAGGTCCTGATCCCGTTTTTCCGGAACTCGACGCGCTCGATCTGACCGGAATCGAGGAGCTTTTTCACGATCCGGGAGCATTTCCTGCTGTCCACCTCGAGGATCTTCCAGAGATCGCTCTGGAGTACCCCTTCGGGCTTTTGCTGGATTACCTTCAGCGCTTCTTCTTCTGACCGGGTCATCAGGCGCTCGGAGAAATTGAGAGGATATTGTTCCCGCGGATCACGACCGTGCCGAGGTTTCTTCCACGGTGGCCATCGATGAACTCGGTCGTCTCATCCATATGGATATTGAGGTACTCATCAACGGCCACCAGGCGGCCCTGGAGCTTCCGGTTGTCGTCCTTGATCTCGACGGTTATCTTCGATTCCACGAGAGAGAATACCTTCTTGATTGGCAGTACGATACCGTTCACCATCTGCCATTCATTGGCGCTGTCTGAATATTAAAGGTTGCCTCATGGGCACGACCAGCCGGTTTCCGGCGGAAAAATGGTTATTCCGGGATCGGTTTCCAGCGGTCCCGGAACCTCTTTTCCACGTTCGGGAGCGTCGTGTACTCCATCTCATCGAGCGACAGCCGGTGAGGCTCAAACGGCCCATGGGCACGCAGGATATCGGCAAGCTCGTTGCAGCGGTCGCGTACACGGTCGAATGCCGGGTCGTCAAACATGTCGGCGGGACCGATTAGCTTCCCGTTGCAGACCTGGAACCCGAGGCAGAGGACCCGCGGAGGCCCGTCGAAACGGGTGCAGTTAGCTTCAGGCAGGCCCACCGGCATAAAGGGGCCGTGGTGGGACCCCCGCATCCATCCGGCAACGATAAAGGGAATGGCGAATGGATCCAGGATCTCACCGACCGCGGGAAGACCGCTCTGTCCCCGAACGATCATGACCGGGTCGTCCTTGCCGACATATTTGCCGGCGATAAGGCTGAGGCGCTGGGTACTGGTCGAGGCGGCGACGACCCCGTCCTTTCTCCTGACATACTTGACCACGTAGCGGGACGGCGCTCCGATGTAGGCGAGCAGGCTGTAGATCTCCTCGGGGGTCCGGAACTCGATCTTCCGCTTCTCCATGACATCGTGAACCTCGAAAATGAACCCGTCGTGCATGGTTGGATCGATGACCAGTCCCGGAGTGTTGAAGGGATCGGCGAACATCTTGTACAGGTAAAAGTTCCAGGCTCCCGGCTCAGTCTTGTCGGCCATGAAGAGCAGGACCGGGTCGGAGCCCCGCTCTTCGAACTCCATCTCGGCCACACCGGGCCCCATCCCCTTCACGTTCCCGGAAAAAGCCTCGGAGAGGATATCCTGGCCGGCACCGTAGAGCTTCATCTCTTTTGCCAGTTTCGTGCACTCGGTGAAGACCTTCCAGGCGAGGGCATGGATCTTCTCATCGTCTTCCCCCCTGGTATGGGTCATGATAAGCTCCATGTCATCGCCGCAGTGGGTCACAAAGGAATCGATCAGGAGCTTCCCTTCTTCCTCCCTGAGCATCTTGGCTGCCTTTTCAAGAATTTTCGGATGGGTCCGGGAGTGGCCTGGAAAACTCCCGATATCGGCCTTGATCAAAGAGATTGTCGTCGTAGGCATCAGAAATCACTCACTAATAGATGACTGCAGGATGATAAAAGAGTGTGGGTTTTGGGGATTCAGGGGTTCACAGGAACGGCCAGGGCATAGGAGATCTCAAGCACACCGTGCCTGCAGGAGATCTCAACCGTCTCCTCCTGGGCGGGAGGAACCCGTGCACTCGCCCGGTAGAACCTTTCCCCGTCCTTTGCCCAGATGAATACGCGGTCGTGGCGGAAGAGAACCTGGATGTCCCCGGGTGCGATACCGGGAAATTCGGTCACAAGGGTGGCCCGGTTTCCAAAGGTGTGCACCTCGATCCCAGGCTCCGTCCCATCGCCCCGGACCAGCTGGCCGGGGTTGCCGGAAGGGGGAACGATGATCTGCACCCCGATGAACACCGGTGCGCCCCCGCCCATCTCCATGATCTGCCGGATCATGTCGTCAATGCCCTGTCTCTTGTCTGGTGGTATATCGGTCATGGTTTCGTTGGTATCTGTTCAGTCAGCCTGCGGTCTTCTTCAGCTCTTCCTCGACCTGGTGGGTTAGCCGCTTGATCTCGTTCCAGTCTTTCGTCCGGCTGAACACGAGGCCCTCAAGGGTGCCCGTATCCGGTTTTGCCCCCCTGCGCAGCGCGGCACGCTTGATGGCACCAAGCGCACTCTCGAGTATCTCCCGCTGGTCCTGGTTGTAGAGGAGCTCCCAGGCCTGCCGCTCCGCTGCTTCAAGTGCGTCCCGGTCAAGCGATGCCCGTACCTTTTTCTTTGCCGCATCGAAGTGCTTCCGGGTGATACGAACGTTGATTGCGGCATCGGCTATCTCGGTCTCCTTCTTCCCGGCCATGGCCACGATGAATTCCCGCATGGCGGAAAGCTTCGCCTCCCGGACCAGGGCCTCGATATCCGCACCCACGTAGTTGTCGGTCTCTGCTACGAGATCGTCGATGCGCACGTCCGAGGCGAGCAGGGCTTCGGCCTGGCGGAGGTAGACTTCGAAGATCTTCCTCCTGCTCTCCCGGTCCGGCGGCGGGACATAGATGTGCCGCTCCATCCTGCCCGGGCGCATCAGCGCCGGGTCGAGCATGTCCGGGCGGTTGGTGGCCCCGATCACGGTCACGTTCTTCAGCTCCTCCAGGCCGTCGAGCTCGGTCAGGATCTGGCTGACCACGCTCTCGGTCACGTGCGAGGAGCCCACGTAGGTGCCCCGCCTGGGAACCAGGGCATCGACTTCATCGAAGAAGATGATCGAGGGTGCGGCCTGCCGCGCCTTGCGGAAGACTTCACGGACCCCTTTCTCCGATTCCCCGACCCACTTGGAGAGGAGCTCGGGTCCCTTGACCGAGATGAAGTTGCACTCGCTCTCGTTTGCCACCGCCTTGGCAATCAGGGTCTTCCCGGTACCTGGGGGGCCGAAGAGGAGGATGCCTTTCGGCGGCTTGGTCTGCAACTTCTCAAACACCCCGGGGTACTTCAGCGGCCATTCGACCGCCTCTTTGAGCTCCTGCTTGACCTCCTCGAGTCCGCCGACATCCTCCCAGGTGACATCAGGGATCTCGACCAGGACCTCCCGCATGGCACTTGGCTCCACGTGCCGGCGGGCCTCGTCGAAGTCCGTGCCGGTCACCCTGAGCTCATCGAGGAGCTCGGCCGGGATCTCCCTGTCAAGGTCGATCTTCGGCAGGATCTTCCGGAGGGCATGCATCGCGGCCTCCTTGACCAGCAGCGCGATATCGGCCCCGACAAACCCGTGCGTGGTGTCGGCGTACTCCTCGACTTTGACGTCATCGGCGAGAGGCACGCCCCGCGTATGGACCTGGAAGATCTCAAGCCTCCCTTTCCGGTCGGGGATCCCGACCTCGATCTCGCGGTCGAACCGGCCCCCGCGCCGCAGTGCCGGGTCGAGTGCGTCGGGGATGTTCGTTGCCCCGATTACCACCACCTGGCCCCGGCCCTTGAGGCCATCCATCAGGGAGAGGAGCTGGGCTACGACCCGGCGCTCCACCTCGCCCTTGGTGTCCTCCCGCTTGGGGGCGATCGAATCGAGTTCGTCGATGAAGATTATCGCCGGGGCATTCTCCTGGGCCTCTTCAAAGACCTCCCGGAGCTTGCCCTCGCTCTCCCCGTAGTACTTGCTCATGATCTCCGGCCCTGAGATGGTGATGAAGTGGGCATCCACCTCGTTTGCCACCGCTTTTGCGATCAGGGTCTTCCCGGTCCCGGGCGGTCCGTAGAGGAGTACCCCTTTTGGCGGCTCGATCCCCAGCCGCTCGAAGAGCTCGGGATGGCGAAGCGGGAGCTCGATCATCTCTCTCACCATCTCAAGCTCCCGGGAGAGACCGCCGATGTCCTCGTAGTGGACGTCAGAGACCTCTTTTTTCTTTCCCTCTTCAGGCTTGTAGGGGGTCTCCTTGAGTTCGATCTCGGTCTCGTCAGTTACTACGGCGGGGCCCCGCGGGGAGACCTTGGCAATAACCAGGGTGAGGGGGTTTCCAATCACGTCGACCCTGACGGTCTGCCCCTCCATGACCGGGCGGCCCCGCAACACGCGGGCCAGGTACTGCTCTCCACCGACAAGCCGGATCGGCTGGGTCGGCTGGATCACCACCTTCCTGGCGATCCCGACCTCGACCTTCCGGATTTTCACCTTCTCATCGACACCAGTCCCGGCATTCCCGCGGATCGTCCCGTCGATGCGCAGGATTCCCAGGTTGGTGTCCTGGGGGAAGCCCGGCCAGACGATGGCGGTCGCCCGCCTCTTGCCCAGGATCTCGATAACATCGCCTGATACCACGTCCAGCGCCCGCATCATCTCGATGCTCAGGCGGGCGATGCCCCGGCCGGCATCGTCCCTGGCCGCCTCTTTGACCACAACTTCGGCGTACTCTGTATCTGCCATGGAAATTCAGCCCAGTATTTACTTAAAGTTAGTGATGCATATTACATAAATATTTGCATAGTTACCGGTGAGAAATCCGGATAATCCCGGTATCGGTCACGATGATGTCCATGGGCACATCGTAATCATCTGACGGGATCCGGTCCAACTCGAGGCAGGAGAACGCCACCCCGATCTTTTTCATCCAGGGATGGTCCGAGAGGAACCGGTCATAGTAGCCTGCCCCGTAACCGAGCCGGTATCCCCGGCGATCAAAGGCCATCATCGGCACCACCACGAGTTCTATATCGGCAGGATCCGCGGGGATCTCGCACCCCACCGGTTCAGGGACCGAGAACGTGCTCGGGACAAGCACCCCGGGATCGCGGAGAAAAGAGAGGCGGAGCGTCCGGGTCTCCTGCTCGATTACCGGTACCACGACCGATACCCCCTGGTCAAGCAGGGCGGCGATCAGGCCATGGGTGTCCACCTCGCCTGGTTTCGAGGCGTAGACCATGACCGGGTCCACACCGTCTATGAGGTCCAGCACGAAGCGCCCGATCGCCGCTGACCGCGAGGAGATCTCCCCTGGTTCAAGGCTGCACCGTATCGCCCGTGCACGTTCCCGTACAGCCGATTTATCCCGGTCCATTCGTGGTACATGGTGGGAAAATCCAGCAGATAATGGTGTGGATCGGCGACCCGCAGGGCGGATGATGGTCACTGACCATATGTTTTTATATCGCCATCTGCTTATTGCTCCCTGTAGGAGGCAAAATATGCCATACCGCTGGAACAAGAAAGTTGACGTTGATGAGACCATCGTGGTCATCAAGAATGTGCTCGACAAGGAAACCGAACTCCCGAATTGGCTGGTCAACGCCATATACGGGGCTATCCGGGACTCGGATCCTGCAATGGCGAAGTACTTTTATGAAGGGGTGAAGAAGTACGCTCCCACCGCCATGAAGTACTTCGAGGAAGGTTCGACCAGGGCACCAATCTGAAAAATTCCTTTTTTTTTGGAAAAAAGTTAGAAATTGAAGTGCCGGTTCACGATCTTCAGGGCACAGTAATCGCCGCACATGGTGCAGGCATCGGTATCCGCAGGCATCCGTTCGTCCCGGATCTGCCTGGCACGGGTCGGGTTCATGGCCAGCTGGAACTGCCGCTCCCAGTCGAGATCGCGGCGGGCATGACCCATCTCGAGGTCCGCGTCCCGCTTCCTGAGCTTGATCATGTCCCCGACATGGGCAGCGATCCGGGAACTCATCACGCCCTCGTATACCTCCTCGGGCGTGGGGAGCGCGAGGTGCTCGGAGGGGGTCACATAGCAGATGAAATCAGCACCGTAGGCCGATGAGAGCGAGGCCCCGATGGCGGCCACGCGGTCGTCGTATCCCGGGGCAATATCGGTCACCAGCGGGCCGAGCATGTAAAAGGGCTTCCGGTTGGTCACCCTTTTCTGGAGGATGACGTTTGCCTCGACCTCGTCTATGGGGATGTGGCCCGGACCTTCCACGATGACCTGGACGCCCTGGGCATGGGCCTTGTCTGCAAGCTCGGCATTGATGATCAGCTCCTGGATCTGGGCCCGGTCGGTGGCGTCGTGCACTGCGCCGGCACGCATCCCGTTGCCGGTGGAGAGGGTGACCTCGTGCTCCTTCATGATCTCCAGCAGGTAATCGAACTCCGAGTAAAGCGGGTTCTCCTTGTCGTTATGCAGCATCCACGCCGTCATGAATGCCCCTCCCCGGGAGACCAGCCCGCCGTGCCGGCCCTGGTTTTTTAGGCGCTTGACGGTTTCCCAGTTGATGCCGGTATGGATGGCCATGAAGTTGGTCCCCAGCTTCGCCTGCTCGGCCGTGATCCGGAAGAGGTCGTCCTCGCGCATGTGGACCACCGCGCCGTCCCTCCGGGCGGCTTCGATGAAGGCCTGGTAGAGCGGGACGCTCCCGACCGAGAGGGTGGTATTGGCGATGACCTGTTTGCGGATCTCGGTGAAGTCTCCCCCGGTCGAGAGTTCCATCAGGGTATCTGCGCCTGCCCTCTCCGCCATCCGGGTCTTCTCGATCTCCATGGGGATGTCAACGATATCTGAGGAGGTGCCGACGGATGCGTTCACCTTGGTCCGCAGGCCTTCACCGATCCCGCAGAGTTTCACTTCGCGGTAGGGGGAGATCGGGATGACAATGTGGCCTCCGGAAATTCCTCTCCTGATGAAGTCCTCGGTCACTCCTTCCTGCCGGGCCACGACACGCATCTCTTCGGTGATGGTGCCCGACCTGGCGCTGTCTATGAGGCTCATGGATAGAAGTTTCTCAAAAGACCTGATAAAGGCTCTTTTTACGATTACGGACTAAATCTTGCTTGTCTTCTCAACAAGTAAATTTGATTTACGTTTACGCAAAGTAATTTTAACAGAGGTCGGGCGGTCGTTTTAACCGCTTTCAATAGTTTGAAGAAAGCCGCTATGCCATGATCTATGGAATGGTGAGAGGAGTGAAGGTCAACTACGGAGGCTTTGTAGATCTTTCTACCAAGGACTGGCCGGGAAGGGCAGTCTGCACGGTGTTCTTCCGCGGCTGCCCGCTGCGCTGCTCCTACTGCCATAACGCAACCATCCAGACCGGGAAAGACGAGCGGGATGCCGGGGAGATTATCGCCCTTATCGATGCCGCCCGCCCCCTCGTCTCGGGAGTCATCTTCTCGGGCGGTGAGCCAACAATGCAGCCAGCCCCCCTCGCCGCTCTTTGCCGGGCAGCAAAGGATCGGGGCCTGCTCGTGGGCATCCAGACCAACGGCTACTTCCCTGACACCCTGGCACTCCTCATCGACGAGGGGCTGGTTGACCGGATCGCCCTTGATTACAAGTCGCGGTGGGAAGGGTATGCCAAGCGATGGGAAGGGTATGCCGGGTCCTGCAGCAGGGACTACGCGCTCCAGGCCGACCGGTCGATCGCGATCTGCGAGGACGCCCGGATGTCGGGCAGGCTACCGGAATTCGAGATCGTGCTCACCATATTCTGGGGAAACGAGCGGGAGATCATCGGGATTGCCGACCATCTGCCGCGGGGGACCCTCGTGCTCCAGCAGGGGATCCGGAAACGGTTCTGGAAAGAATGGACCGGCACGGACCAGGCGGGGGGAAGTGTGCGGAAGAGCCGGCGGGAAATCGAGGGGGAGCGGGCACCCCTGAGCTACGAGGAGCTGGCAGTGCTCGCAGAATCGATGAAACGGCTGGGCCGGATGATCAGGATTCGGACCCGGGAGCAGGGAGAAGTGGTGTATGAAAGTGATCGGGGTTGTTGGCCTTCCTGCCAGCGGTAAAGGAGAGCTTTCTCGGATCGCCCGGGCCATGGGTATTCCCGTGGTAGTGATGGGAGACGTCATCCGGGACACCGTGATCCGGTCCGGTCTCCCGGTCACCGACAGGAATCTCGGGGAAATGGCAGGCAATCTCCGGAAGGAGCGGGGAATGGCAGTTGTTGCGGACCTCTGTATCCCGGAGATCGAGCGACAGGCCGCCCCGGTGGTCCTGGTTGACGGTATTCGCGGCGATGCGGAAGTCGATCTCTTCCGGTCCCACTTTCCCGGGTTCATCCTCATCGGCGTGGACGCACCGTTCGAAGCCCGGCTGGCACGCCTCTCCTCGCGGGGCAGGGAGGACGACCGGCTCGACCGCGAGGAGCTGAGAGAGCGCGACCGCCGCGAGATCTCCTGGGGGCTGGGGCGTGCCCTTGCCTGTGCCGATATGCTCATCCTCAATGACCGCGACCTGGAGGCTTTTGGGGACCAGGCACGGCAGCTCCTCGAAGGTATCAGGGAGGACAAATGCCGGTAACCCCCTATTTCTCCTCATCGGCACGGGTGTGGGACGCCATCGAGTGGGTCTTTGGGATCGAGGATGCCGGTTATTCAGGGTGGGAGATTGTCGCAGACGGGTCGTATCGCCTGGACAATGCCGATACCATCGCCCGTATCGATGAGGTCATCCAGAGCACCCGGCTCGGTATTACGGTGCACGCCCCCTACGGAGACCTCAACCTCGCAACACTCAACGACCCGATCTGGCGGGAATCGATCCGGCAGATTTGCACCTGCATCGAGGCAGCCTCGGCGTGGACCGACCGGGTGACCATCCATCCCGGATACCTTTCTCCGGCAGGAAAGATCATGCCCGGCCGGGCATGGGACCAGCAGAAGGAGGCGCTCCGGATTATCGGGCGGGTGGCATCGGATTGCTCTGTCATGGCCTGCCTCGAGAACATGATCGCCCTCAGGGAGTACCTCTGCAGGGAGCCCGGGGAACTGTTCGGCATGGTGGACGGGATCGAAGGGATTGGAGTGACCATCGATATCGGGCATGCCCACACGGTCGGAAGGGTCCGTGAATTCCTCCCCTTCCTCCCCAGGGCATCGCACCTGCATATCCATGATAACCACGGTGCGAGCGATGAGCATCTCGCCATCGGTGCCGGCACCATCGACTGGGACCTCGTCGGCCCCTGCATCGTCCGGGACTATACCGGCGTGGCGGTAGTTGAGGGGCGGTCGCTTGAAGAGGGAAGGATCAGCCTCTCCCGGGTGCAGGGGTGGCGGGCGTGAGCGGGGAGACCCTGCACGTCTTTTTCCTCGGGACGGCCGGGGCGCTCCCGACCCCGATGCGGAACCCGCCCTGCATAATGGTCCGCCGGGGATCCGATACGCTCCTGTTCGATTGCGGGGAGGGGGCCCAGCAGCAGATGATGCGGGCCCGGACCGGGTTTACCGTGGACGCCATCTTCGTTACCCACTGGCACGCCGACCATTTCCTGGGTATCGCCGGGCTCGCCCAGACGCTCTCCTTCATCGGGAGGACGGAGCCCCTGCCGGTTTACGGGCCGGTATGGGTCCATGAAGCGGTATCGGCGATCCGGGCCCTCTCCCGTTACAACCTCCGGTTCCCCCTCTCATCGGTCCAGATGTCCCACGGATCCGAGATACGGTTCACCGGGTACCGGGTGAAAGCTTTCTCCACCGACCACGGGATGGAGAGCATCGGCTACATCCTCGAGGAGGACAGCCGTCCCGGGCGGTTCAGCAGGGAAGAGGCCGTCCGGCTGGGAGTGCCGCCGGGACCGCTCTTCGGGAGGCTCCAGCGCGGGGAGACGGTCTGTATCTCCCGTGACGGGGTGGAAGTCCATATCTATCCCGGTGACGTCATGGGCCCTCCCCGTCCCGGGCGATCGATCATTTATACCGGCGACACCCGTCCGGTGCACCGAACCATACTAGAGTTCTGTAAAAGCCCTGACCTCCTAATCCACGATGCCACCTTCGATGACCAGGAGATCGGGCGGGCGCGGGAGGTCTACCATGCCACCGCAGGGGAAGCAGGCGAAGCGGCCCGGGCACTCGGGGCCCGCATGCTCGCCCTCGTCCATATCAGTTCGCGGTACACTTCGACTGCCGGTCACCTGAAGGACGCATCCCGGCTGTTCTCCGGGACGGTGATAGCCCCTTCAGACCTCGATGTCATCGAGATCCCCTTCCCTGAAGAGGGATGATGCTCCGGGTGGTTTTTCCATACAATGATAAGCGGCGCCCGCGCATGGGTACGTAGAGTTTCGAATAACGGATGAGGATCATATCGGTGAATGTATGGATAACCCAGATGACGTAACGGTATACCGCTTGGGGCCGGGTTGCGACCTTGGCGATGTCGAACAGGGCAAGGTCTACATCGGTCGCGTGCAGGGGTTTGCCAACTTCGGCACTTTCGTCCAGCTGAACGAACGGATGAAGGGGCTGGTTCATAAGAGTAATATCAGGACCAGGCACAAGGAACGCGAGACCATCCTGGTCAGGGTCAGGAACATCAGGGATAACGGGAATATCGATCTCGAAGAGGTGACTTACCCGGTCTACACCGTTGAGATGGTTGAGCGGAAATCCACGACCGTCCGGCTCGCGGAGCTAGGCACCAGGGTGGGACGGACCGTCAGGATCGAGGGCGAAATCGCCCAGATCAAGCAGACGAGCGGCCCGACCATCTTCACCATTGTCGACGAGTCAGGTACCGAGAACGCGGCGGCCTTCATCGAAGCCGGTGTACGCGCCTACCCCGATGCAAAGCTCGGGGATATCGCCGGCATCACGGGCGAGGTGATGGTCCGCAACAACCAGCTCCAGATCGAAGTGGAGTCGCTCTCCATCCTCTCCGGGGAGGAGGAAGCGCAGGTAAGGCAGCGGATCGAAAGGGCGCTCGACCAGCGATCGGAACCCCCAGATATCCCGCTCCTCGTGCGGAGCGAGGTGCTTGAGAAGCTCAGGCCCAGCATGCGGGAGGTCGCCAAGATCATTCGGCGTGCGGTCTTCACGGCCCAACCGATCATCCTCCGTCACCATGCCGATGCCGATGGCATCTGTTCTGCGGTGGCTATCGAGCAGGCGGTGACCTCGCTCATCAGGGAATCCGGCGGCGATTTCGATGCCGACTACTTCCTCTTCAAGCGTTCCCCTTCCAAGGCTCCGTTCTACGAGATCGAAGATGTCACCCGGGATCTCGATTTCGCATTGAAAGACCATGTCCGGTTCGGCCAGAAGCTCCCCCTCGTGCTCCTGACCGACAACGGGTCCACCGAAGAGGATCTCCCCTCGCTCAAGGTCGCGCAGGTCTACGGGATCTCCGTCGTGGTTGTCGACCACCACCACCCCGACGAGATCATCGACCAGTACCTTGCCGGGCACGTGAACCCGTACCATGCCGGCGGCGATTTCGGGATCACCGCGGGGATGCTGGGGACCGAAGTCGCACGGCTCATCAATCCCGCGGTCGAAGAGGCCATCAAACACATCCCTGCTATTGCCGGGGCAGGCGACCGTAGCGAGGCGCCCGAGCGCAGGCTCTACCATGACCTGGTGCGGGACCGCTACTCCGACCAGGACTGCAGGGATATCGCCCTTGCGCTTGATTACGAGCAGTTCTGGCTCCGGTTCAACGACGGTCGCGAGATAATCAAGGATATCCTTAACCTGACCGGGGAACCAGGGCGGCACCGGAAACTGGTCGCTTTGCTCGTCGAGGGAGCCAACGCTGCGATCGAGGAGCAGATGAATGCCTCGATGCCCCATGTCCGCCACCAGACGCTTGCCAACGGGGCCGAGCTCTTCCTCCTCGATGTTGAGATCCATGCGCACAAGTTCACCTTCCCCCCGCCGGGCAAGACCTCAGGCGAAGTGCACGACCGCCTCTGCCAGAAACATGCCGGATCCCCGGTAGTCACCATCGGGTTTGGCCCTGACTTTGCAGTGCTCCGTTCCAAGGGAGTGATGATGAATATCCCGAAGATGATCCGCGAGCTCCACGAGGAGATACCTGGTGGCGGGATCAGCGGCGGGGGGCACCTGGTGGTCGGGAGCATCAAGTTCGTGGAAGGCATGCGTGATGAAGTCCTGCAGGGCCTCATCGGGAAGATCTCACGGGTGCAGGCAGGGGTCTGAGGGCAGGGGCGTTCTCCAACCTCCTGGTTCGTCATTATAACCTTTTGGTAAGTGCGATGAAATTCGCAGTTAATGGTCTGGTTTCGCAAAAGAACTTATTTATATGCTTTCTTCCAGGATTACTATACAGATAGGTATTTATACATAAGGGAGACAATTACATCTCACACTGCTGAGGCGATACAATATGTCATCGGGTAACATCCGGAACCGGTACAATGAGACCCAGCACAGGATCGTCACCTACCTGCTGGGCGGGTTGTCGAAAGGCAAGCACTATTTCAAGTCAAAGTACATTGCAAAGGAGCTTGGGCTTTCAGCAAAGGAGGTGGGGACCAACATGGCCATCCTCTCCGAGATCTGCCAGGAACTGGCGATCATCAAGTGGAGTTATTCGAACAGCACGACCTGGATGGTGACATCCCGGGGTGCGTAAATTCCGGAATTGCACCTTTTTTTATGGCGAAGATCGCAATGTTCGAATCGGCCATCGAGTTCGTGGCCATCGTCAATGAGCACAAGGACTGCCTGATGGCCCAGGACAACACCCAGGACGACCCGTCCGTCCTGTGGTTCAACATCGACGTTCCCAAGGGTCATGGCCTCAAGGCCGGGGACCGGGTCCGGGTCACCATCGAGAAAATTTAACCGCCCACCTGCTTCCCGGGGCCCGTGCCGCCCCGCTCCGTTCTTCCCCCGGTGGGTGAAACGGGGCAGAACGGGAAATTAGATATGTAATCCTCGCCCAGTCTATAAGAGCGGGGCCATAGGGTAGCCTGGCCATCCTAGGAGACTGGGGGTCTTCTGACCTGCGTTCAAATCGCGGTGGCCCCATTCCAGAACCTTTTGAGGTGCCAGGGATTTATGAAGTTCGATGACCGTTGTTTTGGATGTCTCCTCTCCCGGGTCAGCCTCGAGTGTCGTCTCTGCGGTGCCGGAGAGGAGAAGACGCGGGAGGTGCAGGAGAGCTGTGCGGCCCTGCTTGGAGAGCTCCGGCATGCACCACTCCCCAACCCCCAGGTCGCAAGTGCCATACACCGCCGGGCATACCAGATGCTGGGATCAGCGGATCCCTTTGTCGCACTGAAGGAGGAGAGCACCCGGGAAGCCATCGCGGTCTGCCGGGAAGTCCGGGGCACGCTCTCGGGTTTCCGGGACTTCGTGCTTGCCTCTATCATCGGCAATACCTACGACTATGGGGTCAAGGGGCACACCGTGACCGGGGACTTTCTCTCCTACTTCCGGCAGGAGTTCGCGGCCGGCCTTGTCATCGACGATTGCGACCGGATCCGCAGGCTGCTCTCCCGGGTGGTCTACTTCACCGACAACTGCGGCGAGATCGTCTTCGATCGCCTGCTCCTCGAGGAACTGAACCGGCTGGGATCATCAGTCACCCTCGCGGTCCGGGACGCGCCCATCCTGAACGACGCAACTCTAAAAGAGGCGCGGGCGCTGCGCCTCGATCGGTTTGTCCGGACCATCACCACCACCGGATGCGGCTGCGAACTGGCGGTGCGGCTCGACTGCATGCCGGAGGAGCTGGCAGAGGCCGTTGAGACCTGCACCCTGATTATCGCCAAGGGCATGGCCAACTATGAATCCCTCTCTGAATATACCGGCCTTCCTCCGGTAGCCTTCCTGATGGCAGTCAAGTGCGAACCGATTGCCGAGGAGATTGGGGTCCCGCGGGGTTCAAAGGTCGCCATGCTCCGCGAAAGCGACCGGTAGGACAGTTTTTTTTGCCGGGGGATCAGTACGGCCCGGTCAGGGGCGGGCCGGTCATGATGACCTCCACCAGCAGGTCCTGGAAGAAGGCCGGCAATACCACCAGCCAGGTGAGGATGGCCATGACGATCGCTGCAGCGGCCCACAGCCGGGACAGGTGCTGGAGTTCCTCGACCCCGATGATTCCCACTACCAGGGTCCAGAGGAGGCCGATCGGCGGTCCGATATAAGGGACCCACCCTGTCAGCATCAGGGCGGTCAGGCTGTAGAACACCGACCGGACGGTCTGGACAACTCCTTTCCTGCCTCCGATCAACCAGACCCAGAAGTGGAGGAGAAGCGCGTAGACGAGGGCAAAGAGCCAGGAAAATACCAGTAACGCCAGGAACTTCATGACGAGCAGTTCGATCCGGTCGATCCCGAACCGGAACCCGAACAGGGCAAGGAACGGGTGGTTGAACACCCCCATGGCGGTCATGACCGTTGAGAGGATGGCGTAGATGACGGCGATGAACAGGAAATACAGGAGGGTGTCCCTGGCATCCTCATCGGCAACCTTCCAGAACGATTCTGAAGGATTAAAGAGGAATCCCCGCATTTTGTCAGGGACCGTGAACGCCATTCCATCACACGTGCGCGGTGGTCTCATATATAGGTAGCGTATCGGCGGAGGCACCGGTCCGGCAGCAGAAGGACCGGTACTGCGGGACCGTCCAACCATTTTTTCTCCCTGCCCGGCATACCATGTCACATGGCCGAGCAGATCAGCCTTACCATCGGCTGGATCATGATCCTCATGGGGACCGCGTTCCTGGTTCTCGAGACCACCAGCCCGGGGTTCTTCATCGCCGTTCCCGGAACGGTGCTCATCATCCTTGGGGTGTTGTTCGTCCTTGGCGTGAACGTCTTCTCATCGCTTGCCGGGATCCTCCTCGGGGTGCTCATCGCGCTCGCCGTATCTCTCGTGACCATCTGGATGTACCGCAGGATCAACCCGGACGAGGCTTACCCTGTCACCATCAGCAGGGATTCTCTTCTCGGGCGGGAAGGGATCGTGACCCGGAAAGTCATTCCCGATTCTCTCGAAGGCAAGGTCCAGGTCGCCGGGCAGGAGTGGAGTGCCCGGAGCGAAACCGGAGAAATCGCTGCAGGGGTCCGGGTGAGGGTGGTCAGGTCCGAGGGAGTTCATATCGTTGTCGAGGAAGTGAGAGCATGAAGAGAGAGAGAGCATCCCTTCGTGGATGCGTCATACGGTCCTGCCCGGGAGGCGAACGGACATGGCTGTCCTAGAGACGCTGGTTACCATCTTTCTGATCACCGCCATCGTGATCATCTTTGCCCGGGGAGTGGTGATCATCCAGCCCTACGAGCAGGGCCTCCAGATCCGGCTTGGCCGCTACATCGGCCGGATGAACCCCGGGTTCCGGTGGGTCATGCCCCTCATCACCAACGTGGTGAAGCTCGACCTCCGGACGCAGGTGATGGATGTCCCTTCCCAGGAGGTAATCACCAAGGACAATTCCCCGACCAACGTGGATGCCATCGTGTACATCCGGGTCATCGACCCCGAGAAGGCATTCTTCGAGGTCTCCAATTACCGGATGGCCACGGTGGCCCTCGCCCAGACGAGCCTGCGCGGGATAATCGGGGACATGGAGCTCGATGAGATCCTCTACAACCGGGACATCATCAACACCAGGCTCCGGGATATCCTCGACCGGGAAACCGATGCCTGGGGCGTGAAGGTCGAGCGGGTGGAGATCAAGGAAGTCGACCCGGTCGGGGCGGTCAAGCAGGCCATGACCGAGCAGACCGCGGCAGAGCGGGCCAGGAGGGCAGCGATCCTCCGGGCAGACGGCGATAAGCGGTCGGCAATCCTCAAGGCGGAGGGGACGAAGCGGAGCATGATCCTCGAGGCCGAGGGTGACCGCCAGAGCAAGGTGCTCCGGGCTGAAGGGGAGCGGATCTCCCGCATCCTCCAGGCGCAGGGGGATGCGCAGGCCCTCCGGATCCTCTCGGTGGGCTCCCGTCCTCTGGACAAGAAGGCCATCACCGTCCTCTCCCTGGACACGCTCAAGGAGATGTCATCGGGCCAGGCCACGAAGATCATCTTCCCCTTCGAGATATCCGGCCTGATCAAGCAGGCAGCAAAGTTCATCGGGGCCGAGGAAGAAGCACCGGTCGAGCGGCCGGAAGGAGTGCTGCCTCCCGAAGAGATCCTCGGGACCGTCCCGACCTACGACGAAGTGAGGGCAATCCTCAAGGAGATGGACACCAAGATCGCCACCGAGATCTCGGTCGACGAGCTGAAGGATATCGGCAAGGCGAAGCGGCGGCCTGCCGATGAATTTATCGAGGAGATCGGGAAGGACGAGGGCTGAAGCAACCATCCCCGGTCGTTGTTCAAGCAGGCATGAACCTGCCTCAGGCATCCCTTCATGCCTGTCCCTCCCAATGGGCACAAGTGCTATTATTAAGCCCTGTTCCCTGCTCCAGGTGGCGTCCTACGGGCCCACGATCGAGAAGAGGTGGGGGAGCATGATCAGGGAGAGCAGGATGACCACCATCAGGGTGGAGACAGCTGAGGTCACCACCGGGGCGAACCGCAACCATCCCCTCCGCTCGAAAGCCCGCTCGACTCCTTCCTTCAGGATGTATCCACCGTCCAGGGGGACCATGGGGATGGCATTGAAGATGCCCACGCTGATATTGATCCAGCCGCACCAGAAGAGGAAATGGATGATCCCCCAGAACCCGGCAAAGGGCGCGTTGTAGAACTGCTGGGCAGGGGTCTCAAGAGCCAGGATGCGGAACGGGTTTCCAAACCCGGTGATATCAAAGGGTACGGTCAGGAACCGGAGGAAGCCGATGGGAGAAATGCTGTCGCCGATGGCCTGGAGGATCAGCTCCCCGTGGTAATACGAGATACCCATGAATCCCGATTCGTGGGCCGGCATCCCTTCCGGCCACTCCGTCAGGGTCAGGTCGTGGTCGGAGCGTGTGCCCCCGTGGAGCACGGTTAGGGTGATGGTATCGCCCGGCCGGGTGGCGTTCAGGAGGTCCGAGACCTCGCCCGGGGTCTGGACTGCCGTGCCGTCCACCGCCTGGATGATGGAGTAGGCAGGGACCCCTGCCTGGTCCGCGGAAAAATTCTGGAACACGCCACCGATGATCGGCCCGGTGACCGGCACGACCAGGCCCATGAGCAGGATCATCACGATGAAGCAGATCGCCCCGATCACTATGTTGTTGGTGATCCCGGCCCCGAACATCCGGATCTTGCGCATGCCCGTGGTCCGGTCCAGGTCTTCTTCATCAGGCTCGACGAAGAAACCGATCGGCACCACCAGGAGGAGGGCCCCGAAGCTCCTGACCGCGATATTCTCCACCCGGGATAGGATGCCGTGGCCGAACTCGTGGATGGCGATGGTGATCACGAATGCCAGCCAGACGGCGATGGTTGAGGGTATATACTCGTTGATCCCGGGGATCAGGAGGATGTTCTGGGGGGCGTAGATCCCGGTCGGTGGGGGGCGGACAGCGAAGGTGAACTGGAGGGAGAGGATGAGAAGCACGGTCATGCCGATGGAGATGATCACCACCATCACCACCCCGAAACTGGCATAGATGCGCAGGAAGGTCGAGAAGCGTCGGAACCGGTCGAAGAAGCCGACCTTCATGCTCTTTATGGCCATGATCGGGCCGTAGAAAACGATGTGGTCGGAGAAGAGACCTTTTTGCCTGACAACGAGCGCTCCGACAGCATAGACTGCGACGAGGAGCATCAGTACCAGGAGCCAGTCCATTCTTCAGATGTGGGGAAGGATGGCAGATAACGGTTTGGATAAAGGAAAAAAGGTCGTTTCTCTCCCCTCCTCCCGTGATGCGGCACCTGGCTTTACAGGACAAAAAAGCGCGAGAGATCGGACTGTTCGGCCTGGCAGACCAGGGCCCGCGTGGTCTCCCACGATGCCCGGGCGCAGGAGGGCGGCCTCCCGTGATCCCGGATGTACCGGTCAAGGAAGGCGATGGTCTTCTCGTCAGAGGGGTACCCGCTGCCGATCTCGCCGAACGATGCTGCAAGGTCGCCAATGATCCGGTCCCGTGCGACCTTGGCAACGATGCTTGCCGCTGAGACAACGGGCCGGTTCTCGTCTGCATGGTGCTCGGCCGTGACCCGGCAGGGAAAGTCCAGGCAGGCGGCTACGGTCCGGCCGTACCGGGAGGCGATGACGTCACAGGCGTCGACGTAGGCCCGGTGCGGCCGGAGTTCCGCGATCACCCGGGCATGGGCGCGGGCCACGAGGAGGTTCATGCTGGAGTTCCGGCGGAAAGCGTCGATGTCGCCGGAATCGATCACCAGGACCGCTGAACGGAGGCGGGTGGTGATGAGGTCTGAGAGGCGGGCCCGTTCTGCCTGGCGGAGCGCCTTTGAGTCCTTCACCGGGATCCCGTCGAGGTCCCCCGGGGTGTGGCAGGCGACCGCGGCGACCACCAGGGGGCCTAGCACGGCGCCCTTCCCTGCTTCGTCCACACCGCAGAACATCGTATTCAGTAATACGATGCACAAGATATTTCAATGCCAATGATGGACGGAGAACTATGTACATTATCATTGTCGGGCTCGGTGGCATCGGGAGGAGCCTGACAGCGCAGGCGGTCGAGCACGGCGATAATGTGGTTATTATCGACCGTAACGAGCAGCGCTGCAGCGACATGCTCGAGCACTACGACGTGCTGGCCATCACCGGCAATTCCACGGACAAGGCCACACTGGAGGATGCGGGGGTGGACCGTGCCGATGCGCTCGTGGCCACTACCAGCGACGACTCGGTGAACCTGATGACCTGCTGGCTTGCCAAGCGTTACAAGGTCCAGAACGTGGTCTCGATCGTCAACCAGACCGGGCACTCGGACCTCTTCAAGGAGGTCGGGGTGAAGATCAGCGAGAATCCCGATGAGCTGGTGGCTTCGCGGCTCTACTACTGGGCGAAGAACCCGATGCTCCAGCAGCTTGCCTCCATCCCCGGGGGGACCATTTTTGAAGTGATTGCCGAGAAGGGGGCACCGATCGTGGACAAAGAGATCCGCGAGCTCAAGGTCAAGGACTTTGTCTTCATCGCCATCCGGAGGCTCGGCGGAGAGCTGATCATTCCCGGGGGAGGGGTCAAGATCCGGCCCGGGGACACCATCACGGTGTTCACCAAAAAAGAGGCGGAGAGCGAGACGCTCGAGCTCCTCAACCGCCAGCTGCGCAAGTCACCTGATTGAGGCCATCAGGCCGGCAAGGTCGGCGAGGAGGAGGGGGTTTCGCTTGATGATCTCCCTTACGAGCGATATGGTCGAGAAGTCCTTCAGGTCCAGCGCTTTTGCCGAGTGGATGATGGCGTTGAGTTTGGCGTCCGAGAGGGTGATGAACTTCTCCTTGATGTGCCAGTTCCGCTCGATGGCCTTGCCGAGGGGGGAATTCCGCCAGCCTTCATCGTAGGGCATTAGGGCTTCCTTCGTGCAGGCGCCGTCCGCGATGGCTCTGGCCCCCACTTCGGCTGCGAGGCGGCCGGTGAACATGGCATTGTAGATGCCCCCGCCGGTCATGGGGTCGACGACCCGGGCTGCATCCCCGATCACCATCAGTCCGTCCATGACCGTTGATTCGAGGGGCCGGCAGACCGAGACCCCGCCCACGACGCATTCGATGGTTTTTCCTGCTGGGAACCTGTCGGCAACGAACCGGTCGAGGTAATCCTTTGCCCGGTTCCCGGGGCCGCTCTTCTTGCCCGAGATCCCGATCCCCACGTTGGCAGTCCGGTTTCCCTTGGGAAAGACCCAGACGTAGCCTTCCGGTGCGATGGTGTTTCCAAAGTAGAAGATGGTGATGGAAGGATCGATGTCGATGTCGGTCATCAGGTACTGGGCTGCGCTCATGATCTCGCGGACCGGGATAGTGGTATCGATGCCACACCAGCGGGAGAACTTCGATTCGACTCCATCGGCCGCGATCGTGAGATCGGCATGGACCTTCTTCCGCGACCCGCAGTACTCCAGGACGGCGCCTTTCACGGCTCCGCCGGAGAGGATGGGTGCCGAGGCCCGGGTCTTTACCATCACATCGGCGCCGGCTTCTGCTGCCTGCCAGACCAGTTCGCGGTCAAAGAACTTCCGGTCGAGGATATAGCCGACCTTGCTCCCGGCAACCTCCGAGGCAAGCTTCATGGAGACGCCGTCGGGGGCGACCAGTTCGGCGCCGGTGACCTCGGCAGATATCCAGCGTTCATCGGGCTTGATGAACTCTGCGAGAGCTTCCTTCCCGATACCCTCTGCGCACCGGACGGGAGCCCCGATTGCCGGCCGTTTTTCTACGAGGAGTACGGAGTACCCAGCCGTCGCCGCCGTCCTCGCTGCCAGGGCCCCTCCCGGCCCGCCACCGATGACGAGGATGTCGTAGGAGTCCTTCACTTCATCACCTCCAGGGCCCCGAGCGGGCAGACCTTGGCGCAGATACCGCACGAGGTGCAGCTCTCATCGACCTCGAGGTAGGCATCGATCAGCTCGAGCGCACCCTCGGGGCAGATCGAGACGCAGCACCCGCAGTACCCGCAGATGTCACGGTGAATCTTCAGCATCTTTATGCTATAGGCGCGGAGCACCCATAATCCTTTCTTCAGGATACTTCACAAATCTCCCGCCGTTCATAAAAATAATCGTTAATCGGGCTTATCTTTCCGATTCAAAAAAAGAAAATGACCCGTATCGCCCTCCCCCGCCAGGAACGAGGTGCACCCGGGACGAACGGAAGGCATCGACGGCCCGTGCGACCCGGTCGTCCACCAGGGCGAGTTCGCCGACCGGCACCGTGGTCAGGACCCGGATCTCGTCACCGAATGCACCGATGAACCGGTCATACAGCTCCCGGCAGGAGCGGGTCGCCGGTGACGAGGTGCAAAGGACGGTCCTTATGATCTCGGGGAGGGGGATGATGTGCAGGTAGGGCGGGCGCTCCGTGGGCTGCCCGGTTGAGAGGCCGGCTGCCCGGTCGGCGACCCCCCTGGTGATCTTTCCGCCGTCGTCCGGGCATTTCCACCGTGCGGCCTCTGCCTCGGTGCGGCTGAACTGCCGGAAGCAGCGGGAACAGGCAGTCCGGCTGTACTTCCCCTGCTCGGGGAAGAACCCGGCATTCAGGAAGATGGACCCTTCTCTGATGGCGTCGATCACGCCGCCCGGCGTCTTCTCCCTGATCGTCAGGCCGGTGAACTCGCGGCCGAGCCGCGCCGGGTCAGGGCTGTGGGCATCGGAGTTGGTGAGGAAGGGGATGCCGGCCAGTTCCGGGATCGCCGTCCCGTAGCTGTTGTCCGCGGAGAGGCCGAGTTCGAGGAAATCAACCGGCTCTTCTCCGTAGCATTCCCCGGGTGAATCAAACGATGCGTAGAGCGATGTCCAGGGGGTGAATGCATGGGCGGGTCCAACCAGACCCTCGGCGGCATGAACTGCACGGGCGATCGCTTCCCCCGGGAGGTTGATGCGGGGCCGGCCGGTGCGGTGGAGGTTCCCGGCATGCGGTGCAAGCCTCGCCTCCAGCTCCCGGCAGCGATCGAACGAGTCGAGGACGATGAGGTGGTGGACGCGGTCCTGGTCCTCGACCTCTGTGGTGGGGACCACGAGCACGTCGGTCTCGCTGCGGAGGGCCTCCCTCCAGAGGTCCCGCCACCCGGCATGGAGGGCATCACCGCTGCCGAGGATTCCGATACCTTTCTTCCTGCAGGAGGCGAGGAGAGCCCCAGGGAGCATGTTCTTCGAGGAGGCGATGGAAAAACAGGAATGGATGTGCAGGTCGGAGAAGAGCTGCATGTCACACGAAGTAGCGGAGCTCGTCATCCTGCGAGATGCGGTCCCCATCGACGAGCTTCTGGAGCATGAACTCCATCTCCTCGGCCCGCTGCTCGAGCAGGGTCGGGTCGACCTCGATCCCGATGAGGGTTGAGACGACACGGAGCAGGCTTGCCGCGCTCCTGGGGTCCACGAGGTAGCCCGAGGTCTCGCCCATGAGGCAGATCCCTTCTATTCCCCTGTGGAGGCCGAGGCCGAGGAGCAGGCCTGCCGCCCCGACGATCCCTCCACCCGGTTCGTCGCGGCTCACGATCGCTCCCGCGGCCTCCACGCTCTCTCGCAATGACGACTGGTTCACGGCGCCGAGCACCCGTGGTTCCTCGACCAGGTGGCCGACCCCGTACCCTCCCAGGGTGTAGAGCCGCTGCACACCGCAGGCTTCGGCAATGTCGAGGTAGGCATCGGCGAGGAGGTAGTGTCCTTCCGCAGAGGTCGCCTGGAAGTCGCCCACGAGGAAGAGGAGACGGTGCGTTTCGCCTTCGTAATAGTATACCTCGTTGTTGGCCAGCCGGACGGTTCCCTGTTCATCGATGATGACCTGGGGCGGGAAGAAAATGGACGCGATCTCGGCGATCTTTTCTGCCCCGAGCTCCCGGACCAGGTGTTCGGCAACCAGTTTGCCGACATGGCCGATGCCCGGGAGACCTTCGATGAGCACCGGGGCGGATATCCCGTCCCCGGGAGTCCTGTCGATGAAACGGACGGTTATGTCATCCATGTTCGGGCAATCCTCCGCTCGTGACCGTATCGGTCTTCGGGAGAGAACCGGGCGGGGTGTGGGGACCCGGTGGCATGTCCGCAGACCGGGCAGGTGTCCCGGAGGGTATAGGTAAAATCACGGGGGCAGCGCCTGATCCGGGCGGTCATGTGCTCTTTCCGGACTTCGGTTTCTTGACGAACCTGCCCTCGCCGCCGGCCCGTTCCACAACGCCGATGGCCGCGTTCGCCGCCTTTTCGATGGCTTTCTCCGCCTGCTTGTAGTCCGGAGCAGTGACCTTGATCCGGTAGATCGGGGCGCCAAGGTAGGTCAGCTCGATCTCCGTGTCGGCGATCTTTGGTTCGGCACTCCGGAGCGCCCGCCGGATGATGTTCACCCCGTCCGGTTTCATGGTGGTGAGCACCAGGTTCCCGGAGACCGTGACCCGGGGGATCTTGACATTCTCCCGGGCGACCGTGGCCAGGGCCGCAATGACTTTCGCTGAGAGGTCGATCTTTTTGAGGGAGTCTTCACCGCCGGACACGATCTCTTCGAAGACCGAGTAGAGGTCGCCGTACCTCTTGATGAGGGCGGCCTTGATCACCTCGGGGCTCTCTCCGGAGGCTTCGGCGGCAAATCCTATCCACTTTGCCGCCTTAGATTCGTTCTTCCACTCGCGGATCTTCTCGCGCCGCTGGTGGTCATTGACGTCCTTTAAGGAGAGATCGATATGGCCCCGGCTCCGGTCGACGTGGAGAACTTTGCAGACCACCTTCTGGCCCTCGCGGATATGGTCGCGAATGTACTTGATCCAGCCCGTGGCGATCTCCGAGATGGGGATCAGGCCTTCGAGCCCCTCGTACTCATCGAGGGAGACAAACGCTGCAAAGTCCTTGATGTTCCTGACCGTGCAGACCACCAGTTCACCGGCCGAAGGCCATGATCGCTCACTCATGCGGGTTACTCACTCGTAGGTTTCCAGGATTTTCGCGGTGATCCGCGCCTTTCCGCCCGCCGGTTCGGCGAGGACCCTGCCGCAGACCACGCAGTCTACCACGGTGCTCGCTTTCTCGAACACGACCTGCTCGTTCTCGCAGTCCGGGCACTTCACCTTGGCGAACCGGCTCCGGTTTTTACGCGACTGTTGTACCATGGGATCACTCCGTCAGCTCGAATTTTCCGACCCGGAATCCCGTGCGCAGGTGAGCCCTGCCGCATGCCTTGCAGCGGTACCGGACGTTGATCTTCTTGGTGGGCTTGTCCCCTCCGGGAACCTTGGAGAACTTCCCCATGTTCCCGACCGTGCTCCGCCGCGCCTTCTGGCGGTCGATCCAGTGGAGCCCGGTGGTCCTGCCCTTCTTGACCTTCTCCACCTCATGGACCTGGTGATTCCTGCAGAACGGGCAGTAGGTCCTGAATTTCACTGGCATTTTCATGGTATTTACCTCGGGTTACCCGGTATGGAATATCAATATCATTTGCCCGGGTTTATATTTAAGACTATGTTGCGCTCACACAGGACTTCGGCGTTCCGGAGGGGGAGCATCACCAGGTCCTCCCTTTGGAGCTGGTAGATCCGGCCATCGACCCCCATGAACGGTTCCATGTCGGAGAGGATCCGGGAGAGCACGTAGTCGGCCCCGGAGGACTGGGCTTCAAGCACCCCGGCACACCGCTCGGCCTCGGCGGCAGCCTCGGCCCGGCTCACCCCAGCCCCTGCCGGCGGGACCGGGATGAGGCGGCACCGGGAATGGGATATCGCCAGCGTTATGGCATCAAACATCTCCCGTTCCTCGGGTAGCATCCGTTTCAGTTCATCCCGCTCGACGTACTGCCCCTCTTCCTGGGTGCGGGCGAGGGCGAGGATCTTCTCGGACCGGAGCATGAAGAGGTCGTGGAGGGTCTCCCGGATACTGCTCACCCGCTCGATCAGGATCCGTGCCCGGTCGGAGAAGGGGTCCTCGCAGGCATACACCTCGGAAAGGAGCGTTTCGAGGTTCTTCTCCGCCGAATGGTAGAGGTCGTGGGGGATGGCGAGGAGGCGGCCGGTCTCCCGTTCCGAGAGGAGGATGCTCCTGAGTTCGTCGAGGTGCATGGTTCAGGCCCTCCCGGCGATCTCGGCCAGGCCCCGGCAGCAGAGGAATACGGCGAGGGCTTCGGGCACGACCGATTCTCCTTTCGCGACCCGGTACCGGTTGCCAAGGAGAGGCATCGAGAGCTCGATTTGGGAGTCCACCCTGACATCCCGGGTGCCGAACACCACCGCGTCCGTGAGCGGGTCAAAGTCATCGAGCTCGCGTATGGAAAGGGGGGTGACCCGGAACCCGCTCCCCCCGTGGAGCGAGGTGGGCATCCGGATGAGCCGCTTCACGTCGGTGGTGACCGGTTCATCGGCAAGGGCTGCCTTTTCCCGGAGAAGGGAGATGAACTTCCCCTCTCTCTGGCCGGCGAGCGCCCGGACCACCCTGCCGATGGTTGCATCCTTCAGGTTCACGGCAGGGGGGCTGGCCGCGAGCGCTGCCCGGAGGTCACCGGCCCGCTTCAGGAACTCTTCCGCGGTCACCTTCCCCACCCCTTCAAGCGTCAGGAGATCGGCGAGAGCCTCTTTCTGGTCCATCCCCTCCAGCACCAGCAGGTACTCGGTCAGTGCTGCTATATATCGCTGGTGCCATCCGCGGGGTGAAGGTGAAGGCAGGAAGAGGATGGTCCCGGGATCGATCCCGATCCCGCAGAGGTAGTCGATCAGCTCCCGGCGCTCGGCGCTCCCCCACCCCCGCACTGCGATCTCCCTGATGTGGACATGGTAGCCCCGCCCCCCTGAGAAGACGAGGTCGATCTCCCGCTCCGCAAACCCGAGTTCCCCGGTGAGCATGGCGATCAGCTTGGTGGTCTCTTCCTTGACCCGGGAGAGCATCATGTCATAGGGCCCCCGCACGATGTGGTCGGCATCGAGATCAAAGACTATATCGGCGCCGAGCCACCCCTTCTCCGGCATGGTTGGGGCATGTGGCATGCGGTAGTAGGCGACCGAGTAGTAGAGGTGTGCCGGGGCCATGTTCCGTATGTACTCGAGCAGCTCGTTGTTCCCGGTAAACCCGATGTGACGCCGCATCCGGATGTCGGGGTAATCGGGATCGAAGAAGACAAATGCCCATTCCCGCTGCCCGGCCGAAGGGGGTGGGGTGAGTATGCCGGCCCGGTAATAGTCCGAGAACCGCTGCTTCACGAATTCGAGGGTCGCCGGCTTCATCCCAGGTCCTTGATCATATAGGGCCCCCTGCGTTCATAGCCCTGCCTGCGGTAGTAGGGCCGCACCCCGATGCCGCTCATGACCGCCACCTCCCGGTACCCTGCCCCGGCGGCAATATCTTCGGCAAGCCCAAGGAGCTCTCTGCCTGTCCTGCGGTGCTGCCGCTGATCGGGGAGAGGCGCCATGCCCAGCGGCACGATGCTGCCGTAGACATGGAGTTCGCGGAGGAGGGCGGCTTCCCGGACTTCATCCCGCCACCGGAGACCTCCGGTACGGAGGCGGGCAAACCCGACAAGGGCATCGCCGGATACCGCGGAGATGAAGTGCTCCCGCCCCCCGGCACAGTCGTAGCCATCCCAGCGAAGCTCGGCAGGTCCGCCGGCCGGAAACCGGCCTGCTTCACGGCAGCGAATGCAGCGGCAGCGCTTATTCCACGATGAGAGGCGCTGCTGGCAGAGCTGGCGGAAGTTGCTGTGCCGGGAACCGGCGACGATGAGTTTGGCCGGGATGTCACGCTGGATGCGCTGGAGGCGGACATAGTCGGGGAGGAGCGATTTCCCGTATGCGATGAGATCGATCAGGGTATCCTCGTCGTATGGGCTGTACCGCCCTTCCTCCCAGAGCTGCTCGATCTCGGACCCCGGGGTCACGAGGGTCGGGTAGATCTTGAGGAAATCGGGGCGAAAGGAAGGGTTCCTGAAGAGCTCTTCAAAGAGCCGGCAGTCCTGCCCGGGAGTGCTCCCGGGAAGGTTGGGCATGACGTGGAACCCGACTTTCAGGCCGGCATCCCGCAGGAGGCGGTTGGCGGTCACGGTATCCTCTGTAGTGCACCCCCGCCGGTTGAAGGCAAGGATGGCATCGTCGATGTGCTGGACCCCGAGTTCAACCTTTGTCACACCTAGGGAGAGCATGCGGCTGATCTCCCCTGTCCCGCACCAGTCAGGCCTCGTCTCGAACGTGGTTGCCACGCACCGGACTGCCGCGTACTCGTTTCCCCGGAACAGGGTGGCAGGGCCGGCACCTTCCGGGGCAGGGTGGCCCCGGTATTCGTTCATCGCTTTCACACAGGAGGCGACAAACCATTCCTGGTATTCCGGCGGGCGGGCGGTAATGGTCCCCCCCATGACGATCAGTTCAACCTTGTCCACGTGGTGGCCCAGCTGCTCGAACTGTTCGAGGCGGGACTGCACCTGCCGGTAGGGATCGTAGCCGTGCAGCCGGGCCCGGAGGGCTGCAGGTTCTTCGCCGGTGTAGGACTGCGGCGACTGGAACGGGTGGTCGGGACCTCCGGGGCAGGGGAGGCACTTCCCATGGGGGCAGGGAAAAGGGGAGGTCATGACCGCGACCGGTGCCACACCGGAGAGGGTGCGGGTGGGCTTGACGAGGAGAACGGTCCGAAGACGGTCACGCTCGCCGGGGAGGGCGGCGGCAAGCAGGTCGGAGTTCCGGGGGATGGTGGGCAGCCCGTGCTTCCCGCAGACTTCGACCTTGACCCGCGTGACATCGGAAGGGGGTATGTCCCGGGAAAGGAGTTGATCGATGATCTCCCGGTGAACGTCCGGACCGGCCATAAAAGGGTTAATGTTCGACGACGGCCTTCTCCGGGACCATCTCGACGCGCATGGGGTGGTTTTGGGAATGGAGGTGGGAGACTATCTCGTCGCCGAGGGCAAGGATAGCTTCCTTGTGGCATTTCTTGTTTTTGTGGATGTGCACAGGGGAGATTTCAAGAGAATCGTAATGCTTGGTAGGGATTTCATGGTTGGTGATGTTTTCAGAGTATCTTTTAATGTGGATCATCAGCATGTGGAGATGGAGGAGCTCTTCTTTTTGCACACTATCACCTTCTTCACGTCATCTTTTTTCAGAGAAACAAGATATTCATTTTGGGTGATCTTTATATCCATCTTTTCGCATGCAGCAGGGTCGCTCACGGGACTGGCAATTGGGGACGCATTGGGTGCGCCCCTTGAAAGCTTCCCTCCGCCGCCCCAGAAAGTCACGGAAATGAAGTATTCTTTGAAAAGGGACCTGGAACCGGGTTCCTGTACCGATGATACAGCCCAGGCCCTCGCCCTTGCCGAGTCCCTCGCCACCTGCCACGGGTTCTGTCCATACGACGTGATGAGGAGGTTAATCGCAAGGTACGAACTGCACCCCGGTGTTTACGGGCCCACCTCCAGCAGGGTCTTTGAACTGGTCCTGGGCGGGTGGGACCCGGCCCTTGCCGCCCGGTCCGCCCACCTGGCGAGCGGGTCGTCCCGGAGCAACGGCAGCGTGATGCGGGGCCCGCCGATCGGGATCTTCTATGCAGGGCCTATGGTCGAGGCCTGCAGCGAGGCTTGTTCACGGCTCACCCATGACGACCCCGTTGCCGGTGCATGCTCGGCGTTCGTGAACCGCATGGTCAGCGACCTGTGCCGGGGGGCCTCCCGGGAACGGGCCTACGGGCGGGCCCTCTCCCGGTGCCGGGACGAGGAAGTGGCCGCCATGCTGGGTGATTTCCGGCGGCATGAACCGGTCCCCGGACTCGACTGCCTCCTTGCCACCCATGCAGCCCTGGCCGTCTTCATGGGGGGCAGGAGTTTTGAAGGGGTGCTGGTGGCAGCGGTGAACCTCGGTGGTGATGCTGATACGGTCGGTGCCATCTCCGGGGCGATGGCCGGTGCCGCATCCGGGATCTCCGCCATCCCGTCCCGGTGGCTGGCGTCCCTCCGGGAACTTCCCCTGGTCACCTCGACGGCTTACCGGCTCTGGGCAGCGTCACGCGAATGAGGAGGCTCCCGGCACAGCGTGACCGCCGTTTTCAGACCGGCATCAACTCGACGAGGTGCAGGTTCCGCCCTCTCTCACAGGTTTCCGGGACGTTCCCGATCACGTCCTGCACGATATACTTCTCCCCCTCGACCAGTCCCTCGGGGTGGCAGAGGTCGAAGTTTATGCAGTCCTCCCGGGAGCATGAGAACTCGAACTGGATCTTCGTGTTCCTGATGGCCATGTCGGCGCTGATGAGCACCGGGATCGGGGACTCCACGACCTCGACTGACAGCGCACCGTTGAGGTGCACCGGGCAGCTGTGCTCGGTCTTGCGGACGGCGACGATCCGGTACCTCCGCCCTTTCTTCAGGTTGTTGCAGGCCTTGGAAAGCTTGCAGGACCCGCATTCCCCAATCGTCCCTTCATAGATGAACTCGAGCCCGTTCTTGGCCAGCTCCTTTCCGATCAGCGTCACTTTCGGTTTTATTTCTGCCATCGATCATTCCTCATACAGCATTTGGATCAGGTGTTCCGCGGACTCGAGGGAGAGGCCCATATCGAGGATGGTGAACCGTTCCGGCCGGATCTCCTTTGCCGCGAGCAGTGCCCTGGCAGCGGTCGCATCCGGGATACCCATCTCTCCCGGTGTGACCGGGGCGCCGATCTGCCGGAGCGCCTGGCGGATCTCCCGCCAGTTCCCCCCGTGGAGGTACATGGTGATGATGGTCCCGATGCCGCAGGCCTCGCCATGGAGCGCCCTGCCCGGGGCAAGTCGTTCCAGTGCATGCCCGAACTTGTGTTCCCCCCCGGACCCCGGGCGCGATGACCCGGCAATGCTCATGGCAACCCCGGACGAGACCAGCGCCTTGATCACGAACCGGGCGCTCTCCTCATGGCAGGGCCTGATGCTCCGGGCGTTCTTCATCAGGAGTTCGGAGGTCATCCGGGAGAGGGCGATGGCATACTCGGAGATCGGTTCCCCGCGGAGCCGGTGGGCAAGTTCCCAGTCGAGGCAGGCGGTATAGTTGGACATGATGTCGGCACAGCCTGCGGCCAGCAGCCGGTGGGGGGCGCGGGCGATGACCGCGGTGTCGGCGATGATGGCGATGGGGGGATGGGCTTGGAGCGAGGCGCTCCCCCCTTCCATGGGCACCGAGGCGCGGGCCGAAGCGATGCCGTCGTGGGAGGCTGCGGTCGGGACGCTGATGAACTGGCGGTCGAGGTTAAAGGAGGCGATCTTTGCGGTGTCGATGACCCGTCCGCCTCCCACGCCGATAAGGAAGTCCAGGCCCCGGGCCGCCTCTTCGGCCTCCCGGATCACCTCCATGCTGATGGTGTCCGAAACAAAGGTGTGGATCTCGAACTCCTTCGAGAGGAGGGAGATGACCCTCTCCGCGGCAAGGTCGCGGGTATGGGTGCCTGTGACCACGAGCGCAGACCGGCCGAGCCGCAGGTCCGAGCAGACGCCGGGGACGTGGGTGAGTGCGTCGTGCCCGATCACCACGTCGCGGGGGAGCTGCATCCACCGGGAGCGCTCCGAGCTTTTCTGCTTGAGTACTTTAATATCGTCTGCACTCATTAGGATCAGGAATGATTAGGGAATTCATCTACAAATATTACATTGATCCCATCAGGTACGGCCAGCCGTACAATATTGTCGATACCCTCACCTATGCTCTGGTCCTTATCGTGGCGATCTACCTCATATACCGCTGGCTGAGCGCCTCGAAGATCGTCCGGGTCGATGGGACATTCGTGGTGGCGACCCTGCCCTTCGTTGTGCCTCGGGGGGCTCTCACGGGTGGTCCAGGACACCGGGATGCTTACTTCGGCCTGGCAGTTCCTGCTGGTGACCCCCCTGATCTATTTTGTCCTCTTCTTCTTCACGGTCTGCGCCCTGGTTGCAAGCGCCCAGCTGCAGAAAGCGGGTATCGTGGGAGACTACGTGCCGCTGTATTCCGGCACCGGGATCGCCGCATGTATCGCCGTGGGGGGTCTCCTGGCCTGGTTTGGCATGGGAAACGGCATCATATCCGCCCGGGTCTTTGCTGCCATCATGGGAATGACCCTTGTCGCTACCGTGGCTGTGTATGCCGCGATGCGCTACCTCCTGCGCTGGAAGTACGTCGTTGATCCTGTGTACCTCGCCCTGATCTCCGGCCAGATGCTCGATGCCAGCGCCACGAGCTACGGGATCGAACTCCACCCCGTCTCCTACCAGGAAGTGCACGTGGTGGGATCGAACCTGATCGAGCTCTCCGGGACGGCATTCGTCATGTTCCCGCTCAAGCTGGCCGTCCTCTTCCCCGGGATCTGGATCCTCCAGCGCTACCGTGGGGAGAGTCCTGAGGCGCTCTGGCACCTCATCCTCCTCGCCATGATCACCGTGGGGCTCGCCCCCGGTGTCAGGGACATGGTCAGGATGGTGCTGTATGTCTGAGTTCTCCCGGTATGCGATGGTCACCATCTTCATCTTCCTTGCTTCGTGTGCGGCAGGGGTCATGGTATCGTCCGGGGACCCCGGTGCCGGTGAGCAGCTGCTCGGGCTGTTCCGCGAAGCCATCGTCGGCGAGATTCTCGACAGCGCACCGTCCGTGCTGGCCTTGAAGCTGTTCGTAAACAACCTCCAGGCATGCACGTTCATGTTCCTCGGAGGGGCATCCCTGGGGCTGCTTACGGCATTCATCATCCTGGCCAACGGGGTGGTGATCGGGGCGGTGGCCGAGCTCGTGCGGCAGCAGCAGGGGCTGCTCTGCATCGCGGCGGCCCTGGTCCCCCACGGGGTCTTCGAGATTTCGGCGTTCGTGATCTCGGGGACGCTCGGGTTTCTCCTGGCCCGGGACCTCTGGCAGGAATGGAGGGGGGTCGGGGATGCGGCGGCGTCATCGGTGGCGATGGGAAAGACCTTCCTCTTCGTGGTCGTCCCCCTCGTCGCCGTCGCCGCGTTCACAGAGGTCTTTATTACGCCGGAAATCCTACGTTTGGTAGCTTGAGGTTTCTTTCATGGACGATGAGCAGGGTGCCCTTCCCGGAAAGGAGGATTTCAGCGCATGGTACAACGAGCTCCTGTGGCGTGCCGGGGTCATGGACGTCCGGTACCCGGTCAAGGGCCTGTATGTCTGGTTCCCGTTCGGGTTTGCACTCCGCCGGAACGTGTACGGGGAACTCCGGGCGCTGCTCGATGTCGACCACCAGGAGGCGCTCTTTCCCCTGCTCATCCCGGAGACCGAGCTGGCCAAGGAATCGGAGCACATCAAGGGCTTCGAGGACGAGGTTTACTGGGTCACCCACGGCGGTGCATCCCCCCTCGACGTGAAACTTGCTCTGCGGCCCACCAGCGAGTGCGCCATATACCCAATGTACCACCTCTGGGTCCGGTCCCATGCCGACCTCCCGCTCAGGCTCTACCAGGTCGTGAACTCGTTCCGGTACGAGACCAAGCATACCCGCCCCCTGATCAGGCTCCGGGAGATCACCTCCTTCAAGGAAGCCCATACGGTCCATGCCACGTGGGATGACGCCGAGTGCCAGGTCGCAGAGGCCATCCGGCTCTACCGGGCCTTCTACGATATCCTAGCGATCCCGGTGATCATCTCGAAGCGGCCCGACTGGGACAAGTTCCCGGGCGCCGATTACACCATCGCCGTGGACACCATCATGCCTGACGGCCGGACCCTCCAGATCGGGACCGTTCACCACCTCGGGGACCATTTCTCGAAGACCTTCTCCATCACCTACGAGGATGTTGACGGGGAGCAGCAGTTCGCCCACCAGACCTGTTACGGGATCTCCGAGCGGTGCATCGCCGCCCTGATCAGCATGCACGGCGATGACCGGGGGCTGGTGCTGCCGCCGTCGGTGGCTCCGGTCCAGGTGGTGGTGGTCCCGATCACCATCGGGAAACGGAAGGACGAGGTGCTGGCAGCTGCGGAGGAGGTCGGGCAGCGTCTTACCGCGGGGGGCATCAGGGCAAAGGTCGATGCCCGGGACCTTCGTCCCGGCGCGAAGTACTACTACTGGGAGATGCGGGGGGTCCCCCTCCGGCTCGAGGTCGGCCCACGGGACATCGATGCCGGGCAGGTGACGGTGGTGACCCGGCTCGGCAATAAGAGTACCGTCTCCCGTGCCGGGCTCGAGGAGGGGGTATGCTCTGCCCTGGCCGGGTTTGCATCCACGCTTACCGACAGGGCGAAGGAGCACGTGAGGACGCATATCCGGTTGGTATCGAGCATCGAGGAGCTGTCGGCAGCGGTCGAGCAGGGCGTGGCGGTGGTCCCGTGGTGCGGGAAGCGGGTGTGCGCCGATTTCATCGAGGAGAGCGTGAATGCGAGCGTGCTTGGGACCGACATACGCTCGGAGTTCATCCCGGAGTGCAGGGGTCCCTGTGCCGCCTGCGGAAAGGAAGGGGACGGGGCGCTGGTGGGCCGGTCGTATTGAACCACTCCTGGTTTTCCCACTCGAAAAAAAGGTATACGACCTCCCCACGAGATGAAGAAGCCGCATGCTTTTTTTTTTCCCCAAGAAAGCGGTTCATACTGCAATGCATGTCGCAGAGGAATGAGGATCTTCTACCGGCAGAACGTCTTCAGCGAGTCCTTTAACGGAGGAGAGCGATTGACCATCCCGGCTTTCGGCTTCTCCCGCGGGTTTGCAACGGTGGCTTCTCACCCGGGAAGACCCTGTGAATGTGCAGAGTAATTGCCGCCTGCTTTCCGGGTAAGGAACCTGTATATCGTTCTCCTTTTTTTTACCCTGCATGTTTTTGCGGGAGCTGTGCAAGGTCACCGGCAGGATGCCCGGCCGGAGTTGTTCGCCTGGGTTTCCTGGAATGTTTATCCTGCCGGCGACTCCCTTTCACGGAGAACCGGGCCATCAACGTTACGAGATCACGGACTTTTCAGGGTCCATCACTGGTTGAAGGGTCATTTGATCTCGTAATGGCATTTTTCCTGCTGTCATGCGATGTACCGGTGATGATACATCCCTTCTCCCATGTTTCCATTGCATACGCGGGAGCTCAGGGGGGAGCGACCTCGTGCCACGCGAGAAAAACCCAAAAAAATTTACGATAGTTTCCTGCCTCAGCACCCGGGGCAGAAGAACAGGAACCGGGACCTCGGGGTGGAGAGGTCCCCGGAGACGACTTTTTTCCCGCCGGCGATATAGATCTTCCCGCACCCGGCGCAGCGCTTGGGCCGGACCCGGTCTAGCCGTGTCATGGGCACTTCGAGCATGAACCGGGTTTCAGGCTTCTCCTGGGATGTGCCGCATTCGTTGGCAAGCTGCATGACCTGGAGGGGGCTTGCCCCGAGCTCCAGGAAGCGCTTGAAGAGGAAGTAATGGAAGACCAGCCAGGTGAGGTCGGAGCGGTCGAAGAAGTCTTCGAGCTCGTTCTCCGGTTCGCTGAAATCTCCCACCTCGCTTCCGCAGAGGGGGCAGCACCCCTTGACGAGCTCGTCGAAATAGACTTCCTCGCGGCAACCAGGGCAGGTCGTATGTATGTGTATTCGCGATGTCATGGATGGTATTTCGGGGTTTTGTTCGTGCTGCTCGGTTTGAAAAGGAGCAGGGTATTCCCGCGTGCTGTAGTGAGTGGTCCGCATTACGGTACCGTGCTATTCACCGCACGCCTGGGTGCGGCACGGCAGGCCGATGTGCACGGGCAGGCCCGTGCTGCTCCTTCCCCTGCCGTGACCATCATCCATTGTCAGGCTGTTTCTTCTGTTTGTACCAGCATACCATAAAACTTTATTCTGAAGCAGGCGGAATTACCGGATAAAATCGCGAAAATAAAGGTAATATAAGGTTTTTTTGGTCGTGTCCGGCCCGGGCCCGGCCGGTCAGCGCAGGAGGATACCAAAGACGCCCGAGAGGCATTCCAGCGCTTCCCGCCGGTTCCCCTGGCGCATGGTGGTTATCCCCCGGGAGACGAGCTCCCTGATGTCGTTTTTGTCGATGCCGTAGGCGACCATGAAGCACCTTCCCGATTCGTCCAGGTTGCCGAGCATGAAGTGGCAGTTGCTCATGATCACCCAGGCATCGGCATGGTTGGGGTCCTCAGCGATGACCCGGGAGAGGCATTCGATGGCTTCCCGGTACATCCCCCGCTTGCTCAGGGAGAGCCCTTTCCAGTAAAGGATCCGGCTGCCCACCGTGCAGAGCGACTCTGCTCGTTCAAGGCAGGCCACGGCCCGTTCGTGCTGGCCGGAAAGGGCATGGGCGATCCCCATGTTGATCCATGCCGTGCAGTAATCGGGGTAGATACGGAGGGCGTGGTTGAAGGAGCTGATGGCTTCCGGGTAGCGCTTCAGCTGCACCAGGGCGTATCCCCGGTTCACCCAGGCGCCGATGTACCTGGGGCGGAGGATGGTGGCATTGGTGCAGCACTCAAGCTCGGCGTCCCACTTCCCGAGTTTCCCGAGCGCATGCCCTTTCAGGTTCCAGGCCTCTGCGCAGTTCGGATCGATCTCCAGAGCCTGGTCGCAGCAGGCGATCCGGTCCTCGAACCTTCCCTGTTTGCCGAACGCAAACCCTTTCTGCAGCCATGCATCGACCGATCGCGGGTCGAGCTCGAGCACGCGGTCGCAGATCCGGATCTCCTCGTCGTACCTACCCAGCTTGCCGAGGGCGAACCCTTTTCCGAGCAGGGCCTGGATGCTGGTGCGGTCTTTCCGCAGCGCCTGCCCGAACCAGAACAATGCCTCGTGATGCAGCCCCTTTCGGGAGAGGCGCACGCCCTCGGCGCAGAATGCCCCGGCCTTACCCTCGCGCATCAGGTACTGGTACCGGCCGGGGCTTGTCCCGCAGTACTGATCCCCTGTCCCCGGTGGCCCCCCAGCGGCCACGGCACGTTCCATTACAAAGAAATGATCGGATGATGGTGATAAATCCTCTCTTTTCTGACTTATTTGCCAAACTGCCTGCGTTGCACACCTCCCATCCTGAAAATGCGGGGGGGTCGTCGCAGATCTTAATCCCTGTATCGTTTTTCAATATCCGTCCTGGCACCGGTATAGGTGATATCGTCGTGTGGGATCCAGGCCGACCCCTGCCGGTAGACGTATTTGTAGGTGTAGGTGTCCCGGGGGTAGTCGTAAGACAGGATCATGATGCCCTGGTGGGGGGATGTTTCTTTCGTTGCGACCTCTCCGACCCCATATTCCGGGCTGTATTCCCGTTTCAGCAAAGGGAGGTTGAAGGGGTTATCGACATTTCCCCATTTGTACGGGTACCGGGTCTCGAAGTCATCGAGCCCGAACGTATGAGACCCGCCCCCTTCGTAGAACGAGACCTGCCCGAAGTCGCCCATGATAACCGTTCTCGTCGAATATTTTGTTTGGGCGGGATCGTAGGACTGGACCACCTCGCCGATCCTGTCGATCGGGTTCACGATGACGATATCCCCAATTCCGTATTTTGGGGCGGGAGCCGGTGGTGATGTTGCCCCTGGTCCCCGGCCCTGGCCAAGCCCGGCCTGCCTGAGGGTATCCGAGCAGCCGGAACAGCACAGGAGCAGTCCAAGGACCCCGAGTAGGACAATGATCTTCCCCCACATACAGAGCGGATCACTGCGCTATATGAAATACGTTGCGCTCTATCGCTGGGTCCGGCGCAACAGCCCAGCCCTTGATACCGGTATCCAGGGCAGAGGGAAGATTATTCCTTCGGGTGCTCCACACTGTCTGCAGGTATGCAGAGCAATCCCGCGGCCTGCACCATCGCCGGGTCGGACTCGGGCGGCGGTGCCGGTATCCAGGCCGACCTGAAGACCTTTTCCGCCATCGGGGTCTGGGGGACGACGGTGATCACCGCGCTGACCGCCCAGAACACGCAGGACGTGTACCGGGTCTGCATGGTGCCGGAGGCGATGGTCGCCGCCCAGCTGGAAGCGGTCATGGCCGACTTCGATATCCGGGCCTTCAAGACTGGCATGCTCGGGTCGGCGGCAATCATCCGGACCGTAGACCGGGTGCTCCCGCCCCGCTGTCCGCTGGTGGTGGACCCGGTCATGGTGGCCACGAGCGGTGCGAGGCTGCTTGACGAGGGCGCAGGGGATGAACTGATCGGCACACTGCTTCCCAGGGCGACAGTGGTGACCCCGAACATCCCTGAAGCGGTGGTGCTGTCCGGGATGGAGATCTCCACCATCGATGAGATGCGGGAGGCGGCGCTGGCGATCATGGAGCTTGGGCCGGAATACGTGCTCGTCAAGGGCGGCCATCTCGAAGGGGCGGAGGTGGTAGATCTCCTGGTCGGGCCGGGCCCGGAGCTGGTGCTCTCCGGCGCCCGGTATCCCCACGATGTCCATGGTTCAGGGTGCTGCTTCTCGGCGGCAATAACCGCGTATTTGGCGCTTGGGTGCACGGTCCCGGAGGCGTTCCGGGAGGGCAAGGCGTTCATTGCTGCAGCGATCAGGGAAGCGGTGGTGAGCAAATCGGGGAGGTACAGCGTGAATCCCCCCCGGGGAAGGAGTGGGAAAGGGTAATGCAAGGTATTCTGGGGGCATGCATCTCCTGCCCCGGATCTTCGATCAGGCTGGTCCGTGGAAAGTCCGCGATCCTGCCGTCGTGGGCAGGGTAGAGGAAAAACCCCTGTTTCCGGTCCGGGTTTACCCCTCCCGGGATGGTATCTGGCACCCCAATCGGGGCTCAATAAAGGCTTTTTTCCCCTGAAAAGTACCGGTTGCCACCTTCCCGCAGGGGAAAGCTGTTCACCGGCCCGGTAAAGTCCCTTATAACGGTTAATTTCATGAATGGCGCGATATCCAGGCCAATAATTCCTGCTCTTTACCCGGCCCGGGACCCGGGGTCCCTGGGGGCAGGTATTTCATATCACCCTCAATGAGAACCTCCCCTGTAATGCATCCGTGAAGGTCGGTTTTTCGATGGAAATTGCGGAATAATGGTGGGTCCGGCGGCCTGTTATCGTCTCCTGGCTGTGCTGGTAAATGGTGAAATGATTCCTGGGGTTCGCCGAATCCGTCCGTTTGCCGAATGGAGCCCGCAAATGCCCCGGATCGCGACCCCGCCACCAAGAATATATCCAATGACGACATCTGTGTATTTGCCACACGGTCCCGGCCTGCCGGGAACGGCTGCCGGCGAGCGGACCTTCTCGGACTTTATCGTAGCGAGCGGACGCTCCCGATCACTTTCCCGGGGCGGACCGGTGGCAGGAAAACGGCTATGGATCAGGAAACCACAGCACAACGACAACGGGCGATGGCAGCGGTTGGCTGCCACGCCGATGACATCCAGCACGGCACGAAGAACAGCGATCCGGACACGCCCCTTTCCACCCGGCACACGTGGGTGGCGGGGGTCGTATCCTGCCAACCAAATCCCCTGCCATCACGGGAATACCGGGGCGATGCCCGGTGACGCGGGGACACCCGCCCTACGTGGCCATCGATGAAGCGCAGCGGTATGCTGCAGCCCTGGGGTGCCTGGTCATGGCGGTGAACGCGCAACGGCCCGTCATGCCGTTTGACTTCGTCACCTACCACCACGGGCGGATGGCGCTGGTCAAGGTCCGCCGGCTCCGGTATGCCGGGTACGGGGTCGCCGATATAGCGGTCACCTGCCGGGACGAGATCGCCGCCCTGCGGGCCATGCCCGTTTCGCCGGGTGTCTCCCTGCAGTTGCACGTCAGGGGTCCTGGCCGGCACTGGCACTGGTACCTCGTCCTGCCGGACAGGATCGAGAGTGCCGGGAGCGGGGGCCCGGTGCAGGGTCCCCGGAGAACCTGTCGCCCCGGCCACGGGAGGCTGGTCTCCGGCCAGCAGACCCTGGACTGGGCCGTCCTGTAAAATGGAGCCGGACCGGGCTCCATTCCCTAATTTCCTTTCATTTTTTGCCAGTTACATTTTCTTTTTTATATTCTCGGACTCCATGAACATTCACCGGGCAAATTTATATATACGAAGGAGCGCGAGTTCTGGTTTATACATTGTTTGCCTTCACAGAAGGGCAGTACTGATTCAATCAAGGTGGATCAATTCATGAAGACTATCAGAACTGATGAAGAGGCAGTATCGCCGGTAATCGGCGTTATTCTCATGGTCGCTATTGTCGTGATCCTCGCGGCAGTGATTGCGGCCTTTGTGTTTGGTATGACTGGAACTGTTCAGGGTTCCAAGAGTATAGCTGCAACAGCTAAGTATGTTGGTCCCAACTCAGTTGAGGTGACGTATCAGGGTGGAGCTGATCATCTCAAACTTACGTATTTAGTACTCACGATAAATGGTGAATCTTACAATTCCACACAAGCCACTCCGTTCTACTCTAACTCTACAGCGGGAGCACAACCAGCTGTTGGCACAAAATTCCTGTTCCCTAATCAGAAACCAGTCACCGAGAATACGGTTGTGGTTATCGGTAGATTTACCGATGGAGCTGATCAGGTTATTCTTGATCAGAGAGTCTAATCAGGTTCTAACCTTTTTTTTTAGTTATAAAATTTTCCAGGCAGGATTCTTATAAGAAGCTAAATCATCAGAACTAGGACTTTTAAGGGTAATCGAAAGTAATCATGCCACCATTCCGAATGATTCTCCTTCTCCTCAATTCGTCCATGATTTCTACCGTTTGGCTTTCCGAGCGTCACAGCCCACACTTCGCAGAGCACGGAGATGAGATAGAACCGGGTGGGTTCTGTCACGCCTGTTTATCTCAGTTATCAAGGAAATCTTGATCCACTTCATATTCCTAACCGGGCATTACAGCACATTTATTAGAACACAACAATAGTGTCTTTTTACATCTGGGGGGAACATCAATGCATCGGAAATATTTCCTTTATAACGACGAGGCCGTATCCGTCACCATCGGCACCACCCTTCTCGTTGCCATCATCGTCATCCTCGCTGCGTTCGTCAGCGCGGTAGCATTTGGAATGGTCGGAGCATCAATAACATCAAAGGTCGTGGGAATGACCGTCGCCACCGGTTCGCTCTCCAATGCCAGTCCCACCGCGCTCATCACCATTCATGGCGGGACCGATCTTGAGCGCCTGATAAGCCTCGAATATGCCATGAACGACACCATGACGTATCGCTTCGTCACCGATATCAACGGACATATCATTGATCCTGGTTCAGGTTATCCTCTACAGGTTGGAGACGTGCTTGCAACGGGATGCGATTCGCCGCTTGGGAAACGTCTTCTCATCAGGGGAACCTTCACCGATGGATCCAGACAGGTGCTGTTTGATAAGAACTTCTAACCCTTTCTCCGAACCAATATGCCCGGGATTTTTTTTCGGAACGACAAACAAGTATCGGAATAACTTTTATGTCGATAACGTTTACCCAAGCCCTTTCTCCCACCGCTGGTCCTTCTCGCTCCCCTTCATGCAGAAGTCCTTCCCGGAAAGCCCGAGCTCCTGGTAAACGGTGCACTGCGGGCAGGTGCATCCCCTGTCCTCGCGGATGCACCGGAAGCTCATACCGAGGATGCAGAAGAGCACTTCGCCGTTTCCCTGGGCGCAAATCGAGTAGCTCGGGCAGGACGGGCAGATGCAGGCCCCCTTTGCCCGGTCATAGGCACTCCACCGCTCCTCCTTCCTCACCGGCAGGAGCTCCTTCATCTTCCCCTCAAAGGTGTCCATCGTGAAATCCCCTGTGCTTCTGGTTGGCGGGGGGAGGATATCAAACATTACGGTGGCGGTGGAAAGGACAGGGCACCATCCGCGGGAGGTACGATCGGGATACTCCAGGGAACGGTCATCGCAGTCTTCCGGCAGGATGCTATACCAACCGCCATGTCGCAAGACGGCAAACCGGCTCCGCCAGGCGATGAAGTTTCCGCCCCGGGAGCCCCCGGGCTCCATCCCCCGGGCTCCATCCCCCGGGCTCCATCCCCCGGGCTTCATCCCCCGGGAGACCTGGCGATGAGGCGGTAAGCCGTCTCATCGATGACGCCTGCGACCAGGAACCGCCCGGCAGGGAGACGCCGGCAGGGACAGAGGAAGCGATCGAGGATATCTGCCAGGGGAAAGCCCCCGACCCTCGGCGAAAATGCCGGGAAGCCCGGTGTCTGAACGGTATATGCCGCCGGGTTCACCCCCGGCGCTTATACGGGGCTTCCCGGTACGGGCAACAGGGGCAGGCTCTGGGGTTGCACACGACGGCGATGCGGACCGGGCAGCCACCATCGATGGGAAACTTCCGCTGGAGGATGCGGTTGGGCCCCCGTGGTGGACAGAGGGCGCTCGCACAGGATCCCCTCTCCCCGGACTGGCGCCAGGAAACCGGGAGGGTCGTGGGACCTATCCGCTTTTCTCGCTGAGAGCCAGCCACTAACCGGACCGTCCTGTCGATCGGGGCCATGACCCGGTCATCTCTGTCATTGAGACCGGGGGTTGCCGGGACCGCTTATCGGATTCTCTACTCTGAAGAGGTCGCCGGAGAGGCGGCCAGGCTTTACCGGGCGCCTGCCCGTGGCCGAATCACCGGGCAAAACAACACGGAGGGGAACCGGTCCCGGGTGGCACCAGTCCCGGGAACTGCCCAGGCTATGCCCTTTTGCCGTCCTGCAAAGAACTATGCTCCCCAAGCGAGGATCACTATACACGACTTATGAAAATTACCCTGTTTTTCGACAACCCTTCCCTTCCTCCGGAGGTCCCGCCGTGAGAACCCTCTCCTTCGCCGACCTCGGCCTCACCACGGATATCCAGCGGGCGGTGGGCGACCAGGGCTTCGAGGAACCCACCCCCATCCAGTCCCTCGCCATCCCCCTGCTGCGGGACGGAAAAGACGTCATCGGCCAGGCCCACACCGGGACCGGGAAGACCGCCGCCTACGGTATCCCCATCATCGAAGCAGTGAAGCCTGGCGAGAAGAAACCCCAGGCCCTGGTAATCTGCCCCACCAGGGAGCTCGCCATCCAGGTCTCCGAAGAGCTCCGGAAGCTTGCGAAGTACCGGAAGGGAATCGTCATCCTCCCGGTCTACGGCGGCCAGCCCATCGAGCGGCAGCTGCACGCCCTCCGGTCCGGGGTGCAGGTGGTGATCGCCACCCCCGGCCGGCTCCTCGACCACCTCGACCGGCGGTCCATCGACCTGTCCGCGGTGCGGACCGTGGTGCTCGACGAAGCCGACGAGATGCTCGACATGGGCTTCCGGGACGACATCGAAGCCATCCTGAAAAAGATCCCCGGCCAGCGCCAGACAGTGCTCTTCTCGGCGACCATGTCAAAAGAGATCAGGGATCTCTCGGCCAGGTACCTGAACGACCCCCGGACCGTCCAGGTCATGCACGACAGGCTCTCGGTGCCGAAGATCGAGCAGTCTTACTTCGAGGTCCGGGAATCGGGAAAGATCGATGTCCTCTCCCGGCTCCTCGACCTCCACGACCCTAAGCTTACCCTGGTCTTCGCCAACACCAAGCGGCGGGTCGACGAAGTGGTCAACCACCTCCAGGCCCGGGGATACCTCGCCGAAGGACTCCACGGCGACATGAACCAGGCCCAGCGGGAACGGGTCATGGCAAAGTTCCGCGAAGGCCGGATAGACATCCTGGTCGCCACCGACGTGGCAGCCAGGGGGATCGACGTCCCCGATGTCGACCTCGTCGTCAACTTCGACGTCCCCCAGGACCCCGAGTACTACATCCACCGGATCGGGCGGACCGGCCGGGCCGGCAAGTCCGGCACATCGTTCACCTTCGTGTCCGGCAGGGAGATGTGGAAGCTCCGGGACATCCAGCGGTTCGCAAAGATCCGGATCGCCCAGCAGGCGGTCCCGGCAGCCCACGAGATCACCCTCCGGAAAGCCGAGATCCTCACCGGGCGGGTGCGGAGGATGATCGAGGAGCAGGACCTTGCCCCGGCCACCGCCCGGGTACAGCAGATGATGGGGGACGAGTACACCTCGCTCGAGGTCGCCTCGGCCCTGCTCCTGCTCCTGTCCGGCGACGGGCCAAAGCCGGATAAATGACCGGTCCCCGTGGGAAAATACCCGTAATTATTTGAGCAATCTGGCTTTGGGATTCAACAATTATTTATTCCTGGACTCTCCACCAGTACCGTGACAACCCGGAGCACCCGATGATCAACATACTGCTCGTCCATGACAACAGCGAACTCATCGACGCCACCCGATCGCTCCTCGAGAAGGGCGGGGAGGTCCGCGTGGATACCGTCGGATCCACCAAGCAGGCCGTCGAGGTGCTCAGGGACCGGAACTACGACGTCATCGTCTCCTACTACCAGCTCCCGGAAGTGGACGGCATCGAGTTCTTCCCCGAGATGAACGGGATCGGGCTGTTCAGGGAGCTCCGGGCCCAGGGGAACACCACGCCGTTCATACTCTATACCCGTCTGGGCCGCGACCGGGTCCTCTTAAAGGACCTGAACAGCGCCGGCGAGGTGGTGTTTTCGAAGGGACTCGAGCCCCGCTCCCCCCTCACCGAGCTCCGCGACCTGGTCTACCAGGCCGTGCTCCGGAAGAAACTCGAGCGGGAGCAGGTGCTGCGAACCGACCTCCTCTCGTCCCTCCTCTCCCTCACCCCCATCTGGATCTGCCTGATCCGGGGGGGCGCCATGGAGTGGGCCAATACCCGCATGTCGTCCGGGCTGGGGTACGAGGAGGGCGGGCTGGTGGGGAAGAATGCGACCGCCCTTTTCGCCGACCGGGAATCGTTTGAACGGGCCTCCCGCGAACTCACCCTGAGCATCGATGCCGACGGCTGGGGGCGGGCCGAGACCATGCTCAAGAAGAAGGACGGAAGCCCGGTCCACTGCCTGCTCAGGGTCCACGCCATCGACACCCGCGATCCTGCACGGGGCCAGGTGATGGTCGTCGAGGACGTCACCGAGAAGAAACGGCTGGAAGAGGCGGTCAGGGAGAGCGATATCCGGACCCGGGAGCTGCTGATGCACGCCGCGAGCATGATCATGAAGATCGACCTTGCAGGGAATATCACCTTCTTCAACACCTTTGCCCAGAACTTCTTTGGCTACTCCAGGCAGGAACTGCTCGGGAAGAACATCCACGGGACCCTGATCCCCGCCGGCGAGGCCGGCGGCCGGGAGGCGACCGGTTTTGCAAGCGACGCGGCCCTGAACGGGGAAGGGGTCGCGGTCCGGATCAGCGGGATGCGGACCCGGGACGGCTCGCCGGTCTGGGTGGCCTGGACCACCAGGGCCATCCGGGACGCCGGGGGGCACGTCAGCGAAGTGGTCTGCATCGGCCACGACATCACCGACCACACCAGCCGGGAACGGCCGCGGATCAGCACCGCCATGTGGAAGGAGCGGGTGATCGGCGGGACCGACATCAGCGACGAGGTCTTCGACGCGGTCTTCTCCATCTGCCTCGAGATCTCCCGGGAAGGCCGGGAAGGCAAGAAGGTCGGCACGGCGTTCATCATCGGCGATACCGAGAACGTGCTCGCCAAGTCCCGCCAGCTGATCCTCAACCCGTTCGCCGGCCACCACACCGCAGACCGGATGGTCACCAACCATGACCTCAAGGAGAACATCAAGGAGCTCGCCCAGCTGGACGGCGCCTTCGTGATCCGGGGTGACGGCCTGATCGAGGCCGCTGCCCGCTACATCACCATCGACACCAGCGCCGTGGGTGTCCCGAAAGGGCTCGGGACGCGGCATTCGTCGATCGCGGGGATCACGCTCGTGACCGGCGCCATCGGGATCGTGGTCTCCCAGAGCGGGGGGAAGATCTCCATCTTCCGGAACGGGCGGATGGTCCAGGAGATCGCCTGAAACCCTCCGGCGGCCGAATAGTTGAATGCCCGCGGAGTAGATGGGATCTCTCATGGAGACAGGCGGGCTCTCGCGGTCGCTCGGGTTTGTCGAGGTCACCCTCTCGGGAATCGGCATCATCCTCGGGGCCGGGATCTATGCCCTGATCGGGACAGCGGCAGCCGGGGCCGGTAACGCGGTCTGGCTCTCGTTTGCCATCTCCGCGGTGGTCGCCCTCTTTACCGCGCTCAGCTATGCCGAGCTCTCCTCGATGTTCCCGAAATCAGGGGCCGAGTACGAGTACACGGCGGCCGCGCTGGGGGAGTTCGTGGCCTTCGTGGTCGGCTGGCTGATCATATTCTCAGGCATCGTCGGTGCGGCCACCGTGGCCCTCGGGTTTGGCGGCTACCTGGGTGGACTGCTCATCATACCGCGCCTCCCTGCCGCAATCGGGCTGATCGTCGTCCTCTCCGTGATCCTGGTGGTGGGCGTCAGGGAGAGTGCGCTGCTGGCCGGGCTCTTCACCGTGGTCGAGGGGTGCGGCCTCGTCCTGGTGATCATCGCCGGGCTCCCGTACCTGGGAAAGGTCGACTACTTCGAGATGCCGCTCGGGATTTCCGGGGTCTTCACTGCCGCAGCGCTGGTCTTCTTCGCCTACATGGGCTTCGAGGAGATGGTCAAGTTCTCCGAGGAGACCACCGATCCGGAACGGACCGTGCCCCGGGCGCTGATGGTGGCGCTCGCGGTGTGCACCGTCCTCTACGTACTGGTCTGCTTCTCGGCGGTGAGCGTGGTGGGGTGGGAGGGCCTGGCCGCTTCCGATGCACCGTTCGCCGCAGTGGCGGTCGCAGCCTGGGGACCGGGGGCGGCCCGGCTCCTCTCGGTCATCGCCCTATTTGCCACGGCAAACACCGTGCTCCTCATGCTCCTTGCCTCATCCCGGATCAGCTACGGCATGGCCCGGTCAGGGACCCTGCCCCGGCCCCTGGCCCGGGTCCACGCCACGCGCCGGACCCCGTGGGTGGCGGTCATCGTGGCCGGCATCGGGGCGTGTATATTCCTCTTCCCCGGAGATATCGAGTTTGTGGCCAACGTCTCGAACTTCACCCTGTTCGTCACCTTCCTGGTGGTGAACGCATCGGTCATCATCCTCCGGCTCCGGGACCCGGGGCGGGCCCGCCCGTTCAGGGTGCCGGGCAGGATCGGCCCCCTCCCGGTGCTGCCGTTCTTCGGCATCGCCTCCTGCCTCTTCCTCTTCGTCCAGCTGACCCCCGAGGTGATCGGGATCGGGACGGTCCTGGCCATTACCGGCTGTATTGTCGCCCTGTTTGCCGGGAAGAGGAAGTGAAGGGCCGGGACTACCCGGGACGATACGGGGTGTTGGTGGACAGGCAGACGGCGGCTTTGTCCATGATCGCCGGGAGGTCGCGGGAGTCCCGCCAGTCGTCCATGAGCAGCTCGGCCGGCGACCCTCCGACGATACGCTCCCGGATGAAGGGGAGATACGGGCGTTCGCCGGGAGCGGCATGCCGCTCTGCCATGCGGAAGAGGCGGAGCAGTTCGGGCTCAAGCCCGGCCGTCCCCCTGGCAATGGCCTGCCCGGTCATCTCGAGAAGGGCCCGGCGGTCGGATTCAAGGCCCAGGAGATCGGCCCGCAGCAGGGCCCGGATGAAGGCGCAGAGGGCCATGTCGGAGGCGACGCACTCCTGCTCGTCCATGACCTTGAGCTCGACGCAGGGCCGGGAGAACCTGACGATAACCCCGTAGGAGGCCACCCACTCCTCGCAGAGCACCGATCCTCCCTTCGTGCGCAGTTCCCTGTACATCCCTTCGAGCCAGTCCAGGTACTCCTGCCGCGAATGGAGCAGGTCCGGGACGATCCCGTTGCAGATACGCGGGACCTGGCGCTGGTTCTCACGGTAAAAGAGAAGGCGGCTGTCCATGGACCCGGATGGTGCCCCCTCCACAAACGGCGAGGCGGCGCTGACGGCCACCAGGTAGGGGATGAGGGACCGGAGGGAGTTGAAGAGAGCGACCAGGGAATCATCCCCTGCATACTCCAGGTTAACCTGGAGTGACTGGATGTTTAGCCAGCCGTGCTGGGAGAGGCCAAAGATCCGGTCATACGCCGCGTAGTAGTCCTCTTCCTCCTGGTCCCAGACCGCGGTCTCAGGGAGGCGGAGCGAAGGGTGCATCCCGAGCCCGAGGAGCCGGTACCGTCCCCTGAATTTCCGGGAGAATGCCGCCACCCCCCCCGAGACCATCGCGTCGAGCTCCCGGACCGATGATGCCGGGTGATGGGGGACCACTTCGATGACCGTCTTCTGTAGCTCTTTCCCGAGCTGGACGCACCCGAACGATGCCTCCGGTGAAGGCCCGCCGTGCAGTTCGGCAAGGATCCGGTCGGATTCCGGCCTGGGGAAGAGCCCCGGGCTGTTGATCGAATACTCGTGCTCGGTCCCGATCAGCACCGGAGACCAACTCCCTGCAGGACCCCGGCGGGCCCCGGTACCCGGAAGATGACCCCGTGCCCGCTGCCCGGAACGGGCGGAACGGCCCGCACCAGCTCGTCCCCGGCCACGGCCGGCAGGAGGGCACCGGCTTCCGGCTCCTCGCCGACGGGTCCGGACAGGAAAAAGGGCTCCCCCCGCCCCGGCCAGGCCCCGGGCACCCGGCCCACCGCGCCGGAAGGAAAGGGGCCTGCCGGGCAGCGTCCCGCGCCGGGCACCAAGCCCACCCTGCCCGCTGCACGGCAGGAGCACTCCCGGCACCCGGTGGAACGGGGCGGGTGCCCAGCACCAGTGGTCCCGCTGACCGGGCCACGGGAGATCGGCATGAAGGCCTCCCGTCCCCTGCACCGCTCATGGGCGCCCCCGGCGATAAAGGACCACGGACCGGCCATGGGCGCCCCCTCACCGCTCCAGGAGATGGCAGATGATCTTATGGTAAACCTCGGGGTAACATTCGTCCTCGCCGCCTTCGAGCGAGGGGTTGTCGTTGACCTCGATGACCGTGCAGTCGCCGTTGCTCGATTTCAGGTCGACCCCGTAGAGGCCGGTGCCGACCGCCCGCGCTGCCTGGATGCCGGTCGCAATGACCTGGGACGGGGCCTGCCCTGCCGGGATGCTCTCGACGGCGCAGTAGACAACGTGGCCGTTGACCGAGTCCTGGATCTTGAAAGTGGTGTCCGGGATGGTGTACTTGCAGACATAGAGGAGTTCCCCGTCCAGCACTCCCACCCGCCAGTCGTACCGGCTCTCCACGAACTGCTGGGCAACGATCCAGTCCGACAGCCTGGTGAACCGCTTGGCGACCTGCAGGAATTCCCCGGGGTCGTGGACTTTCTCCACCCGGAGCGAGAACGACGTGGACGGCTCCTTGAGGATGAGCGGGGACCCGATCTCCCCGAAGATGTCGCGGATCCGGTGGAGGGTTAGATCGTGCCGGGAAAGAAAGAGGGTCCGTGGGATGGGCACGCGGTGCTGCATGAGCCGGGAGTACATGTTGACCTTGTCCGAGCAGATCCTGATCGAGTCCGGGTCATCGATGACCGGGATCCCGTTTGCCTCGGCCATGCGGGATGCGACGTAGGTCACGTTCAGGGGATCGGTACGGGCCCTGATGAAGAGCGCGTCCATGGCCGGGACCTTCCTGATGTCGACAGGGAAGAGGAACTCGGCGGAGTGTCCCATCTCCTCGGCAACGTCCCGGCAGCGGATCAATGCATTGAGCTGCTCGGCGCTGGAAAGCGTCCTCCGGTCCACGAAGATCCCAAGCCTCTTCATAGGAACTCCTGGCCTGACATGAAGATGCGCAGCAGGGATTTCTCCGGCTTCGAGAGCGCCGAGTACCGGGCCGGGGCCAGCGATGAGAGCAGGTGAGTGTCACCGCGCTTTACCAGGACCATGGTGACCAGGGGGAGGTGGAACTCCTCAAACAGCAGTGCCGCGAACCGGGAGAGCTGTTCATTATGTCCATGGGTGCGCCCAAAGATGGCATGGACGGTCACCACCTCGTCACCATTGTCGAGGGGCTGGTAGCAGAACGGGTACTTGCCGCTGTTGGTGATGTGCCGGATCACCTCTTTTGCCCGTTCCATGCCCCATACCACGGCATACCCCGACGTGCAGGAGAAGTAGTTGAGACCGTAGAGGATGGCCGGCACCTCCACGAAGGACTGGGAGATGAAGCAGCTGGCAACAGGTATCCCGGCCCGGGAGGCCTGGTCAAGGCAGACCGGGACGATGGAGGCATCGAGCACCGACCGGCTGCCGGGATGCACCCGTTCCCCGGCAAGTTCCCGGGAAAGGATGAGGTAGTAGGGTTCGGTCTTGTAGCCGTACTGCTCGCTCACCACGAACAGGCTGCCGTCCCGGGTCACCAGGTAGGTCGAACCGCTCCGGAGCCGGCGGTGATGGCCCGCTCCTGCCGTCTCATGGGGAGACGGCCAGCGATGGTCCGGGGGCTCTTCAGGGGGGGAAGATTCCTCTGCGTGACTATCGTTCATCCGGTGAAAAACACGCTCCGGGGGTTGTGGCGGCAGGGAAGAACAGGATCAGTCCACTGGGAGAGCGGATGATAATCATGTAAAAGAGCCCTTGTTTCCGGACAGTTCGGGGTATTCATGGGGGACCACAGGCTGCAGCTGCAGGTTATCCGTGTATGTTCGCCATAGCTATGGTTCACCATCAGGAATATAAACCTGGCTGTCGCCCGCCCCTCCCCTGTCCAGGCATGGACCCCGGTCCACCTCACCTCCCCCGGGACCGCGGCACGGGGATCATCCCCCTCCGGCCCGGGAACGCCGGTCCCGGTGCATGACTCCGTGACAGCCCCGCAATGCCGAACAGCGCAAGAGCTTATATCACCCTGTTTCTCCATAGTTCCCTTTGAAGGGTCATGGAAGGCACCGTACTCGAACTGACCGATATCACCTGGGGAAAGACTGTCGAGGAATCCGATCTCCCGGTTCTCGCCATGTTCTATAGCCCGACCTGCCCGCACTGCAGGACCATGGAGCCGTATTTTCGTCAGCATGCGCAGGAATTTGCAGGGGCCGCTGTGTTCGTGCGGATCGATATCACCGCGAACCAGTGGACGGCGGAACGGTTCGGGGTGAAGAGCACCCCGACCTTCAAGATGTTCTGCCACGGCAAACCGTTCCAGGAAATGGTTGGAGCAGTATACCCGGCGCTCCTGAAGCGCATGGTTGAAGAAGCCCTGAAGAGCGGTTCGGAGTGCGTGCGGGCATCGACGGAGATCAACTACGATATAAGCGGGTACGGGTAGGTCTTCCGGCCATCCCTGGGCGCGGAGTGGTAAACAGGGGAATGGCAGTTCCCGGTGACCACCCCGGAAAAACGAGTTCCTCCCGGGACCCCTGCCGGGACCCGCACCGAGGCCCGGGGCGGTTGCTGTTCCCGTCCAGGTCATACCCTATCCCCCTCCCCGGTAAGTTTTTTCACCCGGGACAAACAAATTTGTTGTTATTAATATGACAACACTATGGAGGGCTGCCCCCTGCCTGGGCTTTCTCATCATCGTGCTGATGCTGGCCGGGACCCTGGCGGCTGCCGCCCCCCAGTACCTTGCCGGCGCACCGGAATTCAGGGGAGTGGTCGAAGGCCCGGACGAGATCCCGCCCGGGACCACGACCACCCTGGTCATCCACCTTGAAAACCGCGGAACCGATCCGCAGAAGATCGTCTCTTCCGTGGGGAGCGCCGGCCCGCCGCCAAGCACTGCCATCGGGATCACGGCGACGCTTGCTGCCGGAGATGCACCCCTCGTCCTGAAGACCGGCCCCCAGATGGTCGGAAACCTGGCTTCCGGGGAAGGGGTGCTCATCCCCTTCGTGCTGACCGTGGTGCCCGGTGCCATGGGGGGTGAATACCAGCTCCCCCTCACCCTCTCCTACACCTGGCTTTCATCAGAAGAACAGGTGGGGAGAGAGAGCGTTATCTACCGCTACACGAAAGAGGAGGTACTCGTCCCCATCCCGGTGCGGATCAAGGACGTGGTGAGGGTCGGGGTCGCGGGCATGCAGACCGGCAACCTCACCGCCGGGGGCGAAGGCGTCCTCACCCTCCGGCTCGAAAATACCGGGTCCCTCGAGGGGACCGGGGCGGTAGCCCGCATCCGCCGGGCCGGCGAGAGCCCGGTTATCCCGGAGGCCGGGACCGTGTACATCGGCACCTTCTCACCCGGGACCGTGCATGAATGCCGGTTCAAGGTGAGGATCGATGAGACCGCGGAGGCAGGATCCTATCCCCTGTACGTGGAGGTCGACTACCGCGGCCGGTCGGGCGAATCCCTGACATCGAGACCAGAGACCACCGGTATCCCGGTTGCCGGAAAAATAACCTTCGGTGTCCACTCCGGTTCCCCCCTTGTATACCGGGGCACCAGGGTACCGGTTGACGTCACCTTCGAAAACACCGGCCCTGCACCAGTCTACAGCGCACAGGCCCGTATCAGTGCCGTAGAGCCCTTCACCGGCTACCGCGACACCGTGAAACTTGGCGATCTTGCGCCCGGTGAACAGGCATCTGCCCGGTTCGAAATCGGCGTCGATAAGGCCGCAACGCTGAAAGAGTACGGGCTTACTGCCGAGGTCCGGTATCGCGATGAAACTGACCAGGACCGGGTCTCCGATCCCCTCACCGTAACCGTCACGGTCGGCGAACGCACCGGGCTCATCCGCATCTTTTCAAACCCGCTCATCCTGAGCGTTATCGCGGCGCTGGGAATCGGCATCGTCTACTACCTGAAGGTGTACCGCACCAACAGGATCAACCGGCCGGAAGGATAGAGACGGTTTACGCCGGGCCGTGTAGTCCAGGGCCCGCACGGCCCTGCCCGGCATCCTCCTGGATGCACTCCGAAGCGCGTAATGAAACGCAAATGAGGTTTCCGAATCCACATCCCCTAGGGATGAAATATCCCAAATACCGTTTTCACACCGTTTGCCGGATGGCAGGGCAGTCAACGGAAAAATCCCACCCGGGGATCTCTCAAGGGGCCCCGGGTAACCTGTTCCGTCGCCGGAAATCCTTAAGATGCAAAACCGCTGGCAGGATTACCGGGAAACGGGTACGGCATCCAAAAAAAAGGTGGGGAGGTTTACTTGAATATATCGAAGATCTGGTCGCTTCCGGTTGCAGCCAGTCGGTCCCGCTCTTCCCGCTCCTCGACAAGGGCGAGCAGCGGCAGGGACATGTCGATTCCCGGGACATGGCCGAACATCTTCTCGAGCTCCACCTGCTGGGCGTGCATGAAGAGGGCGTTCGGGATGTCCATGGCGCACAGTTCCTGGCACTGCCCGCAGTTGATGCAGGAGTCGGCGATGTGGGCGAACCTGATGAGCTGGAACATGAAGTTCGGAGGGAGCTCTCCGGGCTTGACCAGGTAGGGCTTCTTTGTGCTGCACTCCACGCAGTAGCAGATCGGGCAACTGTCGATGCACTGGTAGCACTTGATGCACCGGGAGGTCTCCTTCACGATCTTCGCCAGGCGGTCCCTCCCGGTACCGAGCCCCTCGAAATCATGCTTCCGCCACTTGTCGGCGAGCTTGTACATGGCGTTCTCGACCTTGCCCCGGATCTCGAGGCCCTTCGGGTTGGGCGCCTCGGTCTTCAGGACACCGGCCTTGACCGCCTCGTCCAGGAGCATGGCCCCCTTCTCGCTGCAGACCTCGACAAAGGTCGCCTTGCCGGCCTTGTCGCCGATGACCCCCCAGTTACCGCAGGCGAGATCGGCCTGGCGGGGGACCTTCAGCTTGCAGCGGCGGCAGTTGGGACGCCGGCCGTACCCGGCCTCTTCGAGGTCGTCGATGGAGATCCCCTTGTGACCACCCTCGTACTCGATGATGAACTGGCCCTTGTCGATCTCTTCCTTGTGGACCGTGTCGGGGTCGACCTCGAACTTCTCCCTGATCATCTTGCGGGCCGTGATGGGGCTGACCGTCCCGCCGCAGTTCACGCCGATCATGATGATGTTGTCCAGGTTGACCTGCTGGCGCTTGGCGAGCTCGTAGAGTCCCATCATGTCGCACCCCTTCACGGTCATGGCGATCTTCTTGTCCTGGGCACCGTCAAGGTACTTCTTGACCAGCTTGGAGAGGAGCAACGTCCCGCAGTGGAGGGACCCGGCAGTCTTGTCGAGCTCTTTGGGGTCGGTGATGTAAGTCGGAACCGCGTCGTAGACATCCTGCCCTCTCTTCACGGCAAAGACCCCATCGACCATCTTCTTCTCGAGCGCAAACTTGAGGAGCTGGGTCACCGCGCCGCCGCACTCTGCTTTCTTCTGGAGCTCATCGTCGGTGGTCCAGGCGTAGAACATGTCACCTTTCTTCGACATTTACTTCCCCTCCGCTATCTTTTCGACCTTGATGGCACAGGCCTTGAACTCCGGGATCTTGGCGATGGGGTCAAGGGCATTGTTGGTGAGCACGTTTGCAGCGCACTCCTTGTAGTGGAACGGCATGAACATGACCCCCTTCATGATGTCCTTCGTGACACGTGCCGGGACAGTGACGCTCCCGCGCCTGGTCGTGGCCCTGACCATCTCCTCGTCCCTGATCCCGAGCGCCTTTGCATCCTCAGGGTTGATCTCGATCCAGCCGGTTGGCTCCTCGTTTTCGAGTGAGTCGGACCGGCGGGTCATCGTGCCGGTGTGCCACTGCCAGATGCAGCGCCCGGTGGTGAACACGAACGGGTACTCGGCGTCGGGGACCTCAGCCGGGGGCTTGTAGGGCACAGCAAAGAACTGGCCCAGGCCGTCGGGGTGGGCGAACTTCTCCCTGTGGAGGATCGGGGTCCCGGGGTGCTCGGGGGTGGGGCATGGCCAGTGGGCAGCTTCAGGCTTGTTGAGCCGTGCATAGCTCATCCCGGCGTAGGACGGGGTGACCTTCCGGATCTCCTCGAAGATGTCCTCGGCGCTGTTCCAGGGGAACTGCTTTTCATAACCCATCTTTGCGGCGATCTCCTTGATGATCACCCAGTCCAGCTTTGCCTGTCCCGGCGGGTCCTGGGCCTTTCTCCACATCTGGACACGGCGCTCGGTCGAGGTCTGGGTGCCGTCCTTTTCTGCATAGCAGCAGGCAGGCAGCACTACGTCAGCGAACTCCGCGGTCTCGTTCATGAAGATGTCCTGGACGACCAGGAACTCGAGGTTCTTCAGGGCCTTCTCCACGTGGTGGATATCAGGGTCCGAGAGCATCGGGTTTTCGCCCATGATGTACATGCACTTTAGCTCGCCGGGCTTGTCGGCCAGCACGTCCATCATGACCGTCACCTCATAGCCGTTCTTGCCCTCGGCGATGCCATCGGGGAAGCCCCACGCGTCCGAGAACTTCTTGTGGGCCGCCTCATCGATGACCTTCTGGTACGCGGTGTATACCACCGGCAGCGCACCCATGTCGCAGGCGCCCTGCACGTTGTTCTGGCCGCGGAGCGCGTTGACCCCGGTCCCGGGCCGCCCCAGGTTCCCGGTCAGCATCTGGATGTTGGCAACCGACCTGACGTTGTCGACCCCGGTGGTGTGCTGGGTGATGCCCATCGAGTAGAGGATGCAGGCCGATTCGGCCTTCCCGATCCATTCCGCGGCAGTCTTGAGCTGGTCGGCCGGGATACCGGAGATCTTCGAGACGTTCTCGAGGCTGTACTCCGGTTTCATGACCTCTTCTTTCAGCTTGTCAAAGTCCTTGGTCCGGTTCTTGATGAACTCCTTGTCCTCCCATCCGTTCTTCAGGATCTCCTGCATCAGGCCGTTCAGGATGGCGACATCGGACCCTGACCGGAACTGCATGTACAGGTCGGCCTGCTTGCCCGTCGGGGTGAACCGTGGGTCGGCATAGATCAGCTTGGCGCCGTTCATCTTGGCCTGCATCACTCTCCTTCCGATCAGCGGGTGCTGCTCGAAGGTGTTGCTCCCGAGGATGAAGACGCACTTTGACTCGGCAATATCGCCGATCGAGTTGGTCATCGCGCCCGAGCCAAACGTCGAGGCAAGCCCGGCGACCGTCGAGGAGTGGCAGAGCCTTGCGCAGTGGTCAATGTGCCGGGTCTTGAGCACGCCGCGCGCGAACTTCATCATCGCGTAGTTCTCCTCGTTCGAGACACGGGCTGAGGAGAGGCAGGCGCACTCATCGGGCTTGTACTGCTTGAACTTCTTGGCGATCAGGTCATATGCTTCGTCCCAGGTCGCCTCGACGAACTTTCCGTCCTTCTTGATGAGCGGGGTTGTCAGGCGATCGGGATGGTTCACGAACTCGTGGGCATAGGCGCCCTTGGGGCACACCTTGCCTTCATTGACCGGAGATCGGTGGTAAGGAGCGACGTCGACCACCTTTCCGTCTTTGACCACGAGGTTGAAGGTGCAACCCGTCCCGCAATAGGGACAGGTCGTCTGCACATATTTTACGTCCATGGTAGAAACCTCGAACATACAGATCTCGGACACCATTCTTATTTAACAGTAATGATTAACATCGCTGAGATTGATGATTAATGGTGGGCCACTCAGTGCGGGGAGGACCGGCACCCGTTTGAGAAAAGCCCTGTTCCGGGAGTAATTGCGATGAAGAAACGGTTAAATGGAAAACTGCACCCGGCCGGGAGGAGGTGCCCGGCATGCGCCCTGTAAAAGTGCCCCCCATGCTCCAGACGCTGGTCCAGGTCGGCCTGTCCGCGGTCGAGGGGAGAGAGTTTTCGATGCTGGACTCCTGCCCGCACTGTGGCGGGGAGGTGAGCGGGTATGACAGGAAGGTGCGAAAATTCGTCACCCTCATCGAGGGCGGGTCCGCACGGGATATCCACGTTGTGGTGCGGCGGTTCCGGTGCAGCCGGTGCGGGGCAATCGTCCCGGCACGGGCACCATTCTACCCCGGAACGCGGATGGGATCCCCGGTCGTCGATCTCTGCATCGTCCTGTCCCGCTCCCTCACGCCCGGGAAGACTGTTGCGCTCATGAGGGCGCTCGGCATCGCGGTCGACCGGGGCACGGTACGCAACCTCCGGGCCCGGGACTCCGGTGAGATACCTACCACGGAGATGTTCGGGACGGTCCTGCCGCAGTCAATGGTCTCCCTCTTGCTGGCCGCCTTCAGGAACCTCTAGGCGGCTCCCGTCGTATGGGCAGTAGGCAGTCTTCCGGTCGGCGGTCTCAAAGCCGCACCGTGGACAGCGCCTCACCGGTCTTCCCCGGGAAAAGAAAGGGATGAGCGGGATGAAGAGGAAGACGAAGAATAACGGGAGCCCGAGACTGTACAGGAACACCGTCACCGCGAGAGAACCGGCGAACAGGACCAGGCTCAGCTGCCAGGGCTTCGTAGCGCCACCTCCCGCACCGCGAAGGCCGGCAGGGCACCGGCCGCTGCCCCCAGCTCCCGGGCAAGATCCCTGCCGCCAAGGATGGACGAGGCAAGCCCGGACCCGGTGCCGGCACATAGGGTCTCCCCCGTTTCGTAACGGCGGCGGGCAGCATCGACCGCGGTACAGATGAGGGACCGCTGGGCATCCCAGAAGGCAGCGGCAACAGCGCAGGCCCCCTCTTCCCCGATCTCCTCGAGGTCGGCACATACGACCCGTGCGAGCCTCCTGAGGCAGGAGTCCCGGTCCCGCCCCTTCCCGTCAGGAGTCGCGGATGCATAACCCGCGGCGGTGATGTGCCCGAGCACCAGGTGGGCATCGCCGCTGCAGGCAAAATATTCCGGGCAGACCGGGGTGGGGATGCCCGAGAGGACGACCTCCCGGATAACTGCCGGGATGGTGGTCCGGAGCAGGCCGGTATAGACCAGGGTGCCGGACTGGAGGCGGGATAGATCGGTCAGCCCCTGCAGGGAACCGAGGGAGACCAGGGGGATGATATCGGTCGTGGTGCTCCCGAGATCGACCAGCAGGCCCCCCTGGTGGCGCTCCATCAGGTAATCGGCGGAGACGAGCCAGTTTGCAGCGGCAAGCTCCGGCACGGGGTCCCTGTGGAACCGCCCGTCTGTCCCGTAGAACACGGCACTGGGAAAGACCTCCCTGACCGAGTCGACGATGAACCTGATGCCCTCGGTCTTCGAGCTGAAACAATCGGCGAGCTCCCCGGACATGACCACCGCCGCTTCTTCGCCGTGAGCGCGGTAGGGACGGAGGATCTCCGGGAGCGGGCCGTTTTCCCAGAGCGGGCAGTGATGGATAACGGTCCCCTCTCCGGTCGCCACCTTCAGGTTTGCCCCACCGACATCGATCCCGATCACAGCCGCTCCACCCTGCCGTGGCAGTCGAACCGGGCCCGGCCGGCGAGGTGCACGGCATCGGGACCGCCCCCTTTTGAAGCCGCGACCAGGATATCTGCGATCTCCTCCTCCATGCAGGCCGCAATCCCGACGATGCTCGTGGTGATCCTCGGGTTGACATCAACGATGTACGGGCGGTCGGCAAGCACGATGTCGATGCCGGTGTAGCCCTGGCAGCCGAGGACGTTCAACGCCCGCGTGGCAGCATTGACAATTTCATCCTGGCGATCGTGGATGACCGGGGTCTCGCCGCCATGGTAGTGGAACTGTCCCTGTTCATCGATGCTGATGTCCTGGCGGTTGACCGCAAGGAGCAGCGGAGGTTTCCCGGTGTAGTAGCTGCAGGCATCTCCGGTTACCCTGCTCCCGACCAGGCTCACGCTCAGGTGTTCGCCGTCGATGAACCGCTGGGCAAACTCCCCGGGCCCCGGGCTCTCCCTGGTGAGGCGGACGCCCTTCGCAGCGCATCCCTGCTCCGGTTTTACCACCCGGAGGCCCCCTCCCCCCTCTTCCGGCACCGCTATCCCGTTCCGGGCGAGGATTTCGGCGCTCTGCCGCTTGTTTGCGCAGATCGCGGCATTCATGCTCCCGCACCCGATATTATGGGTCAGCTGTTCGAGTGCCGAAGTGAAGGCGAAAAGGAGGTGATCGGGGGCGATCACCAGCCCCACCTCGCAGGCCGGAGCGAGCCGCCGTATCCCGGCAAGAAAATCGCCGTGCCCGGGATGGACGACTTCGTAACCGCACCGCTCGAAGCTGTCCCGGATGACGGTGAGCATGGCGGCACCTTCCGGTGCAAGGAGGGGGTCATGGGCAACCGAATATTCAGCAATGAATGCCCTCATACATGATCAGTAGCCCTGCCTCTGACATGAGGCTGACGATCGGTCAGGTTTTTCGTGCCGTCCGGCAAAGTCATGGTGAACGATGAAGCATAAGATCCTGCTCACCAACGATGACGGTATCAACTCCGCGGGGCTCTGGGCCGCCTACGAGGCCCTCAGCCCCATTGCTGAAGTGACGGTAGTCGCCCCGGCAACCCAGCAGAGCGCGGTGGGCCGGTCCATATCCATCTTTGAACCGATCCGGGCATATGAGGTCGTCCAGAACGGAGTCCGGTCATACGCGGTTGGGGGAAAGCCTACGGACTCGGTCATTATCGGGCTCTATGCTCTCGCACTCGGGCCTGACCTGGTGGTCAGCGGGATCAACATCGGGGAGAACCTCTCCTACGAGTCCATCATGACCTCGGGGACGGTTGGTGCGGCGCTCGAGGCGGCAAACCAGGGCACCCCGGCCCTCGCCTTCTCCCTCCAGGTCGAGGACCAGGGGGACAAGTTCGACGATCCCCAGTTCCACCGGCAGAGTTTCGCGGATGCCAAGAAGGTGGTGCAGGAAGTGACCAGGACCTTTCTTTCCCGGAAATTTCCACCCGGAGCCGATGTCATCAACGTCAACATACCATCTCAGGTGCGGGGAGGATACGAGGTGACCCGCCTCTCGGACAAGCTCTTCCGGACCGGGGTTGAACGGCGCATGGACCCCCGGGGGCGGCCTTATTTCTGGATAAACGGGCCGCTGGTGGACGATGCCGATGAAGGGACCGACGTGCACGCAGTCCGGAAAGGAAATATCTCGATCACCCCGATTACCCTCGACTGTACCGCGGGGACGGCTGAAAGTGAGCTGCGGCGGCTCTTTGGAAGCGAGGCTGGCAGGGCGGGGAGACCATGACCCGGACTGGAGGCAGGGCTGGTGGTAAAGATCCGCAGGCTGATGATCTGAAACGCGAGGCAGGATACCATGCCGCCGGTATGGTCGAGGACGGAATGGTGGTAGGCCTTGGAACCGGTTCTACCGTTGCCTTTACCATGGACCGTATCGCGGAGCGGGTCCGTGAAGGTCTCCGCGTCAAGGCTGTCCCGACCTCGTTCCAGACCGAAATGAGGGCACGGGACTGTGCCATACCCCTGGCAACGCTCGACGATTACCCGGAACTGGACCTTGCAATTGACGGCGCCGACCAGGTGGACGGAAGCCTCCGCCTCATCAAGGGAAGAGGTGCGGCCCTGGCCCGGGAAAAGTGTGTGGCTGCTGCCGCAGAAGAGCTGGTCATCGTGGTCGATGAGTCGAAGATATCCCCTGTCCTCGATGTTCCTGTCCCGGTGGAAGTGATACCGTTTGCGCTCCGGCCGGTTATGCTCGGCATACAGGCCCTCGGAGGAGACCCGGTCCTTCGCGAGGGAACCGGGAAGGACGGCCCGGTCATCACCGACAATGGAAATTTCGTGCTCGACTGCTCATTCGGGATCATCGGGGACCCTGACCGGCTTGAAGGACTCCTCTCCCTGATGCCCGGAGTGCTTTCCTGCGGGCTCTTCTGTGCGTTTGCCGACAAGACCACGGTGGTCGTGGGAAGAAGCGAGGGTTGCCGGAAACTAACCCGGTGAGCCACCAGGGCCCCTGCCAAAAAAAACATGATCGCCGTGGGAGCATGAAAATGCGAAAGGCATTTTCACGAAAGGATCACTGGATATAGCTCCTGATCTCCTGGATGAGTGAGATCTGGATATTTGCCTCTTCCCGCTTTTCCCGCTCTATTGCATCGACGATCTCCGCAAACGGGTTCAGCAGGTGATAGATCTTGACCGGTCGCCCCTTGTTCTCTGCCTTGACCTCGCGGTTGCCAACCCATTTCTGCCCTGCCAGGGCAGACATCGCCAGGCTCACTTCGGGCTGGCGAAGATCGGTGCCACGTTCGATCTCACGGGAAGTGGCTTCGGGATTGTGGGCAAGATAGACCAGGACCCTTGCCACGTTCCTCTTCATACCGGTCCTGATGAGGAGGTTTGCCAGGTTTTCTTCCTCCTGGGTAAAATACATCACATTCTTTGTTCTCATCATGGCGCACCAGAATAACAAAAAATATACGAATTTAATATATAAAAGTATTATTATTCACGACCAGGCATTTAAAAAAGAATATGATACACGTTGTCCGGTCAGGAATAAAAAATTTTTGAAGGGCTCCTGGTCAGAGCAGTCCGAGGTTCTTGAGGTCGTTTAGGATCTTCTGGACCGCCTTCCTGGCATCGTCCGGTTCTTTTCCGCCGGTGATGATCAGTTTGCCGGACCCGAAGAGGAGCACCACGACCTTCGGGTTTTCCAGGCGGTACACGAGTCCCGGGAACTGTTCCGGCTCGTACTCGATCCGGTCCAGGTTGAACCCGACGGCGATCTTGTTGAGATTGATCCCGGAACCGAGGTCCGCGGAGGTGACGATATTCTGGATCTTGTAGCTGAGTTTTTTGGGTATATCGATGTCCAGTCCTCGGAGCAGGTTTCCGAGTATCTCGAGCCCCTCGGAGAGGCTCTCGATGCTCTTTGCACCGGTCAGCACCACTTTACCGGAACCGAAGACGAGCGCCGCGATCTTTGGGTTCTGCATCCTGATGACGACACCCGGGAACCTCTTCTTATTGTACTCTGCATCTTTAATCTGGGAAGCAAGCGCCGGGAGATCCAGGTAATCCGTCACCTTCGCCGAGGCAACGATATTTTCAATTTTGAGAGAGTCCTCTGGCTTGGTCTTCATATTTATAAATGCCACAGGACAGTATATAAACAGTTGGGTGTTTCCGGGGCATCGGCTGGCAGCATTCCCCCTTCGTAAAACCAGGGTACCACCTGGCCTGCCAGGGCGGTGTTTTGCATCCCCCGGGAAAAGTGGATGCAAACCCGGCCCGCTCAGGGGGGAAAACAGTCACCATTTCCCGGGTTGGAACGGTGGGAAAAAGAACCGGCACCAGTTTGTCTCTCTCTGGAAAAATGGATGGGCCGGGGTATTATACCATTCTCCCTCAGGTTTTCCTTCCCGCGAGGAAAACAGCGCCGGCCAGGATGGCGAGTACGGCCGCCATTCCCGGAAAGACCGACTGCGTGGGAAGAGGAAGTTCTTCGACCTCCACCATCTCGCGGGCTCCTGTTGTTTGTGGTGGGGCGGGTTGGGTCTGATCGGGTTCAGGCAGGGTGGCAGCACCAGGCTCGGCGGGAACTCCCGCCAGGGCATCCTTTGCAGAGCGTATCTTTTCAGCAACCCCGGTAATGGCCGGATTGATCGCGAGCGCCCGCTGATAGCTGGCAACAGCCTCCTCGTGGCTGCCGGCTGCAGACAGTGCGTCGCCCAGGTGTTCATAAAGGGTGGCCTCTGCGGGATCGAGTTTTATGGCCTTCTGAAACGCAGTCGCCGCTTCACCAGGCTGTCCCAGCTCGAGAAGTACCTTTCCAAGACCCGTCCAGGACCTCAAGGCATAGGGATCGTAATCGAGGGCTTTCCGGTAGGCCCCGGCAGATTCTTCATACAGCCCTTTACCGGACAGGTCATCCCCTTTCAAACGCCAGACAAGGCCATCCTCAACAGAACCTCCGCCGTGGGACGATGAACTCCCGGACCCTGGTGAAGCCCCATCTGTCCCCGAGCTGCTGCTCCCGCCCGGCGTATCCTGCGAGCTTCCGGCATCACCCCCGCCCGTCCCGCCACCTGTCGAAGAACCACCGAAATAGTCTACCAGATCTTCCAGGGATGCTCCCCAGGTAGGGTCATCACTGAAATCAGGGGGACCCCACCCGCCTTCCGGCGCGGCGCTGCACGCGTCACAGCCTGCCGAGACAAGAGAAACAAGGCAGTATCCAGCAACGATTATCGCAACGATGGTTGCCCGTAATGACATGAGAGGTACTTGGAAATGCTGTCCAATAAAATATTCCGGAATACCTCTCAATTTCTGTTCAAGGGCTTTTATCGATCAAACGCTTGATGCGGAGGGCGATCCTGCCGCTTCCCCGGTTACCACGTGGCGGGCAGGGAGAAGGTGTTTTTCATAACGCTCCCGGGCCTGTACCACCATGCTCTCCTCTCACAGGACCCGGGAGGGTGCCCGGGGACCCTGGAGCAGCCGGATGGGCCTCAATCGTATTCGCGCCAGGTGTGGCCGCACTCGCAGCACCGGAAAAAACGGACTTCGCTCTCATCGGCCGAACGGAGCTGGCGGAGCCACCAGAACGCAAGGTTGTGCTCGCACTTCGGGCACTTGACGGCCGTGGTGGGAAGGGTCCTGACCGTCCCTTCACCTTCGACGATAACGATCTCCTTTTCGCTCCTTTTCCTGGTGATGTGGAGCTGATCATCGCTGGTAATCTTCCTTATGTACCCACATTTCCGGCACTTCATCTGGCCCCCGGACGAGATCATCAGGCTCTTGCACTCCGGACAGAACATTGCTTTACAAATGCGTTTACATGCATGATTAAGGCTTGGGACAACGCCGTATCGGGAACACCGGTGCGGATGTCCCTCATCAAAACCCTTTTTCAAACCGTAACTGATTACTATGGGAATGAACGGGTACCTGGTGCTGGCCTCCTGCGTCTTCTTCCTGGCCTTTCTCATCCCTACGAGGTTTAGGAACTGGTGTGCCATTTTCGGGTGGACGGCGATGATCCTCTTCCTCTTTTCGGAAGTCCCCTCCTACCTCTCCATCAACAACTACCTCTACCCCGCCCTGGCCGTGCTCTCTGTCCCGTTTCTCGCAATCACGATAAAATACCTCCGTTTGCGGGACGAACGGGTCGAACACCTCTCCCGTGCCGCCGCCGCCGCCTTCCTGGTATATGCACCCTTTGCATTCACGCCCCTCGGCGACCGGCTGATAGCGGTGGTCGTCGGCCAGACCCTCTGGCTGCTTAATGCGCTCGGGTATGACGCAGCGCTCGTGGCATGGAACATGGTGATCAGGAACGGCTTCCGCGTCGAGATCATCCTTGCCTGCACCGGTATCCAGGCTATCGCCATCATGCTCGGGGTCGCAGCCGCGGTCCCTACCACCGCCCGGCAGAAGATCCTTTCGTTCCTGATCATCGTACCGACCATCTATGTCCTGAACCTGGCCAGGAATGCGGCAGTCATCATCGCCTATACCGGCCAGTGGTTCCCGTACTTCCCCGGTATTGCCGGGAACGGGGAATACGGCTACGAGAGCTTCTTCTGGGCCCACAACGTCTTTGCCGAGCTTTTGGCCCTGGTGCTCCTGATCGGCATAGCCTACACCCTGTTCCGGGTTATTCCGGGGCTTGGGGATCTCGCCGCAGGCCTTTACAGCCTTTATGCGGGAGAGATCAGGAGAGTCTTTTATAGAGATAGATGATCCGCTGGATTGCCGATACGTTGGTCCCGATGGCGATCAGCACCACGGCGACCCAGATAAACCCGGTCAGCCCCCCTACGACCAGCACGAGGATGGTCTCGGGACGCCCGAAGAACCCGACACCCTCCAGGGGGTCCTCTATCTTCCCGTCGACTCTCTCCTGGTACCCGGTCTCGGCATACACCACCGGTTTGATGAATGTGTTCATCAGCGAGCCGATGATGGCGATTGCCACGACCGCATAATCGGCTGAAACCGTGAGACCGCCGAACCGGGACAGGATGGCGGTCCCCGAAAGCCCGATGGCGAGGATGACCAGGGCATCGACATACTTGTCGACAATCCAGTCAAATACCGAGCCAAACTGCGTCTCCTTCTCTGTCCGCCGGGCAACACTCCCATCGACCAGGTCGAGAATCGCGGAGAAAAAGAGGAATATGCTTCCGATTGCAAACATCCGGCAGACATAACAGACCGCACACAGCAGCCCGAACAGGAGGGAGATAAGGGAGATCTGGTTCGGAGAGACCCCTGCTCTGCAGAACACGGTGGCGATGGGCTCGATATGCTTGAGGAACCGCGGCCGGAGTGCGGTTATATTCATGGATCATCTAAGTAGCAGGATAGAGGATAAATAGTTGTCACAGGAAGCTCCCGCTCCTGAGACAATGCTATTATGGAGCAGCACGAAATTTCTTGGAAAGGAGTCTTTTGTGGCAGAATCAACGGAACGCCCGCATGTACTGATGATGTCAGAGATAACCGCTGACGGGAAGCTGACGCTGAAGAAAGGATGCTCGAGCAAGATCCTGATGAAGTACATGGACCCGGCCACCGATGTCCTCCTCCACCGTACAAGGGCTGCCTATGATGCCATCATGGTCGGGTCAAATACCATACGGATCGACAACTCCTACCTCACCGTCCGGAGTGTCGAGGGAAAAAATCCCATCCGGGTAATCCCTGCGAGCATGGCCGATATCCCGCCCGGATCAAACGTACTTTCCCCCGATGCGCCGACCATCATCGCTGTCTCGGAGCGGGCACCCCCCGGGCGGGTCCAGGAGCTCCGGGACGCCGGGGCAATCATCGTGGTGGCCGGGACCGATCATGTCTCCCTTCCCCGGCTCATGCAGATCCTCACCGCGGATTTCGCGATACATAAGCTCATGATCGAGGGGGGCCCGACCCTGAACTGGCACATGCTCCACCACCGGCTCGTGGACGAGATCCGCCTGATCCACCTCCCCTTTATCGTCGGTGGGTCGGATACGCCCTCGCTGGTCGGCGGGATGCACATCGAGTCAGAAGAGGAGATGATCCGGCTTGCCCTGAAGAACTTTTACCTCTGCGGGACCAACCTGGTGACCGAGTACGATGTCCTCTATACGGGCGGGGGCAGTGGAGATGCCGCCCGGACAGGCTGAGCGCTCGTTGAGGACGAGAAACCATATCCTCGTGGGGGTCCTGGTACTGGCGGTCATTCTCATCGCTGTCCTGCTTGCCGCCCTTCTGCCCGGAGTGTTCCACGACCTGGGAATCTCGGTCATAAGCATCGAGGGGGTCATCGTTACCGGGGGGTCCGGCAAAGGGTACGCGGGGAGCGTCACGGTTGGCGATGCGATCCGGGACGCGGCAAACGATCCGATGGTCGATGCCATCGTGCTCCGCGTCAACAGCCCTGGCGGGACCCCGGCCGGGGCGCAGGAAATCATCGCAGATATCGTATATGCGAAGGAAAGAAAGCCGGTGGTGGTCTCCATGGGGGATATCGCCACCTCCTCTGCCTATTACGTCAGCGCCTATGCGGACCGGATTTATGCCAGCCCCGATACCATTACCGGTGGTATCGGCACCTCCTGGACCTTTGCTGATATCAGCGGGTGGATGGAGGAGGAGAACCTGAGCGTCGAAGTGATAAAGTCAGGGAGCATGAAGGACATGGGCGCCGGGTACCGCCCCCTCACCGAGGAAGAGCGGGAGTATGCCGGCCAGGTCGTGAACCGGAGTGCAGAGCGGATCATCAGCGACATCCTCTCCCAGCGCCCCCTTGACCGGAGCATGATCAAGGACGCACGGGTCTTCCGCGGGGAAGAGGCGCTCGATCTCGGCCTTATCGACGAGATCGGTAACCTGCACGACGCCATTTCAGGCGCCCGGGCCATCGCGTGAACACGGCTCTCACCCTTTCCAGGAGCGGGATCCTGGTTTATCCTGGCGGATTGGGTTGAGGCGCCCTGGTCGGCGATTACGTGGCCGAGCAGGAATTTATATCATCGCCCGGGGGTCGGCCTTCATGTACTCGCGGCAGATGGTGGTGGCATACTGCCCGGGAGGAAGCGAGAACGAGAGCCTGGCACTGTCCTCCCCGGCCATGGCACAGACATCCGCGGTGAGGGAAACCGGCCGGGCGGCCCCCTCGAACCGGGCCTTTACCAGGTCGCGGACCGAGCAGAAATCTTCTTCCCGGATACCGTCCTCTTCGAGCAGCCGCTCCATGGCCGCCTGGTCTCCTGAAACCTGCCCCGGCCTTCCGCAGCCCGGCATCCGCAACGCGATCCGGCATCGCCCCCGCTGCAGCTGGAGCCGGGCGCTCCCGATATTCCGGTCGGTGACCCGGTCCTCGCGGCCGGTGAGAAACAGGAGCCGGTCTCCGGGGAGAGGATCGATGAGGTTGCCACCGTCCCGTATCCGTTCGGATAGGGCCCGGTTGAAGAGCCATGACTGGTAGGCGCTCACGAATAGGGAGAGGATCTTGGGGGGGAGTGTTGCCAGCGCACCGTGGTAGTCGCCCGGGCTGCCGGCCAGGTGGTGGAGCATCGATCGCTCGTAGGAGAGCGGGAGCGGGAATTCCCGGATGGCCGCCCGGACGTCGCCGGAGGAGAGGAAGGAGGAACGGGCGTTTCGGACCTCTCCGGGCTCATCGGGGAAGGCTTCCCCGATATAGCAGAGCACCGCCCCTTCAAGGTCGCCCTTCAGCAGGCATCTGCCGACCGCGTGGGTGATAGGCCTGGTGACGCCGAACCGCTGGATCCCGAAGTAGTTTGGAACCCCGGTCCTGCAGACCTCTGATACCCGGGCGATATTCTCCCCGAGGTTGGCCGTGACCGCCTCCCGGATGGTGATGTCAAAGCGGTTTGCCACGTGTGACCCGAGCGTTATGGGGGACGGTGACCGGCCCACCACTTCGAGCCCGATGTCGCGCAACCGAACCCGGCCGATATCTCCGGGGGAGATCCCGGGAATCGAGATCAGCTGGCTTGTCACGGCATGTTTATCCTTGGTTCCGGCAAAGCCGATTTTCTTGTAGGATATGCCCAGCTGCCGCCCTATCTCCCGGAGCGCCCGCTGCTGGTCCCAGCCCTTCTTGGTCAGGCGGAGGATCAGGAACGGTCCTTCATCGCCGGTAACGGGCGCTATCTCCTCAACCATGAAGTCTTCCGGGCTTGCCCGGAGCCTCCCGCCAATCCCCGGCGTATCGCTGGCATAGTACTCCATGCCGAGGGCAATTTCGAGAGGGTAGCGGCTCTCCATCATAGCAGCGGGAGCGCCGCGGTTATCCGGTCCATCTCTTCAGCCTTTGCCGGCCCAAGCCCGAGCGCCGTGACCGTGCCCGGCGGGATCTCGGTCATTCCGGCGTCCTGCACCAGTGCCGCGGAGACCCCGGCCGCCTCGGCAATGGCCTTCAGCTCGTAGAGGTCACGCTCCCCGGAAACCTTCAGGACCACTTTCTTCTGCCCCTCTGCCATCCATCTCCTCCGGGATGCCGTGTCGGCCTTCTCGGAGGCGAGTAACGCGGCATGGGCCGCCTGTGCGCACATCTTGCCGCAGCTCATCCGGAGATCAGAGCGGATCACCAGGCACTGCTTCCATGCAAACTGCGGGCTCTTCTCCATGTGCATGCAGGTTGCACCGCACCCATCAAATAAATGGCCTGAGGCTGACCCCTTTCCAGGCAGGCGGAACTGCCAAACCATGATAGCCTGCCAGGCCCCATAGATGGGGGGGAAACGCGCCCGATGCGGACCTACGATGTTGTGGTGATCGGAGCCGGACCGGCGGGAAGCATGGCTGCCCGGCTATGCGCCGGCCAGGGGCTCTCGGTCTGTCTCATTGAAGAGCATGGGACCATCGGCCATCCCGTCCAGTGCGCCGGGCTCCTCTCGGTTCCGGCATTCCACGAATGCGGGGTGTCGCGCAAATCGGTCCTCCACGAAGTCTCCGGGGCGCGGATCCGGAGCGCGCAGGGATCGGAGCTTTACTTTGATGCCGGCAGGACGCGGGCCGTCATCGTGGACCGGGGAATGCTCGACCGCGAGATGGCCATGCAGGCTGCCGGTGCAGGGGCCGAGGTCCGGCTGAAGACCGCGTACCGTGGGAAGAGCGGTTCGGCGGTCCGGACACGGGGGGTGCGGGGACGGGAAGAGGTAGGGTTCCGGGTTCTGATCGCCGCCGACGGACCAGGAAGCCCGGTGGCCCGATCGCTGGGTATGCCCAGGCCCCCTGTCTTCCTCGCAGGGCTCCAGGCAGAGATCAGGAGGGACATGGACCAAGGCGCAGTCGAGCTCTACCCGGACGCCTCCCCGGAGTTCTTCGGGTGGATCATACCCATTGGAGCGGGGAGGGCCCGGATCGGCCTTGCCGGAACGCAGGACGTTTTCGGGAGGTTCAGGGCGTTCTACCGTGGGGCTGGCGGAGGAAGTATCATCAACCTGGTGAGCGGGACCATCCCGCTCGGGGTCATGGAGCGGACTTACGGCCATGGCACCCTCTTTATCGGAGACGCGGCAGGGTTCCCCAAACCGACATCTGGCGGAGGGGTCTTCACGGGTGTCCGGTCGGCGGCCCATGCCGCAGCGGTCGCCGCGGAGGCGATCCGGAAGCACGATACAACGGACGCTGTCCTCTGCGAGTACGAGAAGCGATGGAAAGCAGACTTCGGGCGGGAACTCGCACTCGGTATCAGGTTCTTCAGGCTCCGGCAGCAGCTCTCCCCTGCCGACATCGACCGGTTGATCGCGGTACTGGACGACCCGGCAACCAGGGCAGAAATCTGCCGGTATGGGGACATGGATCGGCCGGGAGCCATCATTCGCCGCCTGCTGAGAAACCCGAAGGTGGTTCCTGTCCTGGGGATACTGCTCAGGGGAGAAATATCCCGGATACTCAGGGGATAGTCCTTTTTACCCATTTGTTCACACGATAAATAGGCGAACCAGTGGAGTTTGCCTGTATCCTGTTTTTCGAAATTCATTGTCAGGCCTTTCATTTGTCATCCTGCTCTCGTCAACCACATGGGTTTCGGGACCTTCTTGCCGGGGGGCGGAGACCCGGGCTTCCGGCTGATTTTGCCCTTGCACCTGGCATGATGATACGGTACCTCTTCGTATTCGGGCAGATGTACCGCAGGGATTGTGCAGACCCTTGAAAGCAAGGCTTTCAACCCGTTTGACCGGGATCTTCCCTACAGGTACCGGATGCGCCAGATCGGATATACCATAGGAACAATGTTCGTCCGTTCCTATGAACAGGGAGAACGGGTGTATATCAGTATGCTCTGCCGTGGTTATGGGAAGCACAGTCACCTGTTCACCAGGACAAAATCCTTGAAACACTGCTGAGTGGATTTTCCTCATCGTGAGTATCGTTTTTTATTGTCGTTATTCCGGTCACTTCCTGGATATCGCATTTCGAACTATTTTTATTCTGATTGACAGGGCGGCACTTATACATGGAAATGCCTCCGGCACCACTGAGGGAATCGCGTGGTTTTTTTAAACCTGCCATTGATACTGATCCATGGAAAGCAAGTTTGGCAGGGGGTTCATCACCAGCATCACGCTGATCTGCAGGCACTTTGCACTGCCTCCCGAACAGGCCTTCTACGGGGCGGCAGACCACCTCGATGGCCTCGTGATCCCGCCCCAGTTCAGGGGGACCGAGATCGAGGAGCTGGTGACCCGGCTCCGGAAGCGGATCATCTGGCACCAGCCGGGCAGCATGGACCGGGAAGACGCGGCCGAAGTGATCCGGATCATGGACCGGCTGGTTATCGCCATCGATAAAGCACTCGGGATCGCTGACCCTGACCTGGGTGAATTCCGCTGAATTTCTGGCCCTGTAATCACCATTAAGTGGTTCTGCGACCAATATATGGTGTGAGGGGACAGATATTTTCCACAATACCTTTTCTAGCGGAGGGCAGTGATGAACGATGCATATGATGCGTCCCACATCACCGTGCTGGAAGGCCTGCAGCCGGTCCGGGAGCGCCCTGCCATGTATATCGGGAGCACGGATACCCGGGGTCTCCATCACCTCGTCTATGAGGTGGTCGACAATTCGATCGATGAGGCGCTCGGGGGTTACTGCACCACTATCTGGCTCACCATCCACGCTGACTGCTCGATCTCGGTCCTGGATAATGGCCGGGGCATCCCGGTAGACGTGATGCCCGGCACCGACCGGAGTGCTCTCGAAACAGTGCTCACCGTTCTCCACGCCGGGGGCAAATTCGACAAGAACAGCTACCAGGTCTCGGGGGGCCTCCACGGGGTCGGAGTCTCGGTGGTCAACGCCCTCTCCGCCCGGCTCTCGGCCGTGGTGTACCGGGACGGAAATGTCTACGAAATGCGGTTTGCCAGGGGTTCCGTGGCATCCCCGCTCTCCGTCCGCGAGGAAAGCCTTGGCGAGATGCAGGAACGCTACCGGGCGTGGTACGGCAAGCGGACAGGATACACCGGTTCCGAACGGAGGGAGTTTCTCCGGCTCTTCGAGAAGGAACTGTCGGGAACCCGTATCTCCTTCCTGCCGGATGGGAGCATCTTTGAGACCCTGAAGTTCGATTACGATGTCCTCTCCCACAGGATGCGGGAGCTTGCGTTCCTGAACCCCGGTCTCCAGATCAGCATAGTGGACGAACGTCTCGGTGATTCAGAGACCTTCTGTTACAAGGACGGGATCAGCGAGTACGTCCGGTACCTGAATGGAAGCTCGGTTCCAACGCACCCCGATATCATCGTTATATCCAAGAAAGATGCAGAGAACCGGATCGAAATCGATGTTGCCATCCAGTATGTCAACTCGTACTCGGAGCAGGTATTTGCCTACGTCAACAGCGTCAACACCCGGGAAGGCGGCACGCACCTTGAAGGTTTCCGGAGTGCCATAACCCGCGCCATCAATGCCTCGGCACGGAGAAACAACCTGATCAGGGACTCGGCCCTCACCATCCGCGGAGAGGATATCAGGGAAGGGCTGACTGCCATCGTGAGCATCAAGATGGCCAACCCCCAGTTCGAAGGCCAGACCAAGACGAGGCTAGGCAACAGCATTGTCCGGGGCATCGTCGACTCCCTCGTCTACCAGTCGCTCTCCGATTACTTCGAGGAGAATCCCAGGGTACTCGCGGCCATCGTTGAGAAGGTGATCGCCGCGGCCAGGGCCCGGGAAGCTGCCCGGAACGCCCGCGAGCTGGCAAGGAGAAAGAGCACGCTCGAGACCTCCGGCCTCCCGGGCAAACTGGCCGACTGTTCGGAGCGAGATCCCGAAAAGAGCGAGATATACATCGTGGAGGGAGACTCGGCAGGCGGCTCGGCCAAGCAGGGGCGGGACCGGCGGTTCCAGGCCATACTCCCCCTCAGGGGCAAGATCCTGAACGTGGAGAAGGCAACCCCGCACAAGATCCTGAAGAACGCGGAGATCCAGGCCCTCATCTCCGCCATCGGGAGCGGGGTCGGGGAACAGTTCGATGCCGAGAAAGCCCGCTACCACCTGGTCATCCTCATGACCGATGCCGACGTGGACGGCGCCCACATCAGGACGCTCCTGCTCACCTTCTTCTTCCGTTACATGAAGGAACTGATCGAGAACGGCTATGTCTACATCGCGCAGCCCCCGCTCTTCAGGATCACCAAGGGAAAGCAGGAACGGTATGCCTTCCGCGAGGACGAGATGCGGCAGATCGTGGGGGAGCTCGGGGAAAAAGGTGTCAGCGTCCAGCGCTACAAGGGCCTGGGAGAGATGAATGCCAGCCAGCTCTGGGAGACGACCATGGACCCGGACCGGCGGGTACTCAAGCAGGTCACCATCGATGATGCCGTCTATGCAAACGAGATCTTTGAGAAGCTGATGGGGGAGAATGTCGATGCCAGGAAGGAGTTCATCAAGCGGCATGCAAAAGAGGTGACCAACCTTGACGTCTGAAGAACAGGGCCCGGCCGTCCAGGCCGCCCCCGCCGCATCCCGGGTGGTCCCGATCACCATCGAGACCGAGATGAAGTCCTCCTACATCAACTACGCCATGAGCGTGATCATCGGGAGGGCCATCCCCGACGTGCGGGACGGGTTAAAACCGGTCCACCGGCGCTCGCTTTTCTCCATGTGGGAGATGGGCAACACCAGCGACAAGCCCACCAGGAAGAGTGCCCGCGTGGTCGGGGACGTGATGGGAAAGTACCACCCTCACGGCGACGCGGCGATTTATGATACCATCGTCAAGATGGCGCAGCCGTTCTCCTACCGCTACCCGCTCATCGAGGGCCAGGGGAACTTCGGCTCGATTGACGGCGATGCACCGGCCGCCATGCGGTACACCGAGGTGAGGCTGGAACCCATCGCCGAGGAGCTCCTGAAGGATCTCGAGAAGGAGACCGTGGCCTTTGTCCCGAACTTCGATGAGTCGCTCACCGAACCGACCGTGCTTCCGGCAAAGATCCCAAACCTCCTGGTCAACGGGTCGAGCGGGATCGCTGTCGGGATGGCCACCAACATGCCGCCCCACAACCTGGGGGAGGTCTGCGATGCGGTCTGCAGGTGCATTGAGCAGCCCGGGTTATCGGTTGACGACCTGCTTACCGTCCTGCCCGGCCCCGATTTCCCGACCGGCGGGATCATCATGGGCAGGGAAGGCATCCGGGCCGCCTACGAGACCGGGCAGGGCAAGGTCGTGGTCCGGGGTGTGGCCGAGATCGAAGAGCGCGGCACCAGGGGCGACCGGATCGTGGTCACCGAGATCCCATTCCAGGTGAACAAGTCCCGGCTCATCGAGCATATCGCCAAGCTGGTCAAGGAGAAGAAGATCGAGGGGATCTCCGATATCAGGGACGAATCGGACAAGGAAGGGCTCCGGGTGGTGATCGACCTGAAGAAAGGCACCATCCCGGGAATCGTCCTCAACCAGCTCTACAAGCATACCGCGCTCGAGAGCACGTTCGGGATCATCAACCTCGCCATCGTCGACAACCAGCCCCGCTATCTCCCGGTGCTCGAGCTTATCGGCCAGTTCATCCTGCACCGGGTGGAGGTCATCCGCAGGAGGAGCGAATACGACCGGAAGAAGGCCGAGGAACGCGTGCACGTCCTGGAGGGACTCCTCCTTGCCCTAGACCGGATTGACCAGGTGATCGCCGCGATACGTGCTTCGGACACGGCTGAAACGGCAAAGGAGGCGCTGATCTCCCTGTTCGGGCTCGACGAGGTGCAGGCCCAGGCCATCCTCCAGATGCAGCTCCGCCGCCTGGCTGCGCTCGAACAGCAGAAGATCCTCGGTGAGAAACAGGAGCTCGGGAGGGAGATCGCCACCCTGACCGAGCTGCTCTCCGACGAGCGGAATATACGGGCCGAGATCCGGAGGGAACTCGTTGCCGCCAAAGAGAAGTACGGAGACGCCCGGCGCACCCGGATCAGCGCCTCGGCAGTCTCCATCGACAAGGAGGACATGATCGAGGACAAGACCGTCCTCGTCTCCCTAACCTCGTTCAACTACATAAAAAGGATGGATATCGACACCTACCGGCAGCAGCGGCGGGGAGGGAAGGGGGTCATCGGGATGTCAACGAAAGAGGAGGACTACGTCGAAAATGTCTTCATCGCCAGCACCCATGACTACCTCCTCTGCTTCACCAGCAACGGGCGCGTGTACTGGCTGAAGGTATACGAGATCCCGGAAGGCTCCCGCACCAGCCGCGGGAAGGCAATCGTGAACCTGCTCAACCTGGGGGACGAGATGGTCACCACGGTCATCCCGGTCAGGGAATTTTCCCCGGGGCTCTTTCTCATGTTCGTGACCCGGCTCGGCAGGATCATCAAGATCCCGCTCAAGGAGTTCTCGTTCCCCCGCTCGGTAGGGACAAATGCCATAAAGCTCCTGGAAAACGACCAGCTGGTGGACGTTATCGTGACCGATGGAAACAGGGAGATCGTCCTGACCAGCAGCTTCGGCCAGAGCCTCCGGTTCCACGAGGACACCGTGCGCACGGTAGGCAGGAATGCCCAGGGTGTGCGCGGCATGAAGCTTCGTGGCGGGGACACGGTGGTTGCCATCACCCTGCTCGAAAAGGATCACCTGCTCACCATCTCCGACGCCGGGTTTGGCAAGAGAACCGAGTTCGATGATTTCCGGGGGCATGGGCGCGGGACCATGGGCGTCCGCAACATCCAGCTCGGCCGCAACGCCGTGGTCATCGCCTCATGCGCTGTCTCCAATACCGATGAGATCATCGTGATGACCGCATCGGGGATCGTCATGCGCACCGCGGTCTCTGAAATCCGGGTTATCGGGCGCGGGACCAAGGGGGTCAGGATCATCCGCCTGGAAGAAACCGACCGGGTGGTCGGCGTGGCCGTTGTCCCTCCCGAGATCGAAACGGGTGAGAACGGGGAGCGGGAGCAGGACTCCGCCGGGCCCGGGACCGCAGGCCAGGAACAGCCAGGAAGCGGTGGTACCGGAGAGGCGGAATAAGAAAAGACCGGGCCATCCCGGATATCTCCTCATTTTTTTAACCCCGGGTTTTTCCATCCGGTGGGTACTGTGCCACCTGCACACGGGAACCTGTCCCGCGAAAAAACCTATACAACCGGGAGTTGTTCATGATAGAGTATATGTACCGGAAGGGTTTTGAGGTAACGACCAGGGCGGAAGGCGAGATCATCGATCTCACCCCGCGGATCAGGGATATTGTCAGGGAAAGCGCGGTAAAAGAGGGACTGGTCCACGTGTTCATCACCGGTTCGACTGCCGCTGTCACCACCATCGAGTACGAACCCGGCGTGCTCTCTGATTTGAACGCCGCACTATCACGGGTTGCGCCCGATAACATCCCCTATGCCCACGACAGCAGGTGGGGGGACGGGAACGGCAGGTCGCATGTGAAGGCATCTGTCATCGGCCCGTCGATCACCATCCCGGTCGGCGACGGAGAGCCGATGCTCGGCACATGGCAGCAGGTGGTAATGCTCGAACTTGATGTGCGCCGGGGGAGGACCAGGACGGTCATCGTAACGGTGGCGGCGTAAGGCCGGTACGATGCCGGGACCAGGGCCCCGGCCCCGGAAAAGAGTCCTGCTCAGTCGAGCGGGATGGTCTCGAGCGTTGAGACGAGCTCCCAGATACGGGTCCGTGCATGGACCGGCATATTCGGATCATTGCTGATCTCATCGATCTTTGAGATTGCTTCGGCCGCACGAAGCCCGGTCCCCTTGTTCTGGTTCAGCAGCAGCTGCCTGGTTTCATCGGCAACCCGGCGGATGTTCCGGGGGATGGTGCTGTCGTCCATGATGTGCTGGAGCATCTGGATACATTTATCTATGGTCTTTTCGGGATTCGGCATGCTGTCCCCTCTTCTTTTAGTAATCAACTATTCCCATTTATATAGTTTGATAAAACATATCAGTTCGGACGTGCCCTCATGAAAAGCGAAGACGAGATCATGGCAGAGTACCTGCTCAAGGGGGGAAAGATGCTCTCGGCCACCTGCCCCTCCTGTGGCTGCCCCCTTTTTGAGATCGATGGCCAGACCCTGTGCGTTGTCTGCAGGGAAGCAGAAAAACGGGATGAGCCGGCCGGGATCAGGGGAGAGCAGCCTGCATACGCCGCCGGGACGATCAGGGTCCGGGGAGAATCTCCCCGGGGAACCTCCCCCGCTCTCGCCGTCACGCTCGAAGAGACTCTGGTCGCGCTCTCCCTCCGCATCCGGGAGGAACCGGACCCCGAACGGGTGATGGTCCTCGTGAACGCCCTCAAGAGGGGGATCGAAGCCCTCCGGCTCCTTGGCTAGGAATACTCCCTACGGGAAAGATCGGCGATCCGGCGGGCTTTCTTCTGCCCGATACCCCGGACCCGGGCCAGTTCTTCTTCAGACGCATCGACAATGGCCCGGATCGACCCGAGTTCAGAGAGCAGCTCCCGCGCATTTCTCGCCCCGATCTCCGGGAAAGAGGCTATCACCAGTTCCATCTCCTCCCGGGGGGAGCGGGCGGTCTTGTGGAGCGGGATACGGGGTTGGCGATCCCCACGCTCCCCCTCCCGGCGGGCGATGACCGCCAGCAGCTGGGCGGTATCATCTTCGTCACGGGTGAAGAACACCGCGATACCGAGATCGATGGCGATCGCCGCGAGCGTCCCTCGCAGCGCGTTCTGGTGGATGTCGCGCTGGGAATAAAGGTCTCCCCCTTCGATGATGAGTACCGGCCGCAGGGCCTGGGATGCAAGGTCCCGCAGCTGGCCGAAAAGATCGCGGTCCACCAGCGTATCGACAAAGTCCCGTGACCGTTTCCGCTCGACCAGGATCCGGTCGTTGATGGCGTAATCACCTGATTCCAGCCTGCGGATCGAGATCCGTAACCCGAGACTGCTCAGCCGTTCCACGACCCGGGAGGAGGTCTCGCGGTCATCCACCACGATCTCCGGCCGGTCCTCGGTGAACTCTTCGATCTTCGTCTGCAGCGCCCCGGGTGCAGGGGCCGGGGTATCTATCTCTATCCTCCCACCAATGCGCCGGATCCCGCTCGCCATGGCCTTCTCACGCGCCAGGCTCACGAACCGGTAGGTCTCATCAGAGGTCCCCTTGGTGACCAGCACCACCACCCGCCCGCTCCCGCTCCTCCCGGTCCTCCCTTTCCGCTGAATGCTCCTGATCTCGGACGGTACCGCCTCATAGAAGATGACCATGTCGGTCGAAGGCACATCGAGCCCCTCCTCCCCGACCGAGGTGGCGACGAGCACCCTGAAGGCCCCGGCCCGGAACCGGTCGAGTGCCTCGATCTGCTTCTTCTGGGAGAGGCCCCGCTCGGTGTCTTTCGTGGCCTGGCCCACGAACCGCTCGGCAGGGATACCGCGTGAGTCCAGGAAATCGACGATCTGCTGGACCATGTCCCGGAAGCTTGCAAAGACGATGATCCTGCTCTCCGGGAATTCCGAGAGCTGGCGCTCCGCCACCTGGGCCACGATCTCCATCTTTGGGAGGAGCTCACCGGTCCACGACATGCAGCGTTCCCGGAGACTGGCGAAGGCAGGGTCGCGTGCCAGCCGCCCGGCAGCTTTTGACCCGCCACCGGTCGTCCCCTCTGAAAAGAGGCGGGTGATATAGCCGGCGAGCACCCGGCTCCCCTGCGATTCGGCAAGCGAGACGGCATGCCGAAGCTTCATCACCTCGGCGTACAGGGATGCGGCAGCATACCCGGCCGGATCGCGTTCCTGGATCCGTTCCTGGATCCGGGCGTTGAGGGCCTGGAGGCTCTTCATCGAGAGCTCCTGGCGGTGGGGGACGGTATAACCTAGGTCACCGAACCGTGCAAGCCTGCGGTCCAGCAGTTCGTTCAGGTCATCCACTGCTGCTTTGAGCGCAGGGGGGAGAGGGACTTCGATAACCTCGATATCCCGCTGGTGGATGTAGGGGGCGACATCGGCATCATGCTCTGACCGCGTCTCGATGATCCCCGTGCCGAGGTTCCGGCAGACCTCCTGCACTTTCTCCTCTTTTCCGCCCGGCGAGGCGGTCATGGCTAGGATCAGCGGCGATCGGGCGGTCTCGCGGTACCGGCCGGCGATGAATACGTAAGCGTAATTGCCGACCGCACGATGGCACTCGTCAACGATAAGCAGGCTGACATCATCGAGCGTATAGGCACCGGAGAGGAGGTCGTTCTTGATCACCTGGGGCGTGGCGAAGATGACCCTGGCTCCCAGGAACTCTTCCCGTCTCTCGCCCGGGGGACTCTCGCCGGTGAAGACCCTCCATGAACCCTCATCTCCCCCGGCAGCAAGGTACTTCCTGAAGAACCGGTAGTGCTGTTCGACCAGCGGTTTGGTCGGGGCGAGCATCATCACCCGCCCCCCTTCGTTGTAGAGCCGGGATGCCGCCACCAGGAGGGCGATGGCCGTCTTGCCCAGCCCGGTAGGCAGTACCACCATGGTATTGCCATCCAGCGCCCGCATGGCGATCGAGAGCTGGTACGCCCTCGACTCCAGGCTCTCCGGGCGGATGAGAGGGTGGGTGATCCAGTCCATATCAGAGTCCGGCAAAACTCCTGCGTCCCTCGATCAGGGACCTGACGAAGCTACCGATCCCCTCGATCGGGACCCTGACCTGGCGCATGCTGTCCCGGTCACGGAGGGTAACCGTCTGGTCTTCCCTGGTCTCATAGTCAACTGTGATCGCAAACGGGGTGCCGACCTCGTCCTGCCTGCGGTAACGCCTCCCGATCGCTCCGGAGTCGTCGTACTGGGCAAGGATCCCCTGCCCCCGCACGTCCTCCACGATCTCCCCGGCAATCTCCGGCAGCCCGTCGCGGTTCATGAGGGGCAGCACCGCGACCTGGACAGGGGCGATTCCCGGGGGTAGCCTTAGCACCCGGCGCTCCTCGCCCTCGACCATCTCTTCGAAGTAGCTGTGTTCAAGCACGGCGTAGATCATCCGGTCGATCCCGTAGGAAGGCTCGATGACGTGGGGGACGACCTCGGCCCCGGGAACTTCGACGACCTCTTCCTTCACCGTGTAGAGGTCCGGGGTTATCCGCACGGGGTTGCCGTCGATGGTGACGGTCAGCCCCTCCGGCCCCGGGACTGTCGCGCAGAGCGCCTCGGCCACGGCCCTCGCATTTCCGCGGAACCGTGGGCCGAGCGCCCCCATGTCAGGGACCACCCGTATCCGGCTCTCTCTCCGGGGAGTATCGTAGGGGATGAAGACCGAGAACCGCTCCCCGCTCTGCCGCTCGTGGGCGCGGAGGTCGTAATCGGTCCGGTCCGCAATCCCGACCGTCTCCACCCACCCGAACCGGTCTGAGTAGATCTCGGCATCCCAGCAGTCTTCGGCGTAGTGAGCGCGTTCGTCAGGGAGGTGCTGCCTGAACCGGAGCTTTTCGGGGTTCACCCCGATGGATACCAGCAGTTCGTGGGTGAGGGCAAGGTAGTACGCCACGTACTGGTTGGCGACCGTCCCCTCCCTGACCGCCTCTCCCATGGTGCAGGGTACCGGCGGCTGGTTCTTCTCCTGCCGGGCAATGGAGAGGAGCGGGACCCGATACCCTTCGTACCGGGAGAAAGCAGGGTGGTTCTTCTCCCCGGGATGGACGAATATCTCGGCCTCGGCCTGCGTGAACTCGCGCAGCCGGATCATTCCCTGCCGTGGTGATATCTCGTTCCTGAAGGACTTGCCGATCTGGACCGCGCCGAACGGGAGCTTGTCGCGGTAGAACCTGAGCAGGCGCTGGAAATCGGTAAACATCCCCTGTGCGGTCTCCGGCCTGAGGTACCCCCTGCGCTGGGAACCAGGGCCGATTGCGGTCTGGAACATCAGGTTGAAATTGAAGACCTCCACCGGTCCAAGCACTTCTTCGCATGCCGGGCAGGGGAGCGTGCAGATCAGGCGCGCCAGGTCTTCGGTGCCAAGCACTGATGCGCCGGTCACGCCATGCGCTTCGGCGATATGGTCGGCCCGCAGGAACTCCCTGCAGCTGGGGCACTGGCACATCTTGTCCGAGAAACCTTTCACGTGGCCCGAGGCTATGAAAATGTCTTCCTGCCCGATGGTCGGGCACTCGATCTCGTAGTAGCCTTCCTGGATGATGTAAAACTTCCTCCAGGTGTTCTCGATGTTCCGCTTCATCATCGATCCGAGCGGACCGTAGTCGATAAAACCGGCCACCGAACCGTAGCACTCCGATGTCGGCCAGATGAACCCCCGCCGTTTTGCCAGGTCCATTATCCTCTCATAGGTATCACTCATGGCGATCACGGTGCTTTAATTCTATTGGACATCCGGGACAAAAAGCTCTCTGGGAAGGGAAGCGGCGGGGGTGGTGGGGGGCCCATTCCCAGGCGCAGGGGACAATCGGCCACTGTCACAAAAACCTGGATAAACACGCGTGCACGGTTTAAAGCCTTTTCCATTCGTATTTTCACCAGGGCAGGGCCAATGAGATAGTCTTAAATATATTGCCCGGTATGTATTTCGGTAATTCAAACATGCAGGACGACAACAGGAAATCGCAGTTGTTCCAGCTCTTTGCCGACATTTCGGGGAAAACAAAGATTGTTGAACCGATGAAGAAAATTCACGGGACCCTGCGCGACCGTGAAGCAATTGAGCGGGAAATCGCCCTTGTCATGCGGGAAATACTGGAACAGGGGCTTTTTAAGACGAAACTGAAACCAATCCAGCTGGCGAAGCTGGTCTCGGCGTACTATGCAGGGAGGAACGACACGGAGATCGCACGGGAACTGGGGGACGAGAAGCTCTCAAAGACTGTTGCCCGGGCACGGGTGAGGCTCAAGCTCTTCAGGGACCTTGATTTCCGGATGCCCTTTGACAGGGAAAAGATGGAGGAACTTCTCGATTCCGGCAAGACCATGAAGGAGGTCAGCGATGAGCTGGGGGTGAGTCCCTCAACACTCCGGGAGTACCGCCATGTCATCGAGCAGCGCGACGACGCGAGTATCGATCCTTACCTTGAACGGATTAAGGACGTGATGGAAGATCGCGACCTCTCCGAGCAGATGACCCGGAGCGCTACCAGGGACGCCCTTGGTGAATCGATCGATATCACGGAAGCAGAACTGATCGACGTCGCCTGAAAGGCAGTAACTCTCCGAACTTTTTTTCTGTCCAGGGGGAGTATGTAACAACCATGGACCTCACCTTTCTCGGGCATGCATGCGTGCTCCTTTCCGGAAAAAAATCAGTCCTGGTCGATCCGTTCATCCCCGAGGGAAAGCTCCCGGCTGATATAGACCTGGTCGCCGTCACCCACGGCCATGCCGATCACCTCGGGGAAGCAGCCAGGCTCAGCCGCCCGACCGTGGCGATCAACGAGGTTGCAAAGTACCTGAAGGATCAGGGAGTCCCCGCAGAGGGGATGAACCACGGGGGAATGGTCACCATTGACGGCGTTTCCTTCAGGATGACCCCTGCCATCCATTCTTCGTGGATCGAGGAGGCAGGACCCGGCTATAATGGCGGCGGGTCTGCCGGCTTCGTGATCGGTATGGAAGGGGTGTCCGTTTACCATGCCGGGGACACGGCGCTCTTCTCGGACATGAAGCTTATCGGAGAGCTCTACCACCCGGACGTGGCCCTGCTCCCCATCGGCGGCCGGTACACCATGGCCCCGGAGGAGGCGATGATTGCCGCACGGTTCATCGGGGCCCCGCTGGTCATCCCTATCCACTACAACACCTGGCCGGTAATCCGCCAGGACCCGGTGCCGTTCAAGGCTGCCCTCGAGAGAACGACCGATATCCAGGTGGAGATCCTCAAACCCGGAGACACGATTTCCATCCCCTGATCGTTCTTCCGGGGCGGCCTGCTTTCCCCGGAATGCAATCGGTGCGGGTGCAGCGTGAAGGGCGGGTAATGAAGATCCCGGGGCCCGGGAGACCCTCCGATTCCCTTTCTCTCCCCCTGGGACCCGCAGACTAAAAGGAGGGTTCTCATCGCCGGGCAAGGGTGGTGGTGCACTATCCGGGCATGATGAAGCATTCCCCGGGACCCTTGAGGGGCACGAGCGTGCAGGATGAAATTGCCGGAGGCATCTCCCGGGAAAACCCCCCGTGGCCGTCCTGCCCGCCGAGCATAAAAAGAGTAAAAAACCGCATGCGGTTTTCACCAGGGCGGGATTCGGCCCGGAAGCCCCAGGTGCGTTTCACTGGAAAAAAAGGTGGTTCTTTTTCACGTGGACCCGGTCCTCCGCCGGTCCGGTATGAGGTGGATTCGGAGGATCCCGTTGCACGAATTGCAGATGTAATACTCTTCCGTCCAGCAGGTGGGGCAGGCCCATCTCCCGCACAGGGTGCACTGGCGAAGCTCGTTCAGGGGAAAGGAACTGCTGCAGAGATCGCAGGTGAAGCGCGCGAAACTGGCCGGGTCTTTTCCGGGCGGAACCCCCGGTTTTCGCATCACCGGGACATCCGCCCGTATCCGGGCGAGGAGGTCCCGCCCGCCCTTCAGGCCGGCATCCTTACTTCTGGCCGATCTGTTCTTCCAGAGCACTCAGCCGACCCTCCAGGTTCTTCAGGTTCTCCTCCATCGTTTCCGAAAAACCCTTGAGTGATGCCACTTTTGCTTCGTTCGCCTCAAGGATCTGGTCCTTTGACTGCCGGAACGACTGGAGTTTGGTCCGGGTGACGAGCGACCATTCATCGATCATCATCTCGAACCGGCGGTCGAGATACTCATCCACCCTGCTCTCCATCGGCCGCCGGAGCGATACATCCCCTTTCACCCCTCGCCAGTAGTAGTAGATGACAAACAGGAGGATGGCGACGATGATGACCATCAGTGCAGCCTCAAGCGGCGTCATCGCCGGGCCTCCTTCAACCGCGCAAGGCGTTGTTCGAGATATTCCAGCTTTATCCTGGCGCTGGTCTCGAAGGACCCGACCTCCTGTGCAGCCTCCTCAATCCTTCTGAGACGGGTCTCGAAATCGCCGAGATCGTTTTCGGTGGCAAGGTCCCAGTCCCGGATCAGGTCCTTCATCCTCCGGTCCAGGTAGGCATTCATGTAGCTGTCCATCCCGGGCATGGTCAGGCCTCCAGCTCGCGGATGCCGGATTCAAGGACGGCCGCCCGCTTCATTATCTCGTCCCTGCCCTTCTCGAGGTTCCGGATTTCAGCCGTGATCGCATCCAGCCGGTCATCGAGGTCATCGAGGGTGTGCATGGTGATCAGCCTCCACTCGCTGATGATCGCGGACATGTGGGCGTCGTAGTACCGGTCAAGGCTCTTGTCCAGGGAGGGCAGCTTTGACCCGATTGTTCCCGGAAGGGCGGCCAGCGATTCCCTGAACGAGGGTTTCCTGGCCATTTCCCCCGCTGCTGTCTCAAACATCATCATCACCGCAGCCTCTTCTCCTCGTCTTTGATCTTTTCGACCATCCGGTCGAGCTTCGTTATCTTCACCATGTTCTCGAGCCGCTCGATCCTCTTGTCAACGATGCTGTGTTTTGCAAAGATATCGGTTGCAAGCGCTGCATTCTCCTCGTCGAGCGTGCGGATCTCGCCCAGTTGTTCGGGTGAGACACGGAAGAACGACCGGCCGGGCTGTCCCATCTCGGTCTTCATCAGGTTCAGTTTCTCTTTTTCAAGGTCGATCTCAGCGAGCCTCGGTGTGTTCCGCCACAACCGGACCTCCCTGATGATGAAGTAGAAGACGATGAGGATGATAACCAGGATGATGATCCAGAAGACCGACTGGAACCACGTCCAGTAGGGTGATGTCGAGGCGGCTACGGCTGTTGTTGCATCTGCCACAGGTCATCTCCCCCGAAATTACAGCTCCTTTCCGCCTTTTTTCGGCACTACCTTTCCAGCCACGTCCTTTGCACCTTCCTCAACGGCCTTCCCCGCTTTTGTTGCCCCTTCTTTCACGAACTCCCCGGCTCTTGTTGCCTCCTTCGTGACCTTTTCTGCAAGGGTGACCTTTCTCATCACCGAGACCATGTCACCTTCGGCAACACCCAGCGATGCTATATCTTCAGGGCTCAACATGATGACCGATTTGTCGACCATGGTGTCAGCATACCCGGTCACGCTGACGGCCCTGGTCCTGTCATCCCATACCGCCGGGTACCTGGCGATGAGGAAGGCATCTCCCTCTTTTGCGGAAAGCAACGGCATCACCGATTCATGTACCCTGGCACGCCCCCTGCTCGGGAATGTGCGGACTTTCACCTTGAGTGTAACTGCGTCCTCCATAGCAGTCAGAGATGATATTCGATCCTATTAATGCTTATTCACCATGCGTCGATATCCGGTCGATAGAGGGATAACCGCAGCGATCGGTGAACGGGCGTGGGAACCGGGTTTTTTGGGGAACTCCGGGATCCAGGGAGGTCTCCCGGAGGAAAGGAATTAACCGGAAGGTGAGAACTCGAGGTCACCCTCCTCCACCACCAGCCCGGAATCGCGCTCGTAGGGAAGGGTGCTCCACAGGAGGTCGTCTTTCACCCGGTACCCGGCCCTGAGTACCGTCTTCACCGGGGCGGGAATAACGAACCGTTCCGGCTTTTCCCCGGCCCTGTACTCGTTTTCGAGGACAACTAGCAGGGAATGTCCCCCGTCCCGGGTGTAACAGTAAAATGGAGCGGCATCGTCGGGCAGGGGGTGCGGGTAGCTCCGGCCGGTGAGCACCCAGGGACCGAGGTCCGCCTCCCTTATGATATCGTCGCGCCTGGTCATGGCAGGCGGGACCTGGTTTTCAGAAATCGGTCATCACCCGGAACTGGTCGATCTCTTCCCGGTTCAGCTGCTCGAGGAAAAGGTCGGCCTGGGTATGGGGGTCCTTGCTGGCGGTAATCGCCCTGCCGACCACGATGATATCGGCACCTGCCCTGACAGCGTCCCTGACCACGTCCACCCTGATCCCCCCGGCGGTCGCAACAAGGAGCTTTCCACCCGCTGCCTTCTTCAGGGCCGGGATATCGCCCCAGGCATGGGCGGTATCCTCGGCATCGATGGCCCGGTGGAGCTCGACAACGTCCGGCTTTGCCTTGAGCGACTTGAGCACCTTCACCGGGTCGGCCACGTTCAGCATGTCCACAAAGGAGTAGATCCCGGTCTTTTTTGCCTCCGCGATCGCCTTCTCCAGGGTCTGCAGGGGGGCAAGGCCGGATATGACCACCGCATCTGCCGAGGAGTCGGCAGCCATGCGGGCCTCGAGGTTGCCGGTATCGAGCACCTTCATGTCGGCGATGATGAAGGCGTTTGGCCGGATCTTCCGGATCTCGGAGATGACCTGGAGGCCGAATTTCTTGATCAGCGGGGTCCCGGCCTCGATCAGGAGGTGGTCGTTCTCGGGGAGTTCAGAGAGGACGGATGCCACTTTCTTCATCTCGACGAGGTCGATGGCGACCTGGAGATAGGGAGGGTCCCACAGCCGCTGGACCTTGAAGCCCATGACCGCGTGGGCCGAGCGGTCCTTCTCGTAGAGGATGGTTGCCCTGTCCGGGAACCCTTCCATCGCCCTACGGAGGGCGAGTTTCATGGCCCCGTAGTTGAACCGGTAGATGCGGTTGAAGTCGGCAGCACCGGGATCGAGATACACGCTCGCCAGCACCACCAGCGACTCGAGGTCATGTGTGCCAAACGCTCCCTCTTCGACGAAATCGGCCACGGCCTTTGCCACAGCGGCCTGGACCGGGCCGAACATCTCCCGGACCTGTCCTTCTTTCTTCAGCGTCACCTTGGGGATGACCAGCGTTGCCGGCTTGGTAAGGAGGTTTGGCCGCACGACCGCGAGAAGCGGCGTGTGCCCGGCAGAGAGCTGGGAGAGGGCATTGGCAAACGCTGCGCCGACCGGACCCTCTTTCTCACCGATAATGAGGTCGATATGAGCCAGTTCGGGCCCGTCGCCGACCAGTGCTTCACCTACAAGATACATACCATACTCCGCATTCCTGCCTACTAGGTTTGGGATGGTAATTTAAAAACCCCACGGCCAGCGACGGAAAAACGATACCAGGCAACCCGGAGAAATGTGGGGCCGGTGAGATTTGAACTCACGATCGACGGGTCTCTCCGACATGCGTCAGTGCTCCAACGGATCATCACCAGGAATCAGGAGACCCATTGTTCATCATCCACACGACGCGAAAGACCGCTGGAGCCCGTCGCCATTCCGGACTAGGCCACGACCCCTTCCTCTAAAAAATCGCCGTGACCCGATTTAATGGTTGTGGATTGGAATATCAGTAATTCTATATCCTGCGACCGCCTCATGTTCTGGGATGGTCCTGCGGAGCTATGATTGCGGCACCTCACCTTCCCCTCTCCTCGGCTTGACAATCGGCGAAATGCTCAATTCCATAGCGGCACGTTTCCCTGGCACCGAAGCCGTGGTATCGGTCCACCAGGGCATCCGGTGGACCTGGCGGGAGCTCCTCGAAGAGGTGAACAGGATCGCCCGCGGCCTCATGGCCCTCGGGGTGGGCAAGGGTGACCGGGTCGGGATCTGGGCGATGAACTATGCCGAGTGGATCGTTGTCCAGTTTGCCACGGCGAAGATCGGGGCAATCATGGTGAACATCAACCCGGCCTACCGTACCTACGAACTCGGATACGTCCTGAAACAGGCCGAGATCCAGACCCTGATCCTCCAGGGGCGGTTCAAGACCTCCGATTACGTCGGTATGTTCTACGAAGCCTGTCCCCGGGCCACCGAATCGCGCCCGGGCCGGCTGATCAGCGAGAAGTTCCCGTTCCTCAGGAACGTCATCTTCCTCGGGGATGTCCCCCATAACGGGATGTTTACCTGGCCCGATCTCATGGGGCGGGGGCAGGAGGTCAGCATGGACGAGCTCGTGGCCCGGGAAGAAGCCCTCGGTTTTGATGATGCCATCAACATCCAGTATACCAGCGGGACCACGGGGTTTCCGAAAGGGGTGGTGCTGACCCACCACGGGGTGCTGAACAACGGGTTCATCATCGGTGAAGGAATGAATTTTTCTGAGGAGGACCGCCTCTGCATCCCGGTCCCCTTCTACCATTGCTTCGGCATGGTGCTCTCGAACCTCGCATGCATGACCCACGGCTCAACCATGGTGCTCCCATCCCCTGCCTTCAGCGTCGAGGACGTGCTTAAGACCATCGAGCAGGAGCGGTGCACGGCACTGCACGGGGTCCCTACCATGTTCATTGCCGAGCTGGCGCACCCGGACTTCCCGAAGTACTCGATGAGCACGCTTCGCACCGGGATCATGGCCGGGTCCCCCTGCCCCATCGAGGTGATGAAAGACGTCAGCCGCAGGATGAACATGTCCGGGATCGTGATCGTGTACGGTCAGACCGAGACATCACCGGGGCTCACCATGACCACCACCCGGGACCCGCTCAACCGGAGGGTCTCCACCGTTGGCCGCGTCTTTCCCCACACCGAGCTCAAGATCGTTGATCCCTCGAGCGGCCGGGTCGTCCCGCGGGGAGAGATCGGAGAGATATGCGCCCGGGGGTACTGCGTGATGAAGTGCTACTATAACAACCCGAGCGCGACGCACGCCACCATCGATCCCGAAGGATGGAACCATACCGGGGACCTCGGCACCATGGACGATGAGGGATACGTGAAAATCGTCGGCCGCCTGAAGGACATGGTCATCCGGGGAGGAGAGAACATCTACCCCCGGGAGATCGAGGAGTTCCTCCACCGTCACCCGAAGATCGCCGATGTCTACGTGATCGGCGTCCCGGACGACAGGTACGGCGAGGAACTGATGGCGTGGGTCATGGTGAAGGGGCAGGAAACCCTGACTGCGGACGAAGTCAGGGAGTACTGCCGCGGGAAGATCGCGCATTACAAGGTTCCGCGGTACGTGAAGTTCGTTTCCGAGTTCCCGATGAGCGTGACCGGGAAGATCCAGAAGTTCAGGATGCGGGAGGCCTCGATCCGCGAACTCGGGCTCGAGGATGTCTCGCAGGTGGAGACGGCATAATCCCTGGCGCCGGTGCCCGCCACGGAACCGGCCACCGGCCTTTTCCTGGAGCGGCTGCCCGTTCCCATACCCGGTTCCAAACCGGTCCGATGGCCACCCATTGGGGGTAGCCGCGGGACTGATAGAGGAGCACAACCCGCGGGCTGTAACCAGGGAGCCGGGTTAATTCAGGAAACGGCCGGACAAAATATTCCTGTCCTTCTCTAACCGTTGTTTTTCAGGGTTACCACCAGTACATCGGGATTGGTATCTCACGCACCCCCCGGGCCCCGCCTCACCAGGTCAGCAGCCGCGGCGGATGCTCTCCTGATGACTTCCTCCTCGCCGGGGATGATCCGGTCCTGCATCAGTACTTCCCCGTGGCATATGACGGTCCGCACCGCAGAGCCGGAGCAGGAATAGACCAGGTTCGATGCCGGGTTGTGGAGGGGGGTATTGCAGACCGCGTACCGGTCAAGCAGGATGATATCGGCAGGCTGGCCGGGTGCCAGCGTACCGTTCCCCAGTCCCAGCGCACGGGCACCGGCCGCTGTGGCCATATACAGGGCTTCGGGGGCAGGGAGGATGGTCTGGGAGTTCCAGTAAAATTTCTGCAGGAGGGCTGCGGTCTTCATCTCCTCGAAGAGGTCGAGGTTGTTGTTGGAGGCACACCCGTCTGTGCCGAGGGTCACGTTCACCCCGGCATCCCGCAGCCAGGGATAGGGAAGCGCCCTGCCTACGGCGAGTTTCATGTTGCTTGCCGGGTTGTGCGCTACGTGCACCCCCTGTCTACCGAGCAGTGCACACTCCGCCTGGTCGAGCCAGCACCCGTGGGCGGCCAGGGTCCGGGGAGAAAGGAGCCCGCAGTCGTCGAGGAGCCGGACCGGTCTTCGGCCATGCTGGCGGACCGCATCGGTCACCTCTCTCTCGGTTTCGGCGAGGTGGACCTGGACGATGATCTTCTCATCAGCACTTTTCTCGGCGCACCAGCAGAGTCCCTCCTCCGAGACCGTGTACACGGCATGGGGCCCGAGTGCCGGCTGTATCTTTGGGTTTCCCATCGACCGTATGGCCTTTATCATCCGTTCCGTCGCCGCGATCTCGCGTTCACGCCGGTCGGGATCACAGAGATCGATGAACCCGTAGGAGAGCACGGCCTTCACGCCGGAGTCGGCGACCGCCCTTGCCGCGTCCTCCATGAAGAAATACATGTCTGCAAAGGCGGTGGTCCCGCTGCGGATCATCTCGAGGCAGGCAAGACGGGTGCCCCAGTAAACATCGTCGCCGGTCAGGAGGGCTTCGAGCGGCCAGATCTTCTCCGAGAGCCAGTCCTGGAGAGGCAGGTCATCGGCATACCCGCGCAGCAGCGACATTGCGGCATGGGTATGGGTGTTGACCAGCCCCGGGAGGGCAAGCAGGTCCGCACCCGGGATCCGGTACCCGGCGCCACTCCTGCAGGAGACCCCGATGCCCTCCCCAGCGGCCTCGATGAGGCCGGTATCGCCGATAAAGATATCGCGGCGCCCCTCCAGGGTCAGGACGTCCTCGATCAGGATCGAACCACGCCGGTCCGGGAACTCAACGGCACGCTCCGTCATGCGATCCCCCGCACGATAGCGCCGACCACCCTGGTGGTGCGTTCCCGGTGGACAGCAGCAGATGCAAGCATGTGTTCGTAGGTCAGAGGCTCCTCCGAGAGCCCGTTGGCATAGTTGTCGATGGTGCAGAGGGCGGCGACCTCCATGCCGAGCTCGACGGCCAGCGTTGCCTCGGAGGCGATGGTCATTCCGACGATATCTGCCGACCGGGCGAAGGCACGGACCTCGGCGACGGTCTCGATCCGTGGTCCCCTGGTCTGGACATAGATCCCTCCGGCCCGCGCTTCAGGGATAATTGATCCCAGGAGGTGACGGAGCGAAGGGGTGAACCCGGGGTTGACATGCCGGATCCGGTGTTCGTGGATGGAGGGGATCGTGCTGGTGCTGGCATAATCGTCCGGGATGACCAGCGAGCCGGGGACGATCTCCCGGTGCAGCGATCCGGCCGAGCCGATTGTTACAACCCGCGTTACCCCGAGGATGGCAAGCGCCGCGAGGTGAGACCGGAAGTTGATGCGGTGCGGGGGCCGTCCGCCCTGGTGGCGGAGGAGGAGTGCGTAATCCCCGCAAAAGACCTCGGAGTTCCCAAACGGGGTGTGCACCATGGTCTTTTCCAGTTCCGGCAGTTCAGCGTAGAGCAGGCTTGTCCCTCCGATAATCCCGAGCATCCCGGCCACACCTTCCATATCCATACTAGTGAGGTGAGGCCATGATGGTATCAGTTTCGATCAAAGGACCAGGGCTCCGCGTGGATCGGGGGAGTGGACGGCGTGGGCAATACCTGTGCCCCCCGGGGTGTTCCCCTGGCGGGGACCATTGCCGCACTCCTTTGTGATGTGCTACCCGGACATCGGGGAGGCGCTCCATGCCTTTGACCGGTTTTGCAGATCCCGGTATCGCTCGGATCTTCTCCCTGCGATACGTGGTGCAACGGGAAGCAGGAGCCGCTGACCGGCACGTGCCCCCGGTGCGTCAAGGGGGTCTGCTCGACACTCCCCGTTCAAGTCGCGGGAATATGCGTAACCATCCCCGAAAGAAGTCCGTTGGGAGCTTTACGCCGGTGGTTACCCCGGTGTCAGGATCGTGTTCCCGGGAAGGATCACCCGGGAAGACATCACACCGCGTGCCGGGACACCGTGGACACCTCCGGGGCCGGCTGGGCCAATCGCAAACGGCCCGGTGATAGATTTTGGCGTGGACACCGTCTCCATTGACGAAAAATCCTCCGTGAAACGCCGGAAAGGAGAGCGGGAAGAAGCAGGTGTGGCAGTTCCCGGGCCAGAGAGCGCCGGGTGATGCCTGCGGCACACCCCGCTCCGATGGCGCGGCCCCCCCGTTTCTCAACTCATATCCATGACGGGATTAGTGCAGCAGCGCGCCGCCCATACCGAGCGCGCGCAAAGCAGGTGGCTGCGTTCTTAGCAGCTCCTCCTCCCGCGTGAAGGAACACCGGACCGGTCCGGGGAAACGAGAATACATCTTTATCTCATGGACGCCTAGATTATGGGAGCGGGCCGATAGATCAGCGGAAGATCGCTTCCTTGGCATGGAAGAGGCCGCGGGTTCAATTCCCGCTCGGTCCATGATCCCCTGGTTCCCAAAATCACAAACCGGTGATTTTTTACCAGTTCCCGGCGTAGAACGGTTGATCACCCGTGGGACTCAAAGAGTGGCTCATACCACAGGACAAGATATTCTTCGACCTTTTTGACCGCCTGATGGCAACCGTGGTGCTGGCGTCGTACCGGCTCGTCGATCTCGTGGACGACTTCACCGATGTTAAAACCAAGGTCGATAACCTCGAACGGCTTGAGCATGAAGGGGACAAGATCACCCACGAGATCTACGAGAACCTGAACCGGACGTTCATCACCCCGCTTGATCCCGAAGAGATCTCGAAACTCGCCTCTGCTCTCGATGACATCCTGGATTACATCGAGGGGACCGCCCAGACCATGTACACCTATGGGATCACGGAAACCGATGCCTACATGGTCGAGCTGGCAAAGATCATCCAGCTCTCGGTGGTCGAGCTGGAGGACGCCGTGAAGGGGATCCGCACCATGAAAAACCCGCACCAGGTCGAGCACCGGTGCATCGAGGTGAACCGGCTCGAGAACCTTGCCGACGATATCCTTGCCCATGCCATCAGCAACATCTTCAAGACCCAGGACCCGATAGCCATCATCAAGGGCAAGGACATCTACCAGCACCTCGAAATCGCCACCGACAAGTGCGAGGACGCGGCGAACGTCCTCTCCGACATTGCCATCCGGCATTCGTGAGACCCCATGGACCCTATACTGATTCTGGGAATCATCCTCGCACTGCTCTTCAATTTCGTCAACGGGCTCAACGATGCCGCAAATTCGATAGCGACCGTGGTCGCCACCCGGGTGCTCACGCCCCTGCAGGCAGTCCTCCTTGCAGCATGCTTCAACATGGTGGGCCCCCTCGTGTTTACCACCGTGGTGGCGATGACCATCGGCAAGGGGATCGTGAGCCCGGAGTTCATGACCACCCAGGTCATCCTGATCGGGCTCATATCGGCAATTCTCTGGGTGAGTATCTCTTCCTACTCCGGCATCCCGATATCGGCAAGCCATGCGCTGGTCGGCGGACTGATCGGGTCTGCAGCGGCGTTTGCCGGGCTCGGTGCCATCCTCTGGCCCGATGCAGGAACGGTCGCCAGGCTGGTAGTCTACGCCGGGATCGGGGGTGCTGCCGGGGGGATCATCCTTGCCCTCCTGGGGTACCTGAAAGGAGAAGAGGACCTGGTCCACATCACCGGGCTTGGTGCCTTCTGCGGCATGGCCATCAGCATCCCGGTCATCACCGTAATGAAGATTCTCCCGGTCAGCGGGATTCTTGCCATCCTGGTATTCATCGTGGTCGCCCCTGTCATCGGGCTGATCACCGCCTTCCTGATCGGGAGCGCGGTCATCAGGCTCTTCCGGAATAAAAACAGCAGGACCATGAATTCCCTGTTCCGGAAACTCCAGCTCCTGTCCGCGGCATTTTACAGCATCGGCCACGGTAGCAACGATGCCCAGAACGCCATGGGGATCATCACCGCCATCCTGGTGGCCGGAGGGCTGCTCTCGGAGTTCGTTGTGCCGCTCTGGGTGGTCATCATCTCGGGCTCAGCGATCGCCCTGGGGACGTTCCTCGGCGGGTGGCGGGTGGTCGAGACCATGGCCACCAAGATCACCAAGCTCCGTCCCTACCAGGGATTCTGCGCCGAGACAGGCGGAGGGATCGTGCTCGCCTTCGTCACCGCTTCCGGGGTGCCGGTATCCACGACCCATGCCATCAGCGGGGCGATCATGGGTGTCGGGGCATCCCGGGGATATTCAGCCGTCCAGTGGGGGGTGGTGCGAAGGATCGTGGCCGCGTGGATCCTCACCATTCCCCTGACATGCGCCTTTTCATTCTTCTCCTTCTATCTTTTCAGGCTGTTCGTGCAGGGGTGAGGACAGCGGGGCAGTGGCCGGAACGGGGAGATGCGAAAGACCGCATCAGCCAGCCAGGTGCGGCTGGAAGGTCTCCCGGAAGAAACGGCAGCCATCCCGGACCGGGCATATGGAACACCGCGGTTTCCGGGCCCTGCAGACCGCCCGGCCGTGCCGGATCAGGACATCGTTGATATCCCCCCAGCATTCCCGGGGAAAGAGGGCCATGAGATCCTGCTCGATCTTTTCGGCGCGGGTCTCTCTGGTAAACCCGATGCGGCGGGAGACCCGGGCAACATGGGTATCGACCGCGATCCCGGTGTTGATACCGAAGGCGTGGGAGAGGACGATGTTCGCTGTCTTTCTCCCGACACCGGGCAGCGTGAGGAGTTCGTCCATGCTGTCCGGCACCTCTCCACCATATTCCCCGACCAGTTTCCTTGCAGCTGCCCTGATGTTCCGTGCCTTGGTGCGGTAGAGGCCGATGGTCCTGATCCGGCCTTCGAGGTCGTCCAGCACGGCCCCTGCCATAGCCTCCGGTGTGGGGTACGCGGTGAAGAGATCTTCCACGATCCCGTTCACCGCCCGGTCGGTGGTCTGGGCCGAGAGCATGGTCCCGATCAGTGCCTGGTAGGGCGAGGAGAAGGGAATGAAGTGACGCCGGCCGGAAAGATCGCTGTACCGCTCGGAAAGGGTCTGGAACAGGGCAAGGGCTCTTGATCGGTGCATGAGAGGATGGGGTAGGGCAGATTCGAACTGCCGTCAAAGCGTCCCAAACGCTCTAGGATGGACCAGGCTACCCTACTACCCCGCACGGGAGAAAGAATGTTGGGCGGGCCGGGAAAAAAGGGTTTGGTTCAGAAAAGCCCGGCCGGCTTTTTCCCGGTCGCCGTGACCAGGCTCCCGGAATGGCGCCCGGCAAGGAGCGCGTCTTCGAGGGCCAGCGGGTCTGTCCCGTCGATGACCAGCAGGGGTATGCCGCTTCGCTTCACGACCCTGGCAGCGACCATGTCTATCACCATGTTTGCACCTGCTGCAGGGGATGCACCTCCCACGATCCCGAGCAACCGGTCAGCGGATATCACATCGAGTTTCCGGGCTGCGGGATCGGTCTTCGGGTCGGCGGTGTATATCCCGTCTACCGAGGTCAGGTTGACGATGAGGTCAGCGCCCACCCGTTCGGCAAGCACCGCGGCCACGGCATCGGTCGTCTGTGCAGGGGTGATGCCTCCCATGATAACGATCTTTCCGGACGCTGCAGCAGCACAGGCCTCGGTCTGGGAAGCGGCAACTGCCGGCACGGCAGCATCGCCGAGCGCACCGGCGAGCAGGGTGGCGTTCAGGCGGGTGACCAGGATCCCGATCTCGTCGGCCAGCGCTTCATCAAGCCCGATCTCCCTGGCCGCAGAGATGTAGCGCCGGGCTTCTCCCCCGCCGCCGACGACCACGAACAGGTTCACCCGGCGGGAGATCCTGGAGAGAACACCGGCATAGGCGGTAACGCGGTTACCTTCGAGGGTAGGGACAAGGACCGACCCGCCCAGTGAGAGGACGACCTTCTTCATCGTCCCAATGTTTCATGATACGCTACATATACCTATTGTGACGATGTTCCAGTGTCCGGCCTGCGGGAGCAGGGAGATCTACAGGGTTGCAGGCGGGTGCATGGGTGAGCTTTACCGGTGCAAGGAGTGCGGGTATTTTGGGGCGTTCATCGTGGAAGTCGATGAAGACCGTTCGCCTGGCAGGCAACGGGGACCGTGATCAGGCTGCAACCGGCATGTTTATGGTGGTTATCCCGCATCCCTCCTCATGGAGCATCTGCATGAGGCTCGGCAGTACCATCACGGCGAAGACACGGCCGTGGTGTGCTCGCTTTGCAATCATCGCTGCACGATACGGGAGGGAAAGCATGGTATCTGCGGTGTCCGGGAGAACCGGAACGGGACCCTGTACGCCCTGACCTACGGGAAGGTGAGTTCGGAAGCCGTTGATCCTATCGAGAAAAAGCCACTATACCACTTCCTCCCCGGAACGCTCTCTTACTCGATCGGGAGTATCGGCTGCAACTTCCGGTGCGAGCACTGCCAGAACTGGCAGATATCGCGGGCGGATTTCACCGGCATAACGCTGCGCGACATATCCCCGGAAGAAGGGGTGCAGAGGGCACTGGCGAGGTCGTGCGCCAGCATCTCCTGGACCTACAATGAACCGACCATATGGCACGAGTATGCCCTTGACATGGGGAGGCTTGCAAAAAAGCAGGGGCTTGCCACCGTGTATGTCACCAACGGGTACATCACCGAGGAAGCGCTGCGCGAGATCGCCCCCGTTCTCGATGCATTCAGGGTGGATATCAAGGCCTTCACCGAGGAATTCTATAAAAAAGTCTGCGGGGCAAAGCTCCAGCCGGTGCTGGACTCGACCGCCCTTGCCAGGGAACTCGGGATGCACGTTGAGGTGGTCAACCTGGTCATCCCCGGTCTGAACGACTCCCCCGGGGAAACCGGGGCGCTCATCCGCTGGGTCGTGGAGCATCTTGGGCCCGATACGCCGGTGCACTTCACCCGGTTCCACCCCGACTACCAGATGCGGGACCGGGAAGCGACCCCGGTGGCCACGCTGGAACGGATCTGCCGGCAGGCGCAGGAGAACGGGCTGCACTATCCCTACGTGGGAAACGTCTTCATGCACCGCTACGAGAGCACCTGCTGCCCGATCTGCGGGGCACTCCTCATCGAACGCCGGGGTTTTTCCGCGGTGAAAAGAAACCTCGCCGGACGCCGGTGCACCGCGTGCGGGGCAGAGATCGCCATCGTAGACCATGTCTGAGAAACCTGGCCGGAGGCCGGCCTTCATCTCCGACAGGATGCTCGGGACGCTCTGCCGGTACCTCCGGTTCATGGGATACGATACGCTCTCGGCAAACAGCCTGCGGGAAGGGAACCGGAAGGAGGACAGCCTCCTCCTCGAGCTGGCCGGCCGGACCGGGAGGACCCTCCTCACGAAGGACCGTGACCTTGCGGAACGGGGAGGTGACCGGGCCTTCCTGGTCATGGGGGCCGATGTCCTCGACCAGGTCAGGGAGCTTTCCAGGGTCGGCCTGGTCGTCCCGGAGATCCGCCTGACCCGTTGTTCGCTCTGCAACCGGCAGCTCCGGCCGGCAACAGAAAACGAGATTGCCGGTGCAGACTATGCACCGCGGAACCGGACCGGTCTCCGGTTCTTCTGGTGCCGGAACTGCAAGAAGCTCTACTGGATGGGTTCTCACGGAGAAAATCTCGAAAAAAGAATAAGGGAAGGTCTCTGATACGGTTCCTAGGAACTCTTTGCTGCCGCGGCTTTCTCGTTGATCTGGGCGCGGCGTTTCAGCCACACCAGCTCCTTGTCCTCCCATCCGAAATTCTGCATGGGCAGGATCTCGACTTCGCGGGGAACAGATGCGGTATCCGTGCCGCTGGGGACAACGAGGATCTTCTTCGGGTTCGCCAGCGCTGGTATCGGGTCGGTCCTGCTCATGTCAGAGAGGATGTCGCCGGTCCCCGGAGCGACGATCCGGTCAAAGGAGACCAGCACGTGGGCCCCTTCTGTCCGCCCCAGGATCCGCCTCCATACGACGAATCCCTGCTTCGCTCCCACTGTCTTTGCCGCTGGCTTGATCTGCCATCCGTCAACGCTGGGATAGAGTTTCCTGAGCTCCTTTCTTACAAATCCGTGCATGATGTCGTCATTGGATCCCATGGTCAATCACGGCAAGAAAGAGATTGACGCCGGATGGTAAAACTGTTTGGTTTACCTCATTTCATCCCCGGCGGTGCACCACAGGGTTTTTAGGCGGGATCTTCAATAGTATGGTGGCTGGTGAACAATGGACGCACAAAATGGGAGCGATCCCCGGGATACTGCAGGGCACTGGCCGGGATGCACGTCCCTTGACCATCCATCGCTCTTCATCAACCGCGAACTGAGCTGGATCGCCTTCAACAGCCGGGTCCTCGAGGAGGCGATGGACGTGAGCCATCCGCTCCTTGAGCGGGTGAAGTTCCTTTCCATCTTCTCGAACAACCTGGATGAATTCTTCATGATCCGGGTCTCAGGTCTCCAGCGGCAGGCAGCACGTGGGGTCCGGGAGGCCCCTCCCGACGGCATGGGCCCGGCACGGCAGCTTGCCGAGATCCACCGGGCCCTCGGCCCCCTCCTCCACCGCCAGACCGGGGTCTGGCACCAGGATATCATGCCAGCGCTTGCCGCCCGCGGGATCCGGGTGCTCTCCTGCAACTCCCTCGATCCCGGGCAGCGGGCAGCCCTAGGCGATATGTTCATGGCCGGGATCTACCCGGTCCTCACCCCGCTGGCCTTTGACACCTCCCACCCGTTCCCGTTCATTTCCAACCTCTCCCTCAACCTTGCGGTTACCGTGAAGGATCCCGGTTCGGGAGAGGAGCATTTCGCCCGTCTCAAGGTGCCGACCAGTCTCTTTCCAAGGCTGATCGTGGTCCCCTCCGGGGAACCGGGAACGACCAGGGGCACGGGGGAGACCTGCCTGGTCTTCCTCGAGGACCTGATCGCTTCGCACCTGGACACGCTCTTCCCGGGTTTCGAGGTTGCCGAAGCATACCCGTTCCGCGTCACCCGTGACGCGGATTTCGAGATAGAAGAGGACGAGGCAGGAGACCTCCTCACTGCCGTTGAAGAGAGCGTAGAGCAGCGGCGGACGGGATCACCGGTGCGGGTCGAGGTTGCTGACGGTATGCCCGGTCCGGTTTGCGACCTGATCGGGAAGAAACTCGGTCTCCCCAGCTCGACATTCTACCGGTTAAAGCCCCCGCTCGGCCTGGCGGATCTCTCCTTCTTCTCGTCGCTCGACCGGCCTGACTTGAAGGACACCCCGTTCATCCCATCGGTTCCTGCCGTCGTGGAGGAGCACAACGGCCTGTATCCTGCCATCAGGGAGCGGGACCTCCTGCTCTTTCATCCGTACGAAAGCTTCATGCCGGTCATCGATTTCCTCCGGCAGGCAGCGCGTGACCCGGAAGTCCTGGCCATCAAGATCACGCTCTACCGGGTAGGGAAGGACTCGCCGGTCATCGATGCGCTCCTCGAGGCCCGCGAGAACCGCAAAGCCGTTGCCGCCGTGATCGAGCTCAAGGCCAGGTTCGACGAGGAGAACAACATAACCTGGGCACGGGCGCTGGAGCGGGCGGGAGTCCACGTAGTCTACGGCCTGCCCGGGCTCAAGGTCCATGCCAAGATCTGCATGGTGGTCAGGAGGGAGAAGGACGGGATCCGGACCTATGTCCACATGAGCACCGGCAACTACAACGTGCAGACCAGCCGGGTCTACACCGATCTCGGCTATTTTACCGCCGACCCTCAGACCGGTGCCGATGCGGCCGACCTCTTCAATTCACTCACCGGTTGTGCACGGATATCATCGTTTCGAAAGCTCCTGGCCGCGCCGGCCGGGATCAGGTCCGGGATCCTCTCCCGGATCGATCGCGAGATCGTGCGGCACAGCGAGTCGGGAGACGGCCGGATCATCTTCAAGCTGAATGCCCTGGTCGACCGGGAGTGCATCACCGCCCTGTACCGCGCATCCCGGGCCGGTGTGAAAGTCGACCTCCAGGTCCGTGGGATCTGCTGCCTCCGGCCGGGAGTCGCGGGGATATCGGAGAACATCACCGTTACATCGATCGTCGGCAGGTTCCTCGAACACAGCCGTGTGTACTACTTCCGGAACGGTGGCAACGAGGAATTCCTCATCGGGAGCGCCGATCTCATGCCGCGGAACCTTGACCGGCGGGTGGAGATCCTCTTCCCGGTATCCGATCCGGGCATCTGTTCCGGTCTCCGCGACCTGGTCATCCCCATACACCTCAGCGACAACGTGAAGCTGCGGGTGATGCTACCGGACGGGACATACCGGCGGGCGATCCGGGAAGAGGGGGTGCCGGTGGTGAATGCACAGGAATGGTGCGTCCGGCACCGGGGGGCATGGCAGCATGGCCAGGCCGCCCGCTGACCGGGGATCGCAGGACCAGGCGGCCACGACCTGCCTGTATGGGCTGCAGTACATCAGGGAATCGTGGCAGGCACTGGTCAGGGAGGCGGAAGGGGCGAGGACCGGAGACGATCCCGAGCATGTCCACCGGATGCGGGTCGCCTCCCGGAGGCTCCGGGCAGCGATGCCGGTCTTCAAGTCCTGCTTTCCCCGGAAAAAATACCGGTTGTGGCAAGAGGAGATAAAATCCATCACCGCCTCGCTTGGCGAGGCCCGGGACCTCGATGTCCAGGTTGCATTTATCGGGGAGTATCTCGGCAGGCACGGGTATGACTGCCCGGAGGGCGGAAGGCCGGCACCGGGAGCCTGCCCCCCGGACATCGCGGCCCTGCTCCGGGACCTGCGGCAGAAACGAAGGAGCGTCCAGCCAGCAGTCGAGGCTGTGGCGGTATCGCTGGGGGAGGGCGGGGCCCTCCATGGGTTTGGCATGGCGCTGGCCAATCCCCGGCCCGGCACCAGGGGCCGGGATAAGCCCGGGAAACTTGCCCGGAAGGCGCAGAAGACCATCTCCTCCCGTGCTGCCGGTCTCCTGGCGTATGACCCGGCGGTATATGACCCGGACGCCGTCACCCGCCACCACGAGATGAGGATTGCTGCAAAACGGCTCCGGTACACCCTCGAGATTTTCAACCGTCTCTCCGGCGGGGCACTCAAGACGGCCATCCGCAGGATCCGTGCGATCCAGGACGTCCTTGGCCAGGTGCACGATTGCGATGTGTGGATCGGGTACCTCCCTGCGTTCATGCCTTCCCAGGAACCGGGACCTGCCGGGGACCCCAGCATCCCAGTAAGAGATCCTGCCGCGATCCCGGCCCTCCTGGAAGACCGGGCCCGGGAACGTGACCGGTTATACCGGGTGTTCGTAGAGATGTGGGACCGCCTGAAGGATGACCGGTTCTTCGAAACGCTGGAGGAGGCGGTCCGGCACCTGCCGGAAATGCCTGGCAGGTGACCCGGGAGAGCGCTTCCGGGCAGGCCTGGAGACGGGAGCACACCTGGGCCCCCTGCCCGTTCTGTCCCTGGCAAAAGGATATCTCTCTTCAAAAACAAACCAGTTCCCTGGAACAGCCTGGTTTCGCGGGAACAGCGCCATGATTGTGCTCGGAATAGACCCCGGCCTGGCCATTGTCGGGTACGGGATACTCGAGGTGGAGAACGGGCGATCGCGGGCGGTCTGCTATGACTGCATCCGTACCTCGGGCCGGGAGAAAGGAACCCCGGAGCGCCTGGAAGAGATCTACCGTGGCATATCCGACCTCATCCGGCACTACCGGCCGGCCTGGCTGGCCATGGAGAAGCTCTTCTTCTCCCGGAACGTCACCTCGGCCATGAATGTCTCCGAAGTGCGGGGGGTCATCCTCCTCGCTGCCTGCCAGAACGGGGTCCCGGTGGCTGAATATACCCCAAACCAGGTCAAGCAGGCGATTACCGGGTCCGGGAAGGCCGACAAAAGACAGATGCAGGAGATGATCCGGCGGTTGCTGGATCTCCCGGCAATACCGAGACCCGACGATGTCGCCGACGGCCTCTCCGTCGCCCTCTGCCATATCCATGTCATGAGGTCTCCATGATCGCGCAGCTTTTCGGGGAGGTCGTATCCACCGGCGAGGGCTCGGCGATCATCGAGACCGGCGGGATCGGGTTCGAGGTGAGGATGACCGGCCCGGATCTCCGCCTGCTGGCCGGGGCTCCCCGGAAGGTCCGTGCGTATACCCTTCTCGTGGTCAGGGAGGACGAACTGGTGCTGTACGGGTTCCTCCACCCGGCCGGTCTTTCGATGTTCCGCATGCTGATCGGCGTCACCAGGGTTGGCCCGACCCTTGCCCTTTCGGTCCTCTCCCAGATCAGTATCCCGGAGTTTGCCGCTGCAATCCTTGATGAAGATGAGAAGGTGCTCACCAGGATATCGGGGATCGGCCAGAAGAACGCCAGGCGCCTCATCCTCGAGCTGAAGGACAAGCTCCGGAAGAAAGCGGTGGAGTTCGAGGGTACCGCGCCGGCCGGGACCGACCCGGTCCGGCGTGATGCGGTGAGCGCGCTGGTGGCACTCGGCTTTGCGGAGCGCGAATCGAGGGCAGCCGTCGACCAGGCGCTGGCAGCTGACCCATCCCCGAAGGTTGCTGAAGCAGTCAAGGCCGCGCTGGCCGTCCTCAGGGAGCAGTAGCATGGAGGAGGGCATCGTCTCCCCAGCGCTCCGGGAAGGCGAGGTCGAAGAGCCGGGGATCCGGCCGGGCCGCCTCCCGGACTTCATCGGGCAGGACGCGATCAGGGAGGCGCTTGCCATCGCCATCGATGCGGCCAGGATGCGGAATTCGCCGCTCGACCATGTCCTCTTTTCCGGGCCTCCGGGTCTGGGCAAGACCACGCTTGCCCACATCATCTCCCGGGAGCTGGGAAGCAATATCCAGTGTACCAGCGGGCCGGTCCTCGAGAAGGCGGGCGATCTTGCCGCCATACTCACCCTCCTCGGAGAAGGGGACATCCTCTTTATCGATGAGATCCACCGGCTCCCCACCATCGTGGAGGAGATCCTCTACCCGGCCATGGAGGATTATGCCATAGATGTGATGATCGGCGAGGGGCCGAGCGCCCGGGCCATCAAGATCGATCTCTCTCCATTCACGCTGGTCGGGGCCACCACCCGGGTGGGCCTCCTCTCTTCACCCTTCCGCGACCGTTTCGGGATGGTCTTCCGGCTCAACCTCTATTCCCCGGAGGAGCTGACCCGGATCGTACGGCGCAGCGCGGGCGTGCTTGGCATCCCCATCACCCCCGATGGGTGCGCGGAGATTGCCGGGAGGAGCCGGGGCACCCCGAGGATTGCCAACCGCCTGCTGCGCAGGGTGGGAGACTATGCCCTGGTCCGCGGTGACGGGTGCGTCAGCGGCACGGTTGCGGACCAGGCACTGACCCTGCTCGGCGTTGACCGACTCGGCCTCGATGACATGGACCGGAAAATCCTGTCCGTGATCGTCGACGACTTCGGGGGGGGCCCTGTCGGGCTGAAGACCATTGCCATCTCGATCGGCGAGGATCCACGGACTATCGAGGAGGTGTACGAACCCTACCTCATCCAGACCGGCCTGATCAAGCGGACGCCGCAGGGGAGGGAGGCGACGCCCGCGGCAAAGGGGTACATCCGGCCCTCGTGGTGGTGACAAAGGAAGAGAGCTGTTCGGCCAGGCATTTACACGGCCCGGCCCGTCCCCGGCATCCTGTTATTCAAAAGCCCGGGGCGGGAAGACAGGAACATTATCCCCCGGGCTGCCAGCCCCTTTCGGCGGCCCGTCCCCGGCCAACGGTCACCGCCACCACCAGCCCAAGGCAGGCGACCACCAGGAACGCCAGGAAAAACGACGAGAACTCGGCAATGAAACCGGCGATGAAGGGCATGATGCTCATCCCGCCATAGCTCGCTGCATTGAAGAGCCCCATCACCACTCCCTGGCGAGCCTCTGACGTTGCGAGGAATGCCAGCTGGGCGATCATCACCACCCCGGCAAGGGCTCCCACCAGGATAAAAGAGAGCGGTGTGAGGAACACGAGCATCACCGCACCAGCCATCCCTACCGCTGCAACCCTGAGGGCCGGGATCGGCGGGAGGTGGATACGGGAGACGATCACCACAGTAATGGCAGTCGAGATGCTCATGGCGGCGACAGTCATCCCGAGGACGCCCGGTGACAGGCTGGAGAACTCGGGATACAGCACGGTGAGTGCCCCTGTCGTCCCGAGCATGATAACGGCCGAGAACCACAGCCAGAAATAATCCCCGGCCACCCGCACGAGCCGCTGCAGGGTCTCGCTCACCGTCTCGGGAGGGAGAGCGCGCCCCGGCCCGGGTGCGAGGAACACGCTGGCCACTGCCGGGATGGCGGCCGAAGCGGTGAAGAGCAGGATGCCGGACATCAGCGCACCCGATACCTCGACCAGCCACCCTCCCCCGATCAGGCCCGCCACCAGGCCGATGTTGAGCATGGCCATGAACGTGCCGCTCCCCGCCTCGTGGTCCGGGCGGGCATTGATCAGGGAGAGGGCTGACGGGACGAACAGGCCGGCGCCTATGCCCTCGAGAAGGCGGAAAAAGATGAGGAGGGGCGTGGAAGGGACCGCAGCGATGAGGAGACCTGAGAGGAGGGTGAGGAGAAGCCCGGCCCGGACAAGGGGGATTTCCCCGATGCGGTCGGCAAAGAATCCCGATGGGAGCACCAGCAGGAATGCCCCGAAGAAGTAGGCGGAATAGATCGCTCCCTGGCTGAAGGTGCCGTCACCGAACCCTGCAAGGATGGGGACGATGGCGTTTGAGAGGGCCATCACCGAGAAAACGCCCAGGCACAGAGAGATACGTGCTCTCATATCATCCGGTAGGTTTCAAGGTTCATCGGTGAATGGGTCTCGATGTGGTAGCGCTTGTAGAGCGAGCTTGCGAGATCGATGGTGTTGTTCTCGTCGCCGTGGATGGTGAAGATCTTCTCGGGTTTCGGCTGGACATGCCCGACGTAGTTGATCAGCTGGCGCCGGTCGGAGTGGCCCGAGAAGCCGTCGATGGTAACGATCTCCAGGTTGATCAGGATGGTCTCCCGCCGCCCGATCGGTACCTCCCGCCACCCTTTCTGGATCCTGCGGCCCAGTGTTCCCTCAGCCTGGTAGCCGACGAAGACGAGGGTGTTTCGCTCGTCCTGCGCCAGGTTGCCGAGATATTCCATGACCGGCCCGCCGTTAAGCATGCCGCTCGTGGTGATGATGACACAGGGGTCGCCGTTTATAATCCGCTCCCGGAGGTCGGTCGAGTCGACCGCGACAAAGCAGTCTGCAAGGAAGGGGTTAAGGCCTTCCTTGAAGATCTGGTTGCGGAGATCGCTGTTCAGGTACTCGGGGTACGTGGTGTGGATGGCCGTTGCCTCGCGTATCATCCCGTCGAGGGCGATCTTCACCTTCGGGATCTTTTCCTTCCGGATACCCTCCTCGAGGGCGAGCATGACTTCCTGGGATCGGCCGACGGCAAATGCGGGGATGATGACCTTGCCGCCCCTCCCGATGGTCGTATTCACCGTCTCGTAGAGCTTTTCTTCGGCATCGGCCCGGGGGGGCTGGATATCACCGCTGCCGCCGTACGTGCTCTCCATGAAAAGGGCCTCCAGGCGGGGGAACTGGTTGGTTGCAGGATTAAAAAGCCTGCTCTTGCTGTAGTTGAAGTCCCCGGTAAAGGCGATATTGTAGAGCCCGTCGCCGATATGGAAGTGGGCGATTGCCGATCCCAGGATGTGCCCGGCATTGTGGAACGTGAGCTTGATATCGGGCGCGATATCGGTGACACTCCCGTAGTTGAGCACGATGGAATGCCTGATGTAGCTTTTTACCTCGTTTGAGCTGTAGGGAATTTTACGGTCTTCCTTGGATACCACGTCGAGATAATCGAGCTGGAGCATGGCAGAGAGGTCCCGGGTAGGCGGGGTATTGTAGACCGGGCCGTCATACCCGTACTTGAAGAGCAGGGGCACCAGGGCGCAGTGGTCGAGGTGGGCGTGGGTCAGCACCACGGCATCCAGCTGGGAGAGAGGGTGGATCTCGGGCACGTAGAGGTACGGGGTGTTGTTGCTGTTGTCCGGTTTCTCTCCGCAATCGATCAGCACCCTGCTCTCAGGGGTACTGAGCAGGAACGCCGCCCTGCCCACTTCACGGCAGCACCCGAGCATGGTCACCCTGACCCACTGGTCCCTGCTCATGACATCCCGGTGGATCCTCCTCCCGATGGTCCGCAAAAACGCCTTCCGCTCCTCGTTCACCGAGCGCAGGTACTGGCGTATCTGTTTCACCGTCGAGCTCTCGATGGGCGGGGTCCGGACCACCTTGGGGGTCCAGCCGATATGCCGGGTGATCTCGCGCAGGGTTGCCCCGTTCTTGCCGATGACCACCCCGGGCTTTTCGGCCTCGATCAGGACTTCGCCGGTGTCTGCGTCAAAAAAGATATCCGTTATCCCGGCACTTTCCGGCACGACAGCCCGTATCTCGGTCACCGCCCGTTCGGGGTCTTCGAGCACGTTTGGCCGGACCACGATCCGTTTCCTGAGGTCCCGGGCTAGGATCCTGATGAGGTCCGCTTCATCGGCGAACCGCTTCGGATCATCGGTGTAGATTACGAGCTCGGGGCCTTCAAATTCCACTTCGGATACGGTGATGCCGGATGGCACCTTCTCGTTGATCTTGTCCTTGAGTTCTTTCAACCGTTCTTCAATAAGCATCAGATCATTCCTAAAAAGAGTGTTATGAGGTCGTGGCAAGAGCGTACTTCTTTTCGATCTCCTCGTCGGTGATCTCCAGGTACTCGTCCCTGGTTATCACCACGACATGGATACCTTCGCCTGAACCGGCGTCCCTTTTCATTGCCGCCCGCACTGCCCGTATGGCGAGTGCCACCGCCTCGTCCCGTGGCATCCCTTTCCGGTACCGGTCCTCGAGCACTCCGTAGGCCATGGGCGAGCCTGACCCCGTCGCCACGCTCTCCTCTTCCCTGGTTGCCCCCCGAGTGCATCAACCGAGAAGATGGATGGCCCGGATTCATCGACCCCGCCGACAAGGAGCTGGACGTAGAACGGGAAGACACGGTTGTTGTTCAGGATATTGGAGAGCAGGGTGGATGCCGCTACAACCGACATCGGCCGCCCGCGCCGGATATTATAGAGGCTGCACTCGACGGTCATGAGCCGTGCCATCTGCTGGGCATCGCCGACGCCGCCGGCGGTGGTCATACCGATGCGGTCAGCGATCCGGTATACTTTCTTGGCTTTCTTGCTGGCAATCAAATACCCCATCGTGGCCCGTAGCTCGGTGGCGAGGACAACACCATCTTCAAAGACCAGTCCCACGGTGGTCGTCCCCTTCAGGGGTTCCTGGGCTCCTTCAATCATATATACACCCCAAAATACAGAAAACGCTGGGAAAACTTCTCAAAAGCGCTTCACCACAATACACGTCATAAGAAAATTTAAAGGTTTTTATTGTTCCGGGTGTTGGCAGAGCGCGGCGATCAGGTCGCGGTCAAAGAGCATGGCCACCAGTTTCTTGTCACCGTTCACCACGGGCAACTGGTCAACGCGTCCGCGCTTCATCTTCAGTGCGCACTCGCTCACCTCGGCATTCAGGGGGACGGAGATGACATTGGTGATCATCGCTGACTTGACCGGGCGCTCCGGCAACTGGATGCGGGAGATGCCGTACGAGATGGTGTGCATGTCGCGGATGCTCTCCCATGTCCATTCGTCATCATCGGTCCCGTTCGAGAAATCGCTGATCTCGACCATGTCCTCGATGGACGAATGGCGGATCAGGTCCCGTTCGGAGATGATGCCCTGCAGCCTGCTCTCTGCATCGAGGATGGGGATAGCCTCGAACCCCGATATCTCCATGATCCGGGCGACGAGCGGGAGCGGGGTCTCTTCCCAGAGGGCATAGGTCTGCGAGACGTAGCTGTCCTTGATCTCTTCCCTGATCCGCATCTGGGAGAGGGCATGGATGAGGTTGGCGACCGAGATGAGGCCTACGAGCTCCTCGCCATCAACGACCGGGAGTCTCCTGACATTGTAATCGATCATGAGGCGTGCTGCTTCCTGGACCGGGGCATCGGGACGCACGGTGACCGGGTTGCTGGTCATCAGCAGGCCGAGCTGGGTCTCATCGGACTTCCGGAGGAGGTCTTTCCGGGTGATGATCCCCACCAGTTTGCCGCCCTTCAGCACCGGGACTCCGCTGATGCCGGTCCGTTTCAGTATCTTCAGCACGTCGTCGCGGTTCCCGGGTATCTCGACCCGGACAACCTCACTGGTCATAAAGTCTGCAACGTTCATTTCTGTGAGGGTCTTACCACCATGACCGTTCTAGGACAGTTCGCGACCACGAACGAACTGACGCTCCCGAGCAGGAGCCGGTCAACCTCGCTCTTTCCATGCGATCCCACAACCACGAGGTCTGCGCCGATCTCACCGGCAGCCTTCACGATCTCGTTGCCGGCATGCCCCTGCCGGATGGAGGTCTCGATCCTGACACCCTTTTTTTCAGCCATCTCGCGGGCTGCTTCAAGGGCACGGGTTCCTTCCTGCTCGAGTATGCTGTACATGATCTCCCACGTGCTGTCCATAGGCAGTGATGAGAAGAGACCGGTCTCCACAACATAGATCGCGTGCAGGGATCCTTTCCATATCCGCGCTTCTTCGATTGCCGCCCCCAGCGCCTGGTCACTGATCTTTGATCCGTCTATTGCTACCAGTATGTGTTGGAACATGGGTACCCCCAAAAGAGCTTTTCTATTAATGTAATTTCATGAATTAATAACTCTTTTGAGGATATTGCACGCCCCGGCCCTGCTGGCCAGTGTCCTGACCGGATCGCGGGAGAGCCAGAGGTTGGAATCCCCCGGTGCGATCACCAGGAAATTTGCGGGAGACTTCTCCCGGATGAAGTATGGTCTGCCGGCAAGGGCCGAACCGGCAACGGCGGCCCGGAGCACCTCTTCCGGGGACACACGGTACACGGTGGTGAGAAACGACATCTCCCTCCAGGGATCGGGCTGCACGGTCATGCAGTTGTCGGTCCCGACCAGGAGCGGTACTCCCCGGCGAAGCATCTCCAGTACCGGGGGTCTGTGCGCGCTCCCGGTCACCCCGAACAGCCAGTTCGAACGCGCGCAGACCGCGACCGGGATCGCCTCGTCGGCACACCGCTGCAGGTGCTTCCCCGTGGCATGCGTGCAGTGGACCATGAGATCGGGCTCGTACGAGAGTGCCGCATCGATATCGAAGCGATCCCGTTCGCCGGCATGGAACGCGACCAGCTTCCCGGCATTCCTGGCCCGCGACACCACCTCGTCAAGAGACGGGACATCGCGCACACTGCTTATCCCGGCACCGTCGCCTGCCAGTTCTCCGCCATCCCTGCCAAGGATGAGGGGCCGGCACGGCAACCCCTCCCCGGCACGCCCGAGCGCCTCCACCCCGGCCACCCCTCCTTCCCGGAAATCGGCGAACCCTGCGGTCCCGTACTGGTACATGGCCCCGATGGTGGCGCGCATCGCCGCGACCAGGTCATTTTCCGGTGTTGCAGCAAGGATCCGGTGCTTCAGTCCGTGCGGTGGAGTGACGGTCTCTTCGAGGTCTCCAGAAACCGGGATGTCCATGGCCACGCTGTCCCCTACATGGGTATGGGCATTGAATAGGGCCGGGCATATCCATGCTGCCGGGCTGCCCGAGGTCTCCTCGATGCGGTGGATACGTCCCCGTTCCACCACGATGGTTACATCCCTGGCCAGCAGTTCCTCGTAGAGGAGTGCCCGGCCCTCTACAACGAGATCCCCCGCACCCATGGGTCCTGTCACCGTTTTTATATAGGTTGAAAAGGAGAAATAATCTGGTATGGCAAAGAAATCTGGCGGCAGGCTGATATCGTCTGCCGGCCTGGTCAACTACTACGAGAGCGAGGACAAGCGGGCCATCCACATCAACCCGTACACGGTGATCGCGGTTGCCATTGCACTGTCAGTCCTCGTCATCGTCCTCAACTTCCTATTCTGATCACCCCGGCCGGACCACCCTTTTTTTTGAGCGGGACCAGGTCTTTTGCGGCATCACTATTCTTTCAGCCGTTTCCTGATGATGTCCTCTTCCGGGGTGAAGTAGATGGTATCGTGGCCGTCCCAGTCCGGACAGTTGTGGAAAACCACGACCGGGACCGCGTTGTCGCTTTCCCCCATCACGAAATTTGCAAACCCGGCGATCTCATCGGCGACCGCTTCCTCGGTGATCTTCAGCTCGTGCCCGAACAGGTCGCGGTCCCCCCGGAAATCGCGGATGGCCGGCATGCCGCTCCACCCTATCGCATGCCCGGTCTGACCCCTTCGGAATGACCGGCCGCAGGTATCGGTCACGATCACCCGCACGTCCTTCCCGGTCCGTGCACGGAATCCTTCCCGGAGCTCGGCTGCCGCAGCCATCGGGTCAGGGGGCAGGAGGATGATCTGGCCGTCTTCGATATTGCTCTGGTCGACCCCGGCCCGCACACCGACATGGCCGCAGGGAAGCTCGCAGAGCACGAAGGGATATTCGAGGATGACATCCCGGGAGGAGTCGAGGACCGCCTGGATAAACCTGGGGTCTTCCTTTGTCCCGCCTGCTATCCTGGAGGCCCGCTCACCCGGGACGATGTCTGACAGGGACCGGGTATAGCCTTTCGCTTTTGAATAAACGGAAGAAGCGATACAGACAATATCCCGGTCTGCGAGGACTACCCGCTCTGAGATCAGGGCGCAGAGATCATCGCCCTTTCTGATGAGCGGGAGCCCGCGGACCCCGACGGCGGTAATCGGTTTTTCTCGCATATGTTCTCTCTTGGGTCGCGGTTAATGATAAAGCGGGTGTCTATCCGGGAGGGTCTCAAGGGCCGGCATGGGGCGCAATATATATCCTCCCAGCACGGTAATACCCGGTTAGGATGTACCTCATCATCCGCTGTGGCGGATGCAGGGCTTTCACATATGTCGACCGGTTCCAGCAGTGGAAACTCTGCCCCAATTGCGGGGAGACCATCAATGTCACCGGATCTCCGGTGTATCTCGAAGTCGAGGAGTTCACCATGGCAGAAACCATCATCCGGCAGCTCCAGGCCCACCTTGATACCCGCCGTAAAAAAGACCTCTCTCCCGAAGAAATATCCGCGCTGCGCCACCAGTACGCAGAGTGGCTGAGGAGCCGGGTCTAGGGAACTACCACCGTTTTCCGCATCCCGGGCAGACCAGGGTCACCACCCGTCCGCAGTTCGGGCAGATGAGTCCCTGCCGGGCCCGGTACTCCACCGGTTTTCCGCAGTTCCTGCACAGGATATCGAGTTCGTACCCGCAGGTGTGCCGGAGCATCTGATCTCCCGTGGAGGTTCCTCTGTTAAATAGGTTCGCCTCTCCGCGGGTGGTCATTCCACGGCATACCGCAGCAGGGCGGCAATCCCGCCCAGGCCTTCCAGTTGCTTTCCCGGTTCGAACTCGGAAGAGAAGACCACGATTGCAGCATTCATCAGCTCGGCCCGGTCGATCAGGTGAACGATCCCTTCGTCCCTGAGAAGGGAATCGAGCACCAGGAGCCGTTCACAGGCCCCGTAATCGACTGCCCGTTGCACTTCGGCCCTCCCGTACGCAGCCGGGAGACCTTTGCCGATCCGTCCGAGCAGTTCGTTTATCGTTCTGACCTCGTTGCCAAGCTGCAGGTCCTCGTGGATCCTCTCCAGGACACCCTGGCCGATGACCTCCTGGACTGCTCCCGATCCGATCCTCCGGGTCTCTACCACGATGCAGCGGGCTGCCACCCCGGGGAGCATCGACTGTAGGTACCTCATGAAGTCCTCCTTGACAAATCCCGGCCCGGCGACCACCAGGGGGCCCGTTATCGATGAGAGGTGGGAGGCCACCCGGGCAAAGAAATCCTGGCGGGTGCCCAGGCCCGACTCCTTTCCGCTCCCTGCCGTGCAGGAAAGGACCCCTTCGGGTCCGAACTGGCGGATCCTGAAGAGTTCTGCATCCCCCTCCTCGATGGCCAGGATGTGGACCGCTTCGTATATCGAAGTCCTCACTGCCCGGTCGACCCGTTCGAGCTCGACCTGCCGCCAACGCTTGATAACCGAGATCTCGTACCCCGGCTCGATGTTCAGGGTATGGTGTGCGCCGGTCTCGGGGCCCTGTTCGATCACCCCGTGGATGCGGAGCCGGTTGGCGAACTTGTGGAACTCGACCTTGCCGACACGTATCCCGAGACGTACCGGTCGTTTCTCGGCCTTTTCAGGCCGTATGCGGTCTGGGGGCGTCTCGACCGACCGCAGGGTGGTGGCAAAGACCAGGTCGCCGGGACCAACCAGGTGGGAGAGGTGCCAGAGGTCGTCAAGGCTCTCGGGAAAGAGCCGTATCTCCCCAAACGACCTCTGGAGTTCTCCCGTTTCGGCTTTCATCTCTCCACCATATCGGACCCGCCCGGCGGGACGAACGCAGCGATCGATTCTGCCGAGAGCACGCCCTTCAGCCCCTTCGCCTCATCTCCGAGCCGGTCCCGCAGGACCCGCAACAGCTTTCTTGCGATATCATTGGGCTCGAACGTGCCGGGCCTGAGGGTGACGAAGAGGTCTGTCCTGGCCGATACCGCGGAGGGAGGCCCCCCGATCACCGCGATCTCGGGCTCACGCTGCAGTCCGATGGCAACGGCAAGCGGGACGTCCCGGTAGTAGTCCCGTTCCCCCCTCACCACGAACGAGCCCCGGCCGATGTACTCCCCGGACTCCGGAGTTTTGCTCACCTGGGCAGGCCTGACCGCATACACATCCGCGGAAAAATGGCCGCTCCGCCATGCGCCCGAGTACGAGGCGGCAAACTGCGCCACTTCGTCCATCCGCCCGGTCGCCCCCTTCACGATCACCACGCTTGCGCCATGGACGTCGGCATGGACAAAAAGATCCCCTCCTTCCATGTACTTCCTGACCAGCTCCTCGTTCTGGGAGGCATCTTTCCCGCCGAGAACCAGCACCCCGTCGCTTGTTGAAAACCAGCGGAAGCGGTGGTACCACCGTCGCTTCATGACCGGGGCCTGGACCGTCTTCTTCTTGGCTTCCGCGACCACCGGCCGCTCCATTGCCGCCCGGGCCCCGGCAATCTTCTTCTTAAGTTTCCTGTTCGCATCATAGTAGCGTCCGATGCTTGCCTCGAGGCCTTCACGGACAAAAAGGGTGACCCGCTCCCCGATATCAACGTCCACCGACGCTTCTGCAGGGTTGACGGAGAGGATCCTTGTTGCCGGGCCGGAATGCTGGGCGGAAAGGATTTGCGCGATCTCCTGCCACGACTTTGTACTGCTGGCCCTCTCCAGCGTGTTGATGATGTCCTGGAGGAGGGGGTACGACCCGTACATCAGTTCCACGATCCTCTCGTTCCGGGCAACCCGGCCCTCGTACCGGGCGAGCAGTTCGGCCTGCCGGGCGCGGATACGCTCTTGCCTGCCCTGTTTCTCTGCGACCTTCACCGCAGCCGTCTCCGGTGCCGGGACAGGCGGATAGAACCGGTCCAGCGCCAGGTTGAACGCCGGGATCCCCTCTGCCGCGGCAGGGGCTTTTCCCCCTGCGGGCAGGACTGCATTCCCCTGCCTGAGCGGGGCAATCTCCTGTTCCGCTTCACGGATAAGCCGGTGGAGTTCCCGGTACAGGACACCGGCATCCGCCTCCCGTGCCGGGATGGTCTTGTCGATCCCGGCCCTCCTGCATAGCTCTTCGGCATACGCTCCGCCCAGCATGACCCCCACGGCAAGGGCCCTGACCAGGTCCCGGTCTTCTTCCAGGAGGTACCGGCTGAACTCTTCGGGCGAAAAAGTGGAAGGGTCCGGGGGCGGAAAGACGTACGGCACGCCGGCCACCACGTCCCGTTCCCGGAACCGCTGGGGGCGCATCGGCTGGATGATGGTGTAGTGCTGGTCGCAGAGTACCACGTTTCCTTCATCGTAGAGTTCGACAACGAGGTGGTACTCGGTCCCGCGCTTCCCGATATCGAAGGTAACGATCCGCTGGATGCCGTGCTGCTTGATGGAGAGGACCCTTCCGCCCGAGATATGCTTGCGCAGGAGCATGGCAAACGGCGGTGGAAATTTCGGGGGGTGGGGGAGGGCGCTCGTGAGGTGGGCACGCTTCCCGCTCTCGATGAGCAGGAAGAACCGGGCACGTTCCCGGCCATGGAGACGGAACACGAGGAAGCCGGGAGGGACCAGGTAAACCTTGGCGATCCAGAGCGGAAGGAGACCGGCCCACTCCGTAACCACCGCCCGGAGATCGATCCCGCTCATACCCTCGCGTGTTGCCATGGGGGATACCAAATTAGATATGAGGCAACGACCTAAAAATAGGACTACTAGGTGTCGTGATGAGTGCCGAAGAGATGGAGGATAAACCGGTCATTACGGGCAGGAAAACTCCTGAAGAGAAGAGCGCGGAGCACCTCCAGCGGATCCAGCGGTCCCTGGTTGCCTGTGTGATGGGGATCGTGACCGGGACAATATCCTTCCTGGCAATCGACCCTGCCAACACCCTCGGGTTACAGAGCCATACCCTCCTCGCCCTGGTCATCATGGTTGCAGGGGTGGTGGTCCAGCGGCATATCTTCCAGGCCATGCGTCTTGGGCCGGCATCGCTTGGGAAAAAGGACTGGTTCTACCAGGGGTTCATGACCTTTGCCTTCTGGTTCATAACCTGGACGCTCCTCCTGACCGGCACATTGTCGTGATCCCAGCATGCGGATAGCGGTCGTCCACAAGGATCGGTGCCACCCGCGGAAATGCGGTACCGAGTGCATCCTCTACTGTCCCAGGGTGCGGACCGGGGACGAGACGGTTGTTATCGGCGAGGACGGAAAAGCGGTGATATCCGAGGAGCTCTGTGTCGGGTGCGGGATATGTATCAAGAAATGCCCGTTTGAGGCAATCGATATCGTCAGCCTTCCTGAAGAGCTCGAGCAGCCGACCCACCGGTACGGGGTGAACGGGTTTGCCCTGTACGGCCTTCCGATCCCGGTCGAGGGGAAGGTGACCGGCATCCTCGGGGCGAACGGGATCGGGAAGAGCACGGCGGTCAAGATCCTGTCCGGCCAGATGACCCCGAACCTCGGGATGTTTGAACGCACGGCCGGGTGGGAAGAGGTGCTCAGGCAGTATGCCGGGACCGAGCTCTTCGAGTACCTGCTTACCATCTCGACCAAAAAGCTGAAGGTGGCGGTCAAGCCCCAGTACATCGATTACATCCCGCGGGTCTTTTCAGGAACCCCGGGCGAGCTCCTCGCATCCACAGACGAACGGGGCAGGCTTGGGGACTACATTGCCGCCCTCGGTCTCGGACCGGTCCTCGGTTCAGATATCGCGACCCTCTCGGGGGGAGAGCTCCAGCGGGTGGCCATCGCCGCCTGCCTTGCCCGCGATGCCGATTTCTATTTCCTCGATGAGATAACGCCGTTTCTCGATATCTACCAGCGGATGGCAGCGGCACAGCTCATCCGGAACCTTGCAGCGTCGCGCCCGATCGTCATCGTTGAACATGACCTGGCGATCCTCGACATGCTGGCAGACACGGTGCATGTTGCATACGGAAAACCGGCGGTGTTCGGGGTTATCACCCAGCCCAAGGGGGTCAGGGTGGGGATCAACCAGTACCTGGAAGGCTACCTCCCGGAAGAGAACGTCAGGTTCCGGGAATACCCGGTGGTTTTTGAGAAACGCGCCCACGAGAAGCAGGCACGACGGGAAACCCTCCTCGAGTTCCCGAAGATGGAGAAGAGGTATGACCGGTTCCACCTCAGGGTCGGGGCCGGGGATATCCGGGCCGGGGAAGTGCTCGGCCTGGTCGGGGCAAACGGGATAGGGAAGAGCACCTTTGCACGGCTGCTCGCCGGCGTTGAAGAGCCGGACGGAGGCCCGGTCGAGTTGAAGGCCCGGGTCTCCTACAAGCCCCAGTACCTCAAGGCCACCTCATCCGATACCGTTGAATTTTTCCTGCGGCAGAATACCCGGATCTTTGACACCCCGGTGTACCAGCACGACATCATCGAGCCGCTTTTCCTGGCCCCTCTCCTCCAGTCCCCGATCGATACCCTCTCGGGGGGAGAGCTCCAGCGGGTGGCCATCGCTGCCTGCCTGTCCCGCGATGCCGACCTCTACATCCTGGACGAGCCGAGCGCCCACCTGGACGTAGAGCAGCGGGTCCGGATAACCAGGATGTTCCGGCACCATGCCGATGGCCGGGAAGCGGCAATCCTCGTCATCGACCACGACATCTACCTCATCGACATGATCAGCGAGCGGGTCCTTGTATTTGACGGTGAACCGGGTATCACAGGTGAAGCGACCGGCCCCTTCGGGATGCGTGAGGGCATGAACCGGTTCCTCTCCCGGCTGGGAGTCACCTTCCGGAGGGACCGGAGCGGGAGGCCGCGGATCAACAAGCCAGGGTCCTACCTCGACCGCGACCAGAAGGCGAGCGGCGAGTTTTATTATTACACCGAGGATTCCGGATAAAGGCCCCTGGATGACTTCCGGCATGGTGGCAGGTCAAACAATAGCCTGATGCATAAAAAAAAGATGAAATGCCTCAGACATTAAAAAAAAGGGTTATTGGTCCCCTACTCGATCTTCCACTCTTCTTCGGACATCTCCTCCTGATCCATGCGCCTTTTAAGGACGATGGCGACGATGACTCCCACGATGATGATTGCCACGACAACGATGATCCAGAGATAGGAGGGGGTCCCTCCGGTTGGTTGGACAGGGATCGGGGCGGTGGTCGGCGTGGTTGTCGGTGGTCTCTCGGCAAAGAGGGCAAAGATGCTGGTATGGGTGATCTTGGCACTCACCGCGCGTGCGCCCGGGTCGACCGTTGCCGGAATGTCTTCCCATGCTGAGGTGGCCGGGTTGTACCACTTGAGGAAGAGGTGCCGGTCCTTGATCCCTGCCCAGTCTTCTCCCGAGACCATGATGGTCAGGGTGATATAGGGATCGAAGGATGCGCCGCTCGGTTCTATCTCGTAGGCGTACCCGGCATAGGAGTATTCTGCGCCGGCCGCGACCGGTGGGACCCCGGAGTCAGGTATCCTTTTGATCGAGAGGGAAAGGAGCGGTTCCCCGAGTGACGTGGTCGGCCTGACTCCTGCCAGCATCGCGATTATACCGGTGTTGTCCGGGGAGGCGATGGTGACCGACTGGGAGAGGGCGAGGTCCGAGTTCAGCGGGAGGTTTCCTGCCGTGATGACCGGGGTGGGGGTCACAGTCGGGGTGGGGGTCACGGTCGGGGTGGGGGTCACGGTCGGGGTGGGGCTGCCGATGGCGTAGAAGCCACCTCCACCTCCACCTCCACCTCCTCCACCACCACCCGCACTGCCCTGGCGGTGGACGGTGATGTACTGTTCCCTGGTCTTGGAACTCTCCCCAAGCACATTGGTGACGGTAAGGGTGACGGTGTACTTCCCGTTGTTATACTTGTGAACCGGGTTCTGGAGGTTCGAGGTCTGTCCGTCTCCAAATTCCCAGTGCCATGTTTCGGGTGGTCCGGTGGAGAGATCGGTGAACTGGACGTCCAGGAGTTCATAGCCGGCGGACGGATAGGCGCTGAAGTCAGCGACCGGAGCGGTCAGGTTCGCCCGGAGATGCAGTTCCGTGAGACTGCCGGCTGAGAAGGGGAAGGTCGATGTCCATTCCTGGCCCGCACTCACTTCTGCCCGTGCCCCGCTTACATAGAACTCGATGGGGGTATTGTGATCCAGGTAGCCCTGCACCACCAGTCTCTGGTCATAGGCCCCGGTTCCACCGTAAAGGCCAGGGTTCGTGACAGTAATGGGGTTACCCGGACCCTGGACGATGCCGGCTGCCCGTGCCTCGATGGATGTCCCCGCGGGTGCAGGGGTGCTCATCCCGATGGTCACGGTCCCGTAGAACTCGTGGGGGCGGTGTGGCAACGAGGTCGGGCGGGCGGTTACGGTCTGGGTCGGAACGGCAGTGGGTGGCCTGGCGGTCACGGTCTGGGTCGGGACAGCAGTGGGTGGCCTGGTGGTCGGTACGGGGGACGCTGTAGGGACCGGTGTTTGGGTGGTCGCAGGTGTCGGTTGTGGAGATGATGTCGGCCCGGGGAGCGTCCCGGTGTTGAGGTTCAGACGGGTGCTCGTTTCAGGCTGGAAGGTGTACGAACCTGACCATCCACTTCCCGCCGTCACATCATACACCTGGGCTTTCACTCCGTTGATATAAAATTCAACCTGGAGCGAACAGCCGCGGGCGACACAGTCGTTGTACTCCTGGGAACCGACCTGGACCATCAGCCGGCTATCGAAGGGGCCGGGGCCTCCATAAGTGCCAGGGGATACTGTAGTGAACGTGCCATGGGACGTTCCCCACATTTTCGCGATGATGGACGTACCGACAGGTGCGGGAGCACCATTGATGGTGACCGTCCCATAAAACTCGTGCGGCTTGAGAGGAATTATTACATCGTCGGCACTGGCAATCCCGATGATTAAAACCAGCAGCAGTGAAAAAATGAAGAGATTCTTGGACATTATTCCTCCTTTCTCTTCATTTGTTTATGAACTTAACGACGCAAGGATCCATGGGTAGTAGGCCCGGTCGCCGTTCATGAACATCCAGTAGCCCTTGGTCGGCTGCATCTGCTCAGTCCAGTGTGGATAGTAGTTGAATATCGGACTCTCGTAGGACTGTGCAGGGGCATTCCATCCGATGACCTGAACCCACTTCTTAAACGGATGATCATCTACCGTACCAAGGGTTACCTGTGCCGACCGGGGGATCACATCCGAGAAGCCGATCGCGTTCCACCCGAGGTAGACATTCTTGGTGGGAGGTGTCGATGCTCCACCGCTCTTGAAGGTGAGAGGTACATCCTTTGCTCCGACAGAGTAGATCCAGATACCGTCCAGGGGCCTGACCGGGCTCGATGCGGTCATCGCCTCCCAAATGCCGGTCTGGGCATCGTAGAGGAAGACCGACCGGCCGGCGGTGTCCACTCCTGCAAACACGGCACCGGCGGTGTTGCACCCGTCAGCCAGGGTCCTTGGTGTCGAGATAAAGTTCCATCCGCCCTTCAGGGAGATCCTGTCAGAACCCGGGACCGGGGTGGGAGTTGGCGTCGGAGTCGGCCCGACCCCGGTCACGGTGATATAGTTCTGCTTGGTTGCTGACGAGGAGCCGTAGGCGTTTGACACGGTCAGGGTCACGGAGTAATTCCCGGGGCTCAGGTAGGTATGTGACGGGTTCTTCTCACTTGAGGCCACTCCGTCACCGAAGCTCCACGACCATGATGTCGGGGCCCCTGTCGAGATGTCGGTGAACTGGACGGTCAGCGGTGCGGGGCCGGATGTCGGACTCCCGGAGAAGTCCGCCTGCACCGCGGTGTTGCTCTCGACCTTGAAGGTGAGGACTTTGATCTTGTCATCGATGTTCGGGTCGTTGAACCCCTGGATCAGGGCCTGGGACGCAGCAGTCCCGGCTTTCCGGTCAGGTCCATCGATCACGAAGAGCTTGCTCCACCGGACCGGGCTTGCACTGATCACATACTCCTTGTTGGAGTCGTAGGTGTAAACACCACAGCACGTCCAGAGGCCATTGCTGCAGCACTCGTCACAGCAATCCGAGTAATGGTAGCGGTTGCATATGCTACAGTCGCAATCACCGCAACCGCAGTCGTACCCGCAATGCGGGCACCACCACGAGTTCAGCCACTTGTCGGGGATGATGTCCAGCTTGTGGTTGTACATGGGGTGCTGGACAATCACGGTGTATGTGCCCGGCTCAAGCATGAGAGTGTTGAAGTATTTGGCCAGGTTGAACGAGAAGGTCCCTCCGGGGCAATCGACATCGACGATACCAAAGATGTACTTGTGGCCTGCGACCTTGTCCTCGCCAAACACCCAGAAGGCGACCTCGGCACAATCCGGTCCGCACTCCAGGCAGGAATCCTTCCGGATGCCGGTTGCCTGGCCGGATACGGTAATGGATGGCGGAGAGCAGCAGATGATCTTGAGCACCTTGGGGTGAACATCGGCGCTAATATCCGGGTCAAGGAACTTCAGCGGCTTCTTTGCCCATGCTGCGCAGGAATGTCCAACCGGGTCACACTCGTGGCAGGGGATCCCTTCCAGCAAGGGGACATCGTTTGGTTTGCTGGCGGCATAGATGGTGTAGTCCCCGAGGTCGATCTGGATATTGCTCGTGTCCCAGAGATACTCCCAGGTGTTGTCGGAATTGACCGGGACTACCGTGAATGTTGATGGGATATTGTTCCGGACAGTGTTTCCCTGCAGGTTACCGCCGACGCAGTCCTGGCAGGGTCCACTCATCAGGAGGTAGACATAACCGCTGGGATCGGTACTGGTCCCGCGGATCCAGATCTTGTCGCCAAGGTACGTGCTGGTGGTCGGTGATCCATACGCATACAGGTTGAAGGTAACCTGTCCCCTGTATACAGTAACAGAGGTCTCGATTGGGATTTGGGGTTTGGTGAAGATCTCCGGAGTTATGAGCAACCCGGCAATGGTGTAGGTCTTGTCCGGTGCCGTGTCAATGTTGGTAAGGAAATCTATGGTCCTCATGCCTTCCGCATCGGTCCGAACCCTGACAAAGTAGTCTTTCGGGTCGGGCTTATCGGCGCCTACATCATAGATGTGCTTGATGCATCCGTCACATTCGAAACAGACGAACTGCAGTGATGAATCGCGGAACACACCTTCCTGGTTATATGCAATGGTCGGTGGCTGGTCGCATTCCTCTCCTGACATCCTGATGCAGTCATACCGTATCCAGACCACATAATCCGTGTCGGGATCGCCACTCACGGTGACCGAGAACGCGTCTCCCCGGATAAGGGAGGGCTTGTTGACGGTGAGTATAAGCGGCTTTGACTCGAGTTTCACCGTCTTTGTGACACTTACTGTCTTTCCGATATAGTTCTGCCCGGCGGCATCCTTGTAGTTGTCTTTTATCCCATTGACGTTGGATTCTGCCCAGACCCTGTACTGGCCGCTCTGGTACACACGGGCATTCGACGAATCTTTATACCCGGTGTTCCACCCTTTGGTGGGATTGTTCTGGACTACCCAGTACCAGATCGGTTCATTTACTGCAAGGCTGGTCAGCCCGATGCTCTGGGTAGCGGACTGGTAGAGAGCAGTATAAACAGCACCATCAGGGCTCTGCACCTTGATGGTCATGAAACCCTGACCGCCATATCCCGGCCTGCTGGTGATAGTGTAGAGGTTGGTCTCGATCCTGAAGTTACCGAAATTCCCAACCGGGATTGATTTCCCGCTGACGTCTTTTCCGGTATTCTGGTCCCATACGTAAATTGCTATCGATGGATCGACGACATTGAAGGCGACCTGGCCCCGGGTAGTTCCGCCGTCCCAGTGGTACCAGTTACCAACGAAGCCGACGTACTGAACGGGGTCAACGAAATAACTGTTCTGTGCCGAGGAGGGAATCGTGATAATCTTGTCCGGGAATAGAGGATCGGTTCTGAAGTGTGCGACCTGGGTGAATCCCCCCATTGGAGTGCGGATGTCCAGTCCTTCCTCACCAATAAAGACGTCCCCGCCCGTTGCTATCCTGGTGATTGTCGGGGCAGGTGTCGGGGCAGGTGTCGGGGTTGGTGTAGGAATAATTGTTGGCGTCGGAGTTGGTGTCGGGGTCGGGGTCGGAGTCGGTGTGGCGTAGGTTACGGTCAGGTCCAGCTGCCGGGTGGTTCCCTGGGCGAAGGGGGTGGTCTGGGCTGCCCAGTGGCCTCCTCCGACATTGACCCAGAATGATACCTGGTGACCGACATCGCCGGCCTCGCCGAACACGAGCAGTTTCTGGTCCCAGTCACCTGAACCGCCATACCGGCCGGCGACCTCAGTGTCCACGAATCCACGTGCATTTCCGTCGATGTAGGCCAAAACGTGAGTGTTCACCGGTGCAGGAGCGCCGTTTACGGTCAGGCTCCCATACAACTCCAGAGGGAGACCCACCGCAGCTACGCCGGGAATCCCTAGCATGATGAGGGCGATGATCCCTAATGCAATGAAAATTGGATGTTTCTGTCTCATCTATACCACCACCGTGAGGGTGTCGTTATTGTTCATGCTAATCCAGTAGCCCTTGGTCGGATACATGGGCAACCCATCGTTGCTGTCACGGATGATGGGGCTATCGGGGTTGTTGCCTTCGTGATACCCGAGCAGGGTGCCCCAGTTCCCATCCAGGCCTCCCATGATGGTCAGGAAGTTGTGTGCAGACATCGATGTCGTCCCTGCATACCCAACAGCGTTCCAGCCGGCATAAAGCTGCTTCGGATAGGGGGCAGGCGGGGTGACGGTGTCGAAGGTCAGCGGGACATCAACCCGGGTAACCGAGTAGACCCAGTAGCCATTCAGCGGCTGGAGGGTATCACCGGCCATCACCTGTTTCCACATCCCGTTTTGGGCGTCCCAGAGGAGGATTGCATGCCCGCCGAGGTTCACCCCGCCAAAGACCTGGAATGCCGTGTTATGCCCACTGGCCAGCCGTTTCGGCACCGAGACGAAGTTCCACCCCGGATACAGCTTGATGATGTTGGCCGGAGGTGCCGGCGAGACGGTAATATAGTTGGTCTTGACGTTTGTGTTAGCCCCTCCGTCGTTGGCAACCGTGAGTGTCACGGTGTAGGTACCAGCGGTGTTGTAAACGTAGAGCGGACTCTGCGTTGTCGAGGTACTGCCGTCACCGAAGTTCCACTGCCAGGAGGTAATTCCCAGTCCGGTTGATTCATCGGTGAACTGCACCGTTAGCGGGGCATCTCCGGTCCGCGGATCTGCATTGAACAATGCGATGGGCGGGATGTTCCGGACGTAGATACAGTTGTTCCAGGTCAACGAGTTCTGGCCCTGGGCGTTACTGACCGTCAGGGTGACATCGTACCAACCTGGTGTCGTATAGGTGTGGATCGGGCTCTGGAGGTTGGATGTGCTTCCATCGCCAAAGTTCCATGACCATGATGTGGGGCTGTTGATGGACGTGTCCCTGAACTGCACGGTAAGATCTTCAATCCCGTCACGCGGTGAAGCGGTGAAGTCAGCGACCGGGAGCAGGACATCCGAGACCCTGATGTATGCAGCTTTGGTCTCCGAGTCGGACCCTCCGGCGTTCGTTACCGTCAGTTTCACGGTGTAGTCACCGTTTGTGGAGTACCTGTGGCTTGGATTTTTTGACGTTGAAGTGACTCCGTCACCGAACTCCCAGTAGTAGGTCATCGGACTTACACTGGATGAAAGGTCAGTGAAGTCTACAACCAGTGGTGCTGACCCTGTCCGTGGAGTGCCGGTAAATTCAGCGACAGGGGGCTGTTCCAGGAGGTTCACTACTTTGGTTTCTGTATCCGGCAGATGATCATAGCCCATCCTGGTCAGGGAAACGGTATAGGTACCGAGTTCCTCGTAGACATGTACCGGTGCAGACCTGCCAGGGCTGTCCCAGAAGGTTGCAGTTGTTCCATCACCAAAGTCCCAGACGGATTTGAATCCGCCTCCAAGCGAAGTGTCAACGAACTGGACCGTGAGCGGCTCTCCGCCTTGAGAGGGATACCAGGTGAAATCAGCATCAGGGAAGACCTTCACAACCTGCATCGTGGTGTCAGTAAGGCCCTCGGGCGTTTCCACCGTCAGGAATACATAATAGTATCCCGACTGGATGAACGCGTGGCTTGGGTTTTTAGCAGTCGAAGTCCATCCGTCAGATGCCTGCCAGTAATAGTCAGCAATGGTGCCCAATGACGTGTCGGTAAACTGCACGGTCAGAGGAGAATGTCCGGTATCGGGTGTCGCGATGAAGTCGGCATCCGGGCGGACCTCTATGACTACGGTCGTGGAAACCGGGTCGTGGATGTTGTAGTACGCAGTGAGTTTCACGGTGTAGATACCAGTATTTTCATAGGTATGGGAAGCCGTCTGGCCGTGCTGGTAGTGTCCATCGCCGAACTCCCAGAGCCAGTCGACCGGGTATCCTCCGGCAATACCTTCAAAGTTGACCTCGAGCGGGACCTGTCCGCTGGTGGGGAAGGCATTGATTGCCGGAGTATCGCCAACCGGTATGGCTTTCCAGATTACCGTGCTCCAGACACCGTTGGCTCTGACCCAGTGGCTCACATACTTCGTCCCCCAGAACTGGTAGGTATACTCAGGGTCCTGCTCGGTGGACTCAGGCCAGAATCCACCATAGAAATTCCAGTAGAACTCATCAGGGTTGCCTGATGACGTATCGGTGAACTGGACGGTCAGGGGGGCATCTCCGGAATCAGGGTCCGCTATGAAGTCAGCAACAGGTCGTACCACAACGACGACTGTATCCTGCGTTCCTCTGCCCTGCTCATCGAAGACGCGAAGGGTTACATCATACACTCCAGGTTTGGTAAACGTGTGAGAGACGTCCTGCTGGTTTGCAGATGTCCCGTCACCAAAGGTCCAGAGCCAGGTTGTGGGTGTATAGGTTGATACCCCCTGGAAATCGATGGTAAACGGCATGTCTCCCATGAGCAGCCACCAATCGTGCGGAAGAATTGATGCCACCGGGATTGGGTCTGCTGATACAACGATATAACTGTTCTTTGGTATGTCATCCGATTTTGCAAATGCAGGATTTGCAGGGTTGGGATTGGTCACCCAGAGATGGACGTCATACGAGCCTTCCGAAGAATAAACATGGAATGGATCGCGTTCATGTGATGATCCGCCATCACCAAAGGTCCAGTAATACTCGGTATCCGGGGTTGTTCCGTAGCTCCGGTCGATGAATGACACTTCGAGCGGGTAATAGCCGCTCCTTGGAGTGGCAATGAAATCCGCGATAGGCTCCGGAACCATGGCGTGAATGACCATGGTCTTTGAAGCGCTGCCACCGGTATTGGTCACCGTAAGTTCCACGGTGTAATCTCCTGCGACGGTATAGGTATGGACGGGGTTCCTTTCGTCCGATGTGAGTCCGTCGCCAAAGTCCCATGCCCAGTCGGTACAATCGCCGCTCGACATGTCAATGAAGTTCACGGCGAGAGGAACTGTTCCGGACTGCGGCGATGCCGTGAAATCGGCCACCGGCCCGAGCGGTGTCCTTACATCGATATAGTTCACCTTCGTCTCGGTATCGCTGCCGAATGTACCGGTGACGGTCAATGAGACGGTATACAACCCGGGGTTCATGTACTTGTGGACTGGGTTTTGCTCGGCGGACGTCCCCGAATCCCCAAAGTCCCAGTGATACGTAGTACCGGTAACGGTTGAGGTGTCGGTGAAGGTAACCGTCAGTGGTGCAGGTCCAACAAGAGGTGTAGCGGTGAAGTCAGCCTGCGGACCGACATGAACGACTGTGGTGTTCAAACTTGTACTGGCGCATTCCGCCACAGGACACCTGGAGGCGGTAAACGTGACAGCGTAGGTTCCATCAGAGGTGTAGGTATGTGACGGATTCTGCAGGGTGGACGTATCACCGTCACCGAAGTCCCAGAACCAGCAGGTTGGGTTGCCAAGGGAAGTATCGGTGAAGTAGACCGTGAAGGGAACTTCTCCACCAGGTGTAGATGGATTAGTAGTGAAGGATGCGACAAGCGGGTTCCAGAGCGGGAAGTTATCGACGTTCAGGGATGCCAGGTAGAGTGAGAGGTTGCAGAATTCGTCATCATTCGGTCCTGTTACCTGGGAATGTCCGGTTCCATCCGGCTCTGCCCAGTAATTCCCGCTGATGTACATGCCGCCGACGATATTTGGACCCGGTTGCTTCAGGACATTCCAGGTGTTCTGGAATATCATGTCTCCGAATGCAACATTGTAGGTGTTGTTGAAGCAGTTGTTGAAAATGTTGTTATAGGCCGAGGCGTTCACCTGCATACCGACTTCGCCATTGCCGTAGATCACGTTATCTTTCACGGTATGCGCATTCGCATAGGCGAGGTGGATGCCCATCCGGTCGTTCTCTGCGACCTTGTTCCCGGTCAGGACGTTTTGTGAGGTGATCCGCACGTAATCGTGGCCATGCACGTATATACCGGTGATTTCGTTATTGTGCACCACGTTCCCTTCCAGCCGGTTCACATCACTTAGTAAAAATGCCGAAACAAGGTTGACTTCACCGATGTCTATTCCTATCGGGTTGTAGCTGACATGGTTGTCCCGGTAGGTGTTTTTCGATGCACCACGGCTGATAATACCGTACATCCCGTTGTGGTGAGCTTCATTGCTGTCGACAAGGTTTTCCGTGGTATCCCATGGGAGATTTTCATCCCCTTCACCTAAGTCAAAATCGTTCAGGGATATCCCGGCAATATTGTTCTCTTCGACCGAATTTGAAGAAACAACATTGTGTGATGAGTTGGTTAGGTTGATCCCGTCCCACCCGTTGCGCCAGGCGTGGTTATCGTCAACGGTGATACCATTCCATTGAGCATATGGAGGGGTGTTCCAGAGGAAAATACCATTATTTCCATTGCTGTCAGCAGTGTTTTTCCGGACTGTGGAGTCGTGACAATATGTCAGGTTAATCCCATGGTGTGCGTTCAGGTTTGCAGTATTCCGGGAGAAGATATTGCCTGAACCGCCGTCATCATTGATTCCATCGATTTTGTTCGAATTTGCAGTGTTATTATCGATGGTGTTCTGATTACATAAAAGGAGGTAGATGCCGATGTCATTGTTATTTGCAGTATTTCCCTGGATTTTGCCATCGAAGTAGCCCTGGCAGAAGATACCCTCAAACCGGTTGCCAGTGGCGGTATTCCCGATGATGTCGACGTTGTTTGTGTTCCAGGTGAAAATACCATAAGCATTGTCACTCAGTTCGTTGTTCTCGATCAGGCCGTCAACGACCGGATAATAATCTATGCCAACGTCAAATTCACCAAGAATCCTGAAGTTCTTGACATGGACCCGTTCAAGTCCCGGGTTGACCATGATACAGTTCTGATCGGGGACATAGCCCAGACTGAGATAGTAATCGGTCCGTGAGGAGTTCACGACACCGGTGATGGTGTGGCCATTTCCATCCAGCACCACGTCAGAGGCAAGAATCTTGAAGCAGGGTTCCCAGTACTCGGTTCCATTGTAGTACACCGTTCCGTTGTAGTTGAGGACGTCACTCATCAGGACATAGGTGCCGGGTGAGTCGATAACCGTAGGTCCGTAGATGTAAGTATCTGCACCGGCTATCGCGGGTACGAATGCCAGGGCGGCGATCAGGAAGCAGATTATTGCCTGCCCCCGGATTTCCGTATGGTTTTTTGATTCAGATGACATTGTGATTCCCTCCTACCTCACGACCACATAATTGGGAATCGTAATACTGTAGTAGTCTGTCGGGCTGTTTTTCACAGTCAGTGTGACCGAATACAACCCCTTAGCACTGTATACGTGGTTAATCGGCGCCGGCACCCAGTACCACGTCCCCGGGGGAGTACCCACAGACACCAGGGGTGAGCCGTCCCCGAAATCCCAGGTGTAGGTGGTCTCTTTCTGGAGCCTCACGGGATAGGGGTAGAACGTTGCATTGAACGGTGAACTGCCGGCTATCCGGTCAACGCTGAAGAACGTGGTTCTCCCGTTTATGTTGGCCCGGAGCGGACGTGCTGGAGTGTTGACGAAGATATACCCTGTTTTGGTCTCGGTATCAGAGAGGCTATCGGCACCGGTCACGGTCAGGCTGACCGTGTAGACGCCGATCGACGAGTAGATGTGAGTCGGGTTCTGAAGTGTCGAGGTTGTACCGTCCCCGAAGTCCCAGAGCCAGGACACCGGAGATCCGGTTGACTGGTCCGTGAATGCCACAGTCAGCGGATAGACTCCTGATTGCGGCGTGCCGGTGAATTCAGCCTTCGGATAGACACTTATCGCCTGGGTTGCAGGCGGGGTGCCGTTTACTCCACCACCCTGGGCAACGAGGGAAACACTGTAGATTCCGGCGGTATTGAATACATGAGTGGCATTCTGAACCGGAGAGGTTCCGTCACCGCCGAAATCCCAGAACCATGCCGTGGGGGAGCCTGTCGACGTGTCATTGAACTGGACGGCCAGCGGTGCATAGGGAGTCGGAACCGTGGTGTAGTTCGAAGTGAATGAATTCAGGGGCCGAACCGTGATGTAATCCGTGACATTTGTCGTGTTCTGCCGGAAATCGTTTCCACGAACGGTCAGGTTGATGCTGTAACGCCCGGCAATAGTGAAGACGTAATTCGGATTCTGCAGGTTTGAATCAACCACCCCATCCTCGTTGAATTCCCAGGACCAGTTGTTGGGAAATCCCGTTGAGGTATCGGTGAAATGCACGTTCAATGGTGCATTCCCGATTGTGGGGGTGCCGGTGAAGGAAGCGAGTGGATCGACCTGGATGTAATTGATCTTCGTTTCCGTGGCTCCAAAAACCCCATTTTCGTATACCGTCAGGTTCACGGTATAATTTCCGGTAGAGTTATAGGTATGCAGGGGATTCTGCTGGTTTGAATCAACCACCCCGTCATTATTAAAATCCCAGTACCATGTGAGATTTGTCCCTGTGCTACCGTCAGTGAACTGGACGGTGAGAGGGGCAAATCCCGATGTCGGAGTGCCTGAAAAATCCGCTGTCGCGGCCTGGCCTGCTGAAATTGTGCAGAACAAGGCAATAAGTGCAAGGATAACTTTGAGGCATCCCGTTCTTTTACGATCTCGATACGTGTGATGTTCTGACATACATGCCACCTTGGAATATCTCGCAATGGCCAGAAGTACACAACGATGAATCTATAAGTATGCCTGCCATTGATGCCACCTATAAATCCACCACTCGGTCATTCCGACTGTCGCGTTGGATATATGAGTTCTCTAATATCTTTTATCTTATAAAGATTTCGCAGCTTTTCACTCCCAAATTCAAATGGAAGGCCCCTGTTATGCCAAACAGGGCACCCTGAGGACTCTGGTTGGGTAATAATGAGACTGGGGATTCTGTTAGACCAGTAAGCCTTTTTATCGAGGTAAAACATGAATCGGGAAAATAATCGGGGGTTTCGGGGCGGTATAAAAGGTTATGCCGCGCCCGGGTCGCCGGGTGCCCTCCGGTCCGGAGTTCACGTCGATACAGGCAGAAAACGCGCCCTTATTCAGGAGTTCCTTACACCCTGTGCTGGTTTCTCCCGGAATTTTATAAAAAAAGAAAGTTAATCCTCATGGACGGGACTAGGTGACGGTGATGTATCCCGGTTTCTGAACCTTGTAGCTGCCGGGCCCGTATGATACCCGCAGGGTGACGGTGTAGACTCCCGGGTTCTGGTAGACATGGACGGGGTTTTGCCCGGAAGAAGTCGCACCATCCCCGAACAACCAGGTCCAACCGGCAGGGTTGCCGGAAGAAAGGTCGGTGAACTGGACGGTGAGGGGAGCGTTTCCGGACAGGGGTGAGGCTGTGAAATCTGCAGTGGTGCCTGTGGGAACCGGGGTGGGCACGGTTGTTGGTGGTGGGGAGATCACCGCCATGAGAGTCTTGTAGGCATTGATCCTTCCACCTGACAGGACATACCAGTTCAGCGGGCTAAAAAGGACTCCAACCCTGTCCCGGAGGAACCAGTAACCCTGATCAAGTCATCAAGCACATTTGCCAAGCGCGGAAGAATGTCGGAATATCTCCCGGAACCGGGTCACCGGCTACATCACAACCACCATGATAATTTCATCTGCCTGGATGTCATCGCTCGCTGTTCCATCAGGGGATAGTGGTTTACCCGTGAACCCGCCGGAACCCTCCTGCCATCAACAACCCTGCACTTCACCGGCAACTCATCTGAAAAAAATCCCGGCCCCAGGAATGCCATTACGAAAAAGGAATACATCACCTGCCTGACCGGGACATATCTTTTATTTGAGCCTGCACGGTTTTGATTATTGGGGTTAGGAAACATCTGAATTCTCCCCGAAGAGATATACATCATCGATACGGCGTTCAGCATCCCGGGCGTCTCCCCATACACGGGAGGCATCCCTGAAATTGTCGCGTAACAACCAGCTCCGGCAAATATAATAAACCCCGTATGGAGATGGCACCTTGATTGAACTGTGCCGCTAAGCACCGTTTACCCTGCAGCCCGATACCTTCCGCCTGTAAAGTCCAGGTTCCCTGGCAGTCTCCCTGGGCCCTTCCCCGAAACACTCGCCTTATCACCCTCAACTCCAATACCTTCACCATGGACGTGGAGGAATATGTCCGCCGCCATCTCCGTGCAGGGGAGGGAGATGATGCGATCGAGCGGGAACTGGCAGGCATCGTCCGCTCGTACAAACCCGATGAAACAGCGGAGTACGCCCGATCGTTTGCCCGGGCCGTCCTCGCCGAAGTGCGGAACACGGAAGGACTCTCCGGCGACTTCTTCTCCTATTTCCCGTCACGGACAAAGATGGGGGAGTTCGGGGTCGGTTCCCGCGGAACTGGTGATTTCTTTGTCCACCGCCAGATCGCCCGCATCATCGGGAAGACCGGTGCATCGGTTGGCGTGGACGAGCTCGATGATGCCGGTGCTGTTGCGCTTGCGCCCGGCATGAACGGTCCACGGTTCGTGGTCTGCTCGGTGGACGGCATGCACTCGCGGCTCTCCGATTTCCCGTTCCTTGCCGGTTTCCACGTCACCCGGGCAACGCTCCGGGACGTCTACGTGATGGGCGCCCGCCCCCTCATGCTCTTCTCCGATATCCACGTTGCCGATGACGGGGACATCGCAAAGATCTTTGACTACACGGCCGGTATCTGCGCCGTGGGAGAGCTCATGGACGTCCCCCTCGTGGCCGGCTCGACGCTGCGCATCGGGGGCGACATGGTGCTCGGTGACCGGCTCACCGGCTGCGTTGGATCGGTGGGACTGGCACGCCACCTGACCGCACGCAGGGAGACGCGCCCCGGCGACATCGTCCTGATGACCGAAGGATCCGGCGGCGGAACCATCGCCACCACCGCGCTTTATTCGGGATACGCCGAAATCGTTGAGGAGACCATCAACCTCGACTTCCTCCGGGCGGCCGATGCCCTTATCAAGAGTCCGGCGATAGACCTTGTCCACTCGATGACCGATGTGACCAACGGGGGACTCAGGGGTGATGCCCATGAGATGGCAGAGACTGCCGGCTGCCGCATCCTCGTGGAACAGGACCGGGTGGCAGACCTGGTCCGGCCCGGAGTCCGCAGGATGCTCGAGGAGCTGGAGATAGACTACCTCGGCGTCTCGCTCGACGCCCTTCTCCTCACCCTGCCCCCCGGTGCCGTCGACGAGGTCTCTGCCGTGGTCAGGTCTTCCGGGGTTGCCATCCGGGAGATAGGGCGGGTGGAAGCCGGCTCTCCCGGGGCATTCCTGGTGGTTGATGGGGAAGAGCAGCCGTTCATCCCCCGGTTCCGCGAGTCGGCATACACCCCGGTTAAAAAGGTGGCAGACCGGCGCCCGCGAGACCAGGAGGCCATGCGGGAAGCCGTGCTCCGGGCTGCCGATGCGGCGGTTGAAAAAAAGGCCCGGGTGGTGGACCGGCTCCGGCCCCGGGCCTGATCTATTCCGGCTTTACGCCCCGGGCAAGGATGTTATAAGCAAGCCGGGGGACTTTCTCCTCCACGAACGGCTCGATCTTCCGCGCGAGGTCAAAGAAGGGATCGGCAAGGTTGAGATGGGCAAACGAGCATCTCCTGACCTGTATTGCAGCAAACCCGGCATCCTCGAAGAGTCCGCGGATCTCGCCATCGGTGTAGTAATGCTCCCCAAACGATCCCATACCGATCCCGCGGACCTTCATGGCCTCGGCCATGCTGTAGATTGCAGGAAGGCCGGACGTGAAAAGGTTCCTGCCGAGCGTGCAGATGGCGATGACTCCCCCGGGCCGAAGCACCCGGCAAGCCTCGGAAAGCATCTGCTCCGGTCTCCTGACATAGCTGAACGCAAGCAGGCTCGTGACGGCATCAAAGCACCCGTCCCGGAACGGCAGCACTTCTGCATTTCCCCAGGCGACATCACTCTCGCGGCACCGTGACCGTGCCCGCAGGACCATTCCCCGGGAAAGGTCAAGCCCGATCCCGAACCCTCCATGCTGTTCGCAGGCGCTCAGGAAAAGGCCTGTCCCGCAGCCGAGATCGAGGATCCTCCCCGGCATGGGAATACAATCCATCACCTGCCCTGCGATGTGGGCATAGTAGAACCGCCCCCTGTTCCTGTTATACCGGTTGTCGTAGATATCCGCGATATCATCGTAATGCTGCCTGACTTTCTCGAGCGATTCACTCATCCGAAGATCTCCTGGACGATCCGTGCAGCCATGGCATTCAGCTGGATATACTCGTTGTTGCACCGCGTCAGCCGGTAATCCGTGTCGGCAAGGATGGAAACGAGGCGGGGGTCGTTGTAATCCCGCCGTACAGCGGCATGCAACTCCGACATGACCTCCCCTGAGGGGAGACCGTACTCGATCATAAGTGCTTCAAACTTCCTGATAGCGGAAGGGAGATCAGCGCCTTCAATGGCTGCCAGCGCCGCATTTGCGATCCGGGACGTCTCGGTCTGCGACCAGCTGACAAGGCCGGAAGCGCCGTCTGACCCGGACCGGACCTGCAGCAGCATGATCGCCTTGCGAAGGTCCCCTCCCGCCGCATGGGCGATCAGGTCGATTTCATCGGCAGGAATGCCCTGCCCGGCAGGGAACTCGCAGTTCAGGACAGCCTGCAGGTGTTCTCCGATCGCACCGGCACTCAGCGGAGCGAAGAAGAAGGGAAGGCACCGGGAGCTGATGGCAGGGATGATCCCCGACGAGCGGGTGGTCACGTAGATGAACCGGCACGTCCTGCTGTACCGCTCCATGATCCGGCGGAGCGCCTGCTGCGCCTCCCGGGTGAGGGCGGATGCCCCTTCAAAGATCACGATGCGGAACTCTGCGTCGAGCGGGCGTACGGAGGCGTACCACCTGGTGATATTCTTGAAATTGGTAAGCAGGCTCTCCTCTTTCCGGTAGATATGGGCATACCGCTCGTTGCCTTCAAGGTACTTTTTCCCCTGCTCAAAGAGATCCATGGCCTGGATCGTGGTGGTATTCTCACCGGCCCGTTCACCGAAGAGCTCCCTCCCGAGACATTCCACCGCCGCGCTCTTCCCGGTCCCTGCCGGGCCGGTTACGAGGAGGTGAGGGAGCGACCCCGACCGTGCAGCGCTCCTCATCATGGAGATGACCTGGTCCTGACCGATGATATGGTCAAACGTTGCCGGCCGGTACTTCTCAATCCAGAGCATGTTCGAGCCTCCGTATGATATCGCGGATGGCCTCCCGCAGCAGGTCCCGGTTGTCGAATCCGAGGGAAAGGGCCCGGGACTCCTCCCGGCCGAGTTCCCGGCAGAACCGGGCGATAGCAGGAAGGGCCCGGGTCAGTTCATCGACGATGGTAAGGTCCGCGCTCCGGGCTGTCCGGGAGAGCGGGTTCAGATCAATGGCAATTACCGTCTTTTTCATGGCGCGCAGTGCCTGGCACCGGTCGCCGTCCTCCAGCGGGACCAGCACAACATCCGCAGTCCCAATCCCCTCCTTCAGGCAGAGCGCCCGGTCGTGTGAGAGCGGCAGCAGGCGTTCCGGCACCCCGGAGAGCACCCGGACACCATGGTCTTCGAGCAGCCTGGTAACCCTCTCCACCCGCCCCGCTGAGCGGTGGAATAGGTTGACCTCCACGGCCGCCCCGGAAGCGTCCTGGAGGTCGGCGACAAGCCCGGCGGCGAGGGCTGCAGTGTTCCCGTTCACTGAGATGACGGGGTGCGTTGCCGAGAGGAGAAGGGCGGCAGCAATCCGCTCGGCCCGGAGCGCTGCAGGGCTCGTCTCCTCCCCGATGAGGTAATCGAACGCCTCGCCCCGGCCATGGGCGGTGAGGCCTTCCAGAACGACGATCCCTTCGCGTGCGCACCGGGCAAGGTGCTCCCGTGTTGCGAGGGAACGGTGGCGTGGGTGGTCGCCCGGGATCACCGCTGCACCTCCGTGATCCTGGCCCCCGATTCCGCCATGTGGAGTTCGAATACCTCTCCATACCCGGAGAGGACTTCCCTGGCTCCTTTTCCCAGTGCAAACACACCGTTTCCGAGCATGGTCATGCTTGCCGGCACCCCCTCCCGGTCGCACTCCGCGAGAACCTCGCGGACGGAAGGGGTCAGCAGTCCGCTTTCCTCTGCAAAGAGCCTGGATAACGCCAGGAACTCCGCAGGAGTGTCGGGGCGCTTTCCCGGGTAGGCAGCCGAGATCCGCTCCAGTACATCCGGTGATCCCAGGATCCCCGGCGAGTAGAGAGGGCCGAAATTGACCGCGTATACCGGACCGGCAACATCGAAGTAGCGGATGATCTCTGCTCCCGGCCCGGCCCCGGTCCGGTAGTCCCGCCCGCCGCCCTGGCAGGCAGCAACATCGCCAAGGCCGGTATGGTGGAGGATCTCCGCTTCATGGGCCAGTGCGGTCCATTCCCGGGGGGACAGGCCGGTGCCGCAGATGGTATTGATGGCGCAGGCGGCGGCCATAAGTGCCGATGCAGAGAGGCCGAACCCTGCCCCGATGGGGAGCGTGCAGCTGGTCTGTATCCGGACGCTGCAGGGGAACTTCCCTGCGAGCCAGGAGAGGGGGGGTGCATCGGTGAACTCTTCAAGGACGCTCCCGTCAGCGCTGAACCGTCGTGCACAGACAGACGGCTCGTCCGAGAACGATACCCTGACCGATACCCCCTCCCTGATCACTATCCCGGCCCCGATGCTCCCGGAACTGGAGGGATGGGACCTCATCACCGGGGAGAAGTACCCTGAGAGATGACCAGGGCAGTACGCGGACACCGACCGTATGCGTCTTTTGTCTCCCATCGTGCTCCTCCAGGCCGGGCGCTGCAGGTTTCCCATTCTTACCGGGCGGCCTCCCGGGCGAGGATCTGCTGCCATATTGCAGCGGCAAGTTCTTCTTTGCTCCCTTCAACCGCAACCCGGGGACCCTCTCCCAGGATGACCGCCGATCCATGGGAAGACCCCATGCTCTCCGGTCCGTTCACCACCACCATGCGAGCGCCCTTTGCGAGCAGTTCCCGCGCCGCATCCTCTTCGTCCGATCCGAGCTTGAACGCCACGGTGGGGACCCCCCAGCCGGTCATCACCTCGTCAAGCAGCTTGGGAAGGGGGTGCAGGGTAAGGGTGACGGGCCCGCCGCTCCGCAGCTTTCCCGGGTACGGGACCGGGGAGAAGTCCGAGATCGCAGCAGCGCTGATGTACAGATCGGGAGCCTCTTCCCGGCAGATCCGGAGGACCGCTTCCCTCATCTCCGATGCGCTGGCAGCCGGGACATTGTGCACGCACGGGATACTGTTTCCATGCACGACCGTGACTTCTGCCCCGAGGCGGAAGGCCTGGAGGGCCAGCTCCCGTCCCATCTGCCCTGATGAGCGGGTGGTCAGCACCCTGATATCGTCGACCGGTTCCCGGCAGGGCCCGCTCGTGATCAGGACGTTCCTTCCGCCAAGCGGCCTTCCCAGGAGGGCCCGCTCGCAGCGGAGGACGATCTCCTCCGTGTCGGCAATCTTTGCCTTACCCTCCTCGATCCGCGGAGCGACAACCTCAACGCCCCAGGATTCGAGCCTGGCCAGGCAGTCCCGGACACCGGGGTGGCGGAACATGCTGTGGTGCATGGCGGGCACGACAAGAACCGGCATTCCCCTCCCAAGCGCGGTGGTGGCGAAGGTGGTGACCGTGGTATCATCGATACCTCCTGCGATCTTGCAGAGGGTGTTTGCCGTGCAGGGCGCGACAAGGAACAGGTCGGCGGCCCCTCCGTCACCGCAGAAAGCGACGTGTTCCACCCTGCCGGTGATGGCAACCACTGTCTCCTGCCCGGTTGCAAAGGTCAGGGCATCGGGGTGGACGATACGGGTGGCCGCCTCGCTCATGACTGCAGTCACGCAGGCCCCCTTCCGCCGCAGGGCATGGACCAGCCGGATGGTCTCCACGGCGGCAATGCTCCCGGTCACCCCGATAACTATCTGCTTCTCCCTCAGGCTCTCTCTCATCAGGCCACCTTCAGGTCAAGGACATAGTGCCATGTGTGCGGTGCAACCTTTTTTATCCTCCGGATTCCGTCCTCCTGCACCCATCCCCTGCAGGTTCCGGGGATGTGCGGAGGGCATGACCCGGTGGCATGGAGGTGGATGGTCCCGCCGGGAAGGACATGGCCTGCCGCCTTTTCGAGGAATGCCTGAGAATCGAAATGGCCCATGATGACCCGGTCGTACCACCCGTCCAGGAGATCGCGGCAGTCCCCGCATTCGGGTACCACGCGGGACGCCACCCGGTTCTCCCTGATGTTCCGGCAGAGATAGCCGTGGGCGACCGGGTTGAGCTCCATGGCGTGCACCAGCGCGCCAGCCCGGGCCGCGGGGATGGTGAAATGGCCGATGCCGGCAAACATATCGGCGACCCGCTCCCCGCTCCCGATGGTCTGCATCATGCGTTCCTTCTCGGTCCGGTTCCCGCGGGAGAACATCACCTGCGACGGGTCAAAGCGGAAGGTCATCCCCATCTCCCGGTGACAGACCTCTCCGGGCTCTCCCCTGAGCACCCGGACATCCGGGATGCGTTCAACACCGCTGCAGGACCGGACCCAGAGGATGGCGGACGGCTTCTTCCAGGCCTCGACCTGGTCGATCTCGGCCGGGGTAGGTTCGTCCCCCTGAAAGACAGCAATCCTTCCGGCCATGAAGTAACCTCTTCCCTGGTAAACTGCCTTTTTTGGGATATCCACCTCCCAGGGGTGGCCGTCCCGTACCGGTACATAGGCAACGGCCCCGGTAACATAGGGACGCCGGTCCCGGTCGACCCAGTCCGCATCGTGCACCGACCTGAGCAGCTCGACCGGGATCCGACGGCTCCTCATGATCACCCCAGCAGGACCATCCTGCCTGCAGCCTTGAGGACCCGGACCCCTCCGCCGGGCTTCACCTGCATTCCCGGCGGGATCCGGCACTCCGTGCTCTCACCGGTGACAGGGTCGAGGATGCCGATGGCATCTCCCTCCCTGAACGTGACCAGGTATTCGACGGCATCGCGCACGTTCCCGATAAGGGCTTCGATCTTCTGTTCCGGGACCGAGCGCTGCTGGCCGCTGGCGACATCGATCACCCTGACATCGTGGCCGTCGATACCCTGCACCTCTGCATACCGGCCATGGACCATGATCACGTCTCCCCTCGAATATTTCGGGAGCCTGACCAGGTATGTCACGCGGTAGAGCCTCTTTCCCGCCCGCTCTCCGACCAGTTTCGGGTGGGTTGAGGAACGTCCACCCATGGCCCTGACGATAGCCATGGCGATCTCGTGGCCGATCCGCTGCGACCCGATGGTGATATCAAGGCCGTCCGGAGTCTCTTCCAGGTCGGCGATGAACGAGAGGCGCTCTCCGGAAGCGGCCAGCGCCTGCTCGGTTTCGCGGGCGATCCGTTCGGCGTTCCGGATCTCCCAGGGGAATGGTTTTCTCCCGTTGGCCCTGACCTGGACCACCCCTTCATAGTAATTTCCCGACATCCGGCTGCACCGGTCGCACTGCTCTTTCTGCCAGACGATCCCGATCCGGCAGGAACCTTCTACCAGTTCGCCGAACAGGGTCCCCGATATCCGGCAGTCCGCAACCGAGCGGTTGCTGCCTGATTCACGGATGCTGATGGAGATCTCGGGGTTGCGAAGCTCCGGCACGATCTCGATTTTTCTCCGGACGAGGTCGCGTGCGAGGTCTTCCCGGGGGATATGGGTCTCGACCCAGAGACCTGCCTCTTTCCGGGCACCGCAACTCGGGCAGAAGACGTCGACGATGCGTGCCGGGCAGGAGAACCAGCGTAGCTGTGCTACCCTGCAGGCTCCGCACAGTCCGCGGTCTTCGGACGGACGACCGCAGCGGGGGCAGATGTTCTCCCTGATCCTCTGGTTAAATTCTGATGATTTGGGCATGGGGCACGGAACCGATACGAATACACCCGTCTTTCCCGATCAGGCCGATCTCGATGGCAAGAGACACCGTTCGCTCCCCCATAAGGTTTGCATTCTCGGCACGGGAGAGCGCGGCCCTGACCTCTTCGGGAGTCGCGAGGTCGTTTCCATAGAAGGCCTCGGAGATGTGGATCTCGAGGTCACCGTGGGAAATCCGGCCATTGAGTAGTTCCCGGTCGCAGACGGCGACGACTTCATCACCGGCAGGAGTGCGGTGAATCTTCAGGTACATTGTTTATATGTCAGCGGGGTGAGCACATAAAATAATACAACGGGAAATTCGCGGTCACCTGGAGATCTCGACGCCGTACACCCGGGAAGGAGTCTCGGCATGGATACGGTGCGCATCCTCAAAGGTGATCAGCCCGTTTGCAAGCAACCTGAACGTGGCCCGGGGCACCGATTTCGGGCCGATGACCGCCCCCGGCCTGCTGTTCTCGTCCATGTAATCGCTTTCCATGGTGAAATACCGTCCCGCCGAGGCCAGGTCAGGGATTGCCGGGTGGGTGGCGATCATCGAGGGAGTAAGGGGGGTATCCGGCGTTGCATAGTGCTTCACCACCCGGTATGAAGGGAGCCCGGCGCGGGCGGCACGGTCCACCACATCGGCGCACGGACCGCTTTCTGCATGTATCTGGACTGCACACCCCAGGCGTGCGGCCAGGGAGAGGGCATGGGAGAGCACCTCGTTTGATGCGTCAAGGACTTCCGAGGGTACTTCGTAGTGGGGCCGTCCGCTCTTGAGGGCCACAGCCCTGCCATCCAGGACGTACTCCCCGGCGATATCAAGGCCGCGCTTCATCACGGATACCACGGTATCGAGCGGAATCCAGTTGAGTAGACGTGACATCTCGGCCGGGTGGACTCCGAGGACGACAAAGACCGTGAGCCCGAGTTTCCTGACTGCATTGGCAACAGCGATGGTCTCATCGAATACCTCCCTGAACTCCTCCCCCGTGTCAGGGACTATTCCAAACGACAGGGAAGGCTTGGAGACCATGAAGAGATGGGTTCCCCCTGCCCGCTGGAAGTCCCGTGCGGCGGCAAGCCCCCTGCCATTCCGGGGGTCGATATGGATATGGTCATCGGTGATCGGGATGTCAGGGTTCTTCATAGCAGCGGATGATCTCCATCATGGGGTATTCTCCCTTCTTACTGAGCCGGGCATGGCAGCACGACCTCTGCACTTTCGTAACCACGTCGGCAGAAATCATCGTCCCCTTCAGCTCGGAATAGCCGAACTCGTTTCTCTTCATCGCCCGGTCGATGCTGACGCGCACTTCGCGGACGAATGGCTGGAGGCTGATGCTCTCCCGGATGGCCGTCTCGAGCGAGATTGCAGTGTCCGGTGAGACCGGTGTTCCCACGAACTGGTGGTAGAGCGCTCCGAGCTTGATGCCTGCCTCAAATATTGCCTGTTCACGCGTCCCTGTCATGGTATATACCTGGATGGACCGGGAAAAAAAGGTGTCAGATGAGCTTGATGATGCCCTGTTTGGGCTCCATGGCTTCGCCCTGGCGCAGGAACATATCGATCTGTTTCTGGATCTCGTCTTTATGGTAGCCCTGCCGGGCGATCTGATCGATCACTGCCTGCTTCTGCGCCCGCCCTGTCTCATCGGCCAGCTGGCGAATGACCTCCTTGATGGTGCGGATGAGGTCCCGCCTCCCCTTCGATATACCGGTCACAACCTTGTCGATGTCAAAGCTCCCGGTCTTGGGATCATAGGCCACCTGCCGCAGGCAGGTATCCACGATCCCGATCACCCGTTCGGCATCCGCGAGCTCGATATCGGGCGAGAGGCGGATCCGGGCGCTGGCCTCTGCAAGCCTGACCAGGGCCTCCAGCTGGCGGGCGGTGACCGGGACCGGCTTCGTCGACTCCGATGCCAGGCCCCTGAGCCGCATGTAGTAATCGACCAGCGATTCGCGGGCGGCATCAGAGAGACGGGGGAAACAGGTCCGCCTGGCATAGGCAACGTATTTGCGGAAAAGCATCGGTTCTATGTCCGGAGTGACCGGTTTGAGCTGCTCCCGGATATACTCATCATCCACTCCCGGGATGGGGCTCTTTGCATGCTGCGCGATGGTCTCTCCGATACTGTGGGCCTTGAGGATATGCTCGGCAATCGCGCCGTCGCGCTTGGGATCCGGCTTGTCACCCATGATGAAAATGAGGTCGAACCGGGAGAGCAGGGATGCCGGCATGTTGATCTGCTCACCGAGAGGGGTAAATTCATCGAACCGGCCGTACTTCGGGTTCGCTGCGCCGAGCAGGGCGCACCGCGATTTCAGGGTTGCGGTGATTCCCGCCTTGGCTACGCTGATCGACTGCTGTTCCATCGCTTCGTGAAGCGCGCTCCTGTCGTCTTTCTGCATCTTGTCCATCTCATCGACCGCAGCGATCCCCATGTCTGCCAGGACGAGTGCTCCGGCTTCCAGTGTCCAGCGCCCGTCGCCGAACTCGTCTTTTACTGCGGTCGCGGTCAGCCCGGCGGAAGTGGAAGACTGGCCGCTGGTGTAGATCGCCCGCGGGGAGAGCTTGGCCACGTAACGGAGCAGCTGGCTCTTGGCAATACCGGGGTCTCCGATCAGGAGGACATGGATGTCGCCGCGCAGGTGGCTGCCATCCGGCATCTCCTTGGTGATGCCGCCGAAAATCTGGAGTGCGATGGCCTCCTTGACATCCTCGTTGCCAAAGATGGTCGGTGCGATGGAGTGGGTGATCTTGCCGTAGATATTCGGGTGTCGTGAAAGGGAGAGTATCTCGTCCTCGTCCCTGTCATCGATCTGCACCTCTTCAAACTCCTTTTCGGAGATCTCCATCGAGTTGCATTCGAGGTAAATGTCGAATATGGTGCTCTTCTCGCCGTGGCTGACCCGTTGCATGGACCGGAGGATACCGTTGATGATCACCCGGTCACCCGGCGCCACCTTCCCGGTCATGTCATCGGTGGCATCGACATCGAGTGTCTGCGGCTGCTCCCCGCCCCGGAGACCCTCCGGGGATTCCTGTATCCGGAGTTTCTGCGAATCGGTGAACCGGGAGCGTTTGGGGATGAGCTCCAGTTTCTTGAAGGTACACCCGTCCGTTGCACAGCCGTCCGGTTCCCTGAACTTCCCGTACCCCTGCTCGCGGACGGTGATATGCCCGGCGGGGCACCTGAAGTGCGCCTCAACCACCCGGGGCCGGACCTCCGTGGTCTTCCGGAGAATTCCTTCCACGCTGATGAAAGTGTTGATGTGGTCGGACCGGATCTGGCGGATGGCGATCTTCCGCGGGAGGTTGATGAACCGGATATTGATCTCCCTGGCAGACTTACCGTCCCGGGTCTTTATCAGCTGGTGCGTGGCGATCGATGACCGGACATCCCCGATCACCTTCCCCGGGTTGCTGAGCAGTTCATCGGCCATCCGTATGCCGGTCTTCCCGAAACTTTCGAGTTCCCGGTAATCGATGAAGAGCGACCGCTGGTACGGGAATTCCCGCGAGAGTGCAGAGAGCTCCTTCTTGTAGCGGCTGCGCAGAAATTTGCTCCAGTCTGCATCGCGGTCGATAATTTCGGTCCGGGGCTCGCTGTCCATCCCTCTCACCTTCATCCGGAGCGCCGGGCAATGATCACGAACTGGGCGATGAGCGCATCCATCTGGATATCGCTGTTGGCACCTTCGGAGAGCCGGAAATCCGTTGTCCCCAGCTGATCGATGAGTGCTACACGCAATCCATCGTCCATCGGCCGTTTCATGATGGCCCGGTAGCACTGGTTGATCAGTTCGTTCGGGGCAATCCCCCGCCCATGGAGTAGGTCTGTAAGGACGTGTTCTGCCCCTTCAAAATCTCCGGACAGGGCCAGCGTGAGGAGTTCCTCGATCTCCTCCGGTTTTGCCGTTGCGGTGATGGCATAGACCCCGTCCTTGGTTATCTCGGGGGAGAGGATTGCGGCACCCTGGAGGGCATTGATGGCTTTCCGCATGTCGCCCTGGGCAATATATGTGATTGCCATGACTGCATCATCGGCAACGTGCAGGTTTTCGCTCCTGGCGATGCGGTGGATCTCCTCGGCTATCGCTTCCTTGGCAAGCGGCCTGAACCGGTAGATGGCGCACCTGCTCTGGATGGGATCGATGATCTTTGACGAGTAGTTACACGAAAGGATGAACCTGCAGGTCTGGGCAAAGCTCTCCATCGTCCTCCTGAGTGCAGCCTGGGCATCCGGGGTCAGGGCATCGGCTTCATCGAGGAAGAGTATCTTGAAAGAGGCATTTCCGAGCGGGGAAGTCCGGGCAAACTGCTTGATCTGGGTCCGGACCACATCGATGCCGCGCTCGTCGGATGCATTCAGCTCCCGGAAGTTCATGTGCCACCCATCGCCGAAAAATTCCCGTGCGAGCGCGACTGCCGCCGTGGTTTTGCCGACCCCCGCCGGGCCGGTGAAGAGCAGGTGGGGGAGACTGCCTGCTTTCACGTAGGACTTGAGACGCTCCACGATCTCGTCCTGCCCGACGATATCTGCAAGGAGTGCCGGCCGGTACTTCTCAATCCAGATGGTGTGGCTCTCGTCCATTCCGTATCCTCTTTCAATATTAGGGGTTATGGTATATCAGTATCTGGCTTGTGTGATAAAAACAGGGACCGTGTATCCCGAAACTGCCTGGAGGAACAGCGCAGGCAAAAAAAAAGATTGTTATTTTTCAAAGAGTTCTGCGCCCTTCTCCTTCTGGTAGTAGTAATAGGCAAGGCCTGCGAGAATGATGATCACCAGGATGATGAGGATCAGCCATGCCAGCGGGAACTGCGACCAGGACGGCTGGGCGGGTGGGATGGTAGTGGTGGGGACCGGGGCAGTCTCGGTCTCCACAGGCTCCAGTGTCGGTGGTGGTGTGGTTGGTGTGGGAGTTATGTTTCCATTTTCCTGTGGAGTGGGGGTAACAGTGATGGTTGGGGTGGGAGTTGGGGTGCTGGTGGCGTAGTAGCCACCTCCACCACCACCTCCGCCACCGGTCCCCGTCTGCCGGAAGGATGCGACAATGGTGTGGTTTTCACGGACATTTTCAAAGGACCAGGTATATAGTGCTCCTTTGGAAACACCGTCCACGGTTACGGCCTGGACCGTGTAGTACGAGAGCGGGGCGATATTGAAGGTGACATTTGCTCCTTCTGAGACTGGAACGAGACCGCTCGGGTTGATAGATCCGCCGTTTCCTGCTGTGGCGTTGATATAGAACAGCCTTCCAGGTGAACTGACGTTGATGAACCCGGGCTTTGATACAGACCCACTGCCGAAATCGTTGCTTGCGGTGAGGTTAACGGTGTATGACCCTGCAGTGAGGTATGTGTGGACAGGGTTCTGGAGGGCCGATATGGTCTGATCACCGAACTCCCAGGACCACGAGCCGGGATTGTTGCTGGAGGTATCAGTAAACTGGACGGACAGCGGGGCAGTCCCGGATGTCGTATTGGCAGTAAACCCGGCAACCGGAGGCAGCTGCCCGCCGTGAACGGTTATGAAATCCGGCCGTACCAGTGAGCTTGTGCCCGCCGGGTTGCTCACGTTCAGGCTCACCGTGTACGTTCCCGGAGACTGATAGGTATGGACGGGGTTCCTGCCGTTCGAGGTGAATCCGTCGCCAAAGTCCCAGAACCACGATGTGGGTATGTTCAACGATGTGTCAATGAACTGCACGGCAAGCGGGGCTGTTCCCGAAGTCCTGTTTGCCGTGAAATTGGCGACTGGTATGTCGGCGGGAGGAATTTCCGTTACCCGGAGATTGAGTTCTGTCAATCCTCCCCATATGTAGGGATAGGTCATCTGCCAGTCTCCACCGGCACCGACATCGTAGCATTCGGCACGGATGCCGTTTGCGTAGAACGAAATCGGTGAACCTTCGGGGATCGAACCCTGGATGATGAGGTTCTTTGTGTCGTTGACCACATCACCGTACCGTCCCTTCACATCGGTAATTACAAACCCCCCGCCGCCGCTGACAACACCTGAAATGAAGGTGCCGGCAGGGGCATCTTCATCGACAATGGTGATTGCCCCATAAAAGGCGTGGGGCAGCGGTGGCAGAGGTGGCAGAACGAAGATGTAATTCTGTTTTATCTCGGAATCGGTCCCATCGGCGTTGGTAACCGTTAGACTGACAGTATACAACCCTTCATCGGTATAGACATGGACCGGATTCTGGGTGGTGGCTGTTGTATTGTCACCGAAGTCCCAGACCCATGTATCAGGGTCATTGGTGGAAGTGTCGGTGAATGCGACAGAGAGCGGAGCCGGGCCTGAAGTCTTGTTGGCGGTGAAACCGGCAACCGGGGGTTGCGGTGGAATCTCCTGGATTCTGAGATTCAGCTCGGTGACTTTGCCCGAAGTGAATGGGTAGGTCGCCTGCCAGTTACCTCCGGCAGCAACATCATAACACTCGGCGGCAGACCCGTTGAGGTAGAAGGTGATGGGCGTCCCGTTCACGATTTGTCCCTGGACGATGAGTTTTTCACCTGATGCCCCGGGTTCTCCATACTGCCCGGGTTTGTCCGCAACAATGGATCCCCCTCCTCCATGAACGGAGGCGGACACGATAGTTCCCGCCAAAGAAGGTTGCCCACCGATGGTAATTGCCCCATAGAATAGATGGGGAGGTTGCGGGATTATCGGCCCCACTACGATGAAGCCGGGTTTGCTGATCCAATCCGACCCTGCATTGTTGGTGACGGTGAGCTTCACGGTATACGTCCCGGGATCTGTATACGTATGGACCGGGTTCCTGTCGGTTGCAGTTGCACCGTCACCGAAATCCCAGTGCCATGAAGAGGGGCTGTTGAGGGAGGTATCCCAGAACTGAACCGCTAAGGGAGCATTTCCAGAGGTCCGGTTTGCGGTGAAATTGGCAATCGGAGGGTCACAGGAATACCCATAAAATGTCCCACATGTCGAATCTGTTCCACAGTCGTTCGTAACGGTCAGGCTCACCGTATAGACCCCTGGAACAGTGTAGGTGTGGGCGGGGTTCTTCTGGGTGGACGTTCCACCGTCACCGAACTGCCAGAACCAGGTGTGCGGGTCGTTGGCAGAGGTATCGGTGAACCCGATCGTGACCGGGGGAAATCCACAGCTCTTATTCATCTCGAAGGATGCAACCGGCGGCGGACAGGGTTGAGCGGTGATGTACGCCGGCCTGGAGGCGGAATCGCACCCGCATTCGTTTGTGACAGTGAGGGTCACGGTGTAAGTGCCAGGAGTGGTATAGGTATGGACAGGGTTCTGTTCGGTGGAAGTGGCACCGTCACCGAACTGCCAGAGCCAGGTATCCGGGCCGTTTGTGGAGAGGTCAGTGAACTGGACGGAGAGGGGGATCTTCCCGCAGGTCTGGTTGGCCGAGAAGTCGGCCACCGGCAACGGACAGGGTTCAGCGGTTATAAACTCTTGTTTCGAGGCTGAATCGCACCCGCACTCGTTTGTTACGGTGAGGGTCACGGTGTAAGTGCCAGGAGTGGTATAGGTATGGACAGGGTTCTGTTCGGTGGAAGTGTCACCGTCACCGAACTGCCAGAGCCAGGTATCCGGGCCGTTTGTGGAGAGGTCGGTGAACTGGACGGAGAGAGGGGCCTTACCGGAGGTTCTGTTTGCCGAGAAGTCGGCCACCGGCGGCGGACAGGGTTCAGCGGATATAAACTCTTGTTTCGAGGCGGAATCGCACCCGCATTCGTTTGTTACGGTGAGGTTCACGGTGTAAGTGCCAGGAGTGGTATAGGTATGGACCGGGTTCTGTTCGGTGGAAGTGTCACCGTCACCGAACTGCCAGAGCCAGGTATCCGGGTCGTTTGTGGAGAGGTCGGTGAACTGGACAGAGAGGGGGATCTTCCCGCAGGTCTGGTTGGCCGAGAAGTCGGCCACCGGCGGCGGGCAGGGTTCGGCGGTTATAAACTCTTGTTTCGAGGCTGAATCGCACCCGCACTCGTTTGTTACGGTGAGGTTCACGGTGTAAGTGCCAGGAGTGGTATAGGTATGGACCGGGTCCTGTTCGGTGGAAGTGTCACCGTCACCGAACTGCCAGAGCCAGGTATCCGGGTCGTTGGTGGAGAGGTCGGTGAACTGGACGGAGAGAGGGGCCTTACCGGAAGTCCTGTTTGCCGAGAAATCGGCCACCGGCGGCGGGCAGGGTTCGGCGGTTATAAACTCTTGTTTCGAGGCTGAATCGCACCCGCATTCGTTTGTCACGGTGAGGGTCACGGTATAGTCCCCGGCTACCGTGTAGGTATGGACAGGGTTCTTTTCGGTGGAAGTGTCACCGTCACCGAACTGCCAGAGCCAGGTATCCGGGTCGTTTGTGGAGAGGTCGGTGAACTGGACGGAGAGAGGGGCCTTACCGGAGGTCCTGTTTGCCGAGAAGTCGGCCACCGGCGGCGGACAGGGTTCAGCAGTGATATACTCTTGTTTCGAGGCTGAATCGCACCCGCATTCGTTTGTCACGGTGAGGGTCACGGTATAGTCCCCGGCTACCGTGTAGGTATGGACAGGGTTCTTTTCGGTGGAAGTGTCACCGTCACCGAACTGCCAGAGCCAGGTATCCGGGTCGTTTGTGGAGAGGTCGGTGAACTGGACGGAGAGAGGGGCCTTACCGGAGGTCCTGTTTGCCGAGAAGTCGGCCACCGGCGGCGGACAGGGTTCAGCAGTGATATACTCTTGTTTCGAGGCTGAATCGCACCCGCACTCGTTTGTTACGGTGAGGTTCACGGTGTAAGTGCCAGGAATGGTATAGGTATGGACCGGGTCCTGTTCGGTGGAAGTGTCACCGTCACCGAACTGCCAGAGCCAGGTATCCGGGTCGTTGGTGGATAGGTCGGTGAACTGGACGGAGAGAGGGGCCTTACCGGAGGTCCTGTTTGCCGAGAAGTCGGCCACCGGCGGCGGGCAGGGTTCGGCGGTTATAAACTCTTGTTTCGAGGCTGAATCGCACCCGCACTCGTTTGTTACGGTGAGGTTCACGGTGTAAGTGCCAGGAGTGGTATAGGTATGGACCGGGTCCTGTTCGGTGGAAGTGTCACCGTCACCGAACTGCCAGAGCCAGGTATCCGGGTCGTTGGTGGAGAGGTCGGTGAACTGGACGGAGAGAGGGGCCTTGCCGGAAGTCCTGTTTGCCGAGAAATCGGCCACCGGCGGCGGGCAGGGTTCGGCGGTTATAAACTCTTGTTTCGAGGCTGAATCGCACCCGCATTCGTTTGTTACGGTGAGGTTCACGGTGTAAGTGCCAGGAATGGTATAGGTATGGACAGGGTTCTGTTCGGTGGAAGTGTCACCGTCACCGAACTGCCAGAGCCAGGTATCCGGGTCGTTGGTGGAGAGGTCGGTGAACTGGACGGAGAGAGGGGCCTTACCGGAGGTCCTGTTTGCCGAGAAGTCGGCCACCGGCGGCGGACAGGGTTCAGCAGTGATATACTCTTGTTTCGAGGCTGAATCGCACCCGCACTCGTTTGTTACGGTGAGGTTCACGGTGTAAGTGCCAGGAATGGTATAGGTATGGACAGGGTCCTGTTCGGTGGAAGTGTCACCGTCACCGAACTGCCAGAGCCAGGTATCCGGGTCGTTGGTGGAGAGGTCGGTGAACTGGACGGAGAGAGGGGCCTTACCGGAAGTCCTGTTGGCGTTGAAATTCGCTACAGGCGGCGGACAGGGTTCAGCAGTGATATACTCTTGTTTCGAGGCCGAGTCGGACCCGCATTCGTTTGTTACGGTGAGGTTCACGGTGTAAGTGCCAGGAATGGTATAGGTATGGACAGGGTTCTGTTCGGTGGAAGTGTCACCGTCACCGAACTGCCAGAGCCAGGTATCCGGGTCGTTTGTGGAGAGGTCGGTGAACTGGACGGAGAGAGGGGCCTTACCGGAAGTCCTGTTGGCGTTGAAATTCGCTACAGGCGGCGGACAGGGTTCAGCAGTGATATACTCTTGTTTCGAGGCCGAGTCGGACCCGCACTCGTTTGTCACGGTGAGGGTCACGGTATAGTCCCCGGCTACCGTGTAGGTATGGACAGGGTTCTGTTCGATGGAAGTGGTACCGTCACCGAACTGCCATGACCAGGAAGTCACGTTGTTTTGCGAGGAGTCGGTAAACTGGACTGAGAGGGGAACCTTGCCGGAAGTCCTGTTTGCCGAGAAGTCGGCCACCGGCAGCGGACAGGGTTCGGCGGTGATGTACATGGGTTTGGAAGCAGTGCCGGACCCGCAGTTGTTCATAACAGTGAGGTTCACCGTGTAAGTGCCAGGAGCGGTGTAGGTATGGACCGGGTTCTGTTTGGTTGACGTTCCACCGTCACCGAACTGCCATGACCAGGAAGTCACATTGTTTTGCGAGGAGTCGGTAAACTGGACTGAGAGGGGAACCTTGCCGGAAGTCCTGTTTGCCGAGAAGTCGGCCACCGGCTCGAGGCATAACGCAACAATCGTCCCGGAGGTGGTATTGGTTCCACAGTTGTTCTGCACCGTGAGGTTCACGGTATAGTTGCCGACCGTGGTGTAGGTGTGCAGAGGATTCTGCTCGGTGGACGTTCCGCCGTCACCGAACTCCCATGACCACGATTCAGGTGTCCCGCTCGAAAGGTCGGTAAACTTGACGTCCAGCGGGGCATATCCGGAAGATGGATTGGCTTCAAACACTGCAATGGGGGGTATACAGCAGGTCTCCTCGTCCCAGACCAGCGCTACGAATCCACCTCTCCCGGCAGGAGTAAAGGCCGGGGGATAAGGATCGCTTGCCGGCATGTTATCAGACCATGTCACTCCTGAGATAAACACCCCGCATTTTCCATCTGCTGCAATACCATACGCCTCTTCCTTGTTGCTTCCCCCGAAATAGGTTAAGTATGCGGGGTAACTCTCTCCTTCGGCAAACTTTGCAATGAATGCATCCGAGACGCCGCCGCCGTAATGGGGCTGGGACGCATTGATGGTTTGCATGTTTTCTGCCTTGGTTATTCCAGTGATATACACCGAGCCGGCGGGATTGACAACGATTCCTCTTCCTTCATCGAATCCCGGCCCGGTCAGATACGTGGAGAGGTTGAGTGCATTTCCGGAGGGTTCCAGACGAGTATAGAAAGAACTGATCAATCCCGGATTTACCGGTTTGAAGGCGTTCTTGGTCGGGAAGTTACGTGACCGGGTGAGTCCCGTTACATGGACTGATCCATCACTGCCGACATCAATCGCCCGCGCCCCATCCATGTCTGATCCACCGATATAGGTAGAATAAACAAACGGATCGCCAGCAGGTGCGATCTTGGTCACGAAGGCGTCGCTATACCCGCCAAAGGTGGGATAGGCAGCATTTTTAACCGGGAAATCCCATGAAAATGTTTCACCGGCAATGTAGGCATAGCCAGCTTCATCGACTGCAATGCCGTACCCGGTTTCCATGACCTTTCCGCCGACATATTCAGTATCGATGAGTTCTCGCCCGTCGCTCCTGATTTTCAGCAGGTAAGCATCGGAAATACCGCCCCGAGAAGTCCGTTTCATTGTGCTGGGAACAGAGAAGGAGCTGGATTCGGTAGATCCGGTGATGTACGCGTTGTTCGCTCCATCAAGTGCAATGGCATACCCATAATCGTTGTTATTTCCCCCCAGGTAGGTTGAGTAAACAAGCGATGACCCGTTGGGAGCCAGCCGCATGACAAACGCATCGTTGAGTCCCGCGTTATCTCCCTGGAGAGGGTTTACAACCGGGAAATTGGTGGAGTTGGTGGTACCGACCACATAAACCCCCCCGCTGGCATCTATCTGTATTCCATATCCGGCATCGTTGCCTTCGCCTCCCAGGTAGGTGATGAAAAGCGGGAGCGTCCCTTCAGGGTTGATCTTGACAACAACGACATCGGTACCACCGGCATTGGATCCCGTACTGCCTGCTGACACATTGTAGGGGGTGGAAAACGTCCTACCGGTCACGTAGGCGTTCCCCTGCGGGTCCGATGCAACACCATATGCTTCACTCACGCCCAACCCCCTGAGATATAGCCCGTATTTCAATACCGGGTCGATGACCAGGTCGTAACCGGGGTCATAGTCCCCCACCATGAAACCGACACCTCCCTGGCCGGTCATGCGATAGGAAGAACTGACTTCGACAATTGATCCCTCTATCAGCTGGTAACAGTAGGGAGCGCTATGAACGACCGGACCTGCCCGGGTCGTGAGTACCAGGGATCCGTCCGGGGCAAGTGAGAGACCCTCCTGGCCGGAGTATTCAAGAATGATGACGCCAGGATCGGCACCGGGCCGGACGATATATGTGCTCTTGAGACCATCCGGCAATCCTTCGTATACGAGATCGATTCCCGGGTAAAGTCCAACGTACTTGATCCCACGATACATCTCCACCCCGGTTATCCATGCCTCCGGATCGTTGCCGGTAAGGAAATTGGCACTGCAATCGAGCCTCTCCATCCCCGCCAGTGTCACAGCATCTGATGCACCATCAAACCTGAACCCTACCAGTGCTGTTTGCCCGCTTTCCGGTGAAACCAGAGAGAGATCGGAACCCCAGGCGCCAAAGGAGATCGGGCCGGAATCCGAGATGGCCATGAAGATTACGTTGTCCGGGAACTGCCCGGCATTTCCCATGAACAGGAGGGGAAATGACAACGATGCTCCGATTTGTTCACCTGGTCCATAGATTGTAACCCCGTCCCTTTCGCCACCAGAAAGAACGAGGGCTGGTGCTGTTGCAAGAGAACCATCCCCTGCCGCATTCATGCAGAGAACCCCGGCTAAGGGCACCAAGAGTAATAACAACAACAAGATGCGATTTGTTTTCATAAAGAGCCCTTTATGTGAGATGGTGAAGTCCTTATATATAAATTCTTCTGACGATACGCCTATTTTTTTTCTCTTTTTACACAGGAAGCGATTAAACCAGACATAAGGCGCTGCCCTGCGATCTCGTTTACCTGCGTTGCGCACAAGGTTTTTTGTCCCTGAACATAATGGATATTTTCTTTCACCACCAATCCTCTACCTGAAAAGGAGAGGGGAACTACCCCAGTACCATGAAGTACCCCTCCGGAGATGGTCGGTTTTGGAAGGAATGACAAGGGTGTTTGCCGGGGAATATGCACGGGCACGGCTCCCTCTGTTCCAGGAACGGATCCTGACACCTACCGGCGCATGCTGTCGCCTGATCTTTCTTGCCGGGGCCCTGACAGAGACCGGGTTCCGGGGACCCGACCGGTGGTCCGGCCGGGTGGCAGACCCGACCGGTGTTTTCGAGATCCGGGCAGAGCGCCCTGACCGGGAGCAGCAGGACGCACTCCGCGACCTTTCCGTGCCCTCTTTTGTGACCGTGACCGGAGAGGCAGTTTTCTTCTCCGGGGATGCGGGACCGGGGGTCTTGCTCCATTCCCTGGGCGAGTCTACTCGGGCGATCCGGGACCGCTGGGTCATCAGGACAGCAGAGATCACCGGTGGCAGGATAGCCCTCCTTACCGATGCGCTCCGTTCCGGGACCGGTCCGGGACCGGTTGTTGCCGCCCTGGAGCAATACGCCATGACAGGCAATTGTATACGGGAGATGGCCGGGATGGTCTGCCATGCCCTTGATGGAGTGATGCCGTCGTCCGAAGCATCCCGCTCACAGGAAGATATTGCCGCAGCAGTGCTCGCCATCATAAAGGAATCTGGTGGAAAGAAAGGTATCTCTTACGACGATCTTGCCGCCATTGCCGGAGCATCCGGCATCGGTGGACGAGAGCTCCGGGAGGCGGTCCGGTTCCTCCTCGAAGAGGATGAATGCTACCAGCCAGCACGAGAGGTCTTCAAATCGTTATGAACCTCGGCTTTTTTGGGAAAGGGCCGGCGCTGCTGGTCACCAATACGAAACGGGTGCTGGTGGTCGCAGACCTTCACCTGGGAATTGAATCCGACCTGGCCCGCCACGGGCTGCATTTCCGGAGCAGGAGCCAGGAGCGGCTGGAACGGCTCGAGGCCTGCATCACGGATGCCAGCCCCGACCTCCTCCTCATCCTGGGCGATCTGAAGCATGGCGTTCCGCTCACTTCCCGCCAGGAGTTCCGGGAGATCCCGGGGATCATAGAACGGCTCAGATCCCATGTGGCGGTGCAGATCGTCCCGGGCAACCACGATGCCGGCATTGAGAAGTTTTTCGAGCCTGGCGAGATACTGCCGAAAGAAGGGGCCGTGGTCGACGGGACAGGGTATGTTCACGGGCATATGTATCCTGACCCGTCGCTTGCCGGCCTCCTGATAATCGCCGGTCACCACCACCCGCTGGCCAGCCTCAAAGACGAGGTGGGCTGTGCCATGCGGTCCCCGGTCTACCTTTTCTCACCAGTGGATGAGCAGTGCCTGGGATTTCCTCCCGGGGATCGCATGCTCACCCGGACACTGTTCATGCCGGCCTTCAACGAGCTGTCCGGCTATGACCTGGTGCGCACGGCCCGGGAACCGTTCTCCCCCCTGTCCCGCTGTATCAGGTGGGAGGCAGCCGAGATCTTTCTCCCAGATGGAACCTTCATCGGTCCGATCTCGTCCCTGGAGGAGCATGGAACAGACCAGGTACCTTGACCCCCGGATCCGGGAATGTATCCGGAAGCGGGGATTTGCAGAGCTTTCCGAGATCCAGGCCCTCGCCCTCCCCCAGGTGCAGGCCGGGAAACACCTGGTCCTGATCGCGCCGACCGGGACGGGAAAGACGGAGAGCGCGATGATCCCGGTCTTCGATGCCCTCCTGAAGGAGCGATCGGGCGGGTTCTCTGCCCTCTACATCACCCCGCTTCGGTCGCTGAACCGGGATATGCTCCAGCGTCTCTCCTGGTGGTGCAGGGAACTTGGTATCACCGTGGGTGTCAGGCACGGTGACACCACCACGACCGAGCGGAGGAAACAGGCCCTCTCCCCCCCGGAACTCCTCATCACCACGCCCGAGACCCTCCAGGCCCTCTTCATGGGCAAAGTGCTCCGGAAACACCTGCGGAACGTCCGGTACGTGATTGTCGATGAGATCCATGAGCTGGCCGGCGGGAAGCGGGGAGCCCAGCTTGCGGTTGCCCTGGAGCGGCTTGCCGAATATTCCGGGGAGTTCCAGAGGATAGGGCTCTCGGCCACGGTCGGGAACCCTGGCGAGGTGGGGCGGTTCCTCTGCGGGGACCGGGAGTTCTCAGTGGTGGAAGTCGAAGTCACGAAGCACCTCGAGATCTCGGTCGAGTTTGCCGGAGACACGTTCGAGATGCAGGCCCGGTGGATCGGGGAGGCCATCGACCGGCACGCCTCGACCCTGGTCTTCGTGAACACCCGCGCCACTGCCGAAGCGCTCGGGCACCATCTCTTCTCCCGGGGGGACGTGGAAGTTCACCACGGGTCGCTCTCCCGCGACGTCAGGATCGATGCGGAAGAGCGGTTCAAATCAGGGCAGCTCCGGGGGCTGATCTGCACGTCGTCAATGGAGCTCGGGATCGATATCGGGCATATCGAGCACGTGATCCAGTTTGGCTCCCCCCGCGAGGTCTCCCGGCTGGTCCAGCGGATCGGGCGTGCCGGCCACAGCCTGTACGAGACCTCCCGGGGAACCATCCTCGCCACCGGCTTTGACGACCTCCTCGAATCGCTGGTCATTGCCCGGCGGGCGAAGGCGGGGGAGGTCGAGCATGTCCACCCTCCGGTCAACCCTGCCGATGTTCTCGCCAACCAGGTTGCCGGGCTCACCGTGGAGTACGGGAGGATCTCCCGTGGCCGGATCAGGGACATCCTTTCCCGGTGCTCGACATTTTCGTCGGCCGGGGACCTCATCGACAGGGTCTGTGCCCAGGCTGCCGAGCACCACCTGATCCGGCTTGACGGCGACGAGGTTATCACCACCCTCCGTGCCCGTCGCTACCTCGCTGCCAACCTCTCCATGATCCACGATGAACGGAAGGTGCAGATCTTCGACATGGTCTCCAGGAGGACCGTGGGAACGCTGGACGAATCCTTCGTGGTCGGGTCGGTCTACACCGGGGCCGTGTTCATCACCAAGGGACAGCTCTGGCGGGCCCTCGACATGGAGGAAGGGAGGATCATCGTCGAGCCGGCCCGCAGGGTGAAAGGGGAACTTCCCTCGTGGGAGGGCGAGCAGATCCCGGTTCCCTATGCGGTTGCACGGGAAGTCGGGGAACTGAGGAGGACCCGTTCGTTTAAGGTCTATGGAGCAGGGGAGGTACCGGAGCAGTTTGCCTCACGGTTCCTCGCCGAGATGGACCGGAACCGGAGCAGGATCCCGGATGACACGCTGATCGTGCTCGAAGGCGGGCAGGAAGGAGTGGTCTGCAACTGCTGCGCCGGTCACCGGGCAAACGAAGCGCTCGGGAGAGCGATCTCGGTCCTCCTCTCTGCCCGGTTCGGGACCACGGTGGGAATCGAGATCGATGCCTATCGAATCCTCTTCAGGCTCCCCTCTCACGTGGGCACCGCTGAGGTCCGCGAAGCCCTCTGCGGGCTCGACCCGGCCCACGTGGAAGGCATCCTCCAGATCGCCATGAAACGGACCGCGCTCTTCAAGTGGAAGCTCGTCCAGGTCGCCAAGAAGTTCGGGGCAATCGATCCCGACGCCGACTACGAGCGGCTGAGCAGCTATAAACTGATCGAGCTCTTTGAAAACACCGTGGTCCAGGAGGAGACGTACCGGGAACTCTTCACGGTCTACATGGATGTGGCTGCCGCTGGCCGGATCCTAGCGGGGGTCCGGGACGGGAGCATCACCGTGGAGACCGGAAGGCTCTCCCTGCTTGGGGCAGACGCCCTCTTCTCATCGCGGGACCAGATGCCCCCTCCCCTGGCCGACCAGGCTGTCCTCTCTACCCTGCGGCGCCGGATTGAGGGACAGGAGATAGTGCTCGCCTGCATGAACTGCCGGAAATGGAAGAGCCGGACCGTTGCCGGCAGGGTCCAGGACCACCCTGTCTGTCCCCGCTGTGGTGCCCGGTTGATCGCCGTGCTCAAGCCCTGGGAGGAACCACAGTATGCCGCTGCAGCCAGGAAAGATAAGTCAGAAGAGGAAAGAACGACCGAGGCCCGGCTTCTCAGGAATGCCAACATCGTGCTCTCGGGAGGAAAAAAAGCGGTACTTGCCCTTGCCGCAAAGGGCGTCGGGCCGGAGATCGCTTCCCGGATCCTCGCCACGCTCACCGAGGGTGACGCCTTTTTTGCCGAGATCCTCAGGGCAGAACGGAACTATATCCGGACCCGGAAATACTGGTGAGTCAGAGGACGTTTGCAAGTTTCTGTTCGAGGAGGTCGAGGCCCCGCCTGATATCCTCGAGGTTTTTGCCCCCGGTCAGGATGATCTTTCCGGAAGAAAAGAGGAGCGCGACGATCTTCGGGTCGCCAATCCGGTAGACCAGCCCCGGGAACTGCTCGGGTTCGTACTCTATATTCTCGAGGTTGAGGGTGATGACCAGCTTGTTGAGATTTATGTACTTCCCGATATCGTACGAGCAGACGATGTTGGTGATGGCGACCCGCGGCGTTTCATAGGTCTCCACTCCAGCCTTTTTCATCTCCCTGATTATCTGATCGAGCCCTGTCTTTAGGGCCTCTTCGTCCCTGATGCCGGTAAGGACCACTTTTCCCGAGGAGAAGATGAGCGAGGCGATCTTCGGCTTATCTATCCGGAAGACCGCGCCGGGGAACCGTTTCGTATTGAGTTCGCAGGACTTCACCCGCGCTGCAATTTCGGAGAGGTTGATGGAATCGGCTATTGCACCCGATGCAACGATATTCTCGATCTTCAGCGAATCGTACTTCGCAGGGATCATGTTCTTCGTATATGATCCCCGGAACACGATAATACTGTTGAAGTGAAGAAGATCCGGCCGGATATAAAAAGACACGTTGATGTCGGATAAAGGCAAATTTTTCTAATTCATGATGGACAGGTATCAGGATTACGAGACCCTCTGCCGTGATTTCCGGATAGAGGTCCCGAAATACTACAATTTCGGGTTCGATGTGATCGATGCGTGGGCAGAGAAGGACCGGAACAAGCTGGCCATGATCTGGGTCAACCAGCAGGGGGAAGAGAAGAAATACTCGTTCCGGGACTTAAAAAACCTCTCAAACCAGGCGGCCAACATCCTGGTCAAATACGGTATCCAGAAGGGCGATCGTGTGCTGCTTATGCTCCCCCGTGTCCCGGAATGGTGGATCTTTGTCATCGGCCTGATCAAGCTTGGAGCGGTGCTGTGTCCCTGCCCGACCATGCTCACCACGAAAGACATCCGCTACCGGCTGAATGCCGGGAAATTCAAGATGATCATCACCAACATGGAGCATTCGGCAAAAGTCGAGCAGGTAACGGAGGAATGCTCAACGCTTACCTGCAGGTTCCTCGTCGATGGAGCGCTCCCGGGATGGGTGAGCTTCCCAAGCGAACTCCTCTACCCGGCCCCTGTCTCGTTCCGCTCGGTCAGTCACCCCTCGGGGAAAAAAACCCTTGCCACCGACCCAATGCTCATCTACTTCACATCGGGCACAACCGGTGAACCTAAGATGGTACTCCACAACCAGAGCTACCCGCTCGGCCACCTCGTTACTGCCAGGCTCTGGCAGGATGTCTCGGAGCAGGATGTCCATTTCACCTCGTCTGATACCGGGTGGGCGAAATGCGCCTGGGGCAAGATATTCGGCCAGTGGATTTGCGGAGCCTGTATCTTTGTATACGATGTGCGGGGGAAGTTCAAGGCGACCGAGCTCTTGCCCCTCCTCGAGAAGTACGAGATCAGCACTTTCTGCGTCCCTCCCACCATTTACCGGATGCTGATCCTCGCTGACCTCGGAAAGTTCGACCTTCGCGAGCTGCGCCGTTGCACGAGTGCCGGTGAACCGCTCAACCCCGAAGTGGTCCGGGTCTGGAAGGAGGGAACCGGCCAGACCATATCGGAGGGCTACGGCCAGACCGAGACCGTATGCTGCATCGGCACGTTCCGGGGAATGGAGACCCGGCCGGGGTCGATGGGCCGGCCGGCCCCGGGCTGGCACGTGGAACTCCACGACGATGATGGAAACCCGGTCGTGCAGGGCGAGGAGGGGCGGATTGCGATCTCCCTTGATCCGCGCCCGGTGGGACTCTTCATCGAGTATATCAACAGTCCCGAAGCGAACGCTGCCTCGTTCGTGAACGGCTTTTACTACACCGGTGACAAGGCATTCATGGACAAGGACGGCTATTTCTGGTTCGTAGGCCGCGATGATGACATCATCAAGTCATCCGGGTACCGGATCGGCCCCTTCGAAGTGGAGAGTGCGCTGCTCGAGCACCCTGCCGTCCAGGAATCCGCGGTAGTTGGATCGCCGGACCTGATCCGGGGGGTGATCGTGAAGGCCTTCATCGTGCTCAGGCCGGGGTTCGAGCCTTCCGAGACCCTGATCAGGGACATCCAGTCCCATGTCCGCAGGACCACCGCTCCCTACAAGTACCCCCGGGCCATCGAGTTCGTCGATGAGCTTCCAAAGACCCTCTCGGGCAAGATAAGGCGAAACGAGCTCCGGCAGCGGGAACTGGAAAAGTCGCTGACCGGGACTTGAGGGAAGCGACCTTTCTCCATACCATCTCTCCTGTTTCTTTGTAGCTGCCTTCAAGTTCGGTGATGGCATCCCTCACCAGTCCGTTCCTTGATGGTCCCATCCGCCCGGTGTATGACGCTGCCTTCAAGTTTGGCGATAGCATCCCACACCAGGACCGTTCGCCGTTTTTCTTTCCTTCCGATAGTGCGGAATGGCCCGGTCGTGGAAGGGACTGCTCCGGAAACACCCTTCCATGGCGGGACTGAGGCCAGGGTACAGGGCATGACCAGGATGTCTTCCCTTCATGATGCCCGAACAGGAACAATCTCCAGCGGCCCATTTTACCAGGGGTATCCTCGCTGTGGTTAAAAAGACACCTTAAAGACTCCTCGTGAAAAATATATCCGTTCATATGTCGTGTGCCGGGTACACCATGGAGGATTACGATGAGACGTACCGGGATTTCCGGATCGAGGTCCCGGAATACTATAATTTCGGTTTTGAGGTTATCGATCGGCACGGCCTCGCCGACCGGAACCGGCTGGCCATGATATGGGTGAACCAGGAAGGGAAGGAGAAGACATTCACCTTCCGTCAAATGATGAACCTCTCGAACTCGGCGGCAAACATGCTGCTGAAGTACGGGGTCAAGAAGGGCGACCGGGTTATCATAATGCTCCCCCGCGTTCCCGAATGGTGGGTCTTTGCCATCGCCTGCATCAAGCTCGGGGCGGTATTCTGCCCATGCCCGACCATGCTCACCGCAAAGGACCTCCGTTACCGGATCAATGCCGCAAAGATCAGGATGGTCGTCACCGATGCAGAGAACGCCCCGAAGCTCGAGGAGATCTGCTGTGATTGCCCGACGCTTGCCGGCAGACTGGTCATCGACGCCCACCTCCCCGGCTGGGTTAGCTACATCGAGGAGACCACCTACCCGGCCCCTGTCTCCCGGAGCCTGGTGAAGGTTGCCGGCATGGAGAAGACGAAGAGCACCGACCCTATGGTCATCTACTTCACCTCCGGCACCACCGGGGAGCCGAAGATGGTGCTCCACAACCACGCCCTGCCGCTCGGACACGTGACCACCGGGGCATTCTGGCTCGATCTCAGGGAAAACGACCTCCATTTCACCCTGGCCGACACCGGCTGGGCCAAGTCGTCGTGGGGCAAGTTCTTCGGACCCTGGCTCTGCGGGGCCTGCATGCTGGTCTACGACATCCGGGGACGGTTCAAGCCGACCGAGCTGTTACCGGTCCTCGAGCACTACGAGGTGACGGTCTTCTGTGCCCCCCCGACGGTTTACCGGATGCTCATCCTCGCCGACCTCGAGAAGTTCGATTTGAAGGAGCTCCGCCACTGCGTCAGCGCCGGAGAGCCCCTCAATCCCGAGGTGATCCGGGTCTGGAAGGAGGGGACCGGCCTGACCATCTATGAAGGCTACGGCCAGACCGAGGCCGTGCTGGTGATCGGAACCTTTCCCTGCATTGAGCCCCGGGCCGGATCTATGGGAAAGCCATCCCCGGGCTGGCAGATCGAGCTCCAGGACGAGGACGGCAAACCAGTCCCCCAGGGTGAGGTGGGCCGGATAGCCATCCGGGTAAAGCCCGACCGGCCGGTCGGTCTCTTTGACGGCTACCTCCATGACAGGGAGGCCAACGAGGAAGTCTTCATCGGCGATTATTACTACACCGGCGACAAGGCCTCCATGGACAAGGACGGTTATTACTGGTTTGTTGGCCGCGACGATGACGTGATCAAGTCCTCCGGCTACCGCATCGGCCCCTTCGAGGTGGAGAGTGCGCTGCTCGAGCACCCGTCGGTCAAGGAGGCAGCGGTGGTCGGGTCCCCGGATGTCATCCGGGGCATGATCGTGAAGGCCTACATCGTGCTGAAGGAGGGTTTCCAGCCATCCGAGCAGCTGGCAAAGGACATCCAGGAGTTCGTCAAGAAGCATACCGCTCCCTACAAGTATCCCCGGGCCATTGAGTTCACCGAAGACCTCCCTAAGACCATCTCGGGCAAGATACGGCGGAACATCCTCCGCGAGCGGGAGCTTTCGGGGGAAGGGCGAACCATCCGCGAAGACGAGTGAAGGGGGAGGAGTCCCCGGGAAAAACCGGCACCGGGATGTCCGGACATCGCAGCCGGGAAATCTCATCAGGGCGGGGGGAGACTTTCAAGTGCATCGAGAGCAGGATTCCGGGATTATCCCACGGTGCCCCGTCAAAAAAAACACACATCTTTATTTCTCTGCACCGCCTATGAGATAGAGGTGCGAGGGTAGCCAAGCCAGGTCAACGGCGCTGGATTCAGGGTCCAGTCTCGCAGGAGTTCTTGGGTTCAAATCCCATCCCTCGCATAATATCCTAAGGTTCAATGCCTTCGGGCTTTGTTTATATACCCACTTTGCAAACAGCTCCTTGTATGCCTTCCATATGTGCTTTTAGCCGGAATGGTTATTTCAAGCAGAATTCACTCAAAGGAGCAATTACAGGCCATCGCCCCGTTCTATTACACAACGCCGTTGTATTCGGTGGTGCGAATTTTTGATTGGGTGCAAAGGAAGGCACCAGTGTTCGTGGGGAGAGAGCAGGTGGAATCATGAATATCATTTTCCGAAATATTTCCGGAAGTAACATATAATCGAGTGAAAAGACAAAATAAACAATATGCTTCCTTGGAATCAGCGACGCGATTTAAGCTTACTTGAGAAGGAAGCGATTGAATTGTATATCCAATCCGGTGAAGTGATAAACGCCTATCTTCGCGATCCAATAACGCTTCCAAGACCATATCGACCCTTTTTTCAGAAATTTATGACCCAGTTGGATAGTGCGCTTGAGAAGTCTCCACTGAACAAGCAAGTGATATTGTATCGAGGAATAACCGGGCAATATGCAGATGAATTCCTCGAAGATGTGGGAAAAGGAAAAAATGAGTTCAGTGATGAGGGTTATGTTTCGTTTTCATCGAATGAAGATATTGCAGAAGAATATGCCATTGAATGCCAAAATCGTGGAATTATTTTTGTTCATGAAGGAAAACGAAACGATAACGTGTTATTTATAGGTGGCCAGGAACAAGAATTTCTTTACCCGAGAAAAACTTCCTGGCGTATTATCTCATGTAAAACAATAACAACTGGTAGTTGTATAATCACTTTTATCTATATTGAAAGGAAATGATGAACTAAAATGGCAATGAAAAAGAAGTATCTTTGGGAAAAAGGCGAGATAGCATTACGAGAGTCACCTTTAAGCCCAACAAAAAAAGAAATAGAACATGCCGATAAGATACTTGAGAAAGCAATTGGGCGATGCTCTTCTAAGAAAAAAATCAAGGTATAAACCATTTAAGCAATATTTAAAAATCCGCAAAATTTCTTTCATTTGTCGATTTGGATGTTCTAGTAAAACAAGCCGAACCATACGGAACGGGATTCGTTCGAGCACAAAAATTAAGAAGGGAGAGCAGAATCGTTGGGGTTCATCAGGCAGATTTTCTCTTCCCACCCTGTATCATATCAGCAAGCTTCACCTCGGGATGATGGTATCTTTTCATGTTGATAGTGATGCGGCCTGCCTGGATTGCCTCCCGCGGACACCAGTGCAGGCAGGCGAAACACTTCTCGCAATGATTCGACCAGACAGGTTTGTTATCAATCATGGCAATATTACCTACGGGGCAGATCCTCTGGCAGACTCCACAACCATTGCATTTTTCGTCCGCAACCAATGTTAAGGAATTCCAACCTTTCAGCAGAACCTGCGTAAATAATGGCAGAAGGATTGGAATCGCCTTCAGAAAAAAACCGGAGAATATGAAACTGACAACCTCATTGCTGGTTTCTAAGGTTCCTTGTTTTCGGGCGAGAACATAATCAGAAATGATTACTTGTTGCTGCTTCCAGCTGGCAAACATCTGTGCATGCTCGGTGCTGGAGATGGCCGCCGATCCAAACCCGTTATGCGGCATACGCACCACAAATCCTCCGGCAAGTGTCCCCCCACAGGCGCTGAGTTCCCTCTTAACGTGTTGCATGGCCTTGCCTGGTGTAATACCATAAGTACAGACAGCAAAGATGTATTTTGTCTTGGGATTGTCCAGTTTTGTGATAAACCGCCCGATGATCCGCGGTGGTTTAAAGTCATAAATCGGAAATACCATGCCGATCACCGCTGCATCGGTCTGAATCCTGTCCTGATCGATCACCGCCGTGACAGGGATCAGCGTTCCATTGATTTTTTCGGCAAGATCTCTTGCGACCACAAGTGAATTCCCGGTTCCGGAAAAGTAATAAATCTCTGTACTCGTTTTTGCTCCCCCCTTAAGACCAATCCCCTCTTTATGCTCTTTATTTCGTTTACTACCAATTCCTCATGAATACTTTCATGTGCCATGGTGGATCTGCAGCGGCCCGAGCAGCGCCAGTTGCCGAGTGCATCAGCACGAGGTCGAGCACAGCAACTCACTGATCATCCACGTTCAGTTTGGTAGTACACCGAAGCGGTCCATTTCAATGATCCGCAAGGTACGGGAATAGCGCCGATGAGGGCCGGGGATGTTCTCATGACTGCATCCATGGAACGAGCGTTGCGCGGCATTCTGGATACCTTTATGGCCATCTGATATGAGAAGATCAACTCTCCTCAGTCCACGATCTTTCAGGTCAGAGAACAGGTCTTCCCAGGTAAGTTCATCCTCACAGTCTGCAATCCTGGCACCCAGGATCTCCCGGACCCCGTCATTCCTGATGCCAGCAATCACGAGCAAGACCTTATTCACATACCTTATTCCGTCTCTGACCTTGAAATACGAAGCATCCACGAAAAGGTATAGGGGATATGTGATTCAACGGGACGTGAAAGAAATCCTATGACCTTTTCATCAAGTTCTTTCACAATACTCGATACATATGAGGCTGAGATTTTTTCCACACCGAGAGTAGAGATCACATTCTGGATCTTCCTTGTGGATACCCCCTGAAGATACGACTCAATTATCGCATTCTCCAATGCCTGCTCCACCCTTGAATATCGTTCAAATACCTGTGTCTTGAACGGGATATCCCGCAATAAGGGTTTATCGAGGGATAATGAGCCATATCGTGATTTGAGTGATCGAGACCTGGTACCATTGCGATAGGTTCGCCTTGATCCTGTTCTCTCGTACCTCCCGGCCCCGGCCAGCTCATCTGCTTCTCTCTGCATCACCTCGTTCAGAAACCAGGTGATAACGTTCCTCATTCCTTCTTCGTTATCGGTAAGGTAATTTACTACGAGATCTTTACTATTCATTGCCCTGTATTCCTCCGTTGTCAATTTAGAGTGGATACAGGGAGTCTTCAATTTTACAGCTTTATATGCACACTACCATGTCGGCCATAACATAATCTTAAAAATCGCGTTTGCTGTGCCCAGAATTGAGATCGAAATATATAACGAATTGAACCGCGATTTCGATTATTAACGTGAGGAGATGTCAACTATTTATTTAACCCCTCCGGATCGGGACTCGATCAATGCCTGCATGAATTCAAAGAATCTTTACGACAGAATCCCTTTAGCACACGCCTTATTGTTCCCTCATCCGGACTTGCCCGCTTCATCACGAATCAATTGAACGAGGAATTTTCAGCGTTAAGGAAGGATGCAGTGACGACACCAGCTCGCTTTGCGGCGGGACTCCTTCGCCAGAAATCTCCCGGCTTATTATTAATTGATGAAATGTTGGCAAGGCAGATTCTTTACGATATCTTACAGGATACGGATAAAGGTAGTATATTTGCCCGATTCGGAATCAGTCCGGGAAAGGTATCTGACCTTTTCATGCTCTTCCAGGAAATCCGTGCGTATCAGAACGAAAATGCGTTCTTTTCACAAGAAAAAAATCCGAAAATTGCTGAATTACAGCGTCTCTATTTCCAATATCAGTCGATTCTCTCTCAAAATAATTTCATCGACGGGCCCTCATTATTCGGACGTGCCGCGGCAATCCAGCCTGATAAGAATCTCTGCCTCTTCGTCTACGGTGTTAGAAGCCCTTATCCTGATCTCCAGATTTTTTTTCAGAACCTGAAACGAAATGTCGCATCTTTCACATATTATCATCCTTATACAGAGAACCGTAAAATATTCACAGATAGGGGGGAATGGTTGTCAGATAGTCCAGTACCGATCCTTCCAGACACCCATTACTCAGCGTTCTTGCAGCTCTTCTCCGGAGAAAAGTCCGGTAATCGCTCTTCGATGAAGGTGTTCATTCGTGAGTTCAGGTCCCCGAAAGAAGAGGTGGAATCAATTGCCCAGGAAATTATTCGCCTTGTCGATGAAGGTTTAGCCTACAGCGAAATCGCGATTGGAACACCTGACTTATCTTCGGTAACCTCTCTTATCAACAACGTGTTCCCGCAATTCGGACTCCCGTTCACATCTTCCGCAACGATTCCCCTTTCATCATCTCCCGTTATCCAGGCGTTCGTTCAATTACTAGAGATACCTTCCAGAGGATACAGGCGTGAAGACCTCGTTGAAGCATATTCATCGCCCTATCTTGGTCTCCTGAACGCGAATTCCCCTGTGACTCCAATAACTGTTGATAAGATAGCCAGAGAAGCATTCATTATCGATGGATTATCTTCGTGGACGACCTCTCTCCCGCAGCTCACAACGCGGTTACGGGATTTATTTTCCTCGCCGGAGACTCCCGAATATAGAAGAAAAGAGATCGAACGGGAAATCCAGCAGATCGAAATGGTTAGTGCGATTACACAACCGATCCTACAACATTTGAAAAGTCTCGAACCTTCGGGGACGTTGCAGAAGCACATTAACAGTGTGCGAGCATTATTTTCCAGTTTAAAAATAAATCCGTCTAAAATTGCCGGCACTGTCCAGGAAGGGGAAGACCTACGGCAGTTTTCTACGTTATTGTGCGAGATGGAAAAAAATTCTTCGCTCTATAGAGGCCGGGAGATCGAATACCCTGATTTTGTGAAAATATTGAAAGGAGAATTGCAAAAGCGGAGGACCCAGCGACATCGCACAGGACAGGGAATCCGGGTGATCGGTATACGTGAGTTGCAGGATCAAAAATTCCCCATTCTGTTTCTGATGGATCTTACGAACGAAAGGCTGCCGTACGTCCCTGGCCATCTTCCGTATCTCACAGATTCCGAAGAGATGGTGCTCAATCCAGATATGAAACGCATGAACCTTCGGGATGAGCGATTTTATTTCATTTCGGCATTGTGTGCATCAACCCGCGGCCTCTACGTTACCTGTACAAATGCCCCCGAAAAGGATGGGCTCATCCCGTCGCCCTTCTTCAGAGAAATTCAACAGAACATTCCTACCCTAGAGTGGATCCCCTCACCTCCCGAGGCCTCGACAAGATTTCGACAGGCATATGCGGGGAAATGCCTTGGCGGGCGAACACTTCCCAATCCCAGTATACTACCAGAGATTGCGGACCCGATACGATTGGCGGACCTCTTGAGTAGAATTAATATCGAATATTTTCATCGCACCGGCGAATACGATTCACCCTTTGACGGCGTTCTTTGTGAAGATGTAGAGATTTGCGCCTGTCTAGATGGTCGGTTCGGGGACGAGCGGATATATTCGGTGTCTGTATTGGAAAAATATGCAAGCTGTCCATTTTCCTTTTATTTGAATCACGTATTGGGGCTCGAGGCACTGCCTGACGTGGAGATCACACTTTCTCCCGCGGATAAAGGGACCCTCATTCACCATATTCTGGCGCAATTTTACGCGCAATGGATCCATGAGAGAGGAACCCCGCCTCTCGCGGAAGATCGCGATCGTGCGTTGCAGCAATTACGGTTAATAACGGAAAAGGAACTGGCGGATTTCGGCAAAGACGGGCCCGCGTGGGATGCCTTGAAAAGTGATCTCCTGGGGATGGGAGGATATCATAAGGGGATCCTCGAACGTTTTCTGGACGTCGAAATCGCTCGTGCGCAATCCCGGCTCTGTCCAGCGTTCTTTGAATGCAGTTTTGGATTTGAGGGCGTTGGGAATAGCATCTCTCCTGAGCCAGTGACCATTCACGTCAAGGGCGAGGAAGGCGCATCGTTCAAAATTCGCGGATTCATCGATCGGGTCGATGTCTCGGATGATGGCACATTTACGATTAGTGATTACAAGGCCGGAAACCATCCAAAATTGTCGGAGATAATGAGCGGGAAATCGCTACAATTGCCCTTATACCTGCGTTCGTTTGAAATATTAACAGGGAAGAAAGCGGCCGCGGGTGCTTATTACAAGATTCACAGAAAGGAGGTCTCCCACCAAGCAGAACTCTACGATCCTGCCCATCCCCAAGTGATAGAGGTATTCAGCGCCAGGAGCAGGATGGGGGATACATGTTTTGACGAGGTGATCGAACAGTCCATCCGTTCAGCATGGACATCCATACAATCTATCAGGTGTGGCCTCTTTCACCCTCCAAAAGATCCCTGCGAGTCTTCAGCTTATTGTGATTTTAGAAAAATATGCCGTTTCAGCAAATTCCGTGTCCTAGAACTTGGGGAATCTGAAGGGGGTGATGATTGATGCTTACCGAAGCGCAAAAGAAAGCCCTCGCTTATGACAAAAGCCTCTGTGTGACGGCAAGTGCCGGGACAGGTAAGACTCACACTCTCGTTCACAGATACCTCCACCTCATGGAGGATTCCGGATGCAAACCATCCGAGATACTTGCTCTCACCTTCACGGACAAGGCGGCAGCCGAGATGAAAGACCGCCTCCTCAAAGAAATTTATAAGAAAGAGGGACCGTTCTGGAACGAGATCAAAGACGAGATGATTTGGGCCCGCGTGAGTACGTTCCACTCCTTCTGCCGGGGGCTCATCAAAGAATTTTCCATGGAATCGGGTATTGATCCATCTTTCGCGGTGCTTGATGACATATCTCTCACTAAAATCATGAACGAAGGAATCCAGAAACTCTTCACGAGAACGGAACACGACGAGATTCGGCACTGTACGACACGCTGTCTTGTCGCTTGGGGGGAGCATCAAACCAGGATGTATCTCGAAACTCTCTATAGAAACCTAACTTCGCCACTTTTCAGTACTTCCATCAAATTTAAACGACTTAACCCAATTCGCCAGAAGCAATTTACCAGTGATTTGGCGCCTCCAGGCTACCATATCTCTTGATAAAATCTCCAAGAATTGGGCGTATTTCTGGGGAGAAGTTGGAAATGATCTTGACAGGATACCCAAAAGAAGGGTATATGATCGTAAGTGTCAAATTCGTGAGATAATTTTTGAGGACTTTCAGATTTTTCACGACGGGATCTTTACAGAAAAGTTGTGTCAAACTCACCAGGACTTTGGTGAGGAAAACGATCAACACGCACCGATCACCGCGTGTTTGGACCAGTGCCGGATCGGCCGGAGCTCGGCTCCTTCTTTGAGGTCCCGGATGAACTTCTCTGCACGGTCACGATTCTTGTAGGCATTCAGGATGTTTTCGGGATCATCATCGATGGTTGATTCAAGCACGAAGAAACCTTCAAGACCGGTTACATAGGGGTTGGGGATATCGCCAATGATCTTCTGGAGATGACCACGGGCGATGATCCAACCCCTCAGGAGTGATATACTGGCCGAGATCTTTTCCGCGTTCAACCTTCTTTGTGAGAACCTTCCCCTTCTCCAGGTCTTTCTCAAGTTTCCTTGCTTTCTTCGTCAACTGGTCACAGGCCAGGTCGTCACAGAAAAATATGTACCGGACTTCTTCGCCATCCCGATATTTGACACATGAATAGACCCGGTTGCCAGAAACGAATGAAACCTGGCTTTCTTTCCTGGCATGGTAGATCGTTATCTCGTTCCGGTATGGTCCTTTCTTCTTTGCTTTCAGGGTCAAATAATGGAACTTCAGATCGCGGATCCTTCGTTTGTTATCCTGGGTATTCCCTCCACAGTCAAACACCAGAAGACTGCCTTCAGGAAGAACGCTCGAGCATAACCGGATCAGCATCTGCATATGCTTTTTATCCTGAACATTTCCTTTCTGGATGGTCAGCATCGTCGGTATGTTATTGAGGCCGACACTGATCCCAAATGCGATCTGGAGTTTCCCTGGCTGATTGTCCCGGGAATACCCTAACTCCCCCAGCGGACATTTTGTCCCCTCAAAGTAACTCGAACTGAAGTCCACGAACTGGGTTGGATCCACGAGGCTCTGCTGGGAGATCCAGCGTTGAAACTGGTCAAGAACAATCGACTTTCTTTCTCCCAGTCGTTCCAGAGTCCGATACAAACTCCGGTCTGAAATTGTATCTTCAAACCCCAGTGTCTTGAGAAGTTCGTCGGGGTAAAGTCCAGAATCTTATTGATCGATACCGATTGATTGAGTTTGTTGCTGATGCGACCCTTTACGGATGGTATGAATGACTTGCTTCGACCACCAACTCCGCCAAGAACTGATGCGAAAAAGTTGGTCTCCGAATCAATTTTATCGATTAATGCTATATTACCTAATGAGAAGGCTGTGTTTTTTTGCATGAAATTATATAAACCCTACATTTCGCAGGTCGACCTCACAAAATAATATTTTCCGAACGCTGGCCCCATGACATCAAGAATTTGAATCACTTCCTCGTCCAGATTCACGATAAACCGCTGTATCTGCGAATTTAGGGTGACTGTGACTTCCGCCGGTCTCATGAACAGAGTAAAGATCCATTTCATGGTCGGGTTCTGGATTGGCTTTTTCAGCTGGTTTTTCACCGTTTTCCCTGTCTTTTGAGTTGGGACCGGATATGCCACTCGGCTACTGCATAGACGAATAGGCAGAGCACCATAACCATGGAAAGCGCTTCAATCCTGGTCTCTTTCTTCAGGAAAACTTCGGCAACCCGGAAACTCTTATCCTTCAGAAACCGGAACCCCCGCTCAACCGATTGCTGCCCCTTATAATATTTCAGGATAGTGTCCGGATCCAGGTCAAGATCATTTGTTGCCAGGATGAACCGTCCGAGACGTGCTTTCTCCTGCTCGATCACATCCGGAACGATCTCAAGCGGTGAATCGACGAAGAAAACTGTCTCAACAGCCTCATCCTTGCCCGGGCGCCCTTTTCTTCCGTTCTTCTTTTCGTCTTTGAGAATACTTGGACCCTATCAGCGGACAGGTAAGGGTACGCATCAAACCACAACCGTGCAGCCATGCGTGCATCGGGCTCACAGGCAAATTCCTTGGCACAGAGCTTCTTCCATGATTTACGCGCTTTATCCAGCCGCTTGGCCAGGTTCCTCACATAGTTATTCTCACCTGCCATCCGCCTCTTCTCGGAATTACCACGGTCCATTTCTGGTCAATTCCGGCGTAGGTAACGAGACGCTCATGAAACGAGTATCCTTCCTCCTTCCCCGGGACCATGGGAATATCGGCAAACAGCAGCGACTTGACTTCATCGATGGTAGCAGGGGGATGGCTGATCCAGAAGGTATGCTGGCCGAGTGTCTGCAGGTTGGGAGCGGTATAGAACGCACTGTCGGCGATATAGTAGGCCTTGTCTTCGAGATTCAGGTTCTGCTGTACCTTACGAATGGTCTCAAGGAGGATCTTCTTGTCTGACTCATTGCCGGAGTACGGCTGAGTGAACAGCGGGATGCCGTGATGGTTGGTTACCATCGCAAGGACGAACTGCTTGAGGTCCCAGCGGTGATCTTTATTGTGACCGTAGGTGATCTTGATGGTCCGGAAGTCGTCATCGTCATCGGTGTCATAGTCACCGTGAACACTGAAACTGGTTGTGTCAGCATGGAGGAGGTGGGTGCCAAACGAGAGTTTTTCCATGACTGCCACTACGATATCATTGAACAGGTCGGTGCTTCCATACTCGTAGATACGGTCGAGTGTCCGGAGGAGAACATCGTCGTTCAGGTGGTCCGGGGTAACACCAGGGCCGAATAACTGTTCTGTCGAGAGGTTGGTGAAAAATCGCGAGAAGAAATAGAGCCGGCGTTCATTGAAGCCTAGACCGTTCAGGAGCATGGCCTTGACAATCGCTGAATGGGGAGGATATGGTTCCGTGTCTTGGGCAGGGCGTCATCGATTACTGCTGATATTCCGAGTTCATCGATCATGCCGGCCACCAGACCGAGATGGGCAATCTGCTTAGAACTGAAATTCTTCGCCGTGAATTGAGATACAGGCTCCACAGAATATGTATTGCTGCGCTAAGATATAACCCTAAGTATTTTATTTCCAGAAATCGTGGGGCCACGTGCGAAAGGTGGGATATAACCCTAAGTATTTTATTTCCAGAAATCCTGGGGCCACGTGCGAAAGGTGGGATAAACACTACCTTCTCATCCTTCTTCTGGCGAAGTCAGGTAGAAAACGCCATATCGCCCGATCATTTTTCACGTCTTTCGAATCGGATCCTGATGGCGTCATCGAGGACTGGCGGGCTTCCTTAGAGTCCATCCGGCAACAATTGATTGATTCACTTCGCACCAATGAGGATTTTATGGCCGCTCTCCGCTCTCTTTCGGAGCTTGCAGCGGGTTACGGAGGTGAAGCGGACGCGGCCACCAGGTATCTCGACCAAATCGGTACGTACCTTGATGACGTCCTCTCCGCCAGTTCTACCGACCAAGTGTGCGGAGCTCTGGCGGCACTTGCCACAACCAAGGGCGGAAGGACGAATATGGGGAGTAAAAAGGTATTTGGGGGCCATCTGGAAGACCTCCGAAAATCGTATATTATCGTGAGTGTGACCGTTAAAGCACTCCCCATAGATATTCTCACAATAAATCTCGATCCCGGCTCTCCGGCTATGGAGGTCACCCTTGATCTGATCAGAGCTCTTTATACCACATACTCTTCGTTCGAACGCTATGTCGAGCAAGAGAAACGCAAAATGGGAATGATCGATTACACGGACATGATAGATATCGCATACCGAACGATACAAGCCCATCCATCAATTGGGGACATCCTCAACAAGCGCTATCGGTTTATCATGGTGGATGAATTCCAAGACACTGATCCCGTCCAGAACGGTATTATCCTGAAAGTCCTCTCGTTCGGAGAGGAAAATCCCAAGAAACTCTTCGTAGTTGGAGATCCGAAACAGTCTATTTACCTGTTCCGCGATGCCGATGTCACCCAATTTAAACAGGTAAGAGATACTATCGAACGATGGGGGGGGGAGGAGATCCCTCTCGATGAAAACTTTAGGAGCACTCCATCAATAATCAATTTCGTAAACGGTCTGTTTGGGAGAATTTTCACTGATACGGGAAATCCCTGGGACTTTTCCTACGAGAGAATATGCCCAATAAAGAAAAGGGAACGCGACCTCGGTTCAGTCGAACTGATTTTTACTCCGGAAGGAAAATCCTCGCTTCTATCCGCAATTCTGGAATTCGAATCGCTGGCACGGGGAATCCGGCATCTGGTGCGAAATGGGGAGAAGGTAGTGTACTGGGATGAGGAAGGAGAACACCTAGATGCCCCAAGGGCTCCGACCTATCGGGATATTGCACTATTGATTGAGACCCGGACGCACCTCCTTTATCTCCTCTCCGCGCTCTCAAAACAGGAGATTCCGTTCAGGGTGCATGGGGGTATCGGGTTTTACCAAACCGAAGAGGTGATCGACCTCTTTAATGTCCTGTCGTTCCTCTGCAATCCGTCCGATGACATCGCTCTCTACGGGGTATTGAGATCTCCCTATTTCGGGCTCTCCGATGCCGATCTCTTCACAATCTCCAAAGGGCGGGGGGAGGGACTCTACAACCATCTTGCGGCTTCACGGGACGACCGAATGCAAAGACACACATCAATCCTTTCCGGTTGGCTCGATGAAGTGCGCCGTCTTCCCCCCTCCATTCTACTTCAGCAAATCATTGACGATACAGATATTTTCCTTGTATATTCCGCCCTTCCAGATGGGATCCAAAAGATCGCAAACCTGGAAAAAATCTGCGAATATGTCAGGGAGAAAGAACATCTCGGTTTCTATACGGTCGATCAGCTGGTCAGAGACCTCACGCTGCTTATCGATAACGAAGAAAAGGAGGGTGAAGCCGAACCTGAGTCCGATGAGGATGTCATCACCGTCATGACCGTGCACGGATCGAAGGGGCTGGAATTTCCGATCGTATGGATTCCCCGCTTGTCCGAGTCGATGGGAAATAATTCTGATCCTATCAAGGTCGATTATTCTCTTGGGCTTGGGATTAAGATTCCATCCATGGATACAGATGGTGAATTGGAGACATCCCCGCCGCTTTCACTGATTGATTACATCAATCGGCAAAAGGGCTTCGCGGAATACAAGCGGCTCTTCTATGTTGCAGCAACCCGGGCAAAGGACCATCTCATCCTTTCGGGGACTGTCATCGATCCCGATCGCGTACCGGAGAATCCCAATGAGTACACGAGCCGAATGCAAATGCTCCTCGGCCACCTGCAATTCGGTATTCCTGAAGAGGGTGAATCATACGATTTCCAAGGAATTCCGGAATTGTCCCTCAGGGTTTCCAGAGTGAAATGGGGAGATGGGTCTTCATTCACCGCCGGACAGAGAGAGATAATCGTTCCGAAAGAGATTGATACGCGTTCGTTTAATGATCTTAAACAATACAGCCCTACAGCAGAAAGATCGGAACGCACATTCAGTCCAACCGAAATCGAACTCTACCTCCTATCTCCCGTTGAACATATGGAGAAATATATTCGAAAAATCCCTGACAGGCAGTCGTTAGAAGCCTCGATTCTTGAGAAACGACCTTGGACAGAAGGACAAATTCTCCACGAAATCTTTTCGGGGATCCCTCCCGAATCGGTCCTTCGGTCTCGTGGCCTTCCTGTAAAGAGGGAGGACATTGAGCATTATCAGTCACTCTATGAAAGGTTCAGATCCTCTCCTTTAGTGAGAGAAAGCGATCAAAACTATGTCGAATTTCCCTTTTTAATACAATTGGAAGGATTCAGAATCCAGGGATATATTGACCTCCTCGTGCATAACAGAGATGGGTGGGCCGTAATTGATTACAAAACCGGAAAACCCGGGAATGAAGGAAAGTATGATCTACAGATGGCCCTCTACAAAATGGCTGCGGAGTCGATAACGGGAGAAAAAGTAAAGATATATGTGTATTTTACTGAAACTAACGAATTTATTGAATTAAACCCGGATATTGAACAATTCAGGAAAATAATTTACACGAGCTGCTCTGAAATTCTGAAGGTTGAAACCTCCTAAAATTATAAGAATAAATATGAAGAACGTTGGCTTGTTGATGTTCCGAATAGGTCTTTTTCAAAAATTTGGATGAGAAGAGAGGAATGTCGGCGATTCTTCTGATAATTTAATACCCACTCCCCCGCCCTTCCATCGCGCCGGGGGATAGGTAAGTATCCCCCTCTCTCACCCTATGGACCGGGCTCCTCCCCGCCCTAACATGTTCGTTTTCACCATCCCTCCGTCGATCCAGAAAAGTTCTCATATTCTCATTCCTGGACAAATTCTCCCCATGTTCCAGTGCATCATCCATCCCCCGCCCACCCCTGGTTCCCGGCCCGGTAAAGAGCAGATTTTTTAACCCCTGTTTTCCTTTAATTTGAAAGAATAACTGAAAATTGCGCCTAATTAGTGGGGGTGTGAACGCCATCACCCTCCAAGAGACCCTCAGATGCGTGAAGGCGGGAAGAATAAACGTAAAACAGGGCCCGATTTCGTTCAAGGACCCGTGTCCCGATAATCTATATGGCCTGTTATATATTTGACCAATTATGTTGTTCCCGCTTCATTTTCTACTGTTATCTGCTCCCTGTCGCTCGCAGGGTACAACCGGTGGCAATATGTTCAATGATACTCCCCCCGGGAAAATATCCAATGGATAAAACCAGGCGACGATCTACCATAACGCCCGCCGCACCCCGCCAAACCCCCCGGGTCTCGTCAATGCCGACCGACAGATCACTACCATCCCCCTGTTTCCCGGTCCACCTCGACAGCAGCCCAATGATATCATTCCCGGACTCAAACAGGCCAATCCTGGGCGCCACCGTCCGGGAGGCGGGACATTCCCGAGTGACGCACAGGAAGGGAGGCGCGGGTCGCATCTCCAGGCACCGGTCCGGCAGTACCTAGAGTTCATCGAGGAACCGATCGCGGTTATTGAGGAAGTCCCGGTAGATCCGGAAGTACTCCGTCTCTTCGTACACGACCTTCCGGAGCGGTGCAGAATCGAAGCTGTAGATCTCTGCGTCCGGGTAGGCGAGGAGGATTGGGGAGTGGGTAGCGATAATGAACTGGACCGAGCCGGTTGCCGTGGTCCTGCGGAACAGCCGCAGGAGTTCGAGCTGCATCCGGGGCGAGAGGGCATTTTCGGGTTCGTCGAGGAGGTACAGGCCTGGTATCCTGAACCGGTTCTCGAAGAAAGTCATGTGGGACTGCCCATGGGACCGCTCAAGCAGGGAAGCGTCCCCGAAATATTTCAGCGATTCCGGGTCGGCGACCGCCCATTCGTCCAGGGCTTCGGCGAAGTGGCGGAAGATCTCGGATGCAAAAAACGATCCCCGGGACTCCCCGCCATCCCCTTCGAACGCAAGGTAACGGTAGAGATCGTCCTCGTGGGGATTGTGGTGGTACCGCACCCTCTGGTGTTCCTCCCAGATGTGGATGCCGCTCTTCCGGGCAATGGCCGACAGCAGGGTGGACTTCCCGGTTCCATTCTCCCCGATAAAGAAAGTAACCGGCCGGGAAAACCCGATGCAGTCCGTCTTCCTGAATATCTCAAGATTGAAAGGATAGCGGTGCCACTCCGGGAACCTGTCATGGAGCAGGCAGAGCCGGGTCAGTATCACACCAGTACCGTTTCTTCTGCGATCTTTTTATCATTCCGGAAGAATTTTCACGGGCTTCCCCGATACGTTCAGGAGTGATTTCCACCGACGCCTCTGCAGTGCAAAAGACCGGGCGGGAAAGAACGAAAACGCCATCGATTTTTACCGGCAATACGGGGAGGATATCCAGCACGCCACCGGGAATCCCGCATTCCTGTCAGACCATGAAGCGTGGGGGAGTTTTGAGGCACTCGTCTTCCACCTCGATCGCGCCCTTGCGGTCAGTTACGGATGTGCTCTGTCCCTTCTGCGGGACTCTTTGCGACGACCTTGAGGTCCGTATCCTCCCGCGAGCACCCCCTCTTCTATGGCACACACCGTGAATCTGCCCGGCAATTTTCTCTTCATGCTCGATATGGAAGAAAAGATCGGTTGAGATGGTTCCGAACGAAGACTCACCCCTCATCTTATCCGTGACCCGGGATACCCCTCTTTACCGGCGATCCGCGGCAACCCTCCCGGAAATGCGTCCGCCGGGGAACTGCCGGTAATGGTTGAGCATGCCCGGCGATCCTTCACTGCTGCTCGATGATCGGGCCGGCGAAGTGCTCTACCCGCGGGACGTGGCCTGGGCTGCCACAGGGGCGACCAGGGTTGAACTGGACCAGGACCCCGGTAATCACGGGAAGAATAGATATGGCGGGATGCGCACCACCGCTGGTGCCAGGCTGGTATGGAGGAGGCAGGACATCTCCCTACGGAGAGCTCCCTCCATTCCCGACGGCGGTATGGAGTGGCGGACAGGGCAGACCCTTTCCCGGGCGGCCGGCACGGCCCCGGAAAATCACCTCCAGGTCCCTGAATATAGCCGGCATCCCCCCAGGACCGCCTTCCTGTGCTGCTATCAAGGAATCGCCGGTCAGCTCCAGCATGTTGTCTCATTCACAACAAATCATTTATCAGCCAGCCCTGCCAACCTGTGAGCACGAATGGCCTTTAAAAACCCGTTTGATCTCCTTGCCGGAGCGGTCACCGGCCGGCCCCGTGTAGTGATTGCGGCAGTTGCGGTACTGATGGCCTTCGCCCTTGTCGGTACCACGATGATCACCATGCAGACCGGCTCGGAAACCTACATCGACAAGGACACCGAACGGGGGATGCTTCTTGACAAATACTCCCGCACGTTCCAGTCCGACAGCATCATGCTCATCATCGAGAGCGATGACATCCTCAACCCCGATGTCCTGGCCTATACCGACCGGCTGCACCGGGACCTCGAGGATGAACGGTACGTGGCCGGCGTATCAGGGATCGTCGACCTTGTGAAACAGATGAGGGACGGAACGATACCGGGATCGAAGGCCGAGGTCGCGATGGCGCTCGAAGGGGTCCCGGCCAGTACCGTGGAACGCTACGTCCCGTCAAACCTGATGACCATCTCCGTCATCGCCCTTGAGCCAGGGCTCTCGCAGGAATCACAGGCAGCCGCTGTCAGGAACTTTGAATCCATAATCGCCGTATCGAATCCGCCTCCCGGCATCGAAGTCACGGTCACCGGGAACGCTGCCTTCCAGCAGCAGATGATGGGGGAGATTGGGTCATCCATGGGCCGGTTGATCCTCATCGCCATGGTGCTGATGGTGGTAGCGGTCGGGTTGCTCTTCTCCCACATGACTTACCGGTTTTTGTCGGTCGGCATCGTTGCATCAGGGCTGGTACTTACCTTCGGCGTCATGAGCCTTGCCGGTATGCAGATCAGCATGGTCGCCATCGCTGCTTTTCCGGTCCTGATCGGGATCGGGATCGATTATGCCATCCAGTTCCATTCCCGGTTCGATGAAGAAGCACGGTCCGTGTCGACGCAGGAAGCGGCAAGGACCACCATCACCAGGGCCGGCCCCGCCGTGCTCTACGCGATGATCGCTACCTCCATGGGATTCCTGGCCATGATGGTCTCCCCGATCCCGATGCTCCGTGATTTCGGAGTGCTCTGCATCATCGGGGTGGTTTCATGCTACTCCATGGCCCTGGTAACAGTGCCCACGCTTGGAATCCTCCTTAACTATAAACCGAAAAACCTGTCCGGGACAGGGGGCAACGGGAAAACCCACCATATCGAGAAGTACAATTCTTTCCTCGGTGTAGTTTCCACGCGGGTGGCAAAGAGCGCGGTCCCGATCCTGATCCTGTGTGGCCTCCTGGCATTCATGGGTATCCAGCTCGACCAGGAGATCATCATCAACACCAACGAGGACTCTTTTGTCCCCCAGGATATGCCGGCGGTCATCGACCTGAAAAAGGTGAGCAGGACCATGGGTTCTACCTCCTCGCTCCCGATCTTCGTCCGCGGCGACAACGTCCTTGATGCCCGGACCATCTCCTGGATGTACCGGTTCCAGCAGTACGAAACCGGGAGAAACGACAAGATCACCGGCTCTGCCAGCATCGCGGATATCGTTATGCAATATAACGGAGGGAAACTTCCGGCCGGCAATCATGAGTTAAAGACCGTGATGGACCGGATTCCAGAAGACCAGCAGAGACGCTACCTCAATGGGAACAGCGAGGCCATCATCGAGTTCTCAACCATTGACATGGAGAACGAGGTGGCCATGTCTATGATCGCCGGCGTGCGCCAGGATATCGACTGGAACCCCCCTCCACCGGGTATAACGGCGACCGTTACCGGGATGGGGGAGATGTTCACCAACCTGATCGAGGAGATTTCGCGGAGCAAGACCACGATGACCCTGCTTGCCTTTGCCCTGATCTTTGGTGTCCTCTTCCTCGTCTTCCGCAAGGTTGGCCGGGCGATAATACCCGTCATCCCCATCATGATGATCGTAGGCTGGAACGGCCTGATCATGTGGCTGCTCGGGATAGACTATACCCCGATGACCGCAGTGCTCGGTTCGATGTCGATCGGCGTGGCATCGGAATACACCATCCTGATCATGGAACGGGTCTACGAGGAGCGTGAGCGGGGCCTCGCCCTGGTACCGGCCATCACCCAGGGGGTCGGCCGGATCGGTACGGCCATCACCGTCTCGGGATTGACAACGGTGTTTGGTTTTGGAGCGCTGATCGCCTCGAGCTTCAACATAATCAGCAACTTCGGGCTCGTGACGGTGATTACGGTGGGGTTCTCGCTTATCGGAGCCATCGTGGTCATGCCTGCCATCCTCGTCCTCATCGGGCGGCTGGAAGACCCGGCGCAGTCACCGCAGTGAGCGGACACTTTTTTTCCCACCACGGCCCATTATCTCTTCCATGAGCAGCAGGTGCGACCTTGTCCTCGCCGATGTGACCCTCCCTGATGGCAGGGTGGCCGATGTCTCGATCCGGGAAGGTAACGTCCGCCATACCGGAGCGCCGCTTCCGGCAGAGCAGGTCATTTCGTGCCGGGGACTGGTCGTCCTGCCCGGGGCCGTTGACATGCATGTGCACTTCCGGGGCGGCATCCAGCGCGAGAAGGAAGACTGGGAGAGCGGGACCATGAGCGCGCTTGCCGGGGGAGTGACGGTCGTCGTCGATCAGCCGAATACCGTCCCCCCGCTTACCAGCCCTGAAGCGTTCCGGAACAGGGTAGCGGAGGCCGGCCGGAACTCCCTCTGCAACTTTGCCATCAATGCCGGGGTAGCTCAGGGGACCGATCTCATTGCCCTCTGGCGTGAAGGAGCCATGGCGTTTGGCGAGATCTTCATGGCGCCATCAAGCTACGGGGAGCCCCTCTCCCCCCCCGCCCTCTCCGCAGCCCTCTCCGCGATCGGCAGGCTCGGTGCTCTTGCCACCATCCATGCCGAGAAGGCAGGCCCGGCCCGGCCGGACGATCTTGCCGGGCATGACCTGAACCGGCCGGCAAAAGGAGAAACGGAAGCCGTCAGGGAGGTTGCCAGGGCGTACGGAGAGCATACCCGCCTCCACTTCTGCCACCTGAGCGCTGCCGGGTCGGTTATCGCGGCCGGGTCATCATCCCGGGAAGTTACCCCCCACCACCTTTTCCTCTCGGTAGATCAAAGTATCCCCGGTGATACCCTGAGGAAGGTCAATCCCCCGATCAGGAGCGAGAAAGAGCGAAGAGATCTCTGGCGGATGTGGGAACGAATCGATGTAATTGCCTCTGACCATGCCCCCCATACCCTCCGGGAGAAAAATGTCCCGTTCCGCGACGCGCCTTCGGGAATCCCCGGCGTTGAGACCATGCTCCCCCTGCTCCTGGCCAGGATGAAGGAGGGTCTGTTCTCACCGGCATCGCTGATAGAGAAGACCTCCTGGCGGCCATCCGACCTCCTGGGCATCCCCCGGGCCGGGTTCCTGCCAGGGGAACGGGCCGATTTCGCTCTCTACGGAGATGAAGTAATTGCCATCTCGGCCGATGACCTCCACAGCAGGGCAGGATGGACCCCGTACGAAGGGTTTCCCGCGGTCTTCCCCTCCCAGGTCATCCTGGGAGGAGCCCCCGCATACCGGGAGGGGGAATTTATCGAAGCGGCACCGCGCTGGTTCCCGGGAAGGGGTTATCATCCCTGACAACCCATATATATACGTGCCGATACAGCGCAGCCATAGGTCCCCGGGTGATCTGCTGGCGAAGACCTGGAAATGAGCTGCGGGACAACCCGGTTGTGCGACAGGCACCGCCCGGCTGAGGGTAAAAACAGGAGAGGGACGGTACCAGCCACCGATGACCCGTGGTTGTTAAGGCCGGGCGACAGATAACGTTCATGACCGATATTTCAGCAGCCGTCTCTTCAACCGGGGACGGAGCGGTTATCACCGTCGAAGTTACTGCAGGTGCGAGGCGGGCCCTCTTCCCATCCGGCTATAACGAGTGGAGAAAAGCGCTCGGGTGTTCGGTGAAGGCCCCGGCCCGGGAAGGAAGGGCGAACCGGGAAGTCATTGCCATAATAGCCGAAACGCTCGGCGTGCCTGGCATGAATGTACACATCCTCTCCGGGGAGACCTCCTCGATCAAGAAGATCATGGTCGCAGGAGCCGATCCCAGGTCCGTGATGGGCAGGTTGACCGCGGCGCTCGACGGTGCATGAATTTATCTCCTTTGTAAAATAATTTACAAAATATTCAGGCATCATCATATAGTTTATCTTCTCTGAAAGTCAATTTGTAAGTACCTATGGTCAGGCATTCAGGACATTGCATGATGCATGGGGGTGCGTTTCATTGTACTCATCAGATACTACCAAGTACCTCATTCACCTTTACCTCGAAGCGGAGGGGGTGGTCGAGAAACCCGACGTAGTGGGGGCCATTTTCGGCCAGACCGAAGGGTTGCTCGGCGAAGACCTTGACCTCCGTGATCTCCAGCGGACGGGCCGGGTCGGAAGGATCGACGTCCAGATCTCCAGTAAGAAAGGCGAGACCAGGGGGGATATCTTCATAGCATCCTCGCTCGACCGTGCCGAGACGGCTATCCTCGCCGCCTCCCTCGAGACCATCGACCGGGTTGGTCCCTGCGTGGCCCGGGTGAGGGTTGTCTCAATCGAGGATATCCGGGTGAGCAAGCGACGAAAGATTGTTGATCGGGCCAAGGAACTCCTGATCGGTTCATTCGAAGAAGGGACCATCGACAGCACCGAGTTGATCGACACGGTCAGGGAGAGCATGCGGATCGAGAAGATCAGCACCATCGGCGAGGAAAAAATCCCGGCAGGGCCGAACGTGCTCGATTCCGATGCTATCATCGTGGTTGAAGGGCGGGCGGACGTCATCAACCTCCTGCGGTACGGCATCAAGACGGCAGTTGCGGTGGAAGGGACCAACATCCCCGGGGCTATCATCGACCTGTGTGAGAAGAAGACCGCAACGGCCTTCTTTGACGGGGACCGGGGTGGCGACCTGATACTCCAGGAACTTCTCCAGGTAGCCGAGATCGATTATGTCGCCTACTCTCCGCGTGGCAAGAGCGTGGAGGATATGTCGCGCAAGGAGATCATCAAGGCACTGCGGAACAAGGTCCCCGTCGAGTATGTCAGGGAGCAGGAAGCAGCCGAGGAAAAGCCCGGGCCCGAACTGCCGGCAGAAACCGCGCCCCAGAAGCGCCCGGGAAAGACCTTCCATCCGAAGCGGAAAACGGGACGCCCGGAGACGCTTTCGGACCAGATCGATGCCGTCCGTGGAAAGCGTATCGCCAGGTTCCTCGGTGCCGACCTCTCCGTTATCCGGGAAGCGAAACCCGACGAGATCGAGAAGGTTGCAGAAGAGCTGAACGGCGATGTTGCGGGGCTTATTACCGATGGGGACATCAACCAGCGGGTGCTCGACCTCATGGTGAGCAAGGGGCTGGAGTATGTTGCCGCCCGGGATTTTAAGGGAATTATCAAGCGGCCTTTGACGATCAGGCTTTTAAAAATCGCCTGAGATCCCCCCAAAGATACCTATTTATTTTCCAGATGCATCATGAATACATTGGAGTGGAAATCCCCATGCACAAAGAGGAACTGATATCGCTGCACCAGATGCTGTATGAGATCAAGGACTTTTTTGAAGGAAACAACCCCGAATTGAAATTTTCTGATTATCACTCCTTAAAAATCAACCCCTCGCAACTCCACAAGAGCAAGATGGAGCACAAGTATGCCATCTTCGTACTGGGAAACGAGATCGCCAATGCCATGAAGGACGTTGAGTTCTCCGCTTCCGGGAGGATCTCGGCGCGCATGCGGGAACTGGCGGCAAAGACCCTGAGAGAGATGGAATACATCCAGTAAAAAACTCTATTTCCTGAGCAATCGCTCTTTTTCGAGGAGGTATTCCGCGAGCAGGCGGGGTATCGGGGTCGCCATGCAATGCCAGTTCGGGGTCCCGTTGACCTCGAGCACGCAGAAGCCCTGACCGTAACGGAGCAGGTCAACACCGCCATAGTCAACGCCCACCGCCCGGGCGGCAGCACCCGCGATCTCCTGCATCTCAGGGCTTATCCCGACCGGCATTCCAGTCCCTCCCTGGTGGATATTGTGGGCGAGCGTATCAGAAGTTCGGGCAATCGCTCCGACCGCTTTTCCGTCGATTACGAACACCCGGAAGTCGCGGTCGTTGGGCACGTATTCCTGGAGATAGTACGGGGGATTCCCCAGCCGGTCGGCAGAGTCAATCAGGAATATGCCGTGGCCGTCAAACCCATACACCGGCTTGATCACCACCTTACCCTGTTCTTCGAGAAACCGTTCCGCCACCTCCCGGGATGCAGTGAACAGGGTCCGGGGCGTGGCGATACCGTGCCGTACCAGAAGGGCGCTGGTCATCACCTTGCTTGCGCATGTGAAGATGGAGAGAGGGCTGTTTACCACCGTGTTGCTGATGGAGAGGGCGTGGAGTACCTCGAACTGGTGTTCGTCCTGCTTCAGGCCGCAGGCCCAGATGAGCTCTCCGGAGAGTTCGGTTGCGAACGGATCAATCCCGTCGAGGTCGAGGTACCTGAAGGAGCCGCCGAGGGTTCGGATCTCCTTGGCCACCATCGCCGTCGAGTTGTCATCGGGGGTGTCGGTAGGCTTGGGGACAATGTGGATCATGGCTTGGCTGCAGGTACATTACACGACATTCCAGATAATCCCCGCGGCATGGTGGGGAGGCACCTTCTTTTAAGATCAGGGAGAATTTTTTTTTATGCTGTACTACCCGAACCCGGCCGAAGGACTGGATATCCTGGCGGTCAACAGTGCCATAGAAGAGGCGTTTGCCGAGCATGGGCGGGGGAAGGTCCAGATGCCGCCGAAAGTCTATATAGCCTTTGATCACGGCGATTTCAGGACTATGCCCGCCTACATCCCCTCTCTGAACATCGGGGGAGTCAAGATCGTGAACGTCCACCCCGGGAACCCTGCCGCAGGGCTTCCCACGGTCATGGCACTTACCGTGATCCTCAGTCCCCAGACAGGGCTTCCCGAGGCGATCCTGAACGCCACTGCCCTGACCGATCTCCGGACAGGAGCAGCAGGAGCCATCGCCGCAAAGTATCTCAGTGCCCGGAAAAGCGTTGTCCTTGGCATGGTGGGGAGCGGGCGCCAGGCCCAGGCCCAGCTGGGCGCTCTTTCCCTGGAACTCTCCATCACGGAGATACGGGTCTGGAGCCGCGCCGAAAAGAATGCCCGGATCTTCTGCGAGCGGCATGCAGGTTACGAATGCAGGAGCATGTCCCTTGAGCAGGTCGCCGATTGCGATCTCCTCGTCACCACCACCCCATCGCGGAAACCACTGGTCAGGGGCGACTGGATCCGTGACGGCACCCACATCAATGCCATCGGGGCCGATGCTCCGGGCAAGCAGGAGCTCGACCCTGCCGTCCTTTCCAGGGCAACGGTCTTTGTCGATGACCTTGCCCAGGCGGTCCATTCGGGCGAGGTCAATGTCCCCATCAGCAGGGGTTTATACTCTGCGGACCGGATCGCGGGAACCCTGGGAGAGGTGGTGCTGGGGAGGAAGGGGAGAACAAACGAACGGGAGATTACCATTTTTGACTCCACCGGGCTTGCCATCCAGGACCTGGCCATCGCGGTCATCGCCATGCAGCACGGGAACTCCATCCAACTCATGTTCCCCTGATGTGAAGTTCCAGGACAGGCGGTTGCACCGATACACGGAGCGGGCCATCTCTCCGGGGCAGACCAGGGGACTCCGGGTATCCTTGGTAAGTTACCAGGAAAAAAATTACCCGTGTCCCCTGGCGGCCGCAAGGCACGCAGGAGGAAAATGCCGGATACCCAATTTCCTGTGAAAAAGGTCAATCCTTCCTGTACTTATTCCAGACGATCTCACGGTATACCGGGCCGCTGTTGTAGGTGCAGAAGGGGATAAGCCGGCCATCGGGTGTTGCATAGTGGATACAGCAGCGCTGGACACGGCCGAGGTCGTAGTTGTAACGGTCCATGAAGTGCATGGTGCCGATGAAGAGGGCGTTCCAGTGGAATTCGCGGAGGGCATCGAAGTTCTGCATCACCAGGGTCTTGCCGATCAGCTTCCAGAATTCCATCGTGGAACCATGTTCGCTCTTCCTGACCGATTCATGCATCTCGCGGATACCTTCGATGAGCGATCGGTACTTGGTCAGCGGTCCTCCTTTCCTCAGCTTCTCGGTCATGCTTTCGACGGACTTGAAGAAGCTCTCCACATCGATCATCCGGTTGATGGGAACCATGCCCTGGTCGGTGATAAAGACGTAGGTGGCTGCACCGCAGTGCTGGTGTGCGGTAAACCTGACCTGAGGCTTGCCGGTATACGCCTCGACCAGGTCGGAGAACGGCACAACACAGGGTACCGGATAGAAATCCGCCTTGCGGATGGTACCATCGGTCTGGTCTTCGATATCCTCGAGCAGCTCGGGGATGGTAATCCGCTCCCGCTGCACGTCTTCCTCGCTTGCGGCCCCGGTGAATGCGATTGGCTGGTAGTTCACCCCGCGGACCACCTTGATGTGCTCGGCAGCATAGCGGATTATATCCCCCACTTCATGGTCGTTTCTTCCCCTGATAATCGTGGGGACGAGGACTATCCCGAGGCCGATCTCTTCGCAGTTCCTGACTGCTTTTTCATCGGAGGCGAGCTTGGGGTTGGTCTCCTTCGAGACCCCGTCAAAATGGAGATACACCGTGGAAAGACCGGCTGCCATGAGTTCCTCGGCATATCCTCTGTCCTTTGCAAGCTTGATGCCGTTTGTTGCCAGCTGCACCTGGGGAAACCCAAGCTCCTTTGCTTTCCGGATAATTTCAATCAGGTCATCCCGCATCGTCGGTTCGCCACCGGAGAACTGGACTGCCGGGGCAGGGACCGGCTTTTGCTCCCGGAGCATCCGGAGCATGGCGACGATCTGGTCAAAGGAGGGTTCATAGATGTACCCGCAGGCCCGTGCATTGGCAAAACAGAAATCACAGTCCAGGTTGCACCGGTTGGTAAGGTCGATGTTTGCCAGGAGGGTGCCGGATTTGTGGTTCGAACACAGACCACAGTGTTCCGGGCAACACCCCTCCAGAGTGGTGACATTGGGGTTCTCAACGCCCCTCCCGATGGATTCGAACGCCTCAAACTTGTGCCATAAACCGGCATCGGACCAGTAGAGATCCCGGAAATGCCCGTGCTCCGGGCAGGTCCGTTCCAGCCAGATTCTACCATCCTCTTCGTTGATATTGCCCTCAAGAACGGCATTGCAGATCGGGCATAGGGTCTTGGTTGTCTTCACTCTCACGGGGTTCCCCTCCGATCCTTCATAGAAGTGGTTAGATTCTGGGATATCTTAATGCTTATATCTGCTGTTTATTACAGATACTGGGGTATTTCCATGAGCCCCGATCTCATTTTATTCTCACTGGCGTCTGCGCTCTGGATCATGCTGCCGGCATACCTGCCGAATTCAGCGGCAGCCGTCCTCGGGGGCGGGGCGCCAATTGACGGGGGTCATGTGCTCTGGGATGGAAAACGGATATTCGGCGACGGAAAAACATGGCGGGGGCTTTTCCTGGGGATCCTGGCCGGGATAGTCGTCGGGCTGGTCCAGATAGGGGCCCGGGATCATGCCGGACTCCTGGCCCTCCCCGGGCTCACGTTCCCGGTGGTGGTGATCCTTGCTGCCGGAGCCCTCCTCGGGGATCTCGCCAAGAGTTTTTTCAAACGGAGGCTTGGCAAGGATCGCGGTGCAGAATGGTTGATTGCAGACCAGTATGACTTTGTAATCGGTGCCTTTCTCCTGCTCATGCTCCTGGAGCACGAATGGGTGATGGCGACCGTCACCCCCCTCATGGTGATCTGGATCATCATCGTGACCCCCCTGCTGCACCGGGTGGTGAATATTATCGGGTATCTTGCCGGAGTAAAAGATGTACCATGGTGAACAGGATCGCTGAACTGTTGCGGGAGCATGGGGCGGTGGTGTTCGGGGACTTCACCCTTGCCTCGGGAGTAAAGAGCTCCTACTACCTTGATGTGAAGAAGGCAATCACCCACCCTGCGGTTCTTATGGCAATCGGCGAGGAGATGGCACGCCAGGCGGACTTTGACGTTGTTGCGGGAGTGGCCGTCGGAGGTGTTCCCATTGCCGTCGCCACCGCGATCGCCAGCAGAAAGCCGTATGCCATCGTCAGGAGCACCGAGAAGTCCCACGGAACGGGTGGGCGAATTATCGGGAGCATCTCCGGAAAACAGGTGCTGCTTGTTGAAGATGTCACAACTTCCGGCGGCTCGGTTATCAGGGGTATCGAGGCACTCCGGGCCGGGGGAGCACGGGTCGATACGGTTATCACGGTGGTCGACCGCGAGGCCGGGGCAGCAGCAGCGCTCGGCCGCCTTGGGATACGCCTGATCGCACTCGCAACTGCCGGTGATGTTGTGCAGTTACCGGATTGAGAGACGCACTTTTTTAAAAAAACCTTGCATATACATGACTATGAAGGTGCTTGTTGTCGGAGGAGGGGGCAGGGAGCATGCGATTGCCAGGGCTCTCTCCTTCAACAAAGAGGCAACCATCTTTTCGGTCATGGCAAACCGGAACCCCGGGATTGCGGCAGCAGCAGAAGAGATCCTGATCGAAAAAGAGACCAATGTTCCTGCCATAATTCGGTTTGCCACGGCACGACAGATCGATTATGCGGTTATCGGGCCCGAAGCCCCCCTCGAGGCCGGCATCGTCGACCGGCTTGAGGAAAGAGGGATCGCCTGTATGGGTCCGACGGTTTCAGCCGCCCGCCTGGAGACCGACAAGGGTTTCTGCCGGGAGATGATGCATGCCCACGGAATCGCCGGATGCCCGGCATACCGTGTCACCCATACCGCCAGGGATGCCGAAGCATTCATCCGCGGGTATGAGGGAGACCTGGCAATCAAGCCCGCCGGGCTGACCGGGGGAAAGGGCGTCAGGATCATGGGTGAGCACCTAGACCGGGAAGGAGCCATCCGGTATGCTCGGTCCCTGGGCGGCAACGTGGTGCTCGAGGAACGCCTTATCGGGGAAGAGTTCACCCTCCAGGCGTTTGTCGATGGGAAGCACCTGGTCCCCATGCCGCTTGTCCAGGACCACAAGCGGGCCTTTGAAGGCGACCAGGGCCCGAACACGGGGGGGATGGGGTCGTATTCAATGCCGGACCATTCCCTCCCGTTCGTGAGCAGGAAGGACGAGGAGAAGGCCCTCGCCATCATGAAGGATGCGGTGGTTGCCATGGGTAAAGCAGGGTTTCCATACCGGGGAATCCTGTACGGCCAGTTCATGAACACTGCCAGGGGGCCGATGGTCATCGAGTTCAATGCCCGGTTCGGTGACCCTGAAGCGATGAACGTGCTCTCCTTACTCGAGTCCGATCTACTGTCCATCATCGAAAAGACCGTGGCTGGAACCCTCCCGGCTGCGGATATCCGGTTCTCGAACAGGGCCACCGTCTGCAAGTATATCGTGCCCGAAGGTTATCCGGAAAAGCCCCTGGCCGGGGAAGAGCTGAATATCCCGGAGAGACCGGAAGCAATCATGTATTACGCCAGTGTTGATGAGCGCAATGGTCGCTTCTTCACCCAGGCCTCGCGGACCCTGGCATTCGTGGGCATGGCGGAAAGCCTTGAGGCGGCAGAGCATATCGCCGAAGGTGCAGCCTCGTCGGTCAGGGGGCGGGTGCGCCACCGCCGCGATATCGGGACTGCCCGCCTGCTGGAACAACGGATAGCACACATGCAGGAGCTCCGATGAACAGGGATCTGCTCTCCATCCTCGACCTCTCCGCAGCCGAGCTGGAGGTTCTCCTCGGTGAAGCGGCCAACCTGAAGATGCTCCGGAAGGCCGGGCGCCCCCACGAATTCCTGAAAGGAAAGGCGCTTGCCATGGTCTTTGAGAAGGCTTCCACCCGGACCAGGATCTCGTTTGAGACGGGAATGTACGAGCTCGGCGGACATGCCCTGTTCCTAAACCCCGGCGACCTCCAGATCGGGCGGGGAGAGGAGATAAGGGACACCGCCCGCGTCATGTCCCGTTACGTGGCTGGAATCATGATCCGCGCCTACCACCACGAGCATATCGAGGAATTTGCCCGGTGGTCATCGGTCCCTGTTATCAACGGGCTATCCGACCGCGAACACCCCTGCCAGATCATCGCCGACCTGATGACCATCCGGGAGCATTTCGGGACGCTTTCCGGGCTGCGGGTGGCATGGGTCGGGGACGGGAACAACGTCTGCAACTCGCTGGTGCTGGCATCTGCACTGACCGGCTACGAGCTGACGGTCGCCTCGCCGGTCGGGTTCCAGCCTCCCGGAGAGGTGGTTGACCGGGCCCGGGCGGAGGGGGGATCGGTCAGCCTGGTCAGGGACCCGGTGGATGCGGTGGCAGACGCTCACGTGGTGGTAACCGATACCTGGGTCTCCATGGGGGAGGAAAGCGAGAAGGCGGAACGTCTTAAGGCGTTTTCCGGTTATACCGTGACTTCTGCCCTGATGAGGAAGGCCGGGCCGGAAGCGATCTTTCTCCATTGCCTCCCGGCACACCGCGGCCAGGAGGTTGCTGACGAGGTCATCGAGGGGCCATTGAGCCTGGTATTCGATGAGGCCGAGAACCGGCTCCATTCCCAGAAAGCCCTGCTGGTGAAGTTGATGGGGAAGGAGATCAGGGGAGCATAGCAGGAACCTCCTCCTGCCCGTCTCTCCTGGTTATCTTTTTTTCCACTACGTTAGTGGAGGCCTTCCGCAACGAGCTGACCCTGTCCTCTCCCTCCCCGGGACCTGTTGGAGACTGCCGGGGGTTTTTTCCGGCCGTATAACCGGAAAAAGGGGTCATGACCCGTGCCCGGAACTCGCTCGCCGTTATGAGATGAGGGCCTGTTTGCGCAGGAGCTTCCGAAGAACCCTTTTTAAAAGAACCTCTCCCCGTACCTGTCAGTCGCGGATGACTTCGTGGTACATCCCATCCCGTTCTTCGATGTAGAGGACGGCCGTCCTGTTCCGGATGGCTGGCTTTGGAAACTTTCGCACCCTGACGATCCCGGCTGTCACCGGATCTCCCTGGAGGGTTGTCACCCGCGAAACCCCTGCCGAAAGGAGGTCTTCCACGCGGATATCACCTGAAAAGTCCCGGAGGTTCCGGAACAGGATGTACCGGCCGTCGTTTCCCGATGCTGCAAGCCCGATGCCTGCCAGTGCTCCGATGACCCCCCCGTTTGTCCCCCCAAGACCGGCAAGCCGGATGCCGCACTTCCGGGCCAGGGCACGTGCCTCGTCCTGTGTCCTGACCGTCATTTTCGCCTCCAGCCCGAACGCGGTTATCTCCAGCGGGACGTCATCGTGGCCAGCAACAGCGAGGCCCGGGTCGCTTCCCGGGATGAAATCTGATAGCATGAGGTCTTGCACCTGTTCGAAGACGGCATCGGTATCAGCCCCGTTCTCCAGGTGGATGACTGCACAGCTGTTGTGCGAGGTATACGGGATATCGGGATGGACAAGGAGCTGGTGCCGGCTCACCCCGGCAAGCTGGTATCCGGCATTCTGGAGGTCGTGGGCGATTGACCGGGCAAGCCGCCCGGTTCCCCGGGACTCGCGGGTATCGGTGTCGTCGAGGGCAATGTAGAGGGTCATGGGATCAGGTACCTCTGGAATGAAAGCTATTGACTTCCTGCGTTAATGGAGCTATCTGATTTGGCTTGGGGACTGTTTTGCCAGGAAGTTACCGTTAATGATGAGCATAAATTTATATTCTCGTTTCCGGAGAGACTCAGTTAACGCCAAAGATCCGGTGAAGTTAAAACTCACACAGGCACCCGATGGGATGCTTATTCCCCGATAAATTTCTTCAGCTCGTTGTAGAGATAGGTCTGCACCTCTTCCATGACCTCTTTCTTGCCCCGGAACGCAAGTAGCTCGCGTTCATCGCCATCCATGTTGGCGAAATAGAGACGCTCTTTCCTGGCTACCAGATCGACTTCGAATTTCTTGAGGATATCCGCAATCATTTTCCGGGGAACACCGGGGGGTATCAGCAGGTCGAACAGCTGCTCTTCCTCCTCGTTTTCCTCAGGTCCGGGAGGATTCCTGCTCTCATCATTCTGCATGGTATCTGCCATTTATTCAGTTCCCCTTCCTTATTTTCCTACCTTAATTCTCCGGGCCATAATGCACGGCCCGCCCCGGACCCCGCCGATTGGATTCTTGGGCTTCCCAAGAGAGTTCATGCACCGGCCCATCAGCGCTGCGCCGCGGGCCAGCCCATCATCAACGAACACGATCCGGTCGTTGGGCTGGTCAAACATCCCCCGCTCGGCCACCCCCTCCACGATATATTCCGGTTTCCTTCCGGAGATTGCCGCCCGCCCTGTGAACCCGATGGTGGAGTTCGGGAATACCAGTCCCTCTTCACGTGCGACATCGATCAGCCGGAGGGCCATGGTGGCACACACCCGGTCGACCACTTCGTTGAGGAAGCCCAGGCTGTGGTTCTGGTAGATTTCCGTCCCGATCTCGGCCAGGGCCGGGAGCGTGCTCCCGTTTTCGCCGGCATCACTGCCGATAAGCGCCACGCCGGACTCCTTGGCGACGTCGGCATATACCGGGACTCTGCCAAACCGGCGCCGCTCGGGTGGCACGACACGGATGTCAATGAGCTCGTGGCACCGCTTCACGTAGTCCCTGACCCGGTCGCTCTGCCCTTTCAGGGAAAAATCGGTAACCACGCTCCGGTCCCCGAAGATATCGAGTGCCGTACCGGTCCGGGAATCGACCAGCCCGGTCCCCTTGATGAGGGCATCGGGGATTGCCCCTGCCAGGCCACAGAAGTTACCGATAGTCTTGGCAAACGGGTTTGGGTCGGTAGGAGCAACATCGCTCGTGATACGCCCGTCAAGGGTAGTGCCGAAATCGATGGAGATGCACGGGTTCCGGAAATCGACCTGGGTCCAGGTTGCGCCTTCCTTGATCCCCGCCATGGCAAGCTCACCTTCCATCTCGTTTGCCACCATCTCCACCCCGGTACTTCCCACCGGGGGGATGACTCCTGCCACTGCGCCAACAAACACGACTTTATCGGCGTAGCTGAACGGCTGGAGCTTCAGCGGCTGGTTGGCTTTCGACATGGGGGGGGTCATCTTCTTGGGCGGCACCCCTGCATTCAGGCAGCCGTTGGCCAGGGCGAGGACAAAAATACCTACCTGGTCCGGAGAGTCCATGGCTGCAACGACTCCCGTGCTCCTGACCACGAAATCGAGGTCCTTTGTGATATCCAGGTGCGCCTCTTCATGGCACTGGATGAGCGTATCGCGCACCAGATCGGTCACCGACTCCTTGGTGAGCTTGGTCCCGTCGAGGGTTTCACCGAAGATCTCCTCCCCGGGCCTCGGTTCCCGGACCTCCCTGCTCATCTTCACCGTTTTATTGATGACATAGGACATTCCGGTTTCGAGGTTCACCCCGGTAAGGATACATTTCGTGGTGGTGTTGCCCATCTCGACCGAGGCTACGATGAAATAGGGTTTTACTTTATATTCGGGAATATAGACCCCGGCCCCGTGCGCGATGGATGGCGGCGGAGGACTTTCCACGATGTGTGGCCGTGGTTTAAAAAAACGATCAAAAAAGCGTGCGCACATATAACGAAATGTCAGGGTGAGTAGTCCCATATATCTTTCGATTTTCCCCATTGCCCCTCCCTTCTCGGTCATTTTCATCAGGGAACCTGCTCTGGTTTCTTAGACCCCCTGGTGCAGGAATTTTTATTACCGGAACAGGATCATAGGGAATGTGCATGAAAGGGATATCCTGGAGGATGCTTGTCGGGATTGTTTTCGTTATCATCCTCCTCCTCGTCATCATCGTGCTTATCGCCGCGGCTCTTCTCCTCTCGACTGGCAATCCTCCGGAAGGGGAGATATCAGGACTGTACGGGCTTGTCTATTCCATTGAGTCCGTGCTTACCGGAATTATCACCTGGGCCGCCGAGTGGATCGAGTTCATAGCAGGCCAAATCGGCAGGATTTCCGGGGCTCTCTAGGCTTCAGGGTGGAAAACCCGGCTTCTTTTCATCTGCCATCCTGATAATCATCGATGCAAGCCGCTCAACAGCGGCCAGGGCCGTCGAGCCGGTAGGGAGAGAAGCTACCGGGCTGTCCTGGATATCTGCACGCTCAACTGCCGGGTCCTCCGGGATAAGCACCGGTTTTCCGAACACAGCCGGCAGGTTATCGAGGGCTGTCCCCTTCCAGCGGTTCAGCACCAGCAGGACCGGCACCGTGCCAAGCCCAAGCGTTCTGGCTAGCTCCCGGATCCGGCATGCGGTCCGGATGCCGCGCACTCCCGGATCGCTCACGATCAGGATGAGGTCGGGAACGCCGATCGTTCCCCGGGCAAGGTGTTCCATGCCGGCCTCGTTGTCTATGACCACGAACCGGTAATCGCGTTCGAGGAGCTGCATGCTGGTGGTCAACAGGTTGTTTGCAAAGCAGTAACACCCGGTCCCCTCAGGCCTTCCCATCGCGATGAGGTCAAAGCCCCCTGCCTCAACCAGGGATTTCCTGAATCGGAGGCTGATATAGTCACGGCGGTTCATCCCGGGGGGTATCTGCCGGGTGAATGCTTCCTCACGAAGCGACCCGAGCGTCCCCCTGATCTCGATACCGAGCGCTTCATGGAGGTTGGCATTGGGGTCGGCATCGACCGCGAGGACTGGCACCTGGCCGGCGGATATCAGGCATCGGACGAGCAGGGCGGCCACCGTGGTCTTCCCTGTTCCTCCCTTCCCGGAAATGGCAATCGAAAACGGCCTCATCCCTCATATCCCTCCCTGGCCTGCAGCGAGAGCGTCCGCGTGGCCTGCATGATCCGGTATGCCGTTTCCCGGTCACCTGACTGGATGCCACAGGTAGGGGTGATTACCGATTGCCGGTAGAAGGTTTCCGGTGAACAGAAGCCGGTGACCTGGTCGCGGATACCGGTAAAGACCCCTGAGAGCTGTTCCGGGGTGCACCCGGAAAACAGGTCGGGCTGTGACGGGACGATCCCCCAGGCAACGATCCCCCCTCCCTCGAGGTATTCTGCGAGGGCATCCTGATACAGGAGGAATTCCCGGGCACCGGTGTACGCGTCAAACGATATCAGGGAGGGAGAAAGGTCCATCACGAACTCCCAGTCGGTGTTGGAACAACAGTGAATCCCGAGCCCGCCCCTTACCATCCCGGCAATATCGTGCCAGCCTGCGGCAACCGTATCGCGGCTCACGGGCACCACCGATGACCCCAGGGACGCCAGGTAAGGCTCGTTCAGCACCACCAGCGTGGAAGCGACACCTGAAAACCGGTGCATCGCATCCTCGCACCACCGTGCCCTGAGGGCGATCATCTTTCCCAGCACATCGGCGAACTGGTCATCGTAGTAAACCGGGCGGCGGTTCTCGTCTACCACCTGCATCCCGAAGGTCACGGGACCGGTCACCTGGGCCTTCAGGAAGACGGACCCGGTAAGATCCCTGCCGGCCATCTCGGGAAAGGCCGAATAGTATTCAGGGGAGAGTGCGTAGGGGGCGGCGTTCTCCTGCAAGAAATCGAGGTAAATCTGCTCCATTTCCGAAGCAATGTCTCGCGTGGGATCGATTCTGAGCTTTCCGTCGCGCACAACCCCTCCGGGCAGGTTGGCCGAATCGTTCACCACGATGGTCTCCAGGATGCCCCGGTTGGGGAGGGTCGGGATGTAGGGGATCCCGGGAAAGAGGGAGAGAACATCATCGCAGGCCTGGCGGGGATCGGTATGGGGAAGGGCGCCTATCCCAGTAGCCCGGCTTTCAGGAGGGGGAAGGAGGGATCTCATGGTGCGCCCCGTCGCAACCGGCACTTCTCGAGCATCTCCTCGACCATCGGGAACAGCGAGAGGTCGGTATGTGGCAGGAAACAGCTCCCGGTATACTCGTCCATGAACGATGGTTCGGCATTCAGCTCGATGTAGGCGATTTTCCGTGCGATCTCATCGAGAAACTTTTTCTTCCGCCGGTTGAGGAGAACGAGGTTTGCTCCCTCGATTGCACCATTGCCTATGGGGGAGATGTGCTCGACCGGCACCTCGGGGATGAGACCGATCGTAATGGCGTTCTCCTTGCTGATGTAGTTGCCGAACGCTCCTGAAAAGTGAATACGGGCGATATCATTCCTCGTTATCCCGGCCTGGTTCATCAGGGTCAGGCAGGCGGCAAGAACGGAGGCTTTGCTCATGATCAGCGCTTTTATGTCGTTTTCGGTGATGACGATATCCTTACCGATGCCGGTCTCTTCTTTCCATGCAACGACAAACTCCGGAACCTGCCTGCCACTCCTGATACGTCCGTGGGCGATGGCGGTGTTGATCCTGCCGGTCCGGTCGATGACGCAGGCACGGAGGAGTTCTGCGAGCAGGTCGATCAGGCCCGACCCGCAGAGCCCTTTTGGCCTGGTATGCATTATGGTACGGTAGGCAGGGGTAAGGGTCTCGAGATCGAGCGATATCTGCTCGATTGCACCGGCATTTGCCCGCATGCCAAAGAGCACCTCACCCCCTTCGAGGGCCGGACCGGCAGCGCCGGCACAGGCAAACATCCAGTCCCTGTTCCCGAGCACCACCTCGAAGTTCGTCCCGATATCGATGAGCAGCGAGATATCCTCACGCTCGGCCATGCCCGAGGCAAGAATGTCGGCAATGATGTCTCCCCCGATGAAATCGCTCACTGCAGGGAAGATGAAGAGACCTGAATTTTCCCCCACCTCGAGCCCGGCCCGGCCAGCAGCAGCGGTGAGGTATCGCCGCACCACCGGGACGTAAGGCTCCTCGATCATGTAGGCCGGATCGATGCCCATCAGGATATGGGTCATGATGGTGTTTCCGGCGACAACCACTTCATAGATATGGTCACGGTCCACGCCGGCATTGTTGGCCGCTTCGGTGATGGCGGAATTGATGCTCTCCGCGGCAAGGGACTGGAGCTTCTTCAGGCCCTCTTTCCGGGCATAGGTGACGCGGGAGAGGATATCCTCGCCGCAGCTTATCTGCCGGTTATAGGCCGAGGCGATACCCATGATGCTTCCATCGATGAGGTTCCTGAGATAGACCACTATGGTCGTAGTCCCCAGATCCACTGCTGCACCGTAGCAGGCGGGCGTGGTATCTCCCCGCTCGATGTCGATGAGGCGGTACCCCCCCGGGACCAGCACCACCGTTGCCGTCACCTTCCACCCGCTCTCCCGGAGCACCCGTGGTATCCGGCGGATGACTTCGAGCGGGGCGTAGATAACCCCTTCTTTCGGTCCGCCTGCTCTCTCGATCCCCCACAACAGACGGGTGAGATCGGGCGAGGGATCATCAAGGCTCGGGGGGGAAAGGTGCAGTGCATACTTCCAGACCGCCGGGTTGAGCTCAGTGGCAGTCCCCATGACATCGATCAGGATCTTCTGCTCCTGCACGATGGATTCTTCAGGGATAAACACCAGGACATCCTCGGAGAGGAACGTCTGGCAGGCCAGGCATGCCCCGGCCTCGAGCTCTTCTTCGGTAAAAAACTTCCCGTACTTCCCGCGGTCGAAGTCATACCTGCCGCTCTTGACGTATACGGTGCATTTCCCGCACTTCCCGAGACCGCCGCAGACAACGTTCATGTGGATCCCTGCCTGCTGGGCAGCCTTGAGAATGCTGCTTCCGCTCCGGACCTCTGTCTTCCTGAATCCCGGGAGAAACGTGACGGCTGGCATGGTCTTTCAGGTCCACTCTTTTTCGAGAAATTCAGCGATATCTGCTGCATCCCGTGGTCCGACAAGCACTTTCCACCCGGTCTCGTCCTCGATTCGCCCCGAGAGCGGGGCGGCATAGCCGGGGATTATCAGGGTCCGGTGGCTGACCAGATCAGGTACCCCGAACCTGTTCAGGGATTCTTTGACCAGGCTCTCAGATAGTTTTCCCGAAGCAACCGCGGTAAGCACAGAGAGTCCCTCGGTATCAACGATGAGCATCAGCGAGTCACGGCCGGAAGCCTCGAGGTATCCCTGCAGGGTGAAGTAGGTCAGAGAGAAGTTGACGGTCAGGAAGACCGGTGCATCGGGCCCGGGATCACCGACCTTGTAGATCCCCGGGGTGATCTGTATGGGTTTCTGGGGATCGGTATAGATGTTCTGGCGGAGGACGAGGAATGCTTTCCGGGTTGCCGGGGCAATGACGTCAGCTACCAGGACCGATCCGTACTTGAGCACCCCGCAGATGAGGGCCGCGTCCGTAAGGCCTGTTGCCCGGGTGTCGATGAAGACAGGGTAGCCGAGTGCAGGAGTTGTCCTGGTTATGGCATGCTGCCGCACAGCGGTAACGGAGTTCAATGTCTCGTGGAGGGAGTGGGATGTCAGGTCAAGGACGAGGTGGGAGGCTCCCTCGGCAGCACAGAGCCCGGAGAGCCGGGTCAGCGCATCAAGGTCGGGAGCCCTGATGGCGAGCGGGCACCCGTACCTGGCTGCAAGAGCGCACATCTCCCGGTACTGGCTTTCGTCCGCGGCATGGATAAGAGGCCGGTAATTGCCGCAGACCGCAAGGCCCGCCTCCTGGACGGCAGGGTCCTGCGCCATCAGCACTTCCGGGAGGTCGGCAATTGTTTCGACCGCCTCTACGGCTTTTCCAAAAGCTGATGGAGAACCGCTCTCGGAGCATACAGCGATACCGTTCATGCGCAGGTCCAGGCCGATCCGCACCATCAGGTGGTCCCTGACATCTGCAACGATTTTCTGGATCGTGTCTGCGTCCATCCGGTCCGAGACTACGGTCATGATACCTGGTTCATGGAAGAACGTCTTTTCATGCCGGAACAAGACGATCTCGTCACCAACGGTGAACGAACGCTCCCCGACTCCCAGCCTGACCCGCTGGACCGGGGGACGGGTGGAGGCCCCCAGAAGCTCCCTGACTTCCTCGTCCAGGTACGGGCAGTCTTCCGGTTTCACCTTGCCGCCGGCCAGCTTCATGGCAAAGGTGAGGCAGGTCGGCTCACCACACTCCTTGCAGTTCTTCTTTGGAAGGAGCTTGTAGATGTCGAGCGCCTTGAGTGCCATCCTACCCTCCTCCACCGGGTGATGACCAGAGGGCGTCGATACCAGCTCTCAGCGGCGCGATCGTTGACGGATGGCGGACGCAGACAATGGAGGCTCCGGCAACGGCAGCGGGGAGCATGGCATAGAGTTCCCAGGAGACCGAGACGCTGTCGCTCTCAGAAGGATCCGCTTCCCTTACCTCCTTGACCGTGAGCGAATCGGTGGCGGAGCTGATCATCGGCATGGCCAGGTCGTCATCCCCTTTCAGGGCTGCCGTGCGAATCCGCTCCATGACGGAGTATGAATACTCGAACCCGTACCCCAGGGCACCGGTGTAGGGGTCGATGACAATCCGGTCCTGGGAAAGCCCGATCTCGCGGAGGAGGATGTTCAGTTGCTTGGCCAGGTTGATATCGATGGGTGACTGGGCGATGACCAGGTGGCCGAATGCCATGGCAGCCGCGGCTATGCTCCGGTAGTGCCCGGCCTCAGCGGTCCCGATGAGGAGACGCTCACCCTCACCGGCCTCGCCAATCCTCCGGAACACCTCGCTGTCAAGCTCGGGATCGTTGCTTCCCTCAACGATCAGGGGAAGCCCGGTTGCCTGGAGCACGTTTTCCACCGTTGAAGTGACCGATTCGAAATCAGAAAATCCCCGTTTCCGGGTACTGGTCAGGAACAGGCGGATCAGATCGGGGGCGTATTCCTGCCCGGCCCACCGGGCCCATTCAGCGGGATCGGATGCCCTGTCTCCGAGAAACCGGTTCACCGGGGCGGGCCAGAGAGACCGGTCGTCACAGATCTCGTAGGCAACTAGGGGCCGGTGGCCGGTCGGGGGAGTGCCGATGAACGGGAGATCGCGCTCGCCGCCAACCGTCACGGTTCCGGTCCTGGTACCGCCATCTGCCCTGGAAGCACCGATAGTAACGCTCCGCACTTCTCCGGTCCAGTCCGAGAGGGTCTGTACGGTCATGACCGGCCTCACAGGAGTTGCTTCATGCCCAGGGCAGGGTGGTTCACCCCGGCCAGGAACGCGGTGAGATCCTCAATGGTCTCCGCGACATTCTCATCGGCGATCTTTTCAAACATCCCGGCAAGCCCCCGCTCTTCAAGTTTCTGCACAAGCCGCTCCCTGAGTTCTTCCCTGAGCATGGACGGCATCCAGACCAGCCTCCCGATACCCCCTTCTGCCTGGAGGAACCGGTCGCTTACAATAAAGGCCTTGGAGATGCCGGCAAACCCCGGTGTCTGGGCCCCGCCTCCAATGGTCCCGGCCAGGGTCGAGAACGACATACCGGAAGGAGTGTCCCCCCTGAACTCGCGGTTGACCACCATGAACCCGTTCACCTCCGGCAAAAGGACCGCTATGCATTCGAAGCACCCGCAGCAGGTCATGGGATACTCCATGACGCTGTACAGGGAGCACCGGTCCACTTCGCCGTGGGAAGCTTTCTTGACGAACCGGTTCACTCCCTCAAACTCCCCCCGCTCGGCATCGATGACCTTCCCTTTCGGGACAGGCTGGTTCGCCCCGGATGGGGCTATCTCGTAGGCGATTTTCCCATCCAGCCAGGTGATGGCCCCACAGAGCGCAGGCCGCTCGGGGGTGATGATGCAGACGTGGTTTGGAGCGAATGTCTGGCAGAGGGTGCAGGAATAGAAGCAATCGACATCGGTATCTCTCATGCCCCTGATCCGGTCGTCCCGCTCAGCATAGATCTCTTCCGCCTCTCTCTTTGCTGATATAACCCCCTGTTCATCGGTTATCAGGGTCACCTGCACGGCGTCGAGGAGGTCTGGGAAGTCCATGCGGAACTTCGCCGCTATCAGCTTGCCGAGATGCTCGATCTTCACCCCGTGGGAGACAGCTTCTTTCGAGATCCGCACCCATATGATGTCCCGCTGGGCAACATGCCAGGTTCCTTCACCGTAATTCACGAAATTGTGGATTCGCCGTTCCAGCACCGGTTCGTACTCCTTCTTCATCGCCTTTCCCGCGACTTCGACGATGATCCCAAGCGGCACCGCAGATCCCTGCCTCATTTCACCGATCTCGGGGCCGATAACCCGTATCCTGCCATCTTCCACCTCCGAGGCGGGGCGGCTGCGGAGGAGTTCGAAGGCCGTGGAACGTCCGCCGCCAAACTCGACAAACATCTCCTCTTTCCTGATGCTCTTTCCCTCGAAAGCCGGGGAACAGGCCATGGGAATGGGAATCGCAGTTACACTCACCTTGATCCCCTTGAGGTCCATTCCTGTCCTGACCGCCTCGGAGGGGCTCACCCGTATCCACTCGTTTCCTTCGTATTCTCCCGCGGAGAGGATCGGGATGCCGAGGAGACGGAAAGCATCGAACAGGGCGGTCTCCTCATCAGTGAGGCCCGGGAACACGATAGCGATCGCTCTGGCCCGTTCCCGGGCATAGGAGAGCAACCTCTCCCCGTCCCCCGGGGTCACGCCACCAAACATCATCGCCACCCTGGCGAGAATATCGATGAAGTGGATGGCAGATGAAGGAGACTCCCCGAGGGGAACCAGCCTCAGCTCCGGACCGACCCTCACCCCGGCACCCCTGAGGCTGTCGACTATTCCACCGGAGAGAAACGTGAGCATGTACTTCTCCTGGAGCTCCCGGCACAGTGCGGAAGCAGCGTCGGGAGACTGCGGTGTGCCCGCGACAGCTGCCAGGCCGAGGATGCTCCCGTCCACCAGGGAATATCCAAGGGTCCGAAGGACGGCATCGGGGAGGAACCCGGTATAGGGGGGAGGGGCTTTGCCAGCCGTTGTCTCAGCGGCGGCAGTAAGGCACTCGACGGCAACCAGTGGATTCTCACCGGTGGATTGGAATGCCGCCCGCGCCTCATCCGCCGAATGGACCGCATTTCCGGTGAGTGCATAGCTGACCGGCAGGTGATAGGCGGTCTCTTCGTAGGAGAACGTCCCGGAGAGATGTTTCATCCTTTCTTTTAATGACTCCTTTCCCAAAATAATCGCGTTTTCCACGTGAATCATCGAAAGTACACCCTGTTGTTCATTGATATCAGCACGTGCCAGTATATGGGTTTGGATCGGCCGGAAACACCGGCCACATTTACATCCCGGGCCCCGGGTCCGGTGCTTGATATCCTTAAATAGTGTTCCGGGGTCATTCTTATACAGGGAGCAATCGGAAGATGAAACTGGAGCATGTCCCGGGCACAAAGAAGGGAACCGTTGTCCTGTATGCGCTTTCCACCTGCGGGTGGTGTGCGAAGACCAAGGATCTCCTCAAAGAGATAGGAGTAGAACACTCGTATGTCTATATCGATCTCCTTCCGGAAAACGAACTGGAAGAAGCGCTCCGGGAGGTCGAACGGTTCAACCCAAAAGGTTCGTTTCCGACCCTGGTTATCGATAACCGGAAGGTGATCATCGGTTACCGGGAGCAGGAGATCAGGGAGGTACTGGGATGATAACGGAAGCGGAAATCGATGCCCGGCACAGGCAGCTTGACCGGGAGGCCAGGGAAGGCGGATACTACCTCAACCCCGACAGTGCATTCACCCGGAACCTGGTCCGGGGCCTGCTGGTAAACGAACAGCGGTACGGCTACATGGCATGTCCCTGCCGCATTGCAGCCGGGAAGAAGGAAGAGGATCTCGACATCATCTGCCCCTGCGACTACCGGGACCCTGACCTTGCCGATTTTGGGACATGCTACTGCGCACTCTATGTCAGCGGCGATGTATTCGCAGGAAAAAGCACGGCCGGCCCTATCCCGGAACGGCGTCCGACGCGGGCAGAACGGGAAGAAGCCCGCCGGAAAAAGGCTGGAGAAGCCCTGGTACAGGTCTCGTACCCGGTATGGAGGTGCAGGGTCTGCGGGTACCTGTGCGCCATGGATAAACCCCCCCTGGTCTGCCCGATCTGCAAGGCGAAGCAGGACCGGTTCGAACGGTTCCTCTGATACCCACGTCCTCGGCGTCCAGGTCCTGCTCGAATCTGAACGATAAAATAACCTCATTGCCAACATAGTACCATGGACAAACCGGTGCAAGTCGAGGTAGTCGGTCTGAAGGATATTTCGTGCTCTCCGTTTCCCTGCGACCATACCCGGAGCTGCGGCCTCTACGACTGTTATCCTTCGGGAAAACTGCTTGTGGCCTTTGATGCCCTTCAAAAAGAGATACATGCCGAGTACGAAGGCCGTGTTGAAATGAAGCTTACCCTGATCGACGACGGTGTTCCGCCGCATATCGAAAAAATTATCGAGAAGTACTACCCGCCGCTCCCGATCTTCCTCGTGAACGGCGAGTACGTCCCGATGGGTCGTATCTCGCTGCCGATGCTCCAGAAAGAACTCGAACGCGTGTTCCGGGAAGGTTAATCCACCCTCGACAGGAGGCCGGATTCAAGGTCGTAGTACAGCCCTGTTATCTGGACTCTCCCGGCCTCGAGTGCACTCTTCACGATGGGGTAGGTCTTCAGGTGCGCTATCTGGAGCCGGATATTCTCGGTCTCGATCTGGCGTGACCGCTCCCGCCGTTCATCCGGTGTCCGGGGCGGCTTTACCCGGGCATCGACCTTATCTTTTGCTTCGCGGGCGTTGTTCAGCCAGAGCGGGATGTAAGCGTCGGTACTCTCCTGGTCGAGTGCTTTCATGGCCCCGCAATCGGAATGACCGCAGATCACGATGTCCGTAACCTTCAGGTGCGCTACCGCGTACTCGAGGACCGTGGCAAAGTTCCAGTCGTGGACCGGGACGATATTGCCGATGTTTCTCTGGACAAAAATCTCCCCGGGCGGCTGGCTGGTTATCCGTTCCGGCGGGACCCTTGAATCGGAGCAGCCGATCCAGAGCACCCTCGGCTTCTGGCCGAGCACCAGGTTCTTGTAAAGTTCAGCATTCGCATCGAAATCGGTCTCACGAAACCTCATATTTCCGAGGATCAGGTGTTCAATCATGATGGGTGTTCCCGTTCTTTCGTATCCGGCACCGACCTGCAGCCGACTGCCGTAAGGGTGTATGTCTTTCCCGATCGATTTAAACGTTGATGTTTTTCCCGGTTTCAGCAAAAAGCGTACCTTATCACGTGCCGTGCTGATCCCTCATGCTGGCTGAGATGGAGATAACCCACGTACCGGTCCGTTTCCCGGAAATCGATGTTGCGAGGGGAATTGCGGTGATCATGATGGTTGTATTTCATACCGCCTTCGACCTCAGGTTCCTTGGGTGCGTCCCGCTCAACGTCTCTACGGGATTTCTCCGGCTCCTGGCCCTCTCAACAGCCAGTCTCTTCCTCTTTCTCGTAGGCGTATCTCTCTCCATCAGCGCTGCCCATGCAGGGACCCGGCTGACCAGGAAGGATTTTATCCTGAAATACGTTATCCGGGGAGCATTCATTTTTGCGCTCGGCATGGGGATTTCTGCTGTCACGAGGATAGTCATTCCCTCGGAGTATGTCAGGTTCGGCATCCTCCACCTGATCGGTTTTTCGGTCATGGCAAGTCCTTTGTATTCGCGGTCCGGCTGGCAGAGCCTTCTCCTGGGGGCGGTCTTCATCGCTCTTGGACCGGTCATGGCCGGGATCAGGGGAAGCCCGTGGCTGCTCGTGTCAGGCATCCACCCCCCGGAGTTCTCCAGTGTCGATTACGTCCCGGTCTTTCCCTGGATGGGGTTGGTCCTGACCGGTGTATTTGCCGGTACTGCGATTTACCCGGCGGGGAAGAGGAGGCCAGGCTCGCCCGGATTCACCTTCCCCCCGCTCGAAGTCCTCGGGAGGCACTCGCTTGCCATCTACCTGGTCCACCAGCCGGTCATCATAGCGGTCATCCTCCTGTTCTCCGCAGTCCTGGGGATGAACTTCGCCTTTCCGGCCGGTTAAGGGGGAGAGCGGCCTTCATCCGTGAAGACAGGGATGTCCCGGAAGGTGTCGGCATCAAAAAGACCCCGGTCGGTGATCCGCAGGTGCGGGATGACCGTCAGTGCAAGGAACGAGAGATGCATGAATGCGTCATCAATACCCCCGAGGTGTTCCACCCGGCTGTTCAGCTCCTTCATACCTGCAACAACTTCTTCCCAGGGCCAAACCGACATCAGCCCGGCGCATTCGAGAGGCAGAATAACATCGTCACGTCCATCCGCCACTGCCAGCCCTCCCCCTGCTTTGATCACCAGGGATATGGCCCGGCAGATATCCTCGTCACCTGTCCCCACCGATACGATGTTATGGGCGTCATGGGATACGCTCCCGGCAATGGCGCCGGACTGAAACCCGAACCCGTGTACGAGCCCGGTCCCGTGGAGTCCGGGAGCATACCGGTTGCAGACCACGGCCTTGATTATGTCGCGGTCCAGGTCGGGAATATCACCGGCCCTGAGCGGAAACGTGAGATGCTCTGTCACGACCCGGTGCGGGATGAGCCCGATAACACTGGCACAGCCTGACCCGTTAAGGGCGATATCCCCCGGTCGCGGCGGTATACACCTGAAATTTCCCGGCAGCGGGGTGCAGGCCACTGCCCGTTCCGGCACGATCCGGCGCCCTCTCCTGAATGTCTGCTCGACAGCGAAGGGGACATCCGGAGAAAGGACACAGAAATCAGCGACCCGGCCCGGAACGAGCGCTCCCCGGTCGTCCAGCCTGAACCGTTCGGCGGGGGAGAGCGTTGCCACACGCAGGGCGGCTTCCAGCTCGACACCGCTGGCAAGCGCTTTCCTGATGCAGTCATCAATATGCCCTTCTGATGCCAGGAGGTCGGCATGCCGGTCATCGGTGGCAAATGAAATGCGGTGGGCGTTCCAGCACGATATGATCAGGGCGAGGACCTGGATGTCCTTCTCGGTGGACCCCTCCCTGATATACAGGAACATACCCTTCGAAAGCTTCTCCAGCGCTTCATCAATGCTGGTGCTTTCGTGGTCGCTCTGGATCCCGGCAAGGATATATGCCAAAAGATCATTTCCGGAGAGGAATGGGGCGTGGCCGTCAACAATAGGAAGGAGATCGAGTTTCTCCATGATCCCGGGATCGGCGGCCAGCACACCAGGGACGTCCATGACCTCACCAAGGCCAAGCACCCCTGCCCGGCCCCGGAACGGTGCAAGGTCTGTCGCAGTGAGGACCGCTCCGCCGGTGTCAGCCGGTGTTGCCGGGACGCAGGACGGCAGCATGATAAATAGGTCGAGGGGAAGCGTCTCATGGAACGAGAGCATGAATGATATCCCTTCGGATCCGCATACGTTGGCTATCTCGTGGGGGTCCGCAATCACGGTCGTTGTCCCGTGGGCGGCCACCAGCCGGGCAAATTCGGGCGGGCAGAGGAGGGAGCTCTCGATATGCACGTGGGCATCGATGAGACCGGGAACGACTCTCCGGTTCCTCAGGTCGATCTCGGTCCTTGCCTGAACCTTTCCGGAACCGATAACTACCCCTCCGGACACGGCAAAATCCCCCGGGTCCCAGTCGCCGGTGAATGGGTTGAAGACTATAGCATTCCGGAAGAGAATATCAGCGGGTTGCAAGCCCCGTGCGATATGGATGAGAGTTCTCCTCGGGAAACTGCCAGGCTGAAGCGGCATCGGGCTTTCACTCATACACTCTGGTATGTTTGACAGGAAAAAATACCGGTGCAAAGGCAGCCAGTGGACAGGGCTTTCTCCCGGAGTTGTCGTCCTAATCTCTGCAGCCATCCCCAACCCACGATCCCACTGCAGCCAGTATTCTCCATCACCAGGGGCCTGGAGAGAATGAACACGGCCTTTTCAGAGCGTGCGATCCCGCACCCGGGCTTACCACACCAGGCATGAGGGAGCCACTCCCCTTTCTCGAAAGGAGGCATTCAATATGTATATCCGCCATGAACGAGGAAAAGTTGGTACAATGCAGGTTTTCCTCATCAGTGGGCTGTTGTTTTGTGGTTTCATCAGCCTGGTCCTATCCCTGGTCCTCCTGAAAGCCGCCGCAACAATCGATGGGCTCCCCCTGGCAGAGGGGGAGGTGCGGGACAGGGGTATCGGGAGCCCTGTTGAGTTCACCCGGTTATCGGTAAAACTGTTCTGGCCGCTCTTTTTCTGCGGGGGATGGATGGTGCTCCAGCACCAGTCGAGAATTCTCTTTATCGCAGGAATTGCGATGCTCGCCAGCCTTGTTCTCTTTCTCATCACGGCCGTCGTGTTCTCGATGGCCGTCCTCAACCAGATCGGTTCAGGTAGAAACACAAAAAAGGTCTCCTCCCCCGAGACGAAGAGCGGGAAACGACGTTCCAGACTATTTTCGGTGTTAAGGATTCAGAAAGATGGAGAATCCCCCCGGGTGCGTTGATCGGCGCCACACAATACCAGCGCCTGCAGCTACCCGAACAGCTCTTTTGACCGCTCAAGGGCGGCTACGGCAGGGAGGGTCTTTCCGGTGAGGAACTCGATACAGGCACCTCCTCCGGTAGATATATGACTGAAATCGTCATCGATTCCCAGTTTTTCCACGACCGCAGTGGTATGGCCCCCGCCAACGATGGAGAACTCGACCTCCGATGCCGCCTTCAGGAGCTCGTAGGTGCCGGTGGAAAAATCAGCATCTTCGAAGACACCGGCAGGGCCATTGAACACGACGGTGCCCGCTCTCCTGATGCGTTCAGACATTGCCAGCACCGATTCCATGCCGAGATCGAGGATCGGTGCATCCTGCGGGATTGCCGTGACCGGGTATTCAGCCCGTTCACCCCCTTCCCGGACGGCAACCCACCTGGGAAGAATAATCCTGTCAGGATATCCCTCCAGCAGATCCCGTGCCATCTCGATCTCCTTGTGGTAATTAAGCTGGTCGATGAGCTGGATGGACGGCTGCCCGATATCATGGCCCTGTGCGGCGAGAAAGATGTTGGCGATGACTCCGGTAAGGATCACTTCATCGGCGATCCGGCGTTCCAGCATATGTGAAGCCACGGCGATTGAATCGTCGGCCTTGGTGCCGCCAAGCACAATACAGACCGGCCGGGGAGCGTTTTCAAAGACGCGGGAAAGGGTGAACACCTCCTTCTCCATCAGGAGCCCGGCCACCGACCGCATCACCATCGGCAGTCCGACCATGGTCGGCTGCGAACGATGTGCGGTGCCGAACGCGTCGTTCACGAAGATATCGCTGAAAGATGCAAGGTTCCGGACCAGGTGAAATTTTACTGCTTCTTCTGGTTTCGCGGTAAGGTTTTCCTCGGCGTTGAACCGGACGTTCTCAAGCATGATCACCTCGCCAGGCCGCATCGACCGGATGGCTTCCCGGGCACACCGCCCGAAAATGTCATCGATGTAGCTGACCGGCCGCCCGATCAGGTGCTCGAGCTTCTCAGCATGGCCTTCGAGAGTTGTGAAATCTTTTTTTCCCGGCCGGCTCTGGTGGGTCACGATCACCAGCCGCGATTCGCGAAGAGCATGGACCGTTGGGAGATGCTCGCGGAACCGCTTGTCATCGAGGATGGTACAGGAGGAAGGATCGATAGGGGAGTTCAGGTCAAGTCGCAGCAGCACGGTCTTTCCTGCAACAGGCACCTCGCTCAACCGCCCTATCGTAACCATATCCATGCCCTCCCGGTCACGCGTTCCTGGCCTTGATCTTCTTCAGCCTGAAGAGTTCTTCCCGCTCCATCTCGTCGAGCCGCATCTTGATGAAGTCGCGGGCCTCGGTGAGCTCGGGTATCACCTTGAACTCGAGGGCATTGACCCGCCGCTTGGTGGACTCGATCTCGTCGAGGAGTTTCTTCATGGTAGTCTCGATCTCCGCACTTTCAATAATTGCCTCCACCAGGTCTTCGTAGGCAGATGCGGCCTCGTCGATTGCAGAAGTGGTCCCGAGGAGCCCGTAGCCACGGTCGACCAGGCTCTTCCTGACCTTGGAAGACTCGATCTCGGGTACAACCACCCCCATGATGTTCTTGCTCGCTACCCTGATGTCCGGTACCTCCTGAACAGAGAACGCAGCAGATTTTACCCCGATTGCCCCTTCCACGGTCTCGGCAAATGCCATCATCTGGCCGGCACGCAGATACTTCTCAAGCAGGCCGCTCTGGCTGTCTTTCGCGGTCTCGAGCACCTTGAAAAATTCAATGATCAGGCCATCGCGCTTCATCTTGAGGATCTTATACCCACGCTCTGAAAGGGCGATACGCCGCTTCAGGTTTATCAGTTCTGACCGGGTGGGTTTGATATCGCGCAGTGCCATGTGCCGTTACCCCTGGGCCTTCTCGGCTTCCCTGAATTTAGGGTGGTACTTGTTGATCAGGTCGCGGTCGATACGGACGAGCTGCTCGACCGGGAGCGTGGACAGCAGGTCCCAGCCGATACCGAGTGTATCGAAGATACTCCGGTCCTCATCGAGGCCCTGGCGGACAAACCGGTTCTCGAACAGGTCAGCGAATTCAAGGAACATCCGGTCCCGCTCTGACAGGGCGTCTTTTCCCACGATTGCAACGAGACCGCGGAGATCGTTTCCTTCTGCGTACGCCGCATAGAGCTGGTCAGAGACCTTCTTGTGATCCTCACGGGTATGTTTCGCCCCGATCCCGAGGTTCATGAGCCGGGAGAGGGAGGGGAGGACGTTGATAGGCGGATAGATGCCCTTCCGGTGCAGCTCGCGCGAGACAACGATCTGCCCCTCGGTGATGTACCCGGTCAGGTCAGGGATGGGGTGGGTAATGTCATCGCCCGGCATGGTCAGGATCGGGAACTGGGTGATCGATCCCTTCTTGCCCTTGACGATACCTGCCCGCTCGTAGATACCGGCAAGATCCGTGTACATGTATCCGGGATATCCCCTGCGGCCCGGCACCTCTTCACGGGCTGCCCCGATCTGGCGGAGCGCCTCGCAGTAGTTGGTCATGTCGGTCAGGATGACGAGCACGTGCATGTCCAGCTCGAATGCAAGGTACTCAGCGGTGGTCAGGGCAAGGCGCGGGGTGATGATACGCTCGACGGCCGGGTCATCGGCAAGGTTGAGGAACACCACCGCCCGCTCCAGTGCGCCGGTCCGCTCAAAGTCCTGCATGAAGTGGTTGGCTTCTTCCTTCGTGATACCCATCGCCGCAAATACCACGGCGAAGGATTCCCTGGACCCGAGCACCTTCGATTGCCGGGCAATCTGGAGAGCAATATTGTTGTGGGGAAGTCCGGCACCCGAGAAGATCGGGAGTTTCTGTCCCCTGACAAGGGTGTTTGTGCCATCGATGGTGGATATCCCGGTCTGGATGAACTCCTCAGGCGACGCCCGTGCGTAGGGATTGATTGCGGCACCGGTGATATCGAGCCGCTTCTCCGGGACGATCTCCGGACCCCCGTCAATAGGTTTGCCGCCGCCGGAGAGGATGCGCCCGAGCATCTCCTTTCCGACCGGCATCTTGATGGTCTCACCTAGGAATCGCACCCCGGAGTCCTTGCCGATGCCTGCCGTAGTCTCGAAGACCTGGACCACCACGAGGGAATCGCTGGTATCGAGTACCTGCCCCCGCTTGATGGAACCGTCCCAGAGTGCGATATTGACCAGTTCGCCGTACCCGACCGGTTCGGTCTTCTCGACGAAGACGAGCGGGCCGGCGATCTTTGATATCGTCCTGTACTCCTTCATGCTGACGACCTCAGGGTATTGATTTCTGCATCTATACTCTTCTGGATGCGTTCCAGCTCCGGCCTGTAATCCCGGATGAACTTGATCTGGGGCAGGTCGTTCTTGGACTTGATGGCTATGATCTGCGCCGGGGATACCCCTGCAGTCTGGGCAGCATACGCGAGGTCGGCATAGCCTTTGATCGCCTTCATCACGTCATACTGCTTTGCCATGTCGCAGAAGGTGTCGACCGCGTCGTAGGCGTTCTGCTGGAGGAATATCTCGCGGATCATCCGGGCAATCTCAATGGTCAGCTGTTCTGCCTCAGGGAGTGCATCAGACCCGACCAGCTGGACGATCTCCTGGAGTTCGGCCTCCTTCTGGAGCACCTCCATTGCCCATGAACGGAGCACGTTCCACTCCGGGGACACTTCACGGTCGTACCAGTCGTGGAGGGTATCCAGGTACAGGGAGTAGGAGTTGAGCCAGTTGATCGCCGGGAAATGCCTGCGCTGGGAGAGCTTGGCATCCAGTGCCCAGAAGACCTTCACGATACGCAGCGTGTTCTGGGTGACCGGCTCCGAGAAATCCCCGCCGGGCGGCGAGACAGCTCCGATGACCGAGACCGACCCGTTCTTCCCCGAGAAGGTCTTCACGAGGCCTGCCCGCTCATAGAACTCCGAGAGCCGGGCGGCAAGGTACGCAGGATACCCTTCCTCGCCGGGCATCTCCTCGAGCCGCGAGGAGATCTCCCGCATCGCTTCCGCCCAGCGGGAGGTCGAGTCTGCCATCAGGGAGACATCGTAGCCCATATCCCGGAAATACTCTGCGATGGTGATCCCGGTATACACCGATGCTTCACGGGCAGCCACCGGCATGTTGCTCGTGTTTGCAATCAGGACCGTCCGCTCCATGAGGGGCTTTCCGGTCTTGGGGTCTTCGAGTTCCGGGAACTCGGTCAGCACCTCGGTCATCTCGTTGCCGCGTTCACCGCACCCGATGTACACCACGATCTCGGCATCACTCCACTTTGCGAGCTGCTGCTGGGTCACGGTTTTCCCGCTCCCGAACGGACCGGGAATCGCTGCGGTGCCCCCCTTGGCTATGGGAAACAGCCCGTCCAGGATCCGCTGCCCGGTGATAAGCGGGATGGTCGGGTTCATCTTCTCCAGGACCGGGCGCGGAACCCGGACCGGCCATTTCTGCATCATGGTGAGCTGTACCCCTCCATCGAGGGTGCAGATGACCTCTTCAACGGTATAGGAACCAGCTTTGATGCTCTTTACCGTGCCTCCCTGAACATTGGGGGGTACCAGGATCCGGTGGACGATATTTGCCTCCTGGACTTCCCCGATGATCGAACCGGGCGACACCTTGTCGCCTTCCTTTACAAGCGGCTTGAACTCCCACTTCTTCTGGTGATCAAGCCCGGTCGCCGAGACCCCCCGATGGATAAAATCACCCATCTTGTCGACAAGGACAGACAGGGGCCTCTGGATCCCGTCATAAATGCTGGTCAGGAGCCCCGGCCCGAGCTCCACGGCGAGAGAAAGCCCCGTGTTGATAACGGGTTCTCCGGGTCTGATCCCTGAGGTGTCCTCATAGACCTGGATGATCGTCTCGTCACCCTGGATCTTGATCACCTCGCCCATGAGCTCCTCGTGGCCGACCTTCACCACGTCGTACATGTGCGCGTCAATATTGACCGCAGTGACGACAGGGCCGGCAATCCTCTTGAGGACTCCTTCCTGGCCTTCCTCTTTCTTCGCTGTTACTTCCACAGATCAACACCCACTGATCGCTTAATTCTCTCCCTCATGGACAACCCTCCTTCCTCGGCACCGACCGCAATAACCGTCGGCTTAACCGAATTCTCAAGCGTGGCCTGGAGCCGCCGCGGGATTCTGTTCATGTCCTTGCTCTGGAGGACGAGAATACCGACGTTCCCGTCATCAAGGACCCTGGTGATGTATTCGGCGAGCTTCTCATCGGATTCGACGGGGTAGGTTTTCCTGATCCCCGCGAGCCTGAAACCGAGGACAAACTCGCTGCTGCCGATCACTGCTATCTCCATATCACATCACCAGGTATCCCCGGATACGGTCGGTCGGCAGGTTCACTTCCTTTCCCCGGGCAATCGCCCGGAGGTTGAAGATCTCATATTTCTTCTTCTCAAGGTAGGTGAGAATGGGGTGTATCGAGAACGGGTTCATCTTGGAGAGAGACTCCATATGGGTAAGCTGGACCTTGATCAGGTCTATTTCGATCTCCCGCAGCGTCTTCCGGCCACCTGCCAGTTCATCGAGGAGCAGGAGCAGCGGTTTCAAACGCACCTTTGATTTCAGGGCATCGATGAATTCCTGGTCCTCCTCGATGTTGATGAGCTGCTGGAATTCCTCGATCGAGAACACCCCTCCGTCAATTACCATGGTCCGTGCGTCTTCGTGCAGCCGGCCTGCCCGGAGCCTGAACATGTTCCTGATATTGGTGATATCAATATCGAGCATGATGTACTGCAGGAACTGCCTGCCGCCCTTGAACCCGCTACGTGCTTCTGCGAGCAGGTTTGCATAGAACTGCTGGTAGAGCTCATTTTCCACCCTGGCAAACGATTCCTCCTCCAGGGCAGCAGCAAACCCGGCTGCAATGACCGGGTATACCGATTGCCCCTTGAGCGCTTCCAGGATCTGCTCCGGGCTCTCCTCCTTGATCAGCCGGTCAAGGAAGGCCCTGTCGAGTTCACCGGCAGGCACCATGACCTCCCGTATCTTCCCTGGTTTCATACCCTGCATCTTACCCCTGAAGATGGCGAGAACATTCTGGATGTCCCACCTCCTCAGGTATGACTGGGTAAAGCGCTTGAGAACGCCGGGGGTGATCAACTGGATATTCTGATACTCTTTTGCCAGGTTCCAGGACAGCGCAAGTTCGATGAGGTCGATTCCGGTGAACGAGGTGGCAAGTTCATCGATCTCCTTTTTGTACTGGGTCTCTTCAATGAAACGGGTTATTTCCGGGATCCCCATGTTCAGCAGCCGGAGGTAGTCCTCCCGCTGGATGAGCTTTGACTTTCTCACCCGCAACCTCGTACAGACGTAGACATAGGGTTTGGGGCCTGAGGTAAAATCAGACATCCTCTTTCACCTTACCCGAACAGGATCCCCGATGCATCCTTCAACCCTGTCTCCCATATGCCGTTCAACATCGTCTGGTAGCTGTAATCGATCAGGAGTTCACCGTCTTTACTCTCGATGATGACCCCTCCGTCAATTGCGACCGGGTCACCCCTGATATATCCTTTAAAGGAGGGGTCTGCGGAGAGGATGCTGCCGAGGGTATCACTGTCCCTGGCAGCGGAACGGACAATGCCTTCAGGGATCTCTGGCAGAGCTCTTGAAAGAAGGGTCTTCATCGCGTTCCGGTGAAAGTCTTGTGGAAGCCCCGCTATGGTCGAGAGGGCAGCTGCATAGACCTGGTCGAGAAGCTCCTTCTGGGTATTCAGGAGCCTGCGTTTGACGATCAGGTTTGCAGCAGAGACTTCCTGGCTCATGATGTGGCCTGCCTGCCGCTCCACGTCCTGGTCGACAGACAGTTTGATCCGCTCTGCCTTCTCCTGGGCAGCCTGCAGGATACTTCTGACTTCTGCCTGGGTCTCTTTCCTGATATGGTCCGCTTCTTTCTTTCCCCTCTCCCTGATCTCTTCGATGACCACTTCCAGTCCCATGGTCTGCTCCGGTAATTAGAATATCAGAAGCAGCGCGACCACGAGACCAAAGATGACGATAGTTTCAGGAATAACGGTCAGCAGCAGGACCAGCCCGAAGACATCCTTGTTTTCGGCAGTTGCCCCGACGGCTGCAGAGCCGATGGTCATCTCTGCGATAGCTGTCGCAAGTCCGGTCAGTCCTACAGCGAGCGCGGCACCAATTGCCTTCATACCCAGCTGTGATGCCTCTACCATTTCAACGGTCATTAATGCAATTTCTTCTCCTGCCATTTTTTTAGTCCTCCATGAATCTTCGTTTCATACCAAAGGGATTGTACTTCTCTCCACCACCCTTGTAAAACTTGGTGAAGAATTCGACGTAGTTCAACCTGAGAGACTGGAGTCCGCCGCCGAGCAGCCCCAGGATGGCATTGAAGAGGTGCCCGAGGAGAAACACGAATACTCCCATGATGATGAACACGATACTGATAATACCGAAATTTTTCAACTGCGGTTCAATGATCAGCCCGATGGCGATGTAGTTCACCACCATGGCGATAGCAACTGAAGAGAGCCCCACACCCATCAGACGTGCGAACGAGAGCACGTGGGACAGGATGGTGGGAAGTTCGACGATCTCGAGCGCCGATTCCCGGATAATGAGGGCGATGCCGATAACCGCCATCATCCCTCCTATGATAACAGGGAGGGAGATGCCTGCAACAAGTGCCGGATATCCTGTGAGGTCAGGCATGAGCGGCAAAGGGAATGCGGACCAGATCATGACCAGGATACCCCACATCACGAGGATCCAGCCAAGGTTTGCCAGCATCGCAAGGGTCCGGTGCGACCCGTGCCCGTACCGGGCATGGTTGAGAATACCCAGCAGCCTTCCGAGGGTGATGTATGCAATCCCGATCCAGGCGGTCATGATCATCAGTTCCGGAACAGCAGGTCCGTGACCATGACTTCCTTCCACGACCCCGATGTTCAGGTGCCTGTTCGGCATGATAGAATCAAGCCCGGGTATACTGAAGCCCAGGAACTCGCTGTACAGGAATCCAAAGATGATGCTCGAGATAGCAGCATTACGCAGCACGTTCAGCAGCATCCGGGCATCATCACCCGTGATGATCTTGCGGAGCCCAAGGCTCATGGCAAGCAGGATCAACCCGTACCCCACGTCGCCAAGGATAATCCCGAAGAATACCGGGAATATTATAGCCATGACCAGCGTGGGATCGATCTCGGCATACTTGGGCCGCGAATACACGTCCAGCAGGAACTGGCTCGGCTTTGCGAAGTTGACATTGTGGTACTCGACCGGGGGAAGATCGTGGCCTGGTTCAGCCGGCCGATCAGCGACAAACGCCCTGCCGCCCGTTGCCGCAGCAACCCCGTCCTTCAGGGATGCGACCATGTTGGTCGGGACCCAGCCTTCTGCCACGAATGCATGGTCCGTTGTTGCAAACCGGAGCGGAGCCTCTGACCGCTCAGCATCCAGGGACAGGAGTTCATCGCAGGAAGCCAGGAATTCGGCATGCTCCTTTCTGAGATCTTCGATCCTTGCCAGGATACCTCCAATCTCATCTTTTATCGCGTCCCGCTGTGCACGATACGCGCCAATCCTCGCCTTTGCCGTCCCCTCCTCATCGGGAATAGGGATTGCCTGGAACTGGGCATCAAGGAGTTTTCGCTCTACATCCTGGCGGTACTGCACCGGGACGGCTGCAACGAACAGCTTTCCTCCTTTTGACTCGGAGTAGTATGCTTCGTGCGGCACACCGGGATCGAATGTCCTGGCAACGGATCCGGCAAAGAAAGTCAGGGTGTCGTATCCTCTGAGCAGTGCAAGGTCGACCGGCATTTCGGCAAAGGGGGTAAGTCCCTCGATCTTCTGATCAAGCTCCCTCGCCTGGTTCTCGAGCACCATCCTCCGGGAGATGAGCTCTTCCACTTCTGCTTCTATTGCAGGGAGCTCGTGCTCGATTTGCGCCTTCAACTGCGACTCCCTGGCCTTCTCGCTGGGAGTAAGATCTTCCGGCCGCACTGAGAAAGCTGCAATAACGGAGCGCAGCCGGAGCAACTCTTTCGAGGTTTCACCGGCTCCCTCCATAGGAACCCCGATCCGGAACCCTGCATACTCTTCCGCATCGTTTTCGACAAAGTCCTCGATGTGAAAGAGCCGCTGGCGCTGGAGCTCCGCGATAACCGGTGCCAACAGGTCGTTTGGTGCAGCGATGAGAACCCTGCTCATCTCCTCAGGCGCCAGCATGCAGCTTCTCCTTAAACCGCGAAACAAGCAGTTCCACGGCGGAATTAAGGTTCTTACTGCCTTTTGCCCTGAGTTCAGCAGCCCGTTGCTCGCCTTCCTTCACGATATCGGCGTGCCTTTTTTCTGCCTGCTGCCGTGCCTCTGCAAGCCGCATCTTACGGTACTCTTCAGCACTCGCACCTGCCTTCATCACAAGGTTGTCGGCTTCGAGGTCTGCATCAGAAACACTGCGTTTCCTTTCAGCCATAACCGTGCTTATCAATGTCTTGTACTCTTCTTCGGTTGCTTTGATGTTCCTTAACACATCAGTCTTCATCCAACCTCCTCTTTCGGCAGATGAAATGTTAGCCGTGAACTGTTCTTATATCTGTTGATTTTTTCCCCCCCGTAAACGCGGCATTTCATGAAAAATAGCCTGATTCAGGGAAAAATGGGGAAGAATTCCCGAAATCCGGAAGGATTCGGGCAATCCTTCCTGCGCGGGAACGTGCCTTTCCGCGTGGGTTCACGGATACTCGATTTCGGCGGGGGAGGTCCGGTCGAATCGCAGGGACGGGTGGACGAGGCCCATCGTAGCGGTTGCAGGGACATTCCGGATCTCGATGAAACCCTCGCCCCCCGAAAGGATCATCCCGGCCAGCTCTTCGGAAGAACAGAGGAGGTGCTGTTCAGGGTGGGTCCCCCGCTGGATTCCACAGGAGAGGAGGATTTCCGGAGCAGCGGAGATCAGGTAGCGAAGCCTCAACGAACCGGGGTGTCCCCGCGGCAGCACGACCACCGGATGCCGGAAGGTTCTCACCAGCTCAAGCAGCATGAATGCCGGTTCAATCGCGCCTCCCTCGGGAGCAGATACAGCCACGACATCGCTTTCTTCCAGGGTGGTGCAGGTCTCTCCGGTGGGGGTCTCGAGGCAGAGGGAGAACCGGTTTTTGACGGTCCCTGCGAGGACAAACGACCGGCTCCCCTCGACCAGGAGCAGGGTTTCCCGGCCGGGCAGAAGGTAGCGGATATGCATTGGACACTCCATTTTTCGATTGAAACCCATATGAGACTGTCGGGGTCATATATCCCGCCCTGCTCGAGAACCGCGGATGCTGTTTTCATACCAGCCGCCGATGACCACCGCGTCCGGGCATAAAAAATGAAAACAGCGGAGCCATCTTCACCTTGCCTGACCGTCTCTTTCAAAGGGCTCAGGTGATCTCTTTGAGAGTGTGATGGAATTCGCCGTTCTCCTGGTCAGCTGGCAGGGTACCCCAGGAGCTGCATGATGATCACGATGAGGGTGCCTGGTACTCCTCCCAGGGCGCAGAGGACGAGATTCACCAGTGAATACTCGATATCGGGTTTTCCGACATATCCCATCAGGTCAAAGTAGTTGACCGAAAAGAGAATAACAAGCCCGATAACCGAGTTGATAAGGATCTTCACGATATCTTTGACGATGAAGACGAGGACGGCTGCGATGAGGACACCGGCCAGGACCAGGGCAAGATCGATCGACATCCTATCCTCCAATGATGTGCTGATCGTTTAACCTTATGGAAGGGAGGACCAGTGACCCGATGTTCCGCCGGTCCTGGCCAAGACCGGCGACGCTGGTGAGGAGATCAAAGACATTCCCGGAGAGCATTGCCTTCCTGACCGGGGCCTCGAACGTCCCGTCCTTCACCCGGAAAGGATTGGTGAGTTCAACCGAGAAGTCGCCGGAGAGCGGGTTTGCGGTGTGTGCCCCGACCACGTCCTGGATGAATATGGCGGGTTCATCCATCAGGGCGGTTTCCGGTCCTGCGATCACCATGTTGTGATGGCCAATGGCAGGAAGCCCGCCTGAACCGGAACGGACCGCACTCCCGGTGCTTTCCGTACCGTGACGGTACGCGGTCTTAAGGTCGTATGCAAACTCCCTGAGGGTACCGTCCGTTATAAACGGTACCCTCCGGGTCGGTGTGGCCTCGGCATCCCACCTGGTACTTCCTGGCCTTCCCGGAAGGAGCGGGTCATCGTAGACCGAGATTGCAGGGTCGGCAACCGGTGTCCCGATCAGCCCGGCAAGCCGTGAACGCCCGGCATGGACGTTCCTGCCCGAAAGTGCCGGGACGAGGACTGCGGAGATGAGCTGGGCTGCGGCAAGAGGAGAGAGGACAATGTCGTAGGTGCCGGTGGGGATATCGGAGCCGTTCACCGAAGATGCGGCAAGAAACCCGGCACGGTCTCCGATCGACGCGGGATCGAAATCGGGTGAGCAGGAGGTCTCGAACTCATACCCCGTTGAATTCTTCCGGATGGTCTCGAGCGATGCGGATACCAGGCTCTGGTTCCGGGAATACCATGTCCCGTGGCTGTTGGCGATGGCCACCGTTCCCGTGGACATCGTGGCTCCGCCCGATGTGACCTGGACCGGGTGGCACATGGCACCTTCCACCATTGCCTCGAGCATCCCCTGCACGGCGACAGGCCCGGGCCTGACGGCAGGGTCATACGAGAGATCGGGGCCCCCGAGCGACTGCGGCTCAGGCAGGCCGTTCCATGCCTGCGGGGTAGCAAGCCTCCCGCTGGCAAGTGCCGCCTCAAGGCACCTTTGCCAATCGGCCGGGTTGCTGGTTGACGAGGTACCGATCTTTCCTCCGCTAATGGTCCGGATGGAGAGGCTGACGTGCCGGGATTCGATGGACCTGCTCACCACTTCCCGCTTCAGCTCTGCAGAGACTGACTGCCCTTCCACGAGATAGACTTCGATCTCATCGGCAGACCTGCTGCCGGTTCTCAGAACATCGTCAAGAATCTCCACTGCCGCCCACCACAGCACCGTCAAGGAGAAGATAGGGTGCACCGTCGCTTACCGGAACGCTCTGCCCTCCCTTGCCGCAGAATCCCTGGTGCATCTTCACCTCGTTTCCACAGAGGCATATCGAGAAGAGTGTCTTGAGGATCTCACCGGAAAGCGAGACGTCCCGCACCATGGTCGTGCAATCACCATCCTCGATGAGGTACCCGTATTCCGCATTGAACTGGAACACGCCCCGCCCCGGGTCGACCTGGCCTCCCCTGGACCCCTTCAGGAGAATTCCATGCCTGCATTCGGCGAGAATTTCCTCCCTGGTGCTCTCCCCGGCCTCGAAATAAGTATTGCTCATCCTGACCAGCGGGGGCTCCCCTGCTGCTGCCCGGGCATGGCCGGCCTGGCCGTTGCCGACCGCGGCAAGCGTCTCCCTGGAGTGGAGGTAGTTCGAGAGTATCCCCTGCCGGATAATCTCCGTCCGGCCGGTAGCCGATCCCTCGGCATCGAACGGCTCAAAGCCGAACTCGGGAAGGGATGGATCGTCCACGATGGTCACTGCAGCGGTCCCGATCCGCTCGCCGATCTTTCCGGCGAGCACCGAACTACCTTCCTGGACGAGGTCCGCCTCGCTGGCATGGCCTACCGCCTCATGGGCAAAGACCCCGGCCAGCTCGGGATCAAGCACCGCCCGCATGGTCCCGCCGCGGGCAGGCCGTGCGTCCAGCAGCAAGATCGCTCGCTCCGCCGCAGAACGGGCCAGTTCCTGCTGGTGCCGGATATTGAGCCCCCTGATGGTGTGCCGCCGCTCGTATCCCATCTGGAGGGTGCCGTTTCGCGCTGCAACGACAAGGACGCCAAACCCGCTCCGGCAGGTCTCGAACTCGTTCTCATAACCGGTGCTGTCGCAGAACCGGGTTTTCTCGAACCGCTCGATGTAATTGATCCGGGTATTCTGGATCCCGGGGATCCGTGCCGACCGCTCGAGTTCAAGGAGGATCCCGGCCTTCTCTGCGAGACTGACATCGCGGGGATCCTCGGCCATCCGGGGCACTTCATGACTCCCACGCACCGGCTGGGAGAGGGATATGTCCTCCTCGCAGATGGCGGCGATGGATGCTGCCCGGTCAACCAGGGAGCCGATTTCGTTCCTGCGAACCTCCTGGAAGTCGTCGACGGTGAGGATCCCCCATCCCTGCCGCGAGAGTGCACGGATTACAGCATGATCGAAAAACGAGCTGGCTGCGGATTCGCACACGCCGTTGTCGATATCGATGTGGGTTACCTGGCCCTGCACGTGGCGGATATCGTAGTACCGGACACCGGGCATGGTATCAGACTGCAGAGGGGGAGAAACCGGAACCTTCGATGAGTTTTCCGGAGGTTGAAATCGCCACCCTGCGGAGCTTGTTCAGGAAACCTTCGCGGTTCTCCGGGACGAGAGCGATCTTGAGCACCTCCTCGATATTGTCAACCGGGATGACCTTCACCTTCTCCCGGTATCGTTCTTCGATGAGGACATCATCGAGGTTGGCTGCCGGGATCAGCACCGTGGATATCCCCGCCTTTGCTGCGGCCTCGATCTTGTAGGTAACCCCGCCGACCGGGAGCACATCGCCCCTGACCGAGAGCGACCCGGTCATGGCAATATCCTGCCGCACCGGGATCGATTCTATGGCGCTGATGACTGCCGTCGCCACCGAAATGGATGCCGAATCGCCTTCCACTCCGCCGTACGTCCCGATGAACTGGATGTGGACATCCATATCGCGGATATCCTTGCCGGTGAACTTTTTCAGGATGGCCGAGACGTTCTTGATCGATTCCTGGGCGATCTCCTTCAGCATACCGGTGGCGATGACCGTGCCGCTCGCTCCCTGCGCAGTGGTCACCTCGGCCATGATCGGGAGCACGGATCCCGAATCGCTGCCCATGACCGCAAGGCCGTTGACCCTTCCCACGCGGGTCCCCTCGATGACAGTCAGCTCGTACTCGCGGCTCCTCCCGATATATTCGTCGGAGACCTGGTCCTCGATAGATCGGGCAGTCTTCTTTGCCGCGATCACATGATCGGCGGTGGTGACATCCGCCCCCTGCTGGCGTGCGAGGTCGCCCGCGACCCGGATCAGGCCACCCATGTCCCGGAGCTTGAGGGTCAGGTGACCCTTCCGGTTGGACCGACGGCGAGCCTCCCTGATGATCTCTTCCATGGCGGTTTTATCGAAGTGGGGGATCTTTCCGTCGTTTTTTATCTCCTGGGCGATGAACCTGATGAACTTCTCGCGGTTCTCGGGGGTATCGGGCATACTTTCACCCATATAGACCTCGTAGCCGTATCCCCGGATCCGGGACCGGAGCGCGGGATGCATTCCCTGGATGGCGTCAAGGTTGCCGGCCGCAATCATGATGAACCTGCAGGGGACCGGTTCGGTCCGCACCATCGCCCCGCTCGACCGCTCGCTCTGGCCGGTAATGGGGAATTCGCCTTCCTGGAGTGCGGTGAGCAGGTTCTGCTGGGAGTGAGGGGTTAGGGTGTTGATCTCGTCGATGAACAGCACTCCCCTGTGCGCCCGGTGGATAGCCCCGGCCTCGACCCGGTCATGGCTCGGTGTCTCGAGCCCGCCGCTCTGGAAGGGGTCGTGGCGGACATCTCCAAGAAGCGCTCCTGCATGCGAACCGGTGGCATCGAGGAAGGGGGCAGTGGCGGTGGCATCGTTGGTCACCAGGAGCTTCGGGACCATGGCCTCCTCGCGTGGGGTCGCATACCGCATAGCCATGAAGACGAATGCAGCGGCGATGATGCCCATTAACCACTGGTAGGTTATGAACGAATAGCCCACGATAGCAAAGATCAGGAGCATTAGCAGAGTGTTCCTGAGCTGTATCTTCTTGCGGGCCTCAGCCTTGTGGGCGGTGACGATCTGCTTGCCCCGCCCGGCCGGGACTGTCCTGACGATGGGGTTGTTCGGGTCGTCCGAGTTGGGGTAGACCAGGATATCCTGCATGTCCTCCTTGGGCAGCAGCTCGGCCATCGCCTTGGCCAGCATCGACTTGCCGGTCCCCGGGCTCCCGATCATCATCACGTGCCGCCTCTGGATAGCGGCTTTCCTGATGACTTCGACTGCGTGTTCCTGCCCGATCACCTGGTCGATGAGGCTTTGGGGGACGTCGATCTCGGATGAGCTCTCCTCATGGATGTCCAGGGAAAAAAGTTCCTCCTGGCTCTCTTGACCGGATTCCACGTCTTCCATGCTCGGATTTACCTCACGAAAAGATATACGGTAATATAAATTATGCATGGTAGTTTAAGTACTTTCAGCATGAGGTAGGATCGGATGAAAGTTATCAGCACCGAGTATTCGCAGGTCCTGGCAGCCCGTATCGCCCGCGAAGGCGGTTGGGACCTCGTAGACGTGAAATTTTCACGGTTTCCTGACGGCGAACACTATCTGCGGGCCGGATGGATAGACGATGAGATCCTGGTCGTGGGAAGCGTGGTGGACAGCGATTCGCTCGTCCAGCTCCTCCTGCTCATCGATGCCTGCTCCGGTTCCCCGCCCATCCTGCTCCTCCCGTACATGGGGTATGCCCGGCAGGACAAGCAGTTCCATCCCGGCGAGCCGCTCTCGGCACGGGCCGTGGCACGGGCACTCTCATCGGCAGTATCCCGAATCTATACAATAAATATCCACGATCCGGCAGTGCTGCGCCATTTTACCGTTCCTGTCGAGAACCTGTCTCTCGCCCCTGAGATCGGTGCGTATCTTGGCCGCTGCGGGTATACCGACCCCCTCATCCTCGCCCCGGATGGCGGGGCCGTGCCGTTCGCAGCAACGGTCGCCGCCGTTGGAGACTGGGACTGCGACCACCTTGAGAAGACCCGCATTTCAGGAGACGAGGTGAGGATCGAGCCAAAGCGCCTCCCTGTTGAAGGGAGAGAGGTGGTCATCGTTGACGATATCATTTCAACGGGCGGGACCATTGCCACGGCAGCCGGGCTCCTGTCGGCCCAGGGGGCACTGAATGTTACGGCAGCCTGCGTCCACGGTGTCTTTGCCGGCGGGGCATATGCCCGGTTGGTCGCATCAGGGGTTTCCCAGGTCGCTGCCAGTGATACGATCGAACAGGCCTGCAGCGCTTATTCAGCGGCAGGGACCGTGGTGAGCGGAACCCGGTGAGATGCTTCGCATCGATGGATCGCAGCTGGAAGGGGGCGGCCAGATCGTCCGGGCGGCTGTCGCCCTCTCCGCGGTCACCGGGACCCCTGTCGAAGTGGTCTCCATCAGGAAGAAGCGGCCCCGCCCGGGCCTTGCCAACCAGCACTGTGCCGCAGTCAGGGCCGTAGCCCTGGCATGTGAGGCCCGTGTCACGGGCAATGTCCCAGGGAGCGCCCGGCTCTCCTTCATTCCCGGCCCCATCGTGTGCAGCGATATATCGGTTGATGTCGGCACGGCCGGGAGCATCCCGCTGGTCCTCCAGGCCTGGCTTCCCGTGGCACTCGAAAAAGGGGGCTCTCTCCAGGTGCAGGGCGGAACGGAAGTGCAGTTCAGCCCCACCATCGATTATTTCACCGAAGTGTTCCTCCCGGTGCTCGGGCCGGCCGGGACCGGCGTGCAGGTCGACATCCTCCGCAGGGGATATTATCCAACAGGCGGAGGGGTCGTCCGTATAACAGTCGAACCGGCTGCCATTCCGCGGATAACTGCCAGCGGGGTGGAAAATCGGGGCATCAGGTCCTGCTCATCCGGGCTGCCAGGGCATGTGGCTGACCGCCAGGCGGCCAGCGCCCGGGACTTCCTCGTGAAAGAGACCGGCAGGGAGTACCCGGTGAGCATCAGCCGCTTCCCGGGCCCGGGAACCGGGAGCTCCTGCACGGCCTGGAACGGTGCGAAAGGGTCCTGTGCCCTTGGAAGGAGGGGGCTTGCGGCAGAGAGGGTTGGGGACACAGCGGCGGCGGGACTGGTGGCAGAGCTCCGGTCCGGTGGAGATGTCGATCTGCACCTGAGCGACCAGCTCCTGCTGTACCTTGCCCGTGGCGGGGGATCCTATACCGCTCCGGAGTTCACCCTCCATGCCCGTACCATGTGCTGGCTCCTCTCCCTGTTCGGGTTGCCTGTAGAAGTCAGGAAGAACTACCTGGTGGAGTTCCGGCGATGAGGGCGGTACTCGATGCTTCAGCCTTCTTCTCGGCAATCGCGCTGTCCGGCGAGCTTTATACCACCCCCCATGTTGTTGCCGAGCTGAAGGACCTGCGTTCAAGGGTCCGTCTCGACCTGCTCTGCGAATCGGGCCTCACGGTCCGGGAACCGGGGCGGGAAGCGCAGGCCAGGGTCAGGGATGTTGCCGGACGGATCGGAGAAGGAGAAGCGTTATCAGAGACTGATCAGGGCGTCCTTGCCCTCGCCCTCGAGCTCGGGGCGGAAGTCGTCACTGATGACTACGCCCTCCAGAACGCAGCATACCGGATGGGTGTCCCGGTCATCCCCATCCACCAGAAGGGAGCACGGCGCATCACCTGGCAGTACCGGTGCACCGGGTGCGGGAGACCGTACGAAGGGCCCGGAGAGTGCCCGGTGTGCGGGGCTGCAATTAAAAGAAGAATTAAATAGCGTTGTGCATACTTTTCTTGCAATGTCTTCGCTTGACGAGCTGATCCAGCGAGCACGGGCACTTCTTTCAGATGGCCACAGCCCCGGGCAGATTGCCGACGAGCTGAGCCTCTCCGTAGAGACCGTCACCTGGCTCCTGACCCAGCAGAAGGGTGGTGTAACCCCGAAGGATGTCGGTATCGACTGGACTGCCGTGAGCAGCAAGGGCCCGCTGCTCGATGACCTGGCCATGATGATGCTGAAACTCTATTACTCGGCTGCCAGCAGCGAGCCGAAGGGTGAAGCCCCGCCCGAACTGTTCCCCAGTGCTATCGTGGGGATCGCGATCTCGGGGATCCCGATTGCCACCCTCATCGCTGTTGCCGAAGACGTGGCGCTCGCCATATACCACCCTGCAAAACAGAGCACTAGAGATCCTCCGGTCGGTTCGATCAGCGGCAATTTTGCCCAGATTTCAGGGGAACGGTGCATTATCGTTGATGACGTGATCACTTCAGGGACAACCATGCACGAGGTTGTCCGGTATGTCCGCAAGCACGGTGGAAACCCGATCGCAGTCCTGGTTCTCTTTGACAAGCGCGGCATCAGGGATATTGACGGCGTGCCGGTATACTCGCTCTTCAGGATTTCCCGTATCGACTGACACGGATACTCACACTCTTTTGAAATATGGATTGGTTTATATAGAAGTTCAATTCCATTTTTTACCACATTGGAGGATAACCGATGCTTGGAGGACAACCAATTATTATTCTCAGGGAGAATGTGGAGCGGAACCGCGGGCTTGAAGCCCAGCGCTCCAACATTGCTGCCGCAAAAGCTATTGCCAGCGCGGTGAGAACCACCCTCGGCCCCCGGGGGATGGACAAGATGCTCGTCTCCGGGACCGGCGATGTTACCATCACCAACGACGGTGCAACAATCCTGTCCGAGATCTCGGTCCAGCACCCCGGTGCAAAGATGGTCATCGAGGTTGCCAGGGCTCAGGACGAGGAGGTTGGCGACGGCACGACAACTGCCGTCGTGCTGGTAGGATCGCTAATGGAACAGGCCGAGCGTCTCATAGTCCAGAAGATCCACCCCACCCTCATCGCCCAGGGATACCGCATGGGTATGCACAAGGCACTCGAGATCCTCGATGAACTCGCCGTGACCATCGATCCGTATGACCGGGGAAATCTCGTCAGGATCGCCGATACCGCCATGACCGGCAAGTCGATCGAATCGGTCAAGAGCAAGCTTAACGGCATCGTTGTCGATGCGGTCATGACCATTGCAGAAAAGAAGGACGGGGCCATCGTTGCCGATGAGGATAACGTCCTGATCAAGAAGCAGCGAGGAGACACGATGGACGACGCCGAGCTCGTACGCGGCGTGGTGCTGGACAAGACCCGGTTCTCTGAAGAGATGCCCCGGAAGGTCAGGAACGCAAAGGTTGCGCTGGTTGCGACCCAGATGGAGATCAAGAAAACCCAGGTCAAGGCAAAGATACGGATCAGCAGCCGCGACCAGATCAGCGCATTCTCCACCCAGGAGCGGGAAGCCCTCAAGAAACTGGCCGATGCGGTCATCGACAGCGGTGCCAACGTGCTGCTCTGCCAGAAGAGCATCGCCGATGCAGTCGGCTATTACCTCGCAAAGGGAGGGGTGCTGGCTGTCGAAGATGTACCTGAAAAGGACATGAAGTTCGCAGCCCTGGCACTGAATGCCGAGATCGTGAACAAGCCCGAGGACCTGACCGAAAAGAGCCTCGGAATTGCGGAGATCGTTGAGCAGCCTGATGATATCGAGATCGTGAAGATATCCGGGTGCCGGAACCCCAAGGCGGTCACCATCCTGCTCCGGGGCTCGACCGAGTATCTCCTCGATGAGCTTGAACGGGCGGTTGTCGATGGCACCCGTGTCGTCATGGATGCCATGGAAGACGGGAAGATGCTGGCCGGGGGCGGATCGGTTGAGACCGAGCTCCTGATGAAGATCCGTGACTTTGCAGCAACGGTCGGCGGAAGGGTGCAGCTTGCCATCGAGGCCTACGCCGCTTCCTTCGAGGTCATTCCCCAGACCCTTGCCGAGAACTCGGGGTTCAATCCTCTCGACAAGCTGGTCGAGCTGAAAAGTGCCCACGCAAAGGGGAAGAAGTATGCCGGGCTCAATGTCTACAACGGGAAGATCATCGATATGCTCAAAGAGGGAGTGGTCGAGCCTCACCGGTCCAAGCGCCAGTCCATCCAGAGCTCTGCAGAAGCAGCCATCCTACTAATGCGGGTGGACGATATGATGATCACCCAGCAGAAAGAGCCGGCAGGTGCCCCGCCCTCCTAACCCCGTGAGCAGGTCGACAGAACCTCCACACACTCCTCTTTTATCTCGGCATCCTGGGGGATGCTCCGCTTTCCACGGAGGATTAGGACGGTATCGGGAATGATCCCGAGTGAGAGCAGGGCTTTTTCATAGGTATCCCCGGCCTTTCCGTGGTATTCCACGACCTCGTTCCCGGGCAGGAGGACAAACCGGCAGGTGACCGTCATTCGATACCATTATACTGGTGGCCAAGAAAAATATGTGATCTCTCTGGCCGAGGTAGTCTAGCCCGGGAAGGCGATGGTCTCGAAAACCATTGGCGCCCTGCGCCTCGGGAGTTCAAATCTCCCCCTCGGCGTCTTTTCAGGAATTACCCGGGATTTCAGTTTATCCCGGATAGGTTATTAAAAAAAAGCCCTGGCAGCGTGTTCATGATCACGCGGCTTCTCCTGTTCAGCCTCTTCGTGGCAGCGGGTCCGGCAGAGAGGATAGTGACGAGACGGATCAGGGAGTCCGGGGTTCCCGTGACGATTTTACCCCGATGCCTTCGAATGTTGCCACCAGGCGGTCACCTTCGAACACTCTCACATGGTAGAGGGAATGGCGGGCATCCTCCCCCACCCGTTCAGCAACCGCTTCAAGTCTCCCGGCAGCAGGGGAAAGGTACATGATCGAGGCTGTAACCGCCACTTCCGGAGGATCTTCCATGTTGGCAGCGATCCCGAATGCCTGGTCGGCCAGTGCGAATATTGCTCCTCCATGGATTGTCAGGTTGGGGTTCCCTTTACCTTCGGGGTCCATCACCACCCGTGCCCATCCAGGGCCTGCCGCAATGATCTCCATGCCGAGCAGGCAGGCAAAGGGGGAACGGTTGAAGGACTCGATCCGTTCATGCCGCCCGCCCAGGTCATGCGGTCCGGCGCCGTTTCCGGTCATGCACACCCATGGTGCCAGGAGGTCATCCCCCTGCACCCCAGTCCGTTACCCGGGGCTGTCATTTTTTATACTCTTTCCTCGAGTAAGAATGCTTTTCCGATTCTCCTCCCTTTGCTACGATGTACATCCATTCGTAGAGCGACCTGACGGTCCCGAACTGCTCGTAGCGGCGCATGGAGAAAAAGACCCGCATCCGGTTCTCAAACTTCACCCGCCCCTGTTCTCTCATCCGCCGTGCTATCTCGAGATCGTCTCCCGCGTCGATGCAGGCATACATCCCGGCCCCGATGAAGGCTGCTTTCCGAAACGCGCTGTTGCATCCAAGGGTATAGAAGAAGAGACCGGAATAATAGCCGAAGCGTGAGAACATGTTGGCCAGGGCGAGAAAGAGATGGTTCTTGATCCCTTTCTCGACAGGGTCGACCGGACCGTACAGCTGGACCACCGATCGGTCGCGCTCGAACCCTTCCCTGATGACCTCGAGCCATCCGGGAGGGATAATGCAGTCGGCATCCGTGGTGGCGATGATATCTCCCGCAGCCCTCAAAGCACCATCGTTCCGGGCGCCGCCGACTTTCCTGCTCGTCTGGACAAAGACCAGGTCTGCATACCGTGCCGCAATTTCCCGCGTCCTGTCCTTTGAGCCTCCATCGACCACGATAACCTCGTACTGGTCGCGGGGGAGGGTCTGTCGCTCCAGCGATTCGAGGCAGGCGGCAATGTTGTGCTCCTCGTTGTATGCCGGGACTACCACGGAGATCATGCGTCCACCAGTTCCCTGTACAGAGCGAGGTGGCGCTGTGCGATATCCCTGATATCGAACTTTTCAGTGAACGCCCGGGCACCTGCAGCACATGATGCGAGCCTGCCGCTGTCATCGATCAGGCTGGCTGCATCTTCCCGCGACCGGAAATAGAGGATGTTTTCTCCGAATATATCGTGGAACTCGGAGATGTCGCGGGCGATAACCGGCAGGCTGCACGAGAGTGCTTCCATGATAACCAGGCCGAATGTCTCTGCGTAGGAGGGCATGAAAAACAGGTCGGCAGCACTGTAGGGCGAGACGATCTCTTTCACGTACCCGGGATAGATGACATTCTCGCCGCACCGTCGTTTTAACCGCCGGATCCTTGTCCAGTCCTTGGAAAGGGCCCCGTACGGGAACCCTCCCACCCATACAAAGGTCTTTTCCGGTAACATCCGTGCCAGGGCAAGGAAGTCATAGAGTCCTTTTCGCGGCGTAAGCTGGGCAACCGAGAGAACCACTTCCTGGTCTTCAGGAATGCCAAACCGTTCACGGAAAGCAGCCCTCTTCTCATTATCCCTCTGGAAGTAAGTCCGGTTGACACCGTTCGGGATACAGGTCACCGGAATATCTGGCACCATGGCCGTCACTTCATCGGTGCACGGCTGGGAAATGGTAATGATGTGGTCGAATTTCCGGTAGATCTTCGGGTATCGTTTGTTGATGAATCGTGCCAGTGCAATGTTATCAAGGTTGACCCGCGGTGTCGAATGGGCGGTCAGGACTGTTTTTCCCCGTGCCATCCGCCGGTTCAGCATTGCAAGGGGGCCGAAGGTGTGGTAATGGATGAGATCGGCCCTGCCCGGCAGGCCCTTCCAGGAAACCTCGACTCCTTCCAAAGACGCAATTTCCCGGTACAGGGTCTTTGCCACAGTGGCGCAGCCGATGTACTTGAAAAAGAGCATGTCCTCAACGTAAAATCTGACCTTCACCCCGGCCACCCCGTATACTCCATGACGCTCCGGATACAGGCGTCCATGTTCAGGTATTCAAACTGGGCAAATCTCCCCACGAGATCTATCCCAATCTTCCGGCAGTAGTCCCGCACCATGGCAATGGTATCGGGATACTCCAGGTCGTATACCACGTATGCGAACCGGTGCCGGTCAAGGCCGGTGTAAACGATATCCCCTGCCGAGACGAGATCCATCTTTTCCAGCGATTCCACGACATGGCTGACAATCTCCCGGTCACTCATGCGGGAGACCGGGTCGCCATCGTTGTAGGTGATCTCGGTAAGGATTGATCCATATCCTTCCGGCGTTACTTCCCTGCTGTAGTTGGAAGGAAAGGATACCCGGTTCATGAGGCCGAGGCCGGGGTCAGGGATGTAGAGCCAGGAGATATCCGGGACATCCCCCCGTGTCCCGATGTACACAGAGCAGACCGAGTTGTAGCGGAGGGCATCCACCGCGTCCTGGACCTCCGGCGGAACACCCTGGAGGGCGGCAAACAGGTTCTGGAGCGGCATGGTGCAGACCACCCGGTCTGCCTTCACGGTCCGAATCCCATCCCCGATCTCCCAGCCCCCTCCGGCCTTCCGGAGGCTTTTGACTTCAAATCCACAGGTGATACAATCATTCACAGGCCCGGCAAGCGCCTGGACAAGGGCTTCGATTCCTCCCCGTACCGGGTAGGAGAAGACTGACTGGTGGGTGTAGCCCTCGGTCTCGATGCCGACCGCGGATTTGATGATGTCATCCACCGGAGGTCTCGGAACCCGTCCCTCGACCCAGTGGGGAGACATCCGGTCAGGAGGGAAGTTCCAGATCTTGCTGTTGTAGGGAAGGAGGTAGCACTCGGCAATCCCCTTCCCGAACGTGGTCGTGATCCAGTCTGCGAAGGTCACCACCGGGGGGAGTTCACCTTTCTCGGCAGCAATCAGGGTCCTGATGAACTCCGAGAGGCAGTAGTAGCAGTCCTCCCTGGGGAGATCGGAGAGGCCGTTTTCAAACGGGTACTTCACGAACCGGCCTTTATAAAAGATCTTCGTGTTGCGCACCCGCTCGTCCCGGTTCTCTCCGAGCACGGAGAGCATGAATTCCAGCACCTCGCGGTCGCGGGAGAAGATGATGTGGGATCCGCCGGTATCAAAGGTGAATCCCGCTTCACTGCGGGAGCGGCAGAGCCCGCCGATCCTCTCTTCGGCCTCCAGCACGACGACCTTGCCGCCCTGCTCGCGTAGGATCCGGGCGAGGGTGATCCCGGAAAGACCGCCCCCGAGGATTGCAGTCGTCACTTCACTATACATCGGACTCATGGATTTATATGAGCTCTGCCACGGCCGGATCATGCCGACCCAGAGGATATTTTGCTGATGAAGTGCCACCCGGGAGTGTGGAGTGGACCGATGGATACTGATCTGAAGGTAGGAGGAGTCACCGTCACCAATCTGGACCGGGTCCTCTACCCTTCTTCCGGGGTGTCCAAGAGGGATGTCATCGAGTACTATATCAGGGCCGCCCCCCGGATGCTTCCGTTCTTCTCTGGCCGGCCGCTGGTCATGCAACGGTTTCCCGAAGGAGTGGGGCAGGCGGGCTTTTACGAAAAGAATGCCCCTGCCGGTACACCCGGTTTTGTAACCCTGCATCGCCACTATTCCCGGTCGGCAGAGCGGGAGATCCGGTACGTGGTTTGCGACCGTGTTGAGACGTTGATCTGGATGGCGAACCTGGCAGCGCTGGAACTGAACATCGTGCTTGCACGAACCGACGACCCCGAGCGTCCGGACATCATGCTCTTCGATCTCGATCCCGAACCGCCGGCAGGATTCACCGAGGCGGTGGAGACGGCACAGGGGCTCGGTGAAGTTCTCGGAGAACTCGGGCTCTCTTCCTTTGTAAAAACCTCCGGAAGGAAAGGTCTACACGTGGTCATTCCCCTGGAACGAGTCTACCGGTTCGAGGAAACACGATCCTTCGTGCACGCTCTCGGCATCCTTCTCTCCCGGCGCCTCCCCGGGGTGGTATCGGAGCTTTCCGGGACCCACGTGGCCGGGACGGTCTTTGTGGATTACCTCCAGAATGCGGCCTGGAAGACCATGATCGGCCCGTACAGCCTGAGGGCTACCGCGGAGGCCACGGTATCGATGCCCCTTGCCTGGGAGGAGCTCCGGGAGGGGCTCGTGCCCGAAGACTTTACTATTCATACGGCGATTTCCAGAACAGGAGATCCATGGAAGGGGTTTTTCGACAGGGCAGAACGCCTGCCAAAGGTGAACCATGATTGAGGAAGAGCAGGAGTCCGGCCCGGTTCCGCGCCGGGCGTTCTGGACCGGGAGCATCAGTATCGGTCTCGTGAACGTGCCGGTCCGGTTGATGGTAATGGTCAGGGAGCATACCATCTCCTTCCGGCTGCTGCACCGGAAGGATGGCCAGCCGATCCGATACCAGCGGGTCTGTACCAGCGAGGGAAAGGAAGTTCCCTGGGAGGACATCGTCAGGGGATACGAGGTCCGGGAGGGAGAGTATATCATGATTGAGAAGGACGAGCTCGAAGCAATCAGGCCGGAATCTGACCGGCGAATCCGTATCGACCGGTTCATTAACGTGCTTGAAGTGGAACCGGTCTTCTATGACCGGACCTACCTTCTTGTCCCGGACGGGCCTCCCGAGGCCTATGCACTGCTCATGGAAGCGTTCCGGAAGAAGGGACGGGCCGGGATCGGCCGGATCACGCTCCGGACCCGCGAGTATCCTGCCCTTGTCCGGGAGTACCGGGACGCCCTGATCCTGACCACTCTCCACTATCCCGATGAGGTGACCGATCCCGCTGTGGTCGAGGAACTCTCTTCCATCCCGGCTCCGGGAAAAAAAGAGCTCGCCCTGGCCGAGCGTATCATCGATGACCTCACCGGGGAGCTCGACCTTGCCGGTTACCACGACACCTACCGGGAGCGGATCGAGGAACTGATCCAAAAGAAGATGGAGGGCGAGACGGTCCACGTCGAGAAACCAAAGGCCGCTGAGACCCGGGAGCTCGTGTCCGCGCTCGAAGAGACCCTTGCCCGGCTGAAGGAGTCGCGATAGGGATGGATCGAAAAACCATGGGATGCCGGGAGGCGGTCTGAACCATGCCGCTCAGGGAGTACCGGGAGAAGCGGGATTTTTCGAAGACCGGAGAGCCGGAAGGAAGTGAAAGACAACCAGGCGGTACCGGGAAGATCTTCGTCGTCCAGGAGCACCAGGCTAGGCAACACCACTTCGACCTCCGGCTGGAGCGGGACGGGGTACTGGTCTCTTTTGCGGTGCCAAAAGGTATCCCGGAGAAGCCTGGTGAGAAGAAGCTCGCCGTCCGGACCGAGGATCACCCCCTCGAGTATGCCGATTTCGAGGGAACCATTCCCAAAGGGGAGTACGGCGCAGGAACCGTGACCATATGGGACCGGGGGCTTTACGAACCGCTGGAATGGAAGGACGACAAGATCGAAGTGGTGATGAAGGGGGACCGGCTTTCCGGGCGCTATGTCCTGGTCCGGTTTAAAAAGGCGGAAGAGAAGGACTGGCTGCTCCTGAAAGCGAAGGATGATTAAAAGGACCCCGGTCCGGTGCTGCTGGCAGCCGCACCGTCGGGTCTGGATGGCGCTCTGAAAGATCACCCAATTGTCGGTTTCGAATTAAACATGGGATAACACAAGGCATGCCATGAAATACCTCGGATCATCAGCCATGGAGCAAGGATATTACTCTTATTTCCCCTGAACCGTTTGAATTGCACGCATTTTTCTGAAGTCTCTTATAGCCACCGCTACCAGACTCCCTGCCGTTTGAGAGTCCCCCAACCGGACAATATTAAATGAAACCGATGAAAACCAGGTTTTTAACATGCACTCTCTCAACAGTTATGTCCAGGACATTACCACCTTGGTAGGTTCGATCCGCACATCCTTTCATCATACATCTCTTCTGGCCTCCTGCGAAAGGAAAATATTTCAAATCCCTGCCTGCTCCCTATAAACAACATACTGGTTCCCGTCACTGAGGGTGACCGGCTGGAAGAGGATGGTCTTACATTCCCCGTCTGCACACCGCACATCATAAATGCGGGACCTGACCTGCCCTGTCCCGGCATGCAGGAGGTCTTTCTTCCAGGCGGTGACAGCTTCCTTCCGGCATTCCGGGTCCGGAAATGCTCTTCCGAACCACTCGCGGCCGGTGGGGATATCAGAAAGAGTATAGCCAAAGAGATCGACAAATGCCCGGTTGAGGAAGGTATAGCAGCCTTCAGAATCGATGATGCTCATTGCGCCGGGGAGGAGGTCTAACACTTCGCGGAAGCGTTGTTCGCTCCTGAGGAGGGCATCCGCGGTCATCCGCTGGGCAATGGCGATGGATGCCTGCCTGATGAACGATTCGAAGATCTGTCGGTCTTCAAGGATCTCTCCCTGCGGCACGAAAATTCCAACAAGCCCGAAGAGCTGGTTCTTCCAGATCAACCCGATACAATAGAATTTTTCGATACCGAACCGGTCAAGGATTGCATCGCAGATCTCGCCTGGGATCTGCCGGAAGCAGATATCGTAAAATGAGGCGGTTTTCGTTCCGGAACCTGGACGGAGTACAAATTCCTGCGTCGTGAAAATGGATTCGAGGGTTTCATGATAGGGGGCATCGAAGATTGTGGCTGTTGGAAAAACCAATCCAACGGGATCCCTCCCCAGCAACTCGATCAGGCCCTCGTGAAATTCAGGACCGGCAATGGCCCGGATAGAAAATTCTTTTAGCAGCTCGTCATAGGACTGGACATATACAAGGCCTTTCGGTATGATCTCAAGGATTCGGTTGACAATGTAATTGAAAATATTGGCATCGGGTGCCAGATCAACCAGTTCCATCGCGGTTCTTGCCAGGAACTCCATATTCCGGAGATAGTGCTTCTGTTCGGTAATGTCCTCAAGCACCAGGGTACATCCTTTTCCCCCGTCATCGAACGTGGTAGGGATCACCTGCATCTGGAAGAAGAGATCCTTCCCGTCACCCCCGTGCCGGAGATTGGTGATGATCTGTTCCCTCTCCAGACTTCCAATGACCGCGAGAGCTTCCGGTGAAGATACGACGGGGATCTCAGCTTCTTCGAGCGTTCTTCCCACCAATTCTTCCTTTGGCCGCCGGAGTGTTTTTTCACACTGGTCATTGACCTGAATGATCCTCTGATGGTCGTCAAGCACCAGGATCAGGTTCTTCGTGAAACAGAGAAAAGCAGAGAGGGGGACCCTCCGGGCGGTATAGTAGACCTTGGCATTTCCGATCAACCGCAGTTCGACCTTCCCGGAAACCTCCAGGATATCGAGCTGCCGTGAAACCTTTTCCCGGGACACCCCGGTCTTTTTTGCAATATCGCTGATGGTCAATCCCTTGGGCTGGAACTTAAGGATTCTGAGGATCTGCGGTGCGAGCTCGGGCTCTCGTTGCATCTTGTGAAAGTTATCGTGTCAGGAAAATAAAAACACATCGCCATCCCGGTATTTGACACATGAATATACCCGGTTGCCGGAAACGAATGAGGCCTGGCTATCTTTCCTGGCATGGCAGATCGCTACCTCGCTCCGGTATGGTCCTTTCTTCTTTGCTTCCAGGGTCAAGTAACGGGACTTCAGATCGCGAGCGTCTTGAGAAGTTCGCAGGGGGTAAAGTCCCCCCCTGCCCCGGGGAATTCTTGACCTACACAAGGGACGGGATCCGAACCCTGTTGTGAGGTGAGGAGCCCCTATTCCCCTTCCACGAGCCGCTTCGCAAACGCCCGGGCGTTCTCCAGATCCTGCACATCGGGATGACCCTTGTTTGCCCAGGTGAACCCTAACAATCCGGCGGCGCCGGGACACCGGAACTTGCCGACGATCCGGGCACCCTTGCCGGTGAGCAGTTCTTCCATGCGCTTATCGTACTTCTCGTCCGGACCTCCTGCGGTATGGAAGAGGAAGACGTCTTTATCCAGGCGGGGGACCTTTTTGAGAAGTTTGAACAGGGACTTGTGGTACTTGCCCATATAGATGCCCGACCCGAACCCGACCAGGTCATACCGGGCAATCTCCTCCGGCCCGACCTCATCGACCTTCTTCAGCGTCGCTTTCATGGCTTCGGCCATGGTCTTTGCGACCTTCTCGGTGTTCATCTTGCTGTAGGACTTGTAGATGATGAGGATGTTCATGGATGCAAGGTCTGTGAGGGAGGGGATAAAGGTGGTGGGAGAAAAAACAGGCGCATGAAGCGGCAGAACCGGGTTACCTGTCCTGGGAGGAACAGTATGCCGGGCTCACATCTCTCCCGGGGAAAGGACGAAATCAGACGGGTATGCCATGAATGCCGTAGCAGAAAAAGACAGGCCAATGGGTTTCCTGGCCGAAAGGCCGCCTGGACGCCATTGCAGACGACGTATTTGCGATAGTCATCACCCTGCCCGCCCTCGTTCTTTCGATACCCCGGGTCTTTGAGGACCTCACCCCTGCCCCAGTCCACGAGTGGCCTGTCTTCCTGCGTGTGTCATCAGTTTAATGCGAATTATCGGTTGTGATAAACCGGGATTTGAAATTCAGTGGAGCATCACCAAATAAGAGAACACGTTTTTTTTGGAAATTACGTGTTTATATACCTAACTTCGCCACTTTTCAGTACTTCCATCAAATTTAAACGACTTAACCCAATTCGCCAGAAGCAATTTACCAGTGATTTGGCGCCTCCAGGCTACCATATCTCTTGATAAAATCTCCCCGCGGGGGGGGCGTTTTTGGGGAGAAGTTGGAAATGATCTTGACAGGATACCCAAAAGAAGGGAAGGATCGTAAGTGTCAAATTCGTGAGATAATTTTGAGGACTTTCAGATTTTTCACGGGATCTTTACAGAAAAGTTGTGTCCAACTCCCCGGACTTTGGTGAGGAAACGACCCATACACCTGATCACCACGTCGTTTGGACCAGTGCCGGATCGGCCGGCTCCCTTCTTTGAGGTCCCGGATGAACTTCTCTGCACGGTCACGATTTTTTGTAGGCTCAGGATGTTTTCGGGATCATCATCGATGGTTGATTCAAGCACGAAGAAACCTTCAAGACCGGTTACATAGGGGTTGGGGATATCGCCAATGATCTTCTGGAGATGACCACGGGCGATGATCCAACCCTCAGGAGCGATATACTGGCCGAGATCTTTTCCGCGTTCAACCTTCTTTGTGGAACCTTTCCCTTCTTTCCCGGTCTTTCTCAAGTTTCCTTGCTTTCTTCGTCCACGGTCACAGGCCAGGTCGTCACAAAAAAATATACGGACTTCTTCGCCATCCCGATTTTGACACATGAATAGACCGTTGCCAGAAACGAATGAAACCTGGCTTTCTTTCCTGGCATGGTAGATCGTTATCTCGTTCCGGTATGGTCCTTTCTTCTTTGCTTTCAGGGTCAAATAATGGAACTTCAGATCGCGGATCCTTTGTTTTCCTGGGTATTCCCCCCAGTCAAACACCAGAAGACTGCCTTCAGGAAGAACGCTCGAGCATAACCGGATCAGCATCTGCATATGCTTTTTATCCTGAACATTTCCTTTCTGGATGGCGACGCCATCTGGCGCAGGAGTTTTTCCAGGGCATCGATCTTCTCGGCATCACCGGTGACCGAGAGGGTCACCGTCTTTGAACCCACATCGATGATCTGGGCCCGGAAAATGGTGGCAACCTGCATGACCTCGGCGCGGCTGGTTCCCGGGTCGGCCGAGACCTTGATCAGGGCCAGTTCCCGCTCCACCCGCTCGTTCTCGGTGATGTCCGAGACCTTGATGACGTCGATTAGCTTGTTGAGCTGCTTCATCACCTGCTCGATCTGGGCATCATCCCCGATGCAGACGATGGTGATCCGGCTCATGCCCGGCTCCTCGCATACTCCCACGGCGAGGCTCTCGATGTTGAACCCCCGCCGGGAGAACAGGCCTGTCACCCGGGAGAGGACCCCGGCCTTATTCTCGACGAGCACGCTGAGGGTGTGGGCCTTCATTCCACGTTACCCCCGATCATCTCGTTGATTGCCGCCCCGGCCGGGACCATGGGGAAGACGTTCTCCTCCCGCTCCACCCTGAAATCCAGTATGAACGGGCCATCGGTATCGATCGCCGCCGTGAGCGCCGGCACAACGTCATCCGCGGACTCCACCCGCATCCCCTCCACGCCATAGGCATTGGCGACTTTCACGAAGTCGACCGGTGGGAGCTCGGTGAATGAGTAGCGGCGGTCGTGGAAGAGCTCCTGCCACTGCCGGACCATTCCCAGGAACCGGTTGTTAAGGATGGCCACCTTGACCGGGATGTTGTTGGTCGCCACCGTGGAGAGTTCCTGGATGTTCATCTGGAAGGACCCATCGCCGGCGATATCGAAGATAACCTGGTCGGGACGCGCGAAGTGGGCTCCCATGGCGGCCGGGAAACCGTAGCCCATGGTGCCGAGCCCGCCCGATGTGATCCAGGTCCGTGGTTTCCTGAAGCAGAAGTACTGTGCGGTCCACATCTGGTTCTGCCCGACCTCGCTCACGATGATCCCTTCGCCTTTGAGCAGCTCGGAGAGCTTCTCGACCACCAGCTGGGGACGCAGCACACCATCTCTCCTGTAGGTGAGGGGGTGTTTCTCCTTCCATCCCCGGATTCTGGCCTGCCACCGGTCATACTCCTTCTTCCTGCGGACCTTTACCAGCATGTCCTGGAGGACCGACTTCGTGTCTCCCACGATGGGGACATCAACTTTTTTGTTCTTCCCGATCTCGGCCGGGTCGATATCGATGTGGATGATCTTTGCCTGGGGGGCAAACGTGTCCAGTTTCCCGGTGACGCGGTCGTCGAACCGGGCACCGATGGCGATCAGGAGGTCGGACTCGGTCACCGCGAAGTTGGCCGAACGGGTCCCGTGCATCCCGAGCATCCCGAGGTTCAGGGGATGGTCACAGGGAACCGCGCCGAGTCCCATCAGGGTGGTGGTGATGGGGATTCCCATCGTATCGACGAAGGATATCAATTCCTCCGATGCGTCGGAAGAGATCACCCCTCCCCCGGCATAGACAAGGGGCCGCTCAGCCTCGAAGATCAGTTCGAGCGCCTTGTCGATCTGCTTGGCATGTCCGCGGATGGTCGGCTGGTAACCCCTGAGCATGACCGGTTCGGACTCCGGGAATTCGTATTCGATCGGCTTATTCGAGACATCCTTCGGCAGATCGATCAGGACCGGCCCCTTCCTCCCGGTACCCGCGATGTAGAAGGCCTCCCGGAGCACGTGCCCGAGATCCTCGGTGCGCTTCACCAGGTAGTTATGCTTGGTGATCGGGAGCGTGATGCCGGTGATGTCCGATTCCTGGAATGCATCGTTCCCGAGCAGGCTGGTCGGGACCTGTCCGGTGAGGGCCACCATGGGGACCGAGTCCATATAAGCCGTCGCAATCCCGGTCACGAGGTTGCAGGCTCCCGGTCCGGACGTGGCCAGGCATACGCCGACACGGCCGCTGGCACGGGCAAACCCGTCAGCAGCGTGCGCGGCCGCCTGTTCATGCCGTACAAGGATGTGCCGCAATGACGAGTCGTAGAGTTCATCATAGATCGGCAACACTACACCACCGGGGTACCCGAATATGGTCTCAACCCCTTCGCGCTGCAGCCCTTCAACCAGGATTCTTGCTCCGGTCTTCATGTTCTTCCCTCAAAAGTCTGTTCATTCCGGCGATAACCGCTTCGACACTTGCCATTATGATGTCTGTGCGGGCGCCTCGAGAGGTAATTATCTTTCCGTCTTTACTTAATCTTACCGTCACGTCCACGAGGGCATCGGTCCCGCCGTGTATTGCGTCAACGTGGTACTCCTCAAGCGCGATATCGCCAACGGCCGCAACCGATTTGCGGAGTGCCCCCATAGCCGCGTCAACCGGCCCGGTCCCCGTGGAAGCGCTGGTTATCTCTTCACCGAGTACATCCAGGGTGACCGAAGCAGTGGGAATGACATTGCTCCCGCTCACCACAGTGAACTGCTTCATTTTCAGGACCGGCCGGCACTCGATGGCCATCACCGCTTCAGCCACAGCCATGAGGTCGGCATCGGTGATCCGCATCCCCTGGTCACCGAGTTCCTTGATTCTCATGAGGATCTCTCTCAACTGGCGTTCGTCAGGGTGGTAATGGAGCTCGGTCAGTGCTGCTTCGACCGAGGCAGAACCGGAGTGCTTTCCGAGCAGGATACGCCGCTTCCTTCCGATTATCTCCGGGGGGACCGGTTCGTAGGTGCTCGGTTCGCGGAGGACCCCATGAGCATGGATTCCGCTTTCATGGGTGAACGCCATCTCTCCGACAATGGCCTTGTTGGTCGGGAGACCCACACCTGTCAGGCGGGAGACCAGTACTGAAAGAGGGTAGAGCTCCCTGGTCTTTATCCCGGTACGGTGATTGTAGAGGATCTCGAGGGCCATTACCAGTTCCTCGAATGGCACGTTACCGGCCCGCTCGCCGAGACCGTTGACCGTGGTGTGTGCGCAGGTTGCTCCTGCGCGGAGAGCGGCCATGGTATTGGCCATCCCCATCCCCAGGTCATCATGGCAGTGGATGGAGAGCGGTGCCAGGCAGAGCGGGGGGATGATCTCCGCAACCCGATCAGGGGTAAGAAGCCCGACCGTGTCACAGAAACAGAGCCGGTCGGCTCCCTGCGCAAGCCCTTCCTGGTAAACCTCGCGGACGAATGCCGGATCGGCACGGGAGGCGTCTTCACCGGACAGTTCCACGATGAGGCCACGCTCCTTGGCGTAGTTTACCGCCGACATGGCCATCTTTAATACCTTCTGGCGGGTCTTTCGCAGCTTCTTCTCGATGTGCAGGTCGCTAACCGGGATGACCAGGTGCACCGAGTCCGCACCATAATCAGCAGCATAATCGATGTCCTGTTGCACAGCCCTGACGTAGGTGCAGATCTCGGCTGCCAGCCCGGCTGATGAGATGAGCCTTAGTGCCTGGCGCTCTCCCTCTGATGCCGCCGCCGACCCGACCTCGATGACATGCACGCCGATGTCGGATAGTCGCTGTGCGATCTCGAGTTTTTCAGAGGGTTTCAATGAGACGCCGGGAGTCTGTTCCCCGTCCCGTAAGGTGGTATCAAAAAAGCGTACTTCGCTAGAGAATAAAACGATCTGTCATGGAAATTCCACCACAGAAGTACAGCTGGTGGTCATGGATACTTAAGCATTTGGATAAGGCCGGTAAAAAAAGATTATTTAAGCCTGGACAGTGACATCCCGCTCACCGCTCTCGTATAGCAGGGTCACATACCGGGTGAAGAATACCGTGAGGAACGGAGAGATGATCAACTGGAGTATTCCCCCGATAAAGGGGATCGATCCCAGAACGACCTGGACAACGAGGACGATTGCCCCCCCGATGATCAGGGCGAGTATGTAGGAACCCCAGCCGATCCTCCCAATCGTGGCAATGATGGCTGAAAAATTGAATGCCTCGCCAATCCTGCCTGTCCGGGCAAACCGTACCACACCGATTATCGCGAAGAGTCCGATTATAATAGCGACAATCAGGGCGATGAGAATGCCAAGAATGGCTCCTCCGATGAGCGGGAGAAGGGCCTCGAAGTCGGGCCCTGTCGAGAGTGCGGCCATGAATACAGCCCCGATCGAAAATGCAAGGATGATGATGACCGGGATGGTGTAGATAATCTCGATGAGGAGATACCTGATACCATCTGAGAACATCTTTCCGAAGCCTGAGACGGCCGGCAGGGGAACCTCTCCCCTGAATATTTTCACCATGTAGCCCATGAAGAATGTTCCGAGCAGCAATGCCACGATGAGTGCAACGGCAAAGGCCGCGATAACCGTCGGAATACCGGTTACCGTTCCGGTCATGAATAAGGGGATCATTGCCAGCAGCGCAAGACCGAACGGAATGACGGGTAACACTGACAGCACTATCAGCAGGATCCAGGTCACCGGATTTCCCAGCAGGCCATCCTTGGTATATCCAAAGGAATCACCCAGTAATTTTCCAAAGTCCATGTAATTCACCTGTCTTTCACTCATACGTTCCGGTGAACGGATTAAAATAAGTATCGTGACCGGTCAGTGACGGAAGTAGCGCACCCCGGTGAAGATCATGGCCATGCTCAGGGTGTTTGCCGCGGCAATCACCTCGGCATCGCGGATCGATCCACCCGGCTGGATGAGGGCTGTTGCTCCAGCGGCAGCAGCGATCTCCAGGGTGTCTGGGAACGGCAGGAAGGCATCGGACGCGACCACCGACCCGACCAGGGAGAAGAGGGACTTGTCGATAGCGATCTTTGCAGCATCCACGCGGCTCATCTGGCCTGCTCCGATTCCGAGCGTCCGCTGCCGGTCGGCAAAGATGATGGTATTGCTCCTGGTGTGCTTGCAGACTTTCCAGGCCAGGGTGAGTGCCGTAAGCTCATCCGGTGTCGCATCGCGGTCTGTTATCACCTTCCAGTGCTCACGGTAAGGAGGTGTCTCCTGCAGGAGGAGCCCGCCATCGATAGTCCGGAACTCGGGTCCGGATACCGGGCCGGGGAGGACCAGGACCCGCATGTTCTCCTTCCTCTCCATGGCCTCCAGGGCATCAGGGGTGAATGACGGTGCGGCAAGGACTTCAACAAAAGTCGAACATATCTCCTCGGCAAGAGGGAGCCCGACCTCGCGATTGACGGCGACGACCGATCCGTAGGCCGAAACCGGGTCGACATCGCGGGCGCGGACATAGGCTTCGAGGACGTGATTGCCAACCGCGACCCCGCAGGGGTTGTTGTGTTTCACGATGACGGTTGCAGGCTCATCGAATTCCCGAATCAGGCCGGCAGCAGCATGGAGGTCAAGGTAGTTGTTGTAGGACATCTCCTTTCCCTGGAGCGGGACTGCAGCAGCAATGCCGGTCTCACCGAAGACAGCGCCCTTCTGGTGGGGGTTCTCCCCGTATCGGAGCCTCCTGCCGTTCCGCACCTGGATGGAGAAGATTTCAGGGAGGTCGCGGCCTATCCTCTGGAAGTGATTGCTGATCGCAGCATCATACGCGGCAGTCAGGGCAAACGCCTTTTTTGCCAGTTCGAATCGCTGTTCCTGGGAAAAGCCTCCTGCGGCAAGTGCATCGAGAACCTGACCATAATCGGCCGGACTGGTGACGACCGCAACATTGCGGAAATTCTTTGCTGCTGCCCGGATCATCGCCGGCCCCCCGATGTCAATATACTCGGTGAGCTCCGCAAGATCGGAAATGGTTGCAGACATGTCCTCGAAGGGATAGAGGTTTGCTACCAGGAGGTCAATAGGGTGGATACCGTGTTCGGACATTGCAGGGTCGTCAATACCCCGCCGCCCCAGCAGGCCCCCGTGCACCCTGGGATGGAGGGTCTTGACCCGCCCGTCCATCATCTCCGGGGAGCCTGTATACGCTGCAACTTCGGTGAAACCGATGCCTGCTTCCCGGAGCAGGCGGCCGGTCCCGCCAGAGGAGAGGATCCCGACCCCGTGACCGGCCAGCGCCCGTGCCAGTTCCACGATCCCCCGTTTGTCCCATACTGAGATGAGCGCCCACTTCATGAAGAACTACTGTGACATGATCGGTTATCAGGTTGACCCCGGGGGCAGGAGCAGTGCGGGGAACCGGTATTGTCGGGCTTCTTCCTTGTGAAGGGTTATCCCCCCGGCCCTTCAATATGTGAACACGATGAGAGAGCCTCCCATCAAGAAGGTGCTTTACTGGTGTCCCCGCTGCAATGTCCCCCTGCTCGGGCAGGGCTGCGCATGCGGAGGACAGGGAGAACGAATACCACTCCTCCGACCCTACGACGTACGTCCCGCTTTCGGCACCGACCGGAATATGCTTTCCACCCTCCTCCTCCAGAGGTTTGGTACCGGCGATCTTCCAGAGATAATCCTCTTCAATAAGGCCGGTGGGCTCGACCGGAACGACCTGGTGATTGCCAACGGGGCCCGGTTCGGGTGGCTCTCGTTTCATCCCTGCACCAGGCGCTGGTCCTTTGTCCCTGAACAGGAAGCGCTTCCTTTCCTGCTCCCCCGTGCCCGGGCCGGGATAATCGACCTTGAGACGGCGTGCCGGGAACCAGAGGCGATTTCCGGCCGGAAGATAGGGGGAAAACGGGTTGCAGTCTGGACCGATCTCACGGACGGCCCGGTCATCGTCCTGTTTCGCGGGATGGCCGGGACGGGGATTCTTTCCGGAGACCGTCTGAAAATCAGGAAGATTGGCGTTGTGCCGGTGAGCGAATATCCCGATCCGGGCTGGAATGTCGCGGTGGAGAGGAACCGGATTCACCTGAAGAACCTTGAGCGGCACGCCGTCCGGTTCATCCGCCGGCATATGTACGACCGTCCGCGCGTGAACGTCTCCTTTTCGGGAGGCAAGGACAGCACCGTGGCCCTTGAGCTTGCCAGGAGGGCTGGTGTGACAGAAAGTTACTTCATCGATACCGGGATGGAATTTCCAGAAACGCTCTCATTTGTGGACGAGATGGGAATCGCGGTCCGGCTCGAAGGAGGAGGTCTTCTCAGGCACATCGCAGAACAAGGGCTCCCGACAAAGGATAACCGGTGGTGCTGTGAGCTGGTAAAGCTCCTCCCGGTAAAGCTGTGGCTCGGTGAGAAAGGTGAGTGTGTAACCATACAGGGGAACCGGTATTACGAATCCTTCTCCAGGGCAGGGTTGCCTCCGGTCAGCGAAAACCCGTTCCACCCCGGCCAATTGAATATCTCTCCTGTCCGGAACTGGCGAGCGCTCGAAGTCTTCCTCTACACCTGGTGGCGCAGGCTCGCCGTGAACCCGCTCTACGAGATGGGGTTTGAGCGCGTAGGGTGCTGGATGTGTCCGGCAATGCTGGAGAGTGAGTTTGAACTGGTGAGGACCGTTCATCCGGACCTGCATCACCGATGGCTCACGGTCCTGCAGGAGTATGCGGGAAAGCAGGGCCTCCCCCCTGAGTTTATCGGCTGTGGGCTGTGGAGATGGAAACATCCCCCTCCCAAGATGCAGGAGCTGTGCCGGGAGAACATGTCCCACGCCGCAAAGGAAGGGTAACCAGGGTTTTTCCCCCCACGCTGGTTGTGGGACCACTGGGACCACCGTTCCCAGCCGTCGTTTTCCGGCGGGTATGTAAAGAAATGATTTTATAGAACTACAATGCAATAATTATCTGATCGACCTATGACTCAGGACAAAGAGGAGGAATTTATCGAGCCAGTTCGGGAAATGAACGAAGAATCTTCCCCTGAACTTGCATCCCCCTCCCCTGGGGAGCTGCAGAAAGAGTACCAGGAACTGAACGATCGGTTTCTTCGTCTTGCTGCTGATTTTGAGAATTTCAGGAAACGGACGGAACGGGATTTCGATCTCCGGGTCAGGTTTGCCATCGAAGAGTTCGCCACCGAGCTCCTAGAGGTGATCGACAATTTCGAACGGGCCCTGAAAGAAAAAGATTCAGGAGCTCGGGAAGGGCTGGTACAGATCCACAAGCTCTTCAGGAGCATCCTCGAACGGCATGGCATCCGGCCGCTGGAATCGGTGGGTAAACCTTTCAACCCTGCCGAGCATGAAGCGGTTGCCTCCATCCCCTCGGATTGCGATGAAGGGATTGTCGTCGAGGAGTTCTGCCAGGGATACTGCATGAACGATCGGGTAATCCGCTACGCGAAGGTGGCGGTTTCGAAAGGAAAAGAAGGTGAGTGATTTGTCAAAGGATAAAGTGCTCGGAATCGATCTCGGGACTACGTTCTCCTGCATGGCCATCATGGAGGCAGGAAAACCCATCGTGATACCAAACGCCGAGGGTGGAAGAACCACTCCGTCTGTCGTTGCGTTTACCAAGGAAGGCGAGCGCCTGGTGGGGAGCCTGGCGAAAAGGCAGGCGATCACCAACCCGACCCGCACCATCCATTCCATAAAACGGCGGATGGGTTCTTCGGAAAAGGTGAAGATCGACGACAAGCAATACACCCCCCAGGAGATCTCGGCGATGGTACTGCAGAAGATGAAGATCGATGCAGAAGCCTACCTCGGGGAGAAGATTACCAGGGCAGTCATCACCGTTCCTGCATACTTCAACGATGCCCAGCGCCAGGCAACCAAGGATGCCGGCAAGATTGCCGGACTCGAGGTGCTCAGGATCATCAACGAACCAACCGCAAGTGCGCTGGCCTATGGGATCGACAAGGAACATGATGCAACCGTGCTCGTTTACGATCTTGGCGGAGGGACGTTCGACGTCTCCATCCTCACTCTCGGAGACGGAGTCTTCGAGGTGAAAGCGACGTCCGGGAACAATCATCTCGGCGGTGATGATTTCGATCAGCGGGTCATGGACTGGCTGATCGAAGAGTTCAGGAAGAAGGAAGGTATCGACCTGAAGTCCGACCCTATCGCCATGCAGCGGCTCCGGGATGCTGCCGAGAATGCCAAAATCGAGCTATCCCAGACGATGAAGACCACCATCAACCTGCCCTATATCACTTCGACTCCTTCGGGCCCCAAGTTCCTGGACATCGATCTTACCCGGGCAAAACTCGAGCAGCTCATCGGTGACCTTGTTGAGTTGACCGTGCAGCCTGTCAGGCAGGCATTGAGCGATGCGAAGATGAAGCCGGAGCAGATCGACCATGTCCTGCTCGTTGGTGGATCAACCCGGGTGCCGCTCGTCCAGGAGACAATCAGGAAGATCCTTGGCAAGGATCCGGACAAGGGCATCAATCCGGACGAGTGCGTGGCGCTCGGAGCAGCTATCCAGGGAGGGGTTCTGACCGGAGAGACAAAGGATATAGTCCTCCTTGACGTGACCCCGCTCACCCTGGGTATCGAAACGCTCGGCGGTATATCCACCAAGCTCATCGATCGGAATACTACCATCCCCACGCGGAAGGGCCAGATCTTCAGCACCGCCGCCGACGGCCAGACCAGCGTAGAGATCCATGTCGTCCAGGGAGAACGGGCCCTCGCCAAGGACAATTTCACGCTCGGGAGGTTCCAGCTGACCGGGATTCCCCCCGCGCCACGGGGAATACCCCAGATCGAAGTCACGTTCGATATCGATGCCAATGGTATCATCCATGTCTCGGCAAAGGATCTCGGGACCGGGAACGAGCAGGCCATCACCATCAAGGGCGACAGGAAACTTTCGGAGGACGAGATCAAGAGGATGGTGGATGCTGCAAAACAGTTCGAGTCCGAGGACAAGGCAAAACGTGAGGAGATCGAGCTCCGGAACCTGGCCGACTCTGCAGTCTTCAATGCCGAAAAGATGCTGAAGGAGAGCGGAGACAAGATGGATACAGGTGACCGGGAGAAGATCCAGGGCTGCATCGATGCCGTTAGAAAGGCTCTCGAAGAGGACAACAGTGAAGCGATCAGGAAAGAGATGGAGGCACTCACCGAAGCAGTATACGGTGTGACCACCAAGATCTACCAGAAGGTACAGGCCGAACAACAGGCGAAGGCCGGAGGGGAAGCGGGCCCGGCTGGCGCAAACGATGACACCGTGGTTGATGCTGATTACACCATGAAAGACGAGTGAGGCAATGGCCGCCGGTGACTACTACGAGATCCTGGGGATCCCGAAGAATGCCGATGAAAAAGAGATAAAGAAGGCCTATCGCACCCTCGCCCGGAAATACCATCCCGATATCTGCAAGGAACCGGGCGCCGAAGAGCGATTCAAGCGGATCAACGAGGCTTATAGTGTCCTCTCGGACCCACAGAAGCGCGCCCAGTACGACCACGTAGGTCACGAAGGGTATACCAGCGCTTCCCGCGGATCGTATGCGGGGGGAGGCGGTTTTGGAGGGTTTTCTGCCGACTTTTCCGGGTTCGGCGATATTTTCGATTTTTTTGGGGGAGGATTCGGCGGACAGCGCCAGACCGGACCCCGGGCCGGCTCCGATCTCCTCATGAGGCTCACGATTAGCCTCGAGGACGCGGTTTTCGGAACGGAGAAGGAGATCGAGGTCTCCCACACCGAACCCTGCCCGGTTTGTGAAGGGACGGGGAGCGAGACGAAAAAACGCGTTAACTGCAAGGCATGCGGGGGAAGCGGGCAGCTCCGCCAGATGAGCCAGACCATCTTCGGTCAGTTTGTCAGGATGAGTACCTGCCCTGAATGCCGGGGGTTGGGCAAGGTTCCCGAAAAGCGGTGCCCTGAATGCCGCGGGACAGGAGTGACCCAGGCCAGGAGGAAAGTCCAGGTCAGGGTGCCTGCAGGCATCGATTCCGGGATGCGCCTGCGCATGGAGGGGTATGGCGAAGCGGGAGATTTCGGAGCAGAAAGCGGCGATCTCTTCATCGAGATTATCGTGAGACCCCATGACCGGTTCACCCGTCACGGTGACGATCTTGAGGTGGAAGCCGAGATCAGTCCTGCCCAGGCAGCAGCGGGATCGGTAATATCCGTGGAAACTCTCGACAGGAAAACGATCGAGCTCACCATTCCGCCGGGCATTCAGCACGACACCGCCCTGAAGATCCCGGGAGAGGGTGTACGGAGGAGAGGCAGACCCGGCGACCTCCTGGTGCGGGTGAAGGTGCGGATCCCCCGCCAGCTAACGCCCGAACTCCGGGAGCTCTACGAGAAGATCCTCGAGATAGAAGGATCCCGGGCCGGGCAGGAGAAAAAAGGGTTTTTTTCAGGCTTCATGGGAAAGAAATAAGCCATGTCTGTTCGTATCCTCGCTCCTGCCTTATTTTTCTGCTGCGAGCTATTTTGAGCGTTCCTCACCCAGTACCAGGAAATGAAGGTGATTGCCGAGCTCTCGGGAGAGCACCCGGGACTACCGTTCGCGGAACTGGGCCTTGTCGGTGAGATCCTCGACCGGAGGCCGCAGGTAGCAGTCGTGGACTGCAAGAGTCCCGGAAATCTCTCCCGGCTCTCCCTCACCCATGCCGTTTCCGAGTACCTCGGCGAATGCGAGGCCGACAGCCGCGCATTTGCCCGCCTGCTGAAAGACCTGGCCCTCTGCACTGGGGGAACCTATGCAGCCCGGGTGAAAAAAATGGAAGGGTGCACCATGACTGGACCAGCCCCGGAACTCGAACGCCTGATGGGTTCTCTCATTGGAGGCAGGGTCCGGCTGGAAAATCCTGACACCGAGTACCGCGCGGTATGCTCAGGGGAACGGTGGTATCTCGGCAGGCTGATCCTGAGGATCGATCGCGGCTCCTTTGGTCGCCGACGGCCTGGGGATCGGGCATTCTTCCACCCCGGGGTCATGATGCCCCGGATGGCCAGGGCGCTGGTCAATATTTCCCTGGTCCAGGCAGGGGAGATCCTGCTCGATCCATTCTGTGGTACCGGCGGGATGGTGCTCGAGGCCGAACTGGTCGGTGCACAGGGTGCAGGAAGTGACATCGACCCGCTCATGGTGGCAGGAAGCAGGAAGAACGTTCCGGGGGGGTTCTTTTTCCGGGCCGATGCCACTGCTCTCCCGGTCCGAAGCTCCGGCATCCATGCTGTGGCAACCGACCTTCCTTATGGCCAGTCGGTCTCGATCGCGGCCGGAAGCATTGATACCCTCTACAGTGGTACGCTCGAAGAGATACGGCGGGTGCTCATGCCGGGGAGGAGAGCGGTGGTGGTCACGCACCGCGATATCTCGCGGCAGGCCGGTGAATTGATGGAGGTGGTCGCCACCTATTCCCAGCGGGTTCACCGGAGCCTGGTCCGGAGGATACTGGTGCTACGGAAATGACGCCCGGGGGAGAGGAGCGTCTCAAAAGGATAAAAGAGGAACAGTGTTTAACCTTTAGGTAGAGTGCAGCCTCCCCGGAGCAGAAAACCCTATGGACAGTAACCAGTTCCATGCCTGCAGCCGTTCTGTCACCGGCATCAGGCAAGAAAACGAAGATGCCTGCGAAATACTCAGGATCTCTCACCCGATGGGATCATTCCTGCTGCTCGCGGTGGCCGATGGCCTTGGCGGTCATCCGGCAGGGGAAGTGGCAAGCAGCCTGGCGGTCCGGACGCTCTGCGGCATCGTCCATGACCAGTTGCTGCATCTCCCGGAACCTGACCTGGCATCGCTCGAGGCCCTGATGAAGATGGCCTTCCGGGAGACGAACAACCGTGTCATTGCCATATCCGAACAGGAAGAAGGCCTGAGGGGAATGGGGACTACGCTCGTCGCTGCCCTGATCAGCGGGGAAGGATGCTGCACCATCGGGAACGTCGGAGACAGCCGTGCCTACCTGATCGGAGAAGAGCTGGAACGGCTGACCCGCGATCACTCACGGGTCCAGGAACTCGTGGAAGAAGGGCTCCTCTCAAGGGATGAAGCTGAGCACCACCCCCTCCGGAATATCGTGACCCGCATCATCGGGCGTAAAGGAGACGAGGCAGACATCACCAGCATACAGGTAGGAAATGCCCGGATACTGGTCTGTTCGGATGGGCTGCTCGATGGCCTGACCGAGGACGAGATTTTCGCCGTGGCTGCAACGGAACCGATCCCTTCTGTCTGTAATGCGCTCATCGAGGCGGCCCTGGCACGGAGCAGGGACAACATCTCCGTGGTAGTTGCCGGGCGGACCGAGATGTAAAAATGGGGGAATTATTTTTTTGACCCCGGGGCGGCGGTCACGATCTGCACCGCTTCCACCACTTCGGGAAGCATCTCTGCCGGGAACCCAGCCACCATCTCGTCATCCTGGATGCCGGAGTACTTCCGTGAACCGTCACACCCCAGTGAGTAGTTCGGTCTTCCGGAGAGATAGGTCTGCGCAGTGACGTCTGCACAGACCGACTGGATTCCGGAAAACTCCGATTTGATCCTTCCTCCCAGCCGGTAGAGCGTTGCCTGGGCGAGTTTCAGCATCACGCGGGGGGGCGCAACCATGAGTATGACATGGGGAATAAATGGGGTTTTTTCAAGCGGTGCGTAGAGAATGGCATGGGTGAAGCCGGATTCCAGGTGTGGAACACTGGAAATCGTGCGCCTGCACGCCGGGGGACTCTCGAACTTGCCAAGCTTGAAGTAGAAGTCACCGGTCTTCAGGCTCTGGGAAAGCTCCCGGAGGCCGAGAGCCCAGGCACCACCGTAGCACTCGTGGTTCTCATCGGTGGTGTAGAAAATCTTGCCTTCCTTTCCTGCCAACGTCACCATCATGCAGTGCCGGATTGTCCTGTCCAGTTTCTCTATTCCGTCCGGGATATCGTCCTTCGCATGGATAAACCGGAGTGCGACAGGGGAAGATTTCAGGGCAAGGGAAGTCTTAAGCACTTTTGATGCCCCGGCATAGTCAGTCTTCTCCAACATGGGATCATCACTTCTGTATGAACCGATCTTCTGCAAAAGAGCTGATAAAATCGTCTATTCCGTCAAAGCCGCCGGAGTTTCTGGTCCACCTTTTCAAAGAAATTGCGTCCGATGTCGACGATGAGGGCCGGTTCACGCGATTTTCGGACCACGATGGTTGCCTGGCAACCAAGGTCGATACTCCTCTGTCCATCGAGGACCATGGTGGCCGGTTTCGCGCTCTCCAGCCGGATTTCGAGGTTCCGGTCACTGCTGATGACATGGGGACGCGAGGAGAGCATGTAGGGCGCCAGAGGGACCAGCAACACTCCTTCAATCCGGGGATCGACGATCGGCCCGCCGGCACTCATCGCATACGCGGTTGAACCGGTGGGCGTGCTGACGAGGAGTCCATCAGCCCTGAAGTGCTCGGACAGGACACCATCGATGATTACGCCGAACGAGAGCATCTTTGCCGGCCGGCTGGTCACCACCAGGGCCTCGTTCAGGACATCCCCGACATGCCGCCCTTCGACCATGAACGAGAGCCGCATCCTCCGCTCGATTGAAAAACCATCAGATATCTCGAGAAGGATATCCGCTGCGTCAGCCGGTTCCACATCGGCAAGGAAACCGACCTCCCCCCAGTTGATCCCGATGATGGGCAGTTGCCGCGGCATCTTCTGCACCGTGAGCAGGATAGTACCATCACCGCCGACGATGACAACCAGGTCGGGGTCTGCCCCCGCGAAGGGGATCCCGGCTATGCCGATGGCTGCTGCAGTCTCTTCCTCGAAAAAGACCCTGTGCCCGGTACCCTTCATCCTAGTTCCCAGCGACTCCGTAAACGAGAGCGCTTCGCGGTTGTCAACCCGCGAGACCAGCAGGAATTTCATGCCATTACCTCAGATATTCGATGATCTTCTGGTGCATCACGCCGTTTGTCGCCACCATGCATTTTCCGATGGTCACCTTCTCGGGAAATACCAGGGGCTTTCCATCGAGATCGCTCACCACTCCTCCCGCTTCGGTGCAGACCAGCATTCCAGCTGCAGCATCCGTCACGCGCAGCGTCCCGCGGAGGTCGATGAAGCCATCGATCCTCCCGCAACCGATGTAACAGAGTTCGAGTGCTGATGCCCCCAGGAGACGCCACCTGCGGACTTTCTGTCCAAGGCTGAGAACCCCTGCCGGGTCAAACCTCCTCCCGTACAGCGAGAGCGCACTCTGTTCGAGAGCCATGGTCGTTGACACGGTGATCGGTTTTCCATCGAGAAATGCTTTCTTCCCTCTCTGTGCACTGAATGTTTCCCCTCCTGCAAGGTCACGGACAAATGCATCCCGGATTATGCCGTCTTTTGCATAGGCGATGGAAAGCGCATAGAAGGGAATTCCTGCGACTGCGTTATAAGTCCCGTCAACAGGGTCCAGGAAAAGCGTTCCTTCATCTCCGTCAAGTTTAACCTTTCCCGCTTCCTCGCTGATGAGGGTTCGCGCCAGGGGACATTCTTCAAGGTACGCGAGGATGCAGGATTCTGCCACCTGGTCGATCAGCTGTGTCGGACTACCGTCTGCCCCCATGCCGGTTCTCACTCCCCCTTTCACAGTACCTACGAGCGGAGCGATGGCCTCGGAAACCGCGTCGGCCATTTCATTGCAACAGGTGAAGAAGTCCATTGGCATTCCGGGTGAACGGTAGAGTGTATTTTATCTAATACGATACAGATAGATTAAATACTTCATGATGAGTGTGGATCCATGAAAGAGCAGACAGAAGTGGGAAAGCTGAAAGAAGGCCGTTGGGTGGTGATCGATGATGAACCTTGCAAGATCCTCGGGATATCGATCTCGAAGCCCGGTAAGCACGGGGCGGCGAAAGCCCGGATCGACGCCATCGGACTCTTTGACGGAGTGAAACGGTCCATCGTGCAGCCGGTTTCTGCAAAGACCTATGTTCCGGTTGTCGAGCGGAAGAGCGGGCAGGTTATCACCGTCAGCGGGTCAACGGCAACCCTCATGGACATGAAAGATTACACAAATTTCGAAGTCGAGATCCCCCCCGAGAAAGCGCAACTCTTCGAGGTTGGAAAAGAACTGCCCTATATCGAGGCGCTGGGAAAAAAGAAGCTCGATATTGACTGAACCCGGTCACCTTTTTTTAGCCGTTTTTCAGCGTGGGTCCTGCCCGGGTCGCTATCTCGTATATAATGCCGTTGTGGCGCCGAACTGGGAGACATGGCCGAGCATCGCCCCGACGAGGTCGCCCTTGGTTGCACCAGGCCCGAGATCGAGGAGGGTATCGAGGCCGTATACTTTGAAGGTGTACCGGTGGGTCGAGCCGGGCGGGGGACACGGGCCTTCGTAACCGATAGTTCCAAAGTCGTTACGCCCCTGCACCGCTGAAACGGGCATGGTCACAGTCCCGGTTTTTGGGATCCCCCGGGGGACTTCACCGGTGGGCGGGATGTTCCAAATCAACCAGGGACAAAACGAGCAGCAGGTTCGCTGAAAAGGATTGACGGCCATCACGGCAACCGATTCAGCCGCAAGCCCCTTTATCCGCAAACGCGGGGATTCATTCCCCCCGTCGCAGGTATGGGTGGGAGGAAAAGAAAGGAAATCGAGCGATACGACCAGCTTGTCCATGGACTGAATTCGCCCCGGCTGGTATTTAGGCGTTCCTTTCCGGCCGGGAAAAGAACCATTATACTATGGCAAGATACGCTGGAGCAGGATGGAGCAAAACAACATCCGCACTCTGGCCTGCTTCACGGACGGGGCTTCGCGGGGAAACCCTGGACCATCGGCGTATGCCTACGTACTGGTTTCCATTGATGGCCAAGTGGTTGAAGAGGGTTCAGGGTTTCTTGGCAGGAGAACGAACAACGAAGCCGAGTACCGGGCGCTCATCGCAGGGCTCACTGCTGCTGGACGCCTCGGAGCCACGTCCCTGGAGGTCTATTCGGACAGCGAGCTGATGGTCCGGCAGATGACCGGTTCGTACCGGGTCTCTTCGCCACGATTGCGCCCTCTCTACCAGGAGGCGCAGGCCCTCACCCGGCATTTCCGGGGAGTGACCTTCCGGCCGGTGTCACGGGAACACCCGCTCATCGTGCGGGCAGATCGTCTCTGCAACCGTGTCCTTGATATGCACCAGGAATGATGATGAACAATTACAGAGGTGCGGGTGGTATTGCCCCCAGGTATATATCTTTATTTTTATACCCCCAACAAAGTATGACAGGCAATAGTGAGGCTTTTTATGGCTGACAAGAAGAATCCCACACCTGAAGAATGTGACCAGCAGTGCGAAAGCTGCCCTAGTGCTGCGACCTGCGATGTGGCTAAAGGCAAGACCGCAGGCCTTCCCAAGAAGGCAGATATCGATGTGAAACATGTAATTCTCGTGCTTTCCGGAAAGGGGGGCGTTGGGAAATCGACAGTGTCCGTGAACCTGGCATTTTCCCTGGCTGCTCACGGCTACAGGACCGGATTGATGGACCTCGATATCCACGGCCCCAACCTCCCGAAGATGCTCGGTATCGAGACCCAGAAACTCACCACCCTCGGGAACATGATCGAGCCGATACAGGTCACCGGGAACCTGTCCGTGGTCTCCATGGGTTTTCTTCTCCCTGATATCAGCACACCGGTTATCTGGCGTGGACCGATGAAGATGACCGCCATCTCCCAGTTCCTTTCCGAAGTGGACTGGGGCTCACTGGATTTCCTGGTGGTTGACCTTCCACCCGGAACAGGAGACGAAGCCCTCTCCATCATCCAGCTCGCGCCCAATGTCCGCGGGGCGATCATCGTCACCACACCGCAGGATGTCGCCACCATGGATGCCCTCAAGGCAGCAAAATTCGTCGAGAAGCTCGACATCCCGGTGATCGGGATCGTCGAAAACATGAGTACCCTGGTCTGCCCACACTGCCACAAGGAGATCGACATCTACGGCAGTGGCGGCGGAAAGAAGATTGCCGATAAGCTGGGGGTACCCTTCCTGGGATCGATCCCGTTCGACCCGGAAATGAGGAAAGCCGGTGATGAAGGCCGTCCCTTTATCATCAGGAGCAAGGACAGCCCTACCTGGAAGAGCGTGGATGCAGTGATGGAAGAACTCGTCAGGGCGGTTGAGGACTGAAATGGGGCTCCGGGATGTGATAGAGGGGGGCAGAGACCCTCTCGATATTTATAACGACATCCTGGCAATCCTCGCCGATATCCAGCTCTTCCCGGCCTCTCTCGAGCTCATTTACCGCAAGGCGATGGCCTTCTCCGAGGAGGATCTCGATCGTCTCCGGTTTGCCCTGCTTCGCCTCCAGGTCTATTCGGATATCAACCGGAACATGGACATGGAACAGGCGCAGAAGATAAAATACGTCTCCCAGGTGCTCGAAAAGATCATTTTCGGATCCCTCCTCCTCGAGCACGAAGAGATCAGTCACGGGTAGCCGGGGCGGTCTTCCCTCCCCCCTCTCCGTTCTCTCCGCCCGGTTCCCGGTTAGGGATAACAAAGATGTCCTTTTACGGCAGATCTATTCTTTTGCGAGGATCCCATGGCAAAATATACCTGCGTCGCAAAAATGCCCAATGATCCCGGCGCACTCCATTCCGCAGTAGCCCTCATTACCCGGTACCAGGGTAATATCAACCGCGTCCAGTTCGATCAGCGGATCGATCCCCGTGTCGTATTCTTTGAAATAACCTGTCCCGATGATTCCTGTGCCCGGATAGAGGATGGACTTGCCGAACTCGGGTACCTGCAGGATTCCCTCCAGCCCCTGCATGTACTCAGATTCTCCCTCCCCCTGCCCCACGAACCCGGTGCACTCTGCGCTTTTCTCGATGTTACCACCTCTTCGCGGGCAAACATCTGCGCCATAGATTTCGACGACCGGGGACGGCATCCGGACCGGATGACCATTACCCTGTCCGTTGAAGAACATGCGGCTGCGGAGCGGCTCCTCGATACCCTTAAATCACGGTACCCGATTGAGATCCTCGAGTACGACAGTACCGGGAAAAAGCTTGACGATACCGTCTTCTATCTCCGCCTTGCCCAGCAGATCAGGGAAATAATCGGGGATTCACAGGAACCGTTCCTCCTTTCGTTCCTCGGAGACATCAACCATGCTGTCCAGGAGCTGATGAATCTCGGCAAGGACCCAAGGACGATCTTCGAGAGCTTTCTCCAGACAGGAAGAACACTTGCCGGGACAACCGGTGATCGCTTCTATGCTGATATCCAGACTCTGGCCCTGACCCCCTATCTCACCCTGCACTGCATCCAGCCGCCCTGTGGCGGGAACATCTTCCTCATGGATACGCCCGATGGTATCACCGTGGTGGATACCGGTTACGGTATTTATATGCAGGATATTGTACGGCTCCTCGACGGGCTCATCCCAGGATGGAGCCGCAGGGTATCGGCCCTGGTCATCACCCACGGTGATGCCGACCACTGCGGTGCGGGCGGAGCATACCCTGTCCCGGCACAGCTCCACCCCGGGACCCTGGAGGTGATCCGGGCGGCAAACCGCGCCTATGGATCGCGGAGCGAGACATCGGTCCTCGAAGAGATATACACGACCATGATCAACCTCTTCTCCCGGTTCACCCCGCCCCTACGGTTCATCCCCTTCAGCACGGATCCGCTCGGTTACCGGGCAGGATTCCCTGTTATCGGGATGGTGGATGCCGGCAGGTATCGCTTCGAAGTGCTTGAAAGCCCTGGTGGACACCTGCATGGCCAGGTATACCTGTACTGCAGGGAGATCGGGGTCCTCTTCACGGCAGATACAGTCATCAATTTCGGGCACCTCACGCCAGACCGGGCAGCGTACAACACGCTCGCAGTCATCCTGGTAACATCGGTGAATGTCGACAGCGAAGTGGCAAAGCACGAACGGTCCAGGGTGCTTGACCTGGCACGGGAATCTTCCGGGTTATATGAAAACGGCAGAACATCCTGCCTCCTCTGCTGCGGGCACGGGCCGGTCTCGGTCCTTTCAGGGGACAAGCTTGTTCCGTTCGGGGATACCAGGCACTATGACCCTGCTGGATAAGACAGGTCGGTTCCTGGAGAGAGGATTTCCAGCGCTGCGATAATCAGGGCATGGGCAGCATCCCTGATAACCGATGTGCCAGGAGCAAATGAGCTGCTGTGCAGGTAACCGCCGGAGTCACCACACCCGACGCGGAAATAGCAGATCGGAACAGGGGGGTCCCCCATTCCAAAGATGCCGAAATCCTCGCTCCCGGTGACCGGTTCGATCTTTCGGACCCTGTCCGGGCCGTACGTTTGCAGGAACGCCTCCGCAACCCGCCCTGTGAGCACGGAATCGTTTTCCATGGGCGGGACCGATTCGGGCAGGATAGTGATTCGTGGCAGGCGATCCGGGGGTATCCCGCCCGCCCTGGCAACCCCGTCTGCAACCCTTCGGATGGCGGTAAGGAGACGGTCACGGGTCTCCTTTTTAAAGTAGCGAATGTTGATCTGGAGTGAAACTTCATCGGGAATGGCATTGTGTTTCGATCCCCCGTGAACCGTTGCAACGGTCAGGATGGCCATCTCGGTTGCTGCGATCTCCCGGCTGATGATGGTCTGGAGAGCGAGTATGACCTGTGCTGCGAGCACCACCGGATCGCGGGTCGTCTCCGGATGGGCTGCATGGCCACCGATGCCCCGGATCACCATGTCTAGCGATTCTCCACCGGCAGATATCATACCCTCCCGGTAGCCGATATATCCCGGGGGAAGTTCGGGAGCCACGTGCAGGGCAATGGCAGCGTCCGGCCGGGCGAACCGTGTGTACAGGCCGTCGGCGATCATCCGGGCCGCACCGGATGCCGATTCCTCGGATGGCTGACCGATCAGCATGAGCGTCCCCTTCCACGAGAAGGTCAGGGCAGCGAGCGCCCGGGCTGCCCCGACGAGTGCGGTCATGTGGACATCATGGCCGCAGGCGTGCATGACGTCCACTTCGTTACCACGGGCATCCTTCATCCGCGCCCGGCTCTGCCAGGGGAGCCCCGTCTCCTCCCTGATCGGCAGGGCGTCCATATCGGCCCTGATCATCAGGACCGGCCCTTCACCGTTGTGAAGGAGTGCAGCCACCCCTGTCCCCCCGATCCCGGTGGTGACCTCGTAGCCTGCATCACGAAGCTTTCCGGCAAGGTGGCGTGACGTCCACTCCTCCTGTCCTGAGAGCTCGGGATGAACATGGAACTCCCGGTAGAGCGCTTCCAGGGCCGGGTATTCCCGGTCAAGAATTTCATATGCCAGGGCGGAGAGATCGGAGCGGGATCGCATCGTACATCACACTATGTTCTTTCTTCGGTGGCGGGCCTCTTTGCCATTCTCCTGTCGCGACCAGGTGGAATCGCGATACCGGGAGATGGACAGGCCGAGGGACTGCTGCCCGGTATCGATACCGATAAACCGCCTCCAGGTCGCACAGGCGGCAAGCCACATGGCGGAGCTGCCGGTGAAGGGATCGAGCACAATTCCATGTTCACGCAAAGAGGCAAGGATAATCCGCTTCAACAGGGAGCAGGGTTTCTGGGTGGGATGGCGCCCGGAGCGCTTCTCCCGTCCTCGCGGTGAGGGGACGCTCCACACAGTTCTCATCTGGCGGCCCGCCTTTTTCAGGTTGCCCCCGGTCCGGCCACCGGTCTTGAGGAGCTCGCAGTTGAAGGTGTGCCGTGAGTCCCGTTCTTTAAGGGCCCGGATCAGGGTTTTGTTGCTGACGGCAAAATGCCGGATGAAGAGGTTTGGTGGAGCGCTAGGTTCGTACCAGCAGATGTAGTTCAGGATATGAAATCCTCTCTCCTGGAGAGCAAAACCGCAGGAGTAGATGGAATGGTATATCCCGTTGATCCATATCGAGCCGTTCTCCTTGAGGACTCTCCTGCACTCCCGGATCAAGCTCTCGTGGAACCGGAAATCTTCCTCAATCCCGGAACTGGCATCCCGGTCTACCCTGTCAACCGGCGCCCGCCTCCCTGCATGGTTGTAGGGCGGATCAGCGAAGACGAGGTCGACCGACCTGTCGGGCAAGGCCTTCAGCATCCTTGTGCAGTCACCGTGATTCAAGGTAAATGTCCCATCTGAAAAGTATGGTTCACAGCTCATGGAGTTCGCAACCTTTTTTAAGCGGGCCCCTGTCCTGCCTGCCGGTTTCAGAGAAAGGTTTGCTCCTGGGCGCATATAAACCATGAGCAGCGGCCAGGTCATCTGCGAAATCGTCATGTAGTTTGCGGGAATATCCTGATCCGAAATGACGCACAAGAAGGGAGTGCAGGATATGATGCGGCAGATGGCATCACAGATCCGGGCCACTGCCGATCGCATCCAGGACAGGGAGATCGATGCGTTCATCCATGAAATCCTCACCACCGACCGCATCTATGTCATGGGTGCCGGGCGGTCGGGCCTCGTAGCCAAGGCCTTCGCCATGCGGTTGATGCAGGTCGGCCTGACGGCTTTCGTGGTAGGCGAAACCATCACCCCCGCGATGAGAAGAAATGACCTCCTGGTCGTCTTCTCGGGTTCGGGCCGCACCAAGACCATCGCCGATATCGCAGAGACGGCGAAAGATATCGGGGGGAGGGTTGCCCTCATCACGTCGAACCGCCAATCAAGGATCGGCAGTATTGCCGATGTCATGGTAATCATCGAGAAACAGCGGGACGAGATCAGGGACGAGACTGCCGAATTCGAGGTGCGCCAGATGACCGGTGAACACAAGTCCTTTGCACCGCTGGGAACCCTCTTTGAAACTGCGGCAATGGTCTTTGCAGATGCCTGCATCTCCCAGCTGATGGAGGTTTCCATGGTGGATGAGAAAGAACTGAAGAACCGGCATGCAAATATCGAGTAGGAGATGGTATGAAGGACTTCCGCATTGCGAAACGATGCCTCGGCATCGAGATATCAGGGATCCGGAAACTGTTCGAAGCGGCGCGACCAGGTTCGATCAACATGGGGCTCGGCCAGCCTGATTTCGATACCCCCGATCACATCAAGGAGGGCGCGATAAGGGCCATCCGGGATGGGATGACCGGGTACACTTCGAACATGGGTATCCCGGAACTCAGGGAAGCTCTCTCCCGCAAGTTCAGGGATGAGAATAAGCTGGAGTACCAGCCCGACCAGATTATTGTAACCGCCGGTGCGAGCGAAGCCCTCCATATCATCATGCACGCCCTGATCGAGGATGGCGACCGCGTGCTGTTTGCAGACCCGGGGTTTGTGTCCTACGGGTCGCTGGCACTCCTCGCGGGAGGAAGGCCAGAGGGGGTACCTCTTGATGCAGAGCTCCGGATCGATCTCGAGGAGGCGAAGACCCGGCTTGATGGGGCCAGGATCTTTGTTCTCAATTCACCCGGGAACCCGACAGGGGCGGTCGAGACAGAGGAGTCCATCAGGGCGCTCGTTGAATACGCCAATGATGCCGGCGTAACCGTTGTTAGTGACGAGGTGTATGAGCACTTCATTTATGAAGGGACCCATTGGAGCGCTGCCCGTTTCGGTGAGAATGTCATCACCGTGAATGCCGCAAGCAAGACCTATGCCATGACCGGATGGAGGCTCGGGTACCTTGCCGGCCCGAAAGAAATCACGGAGCAGTGTCTGAAAGTACACCAGTATGCGCAGGCCTGTGCCACTTCGATATCCCAGTATGCGGCGCTCACCGCATACACCGGACCTCAGGATTGTGTCGGTCTCATGCGCGACGAGTACCGGTGGCGGCGTGACTTCCTCTACGGAGCATTGAGGGAGATGGGAATCGTGTTTCCCTGTCCCCAGGGCGCCTTCTACCTCTTTGCTCCCCTTGGAAAGCACCTGATCAACAGGATTCTCGGGAAGGGGGTAGTTATAGTTCCCGGTGAGGCATTCGGCTGCAATGCACCGGAGTATGCAAGATTGAGCTATGCAGCCTCGCGAAGCGACCTGCAGACTGCCGTGGAACGTATACGGGCTGCACGGAGTGAATGATGATGGTACGGGAATTGCTGAAAAAACTCTCCAATGCCCACGGCCTTTCCGGAAGTGAAGGGAGCGTGATGGCTATTGTAAAGCGCGAACTGAAAAACCATGTTGACGAGATTCACGATGATCCGCTCGGCAACCTGATAACGGTCAAAAAAGGAAACGACTTCAAGGTCATGCTCGCGGCCCACGCTGATGAGATCGGGCTGATGGTCAAATCGATCGACGAAAAAGGTTTTCTTCGGTTTGTAACACTTGGAGGGTGGTATCCTCCAACCCTCTACAACCAGCGGGTCATCCTGCATGGTGCAAAGGGCCCTGTTCCAGGGGTCCTGGGGGGAAAACCGCCTCACAAGATGGACGAGGAAGAGCGGAAGAAAGGGGTGAAGGTCGATGATCTCTTCATCGATATCGGGGCCAGGGACCGTGAAGAGGCAGAAGCGGCCGGAATCGAGATCGGCACTCCGGGTACGATGGACCGGCAGGTTGTTGAGCTCGTCAACGGCCGCATGACCGGCAAGGCCTTTGATAACCGGGCCGGGGTAGCGGTGCTGGTACGGACCCTCCAGAAGGTCAGGTCGCCATTCACCATTTACGGAGTTTTTACAGTCCAGGAAGAGGTCGGGCTGAAAGGGGCACGGACGAGCGCCTATTCCATCGATCCGGACTGTGCGGTGGCAACTGATGTCACCTTTCCCGGTGACCACCCCGGCATCGACCAGAAAGATGTCCCGGTGGAGCTGGGGAAAGGCCCCATTATCACCATCGCTGATGCCAGTGGACGGGGGCTGATCGCGAGCAGGGCGATGGTGGCCTGGCTGAAGGATACAGCCAAAAAGCATGACATCCCTGTCCAGCTTGAGGTTGGATCGGGTGGGACCACGGATGCCACGGCAATCCACCTCGAACGGGGAGGGATACCCAGTACCACCCTCTCGGTTCCCACCCGGTATATCCACTCACCGGTAGAAGTTCTGGATCCCACCGATATCGAGAATGCCGTGGAGCTCCTGGTCCAGGCCCTGAAGACCAGACCGAAACTGTAGTGCGTTTACCGGTCCAGCACCTAATCATTTTTTACAATTTTTATCCAGATCAACACAACCGATTACTGCCTCTCATCGCTCCTGGAACGAATAAAGAGAAATTACCGGTCTCCAGGCTTCCAACGTGAGAGAAATGCCTTCTCATTCCTGTGGGCCTGCAAGGGGTAAAGCTGATATGTACTGGCCGGATGTTCATTCCGGGTTTGATACCTCACCATCATGACCTTTAATTTCGGATTACAGCACTGAAGGATACGAATTTTTTTTAAAAGAAATATGGCGGATATTTCCTTTTTACCACAGGTTCCCGTTGATTCTGGTATTTTAACGCCATTCGTTACTCAGTTATCTTGTATAAATTGTTAAGCTACATTGTATAAATTCTGAAATTTGCACATATCGATTCAATTGTCTAACAATGTCAGACCTGACCATTAATCGTGAAGTTGCTGCAGCAACTTCCTGTATATTGGAATTTTATCTCCAAAGATGGCGCATAAAAGCGAAAAAAGCCTAATTTTCCATCATCTTCAAGGGAAATGTTTATATACATTACATGAGACGATATGATGAATACATTTATATCATGAATTTGAAGGCTGATTCGGGTCTCATTTCATGATTGGCGAATGTATACTCACATGCATGATGAGGTGTTCACATGAACATGAAAGGGGTACTGCAGATAGCACTAGTGATGCTGGCAGCCACCCTGCTGGTGCTCCCGGTTTCCGGGACATTTGCAGTGACCGGCATCACCCCTGACACCTGGGTCAATACCGGGACGGTATTCATCACCAACCTGTCAGGGACGGACTTCCCGGAAGCCGCCAGCGTGAGGCTCACTTTTCCCGAGGAGACCAATATCACGGGCCAGTATGTCACGTGGGTAGGGCCGACAAGGATCACCTGTGTGTTTGATCTCGAAGGTGCAGCAGCAGGTGACTGGGATGTAGTCGTTGTGAATAATACCGATGCTGAAGAAGCTGTTCTGGCTGGCGGGTTCTCGGTCCGGAATCCCGCACCAGTCATCACCGCCATCACACCGGATGAGGGAGTAAATACCGGGACCATCTCGATTACCAGCCTGGCCGGTGCCAATTTCCTCCCGGGAGCCGGGGTTGTCCTTACAAAAAAGGATTCTACCAACATCTCCGGCACCAGCGTGGTCGTGGTCAACCCGACCAAGATTGAATGCCAGTTCGACCTGACCGGTGCGGCAACCGGCGACTGGGATGTTGTGGTCACCAATAGCGATGGTCAATCCGCGACGTGGGCCGAGAATTTCACGGTCCGTTATCCGAAACCATCGGTGTTCGGTATCTCACCGGATTCTGGAAAGAACGATGAAGTCATCGGGATCACCAACCTTGCCGGAATACACTTCAGGAATGGTGCGAGCGTTGTCCTGACCCGTGACGGGGAGCCGAACATCACCACCATAGACGAACCTATCGTCACGCCAACCAGGATCCTCTGCTTCTTTGATCTCATCGGCAAAGAGGTCGGAGCATGGAACGTTGTGGTGAAAAATCCTGATGGTCAGTCCGATACCTACCCTGCCGGCTTTTCCATCTTCTATCCCGAAGCGCCGAATGTGACCGGGATTACCCCGACAAAAGGGGAGAACAGCGGCACGGTTGCAATTACCGGGCTTTCGGGAACCGGGTTCCAGCCGAACGCTACGGTAAAACTGACCCGTACCGACCAGCCTGACATACCGGGTACTTCGGTGGACGTCATCGGCTCGACCATGCTCACCTGCGAATTTGACCTCTCCGGTGCAGAGGCGGAGACCTGGAATGTTGTCGTCACAAACAGGGACAGGCAGTCGGCAACCCTTGCCAGGGCATTCACGATAACCTACCCGGCACCCACCCTCTCTGCGGTGACTCCCAAAATCGGCCTAAATTCCGGGACGATGAATATCACCAATCTCTCGGGGACTGGATTTCTTGACGGAGCCACGGTCACCCTTTTCCGTTCCGAGGAACCGGATATCGCGGCATTTCCCGTGACCGTGGAATCCCCGGAACGCATCTCCTGCACAGTGAACCTGTCCGGGGCGAAACCAGGTTTATGGAGTCTCCGGGTGACAAACCCGGATTTCCAGGAGGATGAGTTGCCGGATTCGTTCAGGATTGTCCATCCCGCGCCATCCGTCACGGGGATTTTTCCCCCATCAGGGACAGCGGGAGATGTCTTTTCGGCAGTGGTGACCGGGCACTCCTTCCTCCCCGGGGCTACAGTCAACCTGACCAGGGCCGGAGGGGCCACCGTCCCGGCTGCAGTATCTGCGGTTACTCCGACGACAATCAACTGCACGTTCGATCTCTCCGGGATAACGGCCGGGCCCATGAGCCTGGTCGTTACCAATCCTGACGAGCAGTCAGACAGCGTTTCGGATGCCTTCACCGTGAATAACCCGGCACCATTTGTGAGCGATGCATCACCCGACAGGGGAAGCAATGACGGCAATACGGGGATTATCACCCTGACCGGGACAGGGTTCCTCGATGGAGCGGAGGTGAAGCTTGCCCGGGACGGGCAGCCTGACATTCCTGCCAAAGGGAAACCGGTGGTAGAGAACCAGACTACCATCTTCTGCTTCTTTGATCTGACCAATGCGAAAGTCGGGTTCTGGGACGTCGTCGTCACCAATACCGACAGGCTCTCCGGGGTCCTGGCAGACAGGTTCCTTATTTCCTACCCGGCCGCCCCTGAAATAACCGGGATTGACCCTGTCTCGGGGGTCAATACCGGCCCGGTAACCATCACCAGCCTTTCAGGAACCGGATTCAGGCCGGGTGCGACCGTGAGGCTCGTGAAACCCGGCAAGACCGCCATACAGGGAACAGGGGTTACCGTAGCAGGTCCCGGACATATCACCTGTACATTTAACCTTGCAGGTGCAGAGACCGGGGACTGGGACATTGTGGTCATTAATGACGACGGACAGCAGGGGATTCTTCATGGCGGGTTTGCCATACGTTACCCTGCACCAGCACCACAGTCTGTCACTCCCTCGTCAGGCTACAATAACGGTACGCTGTTCATCACCAATCTCTCCGGGAGCGGATTCCTGCCTGGAGCAGCAGTCAGGTTGACAAAAATGAACCAGTCGGACATCGTTGCGACCAACATCACGGTTGTGAGTTCCAACAAGATTACCTGCCAGGTCAACCTCGCGGGAAGGGAACCGGGTCCATGGAACGTAGTGGTGGTCAATACAGATTCCCAGGTCGGCATCCGCACAAACGCCTTCACCATTGAGAACCCGAATCCTACCGTGAGCAGTATTTCTCCCAACAGGGGTGCGAATGACACCGGGGCCCTGAACTGCTCTCTCACCGGCACCGGGTTCCTTGACGGTGCTACGGTACATCTTATAAAGACGGGCAAGGAACCCATCACCGCAACTTCTGTTAACGTTGAAAGCCGGACAAAGATCACCTGTACGTTTAATCTCACGGGAAGGGAACCCGGAAGATGGAACGTCGTGGTAATCAACCCCGGTCCGAAATCCGGCACGCTCGGGTCAGGATTTGAAATCACGCAGCCTCAACCGGTCCCTGAGTTCACGGCAGACCCGCTCTTCGGTACAGCACCGCTGACAGTCCGGTTTACTGACCAGTCAACAAACAGCCCGAGTCTATGGCTCTGGAACTTCGGTGATGGTACGACCGTGGCGGGACTCGATCAACAGAACCCGGTGCACACCTACCAGGAACCCGGGCAGTATACGGTCCTCCTCCAGGTGACCAACAGGGGCGGATCAGCCCAGCTTGTAAAGCAAGCATTTATCACCGTAGTGTCAACTCCGGTCGCGAATTTCACCGCCGAACCAGTGAATGGATCCGTACCGTTGTTGGTGCAATTTGCCGATACCTCGAGTGGAAAACCGGTTAAGTGGTTCTGGACTTTCGGCGATGGTGGATTCTCCACCCAGCAGAATCCCTACCACCTCTACCAGAAAGCCGGGAACTATACTGTATCACTGACCGCATATAACCAGGCCGGGTCAGACACTGTCACAAGGACAGACCTTGTCAAGGTGACTTCGCGCCCGGTGGCAGCGTTCACCGCCAACCGGACGGTGGGGATCGCTCCTCTTGCGGTCAAGTTCACCGACATTTCCCAGGGTTCTCCCACCAGCTGGTCATGGAAGTTTGGAGATGATGGAGGGATCACCGAGCAGGACCCTGTCCACGTCTTTACCAAACCAGGCGTCTATTCCGTGCAGCTGACGGTCTCCAACAGCGCCGGTAGCAGCACCGAAGTGAAAGAGGGTTATATCACGGTGAACCAGGACTTGATGGCCGACTTCGACTTCACGGTGAGCAACAATGACATGGTTGCTCCCCTCACCGTTGCCTTCACCGACCGGTCAATCGGAAAACCGCTCAGCTTCTCCTGGAGATTCGGTGACGGTTTCGTCACGAACGAGAGAAACCCAATCCATAATTATCAGAACCCCGGGACCTATGCTGTCACACTCTCCGTGCATGATCTTATGGCGAGCAGTTCGGTAACAAAGACCATCGTGGTGAAGTCTCCCCTTAAAGCAGACTTCTACGCCTATCCTGTCACGGGATCGGCACCGCTCACGGTTGCCCTTACTGATACATCGGTGGGCCAACCGGTGCAGCGGTACTGGGTGATCAACAAGGGACTGAGTGTCATCGTCCTGAATCCCGGTGACAGCCAGGAGCTATATACCATAAATGAACCCGGCCTCTACAACGTCACGCTCAACATTACCGATGCGTACGGTTCGACCAGCGAGGTTGTGAAAACCAACTATATCAACGTTCTGGAATTCCCACCCTGATAGGGTTGGGTTTTCCCCTATTTCCTTTTCTGGATTCCCGGCAAGCGTTCCTGTTCCTGCCGCTCCTTCAGGTTCCGAACCCTGTCCCGGATGCGGATAGCCTCTTCGAACTCGAGGTTCTCTGCGGCTATCTTCATCTTCGCCTCGAGTTCTATGATCAGGTCCGGGATATCCTGGCGGGGGATGTGTTTCGTATCTTTCAGGTCAGCCTCCTTTTCGGGGATGGCCTTGATGATGGTCTCGGGCACGATGCCGTGGACCCGGTTGTACTCCACCTGGAGAGCCCTCCTCCGCTCGGTCTCCGTGACTGCCGTCCGAATGGAATCGGTGACTGAATCGGCGTAGAGAACCACTTTCGCGTTGATGTTTCGTGCCGCCCGTCCGATGATCTGGATGAGGCTTCGGGCATCGCGGAGGAATCCTTCCTTGTCGGCATCGAGGATGCCGATGAATCCCACTTCCGGGATGTCGAGCCCTTCGCGCAGCAGGTTGATCCCCACCAGGACATCGAACCTGCCCAGGCGGAGCTGCCGGATGATCTCGGTCCGCTCCAGTGTGTCGATCTCGGAGTGGAGGTAGCGGGTCCGTATCCCCTGCCGGGCCAGGAACTCGGTCAGCTCCTCAGCCAGGCGCTTGGTGAGCGTGGTCAGCAGGGTCCGGTCCCCGTGGCCTACGGCGATCCCGATCTCACGGATCACATCATCGGTCTGGCCTGCTATCGGCCGGATCTCGACCACGGGGTCGACGAGCCCGGTCGGGCGTATGATCTGCTCGACCACCCGTGATGAGACAGAAAGCTCGTATGGCCCTGGGGTGGCCGAGACGAAGATGACCCGGCGCATGTACTGCTCGAACTCGCGGAACATCAGGGGACGGTTGTCAAACGCGCTCGGGAGACGGAAACCATAGTCGACGAGGGCTTCCTTCCGTGACCGGTCCCCCCTGTACATCCCGTGGAGCTGGGGGATGGTCTGGTGGCTCTCGTCAACGAAGAGGAGGAAATCCTCCGGGAAGTAATCGAGGAGACAGTAGGGTTTCTCCCCTGGTTTCCTGAAGTCGAAGTGGCGGGAATAGTTCTCGATCCCCTTGCAGGTTCCGGTCTCTTCGATCATTTCAAGATCATAGAGTGTCCGCTGTTCGAGCCGGTGCGATTCAAGCATTCCGAGCTCAGGGAGTCGCAGGTCCAGTTCTTCCCGAATCGAGGAAAGAGCCAGTTTCTGGAGTTCAGGGGGAATGACATAGTGCCGGGCAGGAAAGACGTGGAAATAACGCATCTTCTCCACCAGGTCCCCGGTTGTCCGGTCGATTTCCGTGATCCGATCGATCTCGTCCCCGAAGAGCTCGATCCTGATGATGTTGTTTGCATACCCCGGGACCAGGTCGATGGTATCCCCCTTCACCCTGAACCTGCCGGGGATGAGTTCAACATCGTTTCTCTCGTAGAGACTGGCGACCAGGCTTGTAAGGAGGTCATTTCTTCTGATTCGGTCCCCCACACCGAGCTCGAACCCCATGTTCCGGTAGTGCTCCGGCCGGCCCAGGCCATAGATACAGGAGACCGAGGCGACGATGATTACATCGGGCCGGGAGAGGACCGATGCCGTGGCTGAGAGCCGGAGCTGCTCGATCCTGGGATTGATCTGGGCATCCTTCTCGATGTACTGGTCCCGCTGGGGGATGTAGGACTCGGGCTGGTAGTAGTCGTAGTACGAGACGAAGTACTCGACTCTGTTGCCAGGGAAGAATTCTTTGAATTCATTCCAGAGCTGGGCAGCCAGCGTCTTGTTGTGGGCGATGACCAGGGTCGGCCTCTGCACCCGGGCGATCACGTTTGCCATGGTATAGGTCTTACCCGAACCGGTCACCCCGAGCAGGGTCTGGAATCGCTCGGCTCCTTCCAGCCCTTCCACCAGTTTTTCGATAGCCTCGGGCTGGGAACCCCGGGGTTGGAACGGGGCATGAAGCGAGAAGCCGGTCATGGGACCGCCTCCTTTTTACGCAGCAGCCGGTGGTAGGCAATGGCGAACCGGTGGGCCTCATCCCGGATCTCCTGGAGGTAGAGGGACCCCTTCTCTTTCTTCGAGACAGGGAGGGGGAATGCCCGTCCAGGAATGTAAATCTCCTCGTTTTTCTTGGCGAGGGCAATGACCGGGACACCAAGGCCGAGGGCATTCAGCTCGCCTTGTGCAGCATGCATCTGGGTTCTTCCTCCATCGATGAGGATGAGATCGGGAAGTTCACCGCCTTCCTTCACCAGGCGGGTATATCGCCGCCTGACCACTTCAGCAATCGAAGCCGGGTCATCGATTCGATCGATGGTCCTGATCCGGAACCGCCGGTAACCCTTCTTGTCCGGCCTGCCGTCCCTGAACCTGACCATTGCCCCCACAACCGATGAACCTGAAAGATGTGAGATATCGAAACATTCGATGACTGAAGGAGGAGAGTCAAGGGTGAGGGCTTCCTGGAGCTCGAGGATCTTTGCGTGGCCGCCCAGGGATACGGCCTCGATATTTGTGGCAACCAGGTCGAGGAGGCGTTTTTTGGCTCCCATCTTCGGGACGGTGACGGTCACCTTCCCTCCCTTCCTCACCGCGAGGAACTCCCCGATCGAATCACCGGCAGGGTCCGGGATAACCACCTCTGACGGGACCGGGTTCTCGGAGTAGTACTGGACCAGGAACTCTTCGAGAAAATCAGGGTGCCAGTCGAAGGAATACTCACTCTTGTTCCCGAGCGTCCCTCTGAACACGTTGAAGAGCATGAGGTGGACGGTCCCTGCATGGACGGCATAGTTGATGATGTCTTCGTCACCTCTCTTTCTCCGGGCGATATCCTGCCGCTCGGATAGGCGTTCGAGCGCCCGTATCTGGTCCCGGAGCATGAGGGCCTGCTCGAACTGCTCTGATGCCGCAGCTTCTCCCATTTCTTCCCGGAGGCAGGCCAGGAGCTCCCCTGTCTTCCCCTTCAGGACCAGCGAGGCTTTCCGGACGGCATCGTCATACCGTTCCCCGGTCACCTCACCGATACACGGTGCGCTGCAGGTATGGATATGATAGCGGAGGCAGGCCCGTTTCGGGAGCTTCCTGCAGGTCCGCAGGCGAAAGGTCTTGCGCACAACATCGCGGATATAGTCACGTTCGGCAGCCGAGACGAAGGGACCAAAGAACTGACCATCCCCAACCGCCTTCCTGGCAATCCTGATGGCAGGAAAGGGCTCGGCGGTCAGTTCGATATACGCGTACTGTTTTGCATCCCGCAGGTTGATGTTGAACCGTGGCTGGTGTTTCTTGATCAGGGTATTTTCGAGGATGAGGGCTTCGACCTCGGATCCGGTGATGATGAAGTCGAGCGCTGTTGCGGCGGATAGCATCATCGCGGTCTTCTGTTCGTGCCCGCTCCTCCGGAAGTAGCTTGCCACCCGCCTGTTCAGGTCTTTTGCCTTGCCCACGTACAGGACCCCGCCATCACCGTCCATAAAGAGGTAACAACCGGGAGCATGCGGGAGGGACGATGGAGCGTTCATGGTCGAGCCAGCATCTTCTTCAGGAAGAGCCCGGTATAACTCTCCCCGTTCGAGGCCACTTCTTCGGGAGTCCCGGTGGCGACCACAGATCCACCCTCATCTCCTCCCTCCGGCCCGAGATCGATGATATAGTCCGCTGACTTGATCACATCGAGGTTGTGCTCGATGACCACGACGGTGTTTCCCTTGTCGACCAGCCTGTTCAGGACGGCGATCAGCTTCTTCACATCGTGGAAATGAAGGCCGGTTGTTGGTTCATCCAGGAGGTAGAGGGTCCTGCCGGTGGCTTTCTTGGATAACTCCCTCGTGAGCTTGATCCGCTGGGCCTCCCCACCCGAGAGGGTGGTCGAGCTCTGGCCGAGCTTGATGTAATCGAGCCCGACGGCGGAGAGGGTCTCGAGCTTGTGGCGGATGGAGGGGATGTTGGCGAAGAGCTGGAAGGCTTCTTCAACGGTCATGTCCAGTACATCGGCGATGGATTTTCCCTTGTACTTTACCTCCAGGGTCTCCCGGTTGTAGCGCTTCCCCCTGCACTCCTCGCACTCGATGTACACATCGGGGAGGAAGTTCATCTCGATCTTGATCAGGCCATCGCCTTCGCACGCTTCGCAGCGCCCGCCTTTCAGGTTGAAAGAGAACCGACCCGGCTTGTAACCCCTGAGTTTCGCTTCTTTCGTCTCGGCAAAGACACGGCGGATCTCATCGAAGACCTTGGTGTACGTGACCGGGTTGCTCCGCGGGGTCCTGCCGATCGGGCTCTGGTCGATGACGATAACCCGGTCGATAGCGGAATCGAGCTCGAGGCTCCGGTATGCACCGGGAGTGACCCGGGAATGGTAGAGCTTATTCTGGAGGGCATGGTACAGGGTGTCGTAGATGAGCGTCGATTTCCCGCTCCCCGAAACACCCGTCACTACGGTGAAGACGCCGAGCGGGATCTCGACCGTGATATCCTTCAGGTTGTTCTCCCTGCATCCGGTGATCCGCAGCCACCGTTCATGCGGTCGCCGCTGCAGGGGGGTTTCGATGGCAAGCGTCCCGGCAAGATACTGCCCGGTCAGCGAGGCCCTGTTTGCGGCGATCTGGGCAGGGGTCCCTTCTGCCACGACATGGCCCCCGTGGAGACCCGCACCCGGTCCCATATCCACGACGTAATCAGCGCCCCGGATGGTATCCTCATCGTGTTCGACCACCACCAGGGTGTTTCCGAGGTCGCGCAGGCGGCGGAGGGTATCGATCAGCTTCTGGTTGTCCTTCTGGTGGAGCCCGATGGAGGGTTCATCGAGGACGTAGAGGACACCCATCAGGTTTGACCCGATCTGGGTGGCGAGGCGGATCCGCTGGGCTTCGCCGCCGGAGAGCGTTCCGGCGTTCCGGGAGAGGGTGAGGTAGCCGAGCCCGACCTTTTCCAGGAAATCGAGGCGGCTGGTGATCTCCTTGAGGATCTGGCGGGCGATCTCATGCTCCTTCTCGGTCAGGTCGAGGTTGCGGAAGAACCGGATACAGGAGGTGACCGGGAGATCCGTGATATCGACGATCGACCGGTCGTGGATCCTCACCGCCAGGATCTTTGCCTTCAACCGCTTTCCCCCGCAGACCGTGCAGGGCGAGACGCGCATGAACTTTTCGAGCTCGCGTTTCCGGTACTCGGACTGGGTCTGGTGGTAGAGCCGCTCGGACTGTGGGACAAGCCCTTCCCACTCCCCGGTATGCGCCCAGTGGGCATCGCCATTCCTCGCCCGCATCGAGAACCGGATACGATCGGATGACCCGAACATGACTGCATTGTACTGATCCTCTGTCAGGTCTTTTATTGGGGTGAAGATGGAAAACCCGTGGTGACGGGCCACTGCAGCAAGGTACTGGCTCCGGTACCCGTCCAGGAAGTTACGGTAGAGGGCAACTGCGCCGTCAGCGATGGAGAGGCTCCTGTCCGGGATGATGAGGTCGGGATCGAAGTCCATCCTGAAGCCAAGCCCGTTGCACTCCTCGCAGGCGCCGAACGGGCTGTTGAAGGAGAACATCCGCGGCTGGAGTTCTTCGAAGGTCATGCCGCAGACCGGGCAGGCCATGGTGGAAGAGAAGAGCGATTCCCTGCCCGATTCATCGATGGAGATGAGCAGTCCTCCTGATTTTTCAAGCGCGTTCTCGCAGGCCTCGACCAGCCTGGCCCGGTCTGTGACCTCCAGCCGGTCGATAACCACTTCGATATCGTGTTTCCGGTAACGCTCGAGGGTGAACTCCTCGTCGGTCCTCCGGATCTCCCCGTTGATCCTGACCCGCATGTACCCCTCGCGGTTCAGATCCCTGACGAGCTGCTGGTAGGTCCCTTTCTTCTGCCTGACCACGGGAGCAAGGATGGTAACCATCCCGTTCGTGTCCACGGCAATCAGGTTGGCGATCCGTTCCGGGGACTGGGCCTCGATCCGGATGTTGTGCTCCGGGCAGTACGGGACTCCGATCCGCGCATATAGCAGCCGGAGATAATCGTAGATCTCGGTGACCGTCCCCACCGTGCTCCGGGGATTCTTGCTGGTGCTCTTCTGCTCGATGGAGATGGCGGGGGAGAGGCCCTCGATAGCATCCACGTCGGGCTTGCTCATCAGCCCGAGAAACTGGCGTGCATAGGCAGAGAGGGACTCGACATAGCGGCGCTGCCCCTCGGCATAGATGGTATCGAAGGCGAGCGTCGACTTTCCTGACCCTGACAGCCCGGTGATCACGATGAACTTGTCCCGGGGAAGTTCGACGGTAATATTCTTGAGGTTATGCTGCCGTGCTCCCCTGATGACGATCTTCTTCATCTTTCTGCGGGATCAGGTTTTCCCTTGAACCATAAAGAGATCCTTGTTCTGGAACCCCTGGCAGGGAGGCTCCCGGTTGATCCTTCCACCATACTCCGGAAGAGCGGGTTAACCACTACATTTCCCACACTCTGGACGGCAAAAGGGTACTGCACTCCAGCAGGTCGGGCACCGACAACCCAGAATCCGACAGCACCGTGGCGATGATCGGCTACGCCGCATTCCTCGACCGGCGCGATCCGGAAAACCCCCCTTTTTACCGAACAAAAATGAAGACGTGCGGGTGCAGGCTGCCCAATCCGGGAAAAAAGGGAAGCCGCTAATCCCCGGTTTCCGTTTCCTCATCGCCAACGAAACGGAGTTCCCAATCGTCCTCGTCGAAGACGATCGTTCCGGCGCCCTCGCAGACCGGGCACTCGATGCTCTCCGGTACATTCCGGCAGGCATCCTGCTGCCGGTCCTCGTCTTCGCCAACCTGGTCACCAGTCGGGATGTGAAAATACCGTCGTGTCTCATGCGATGGGAGGGCCTGGCAGATCTGGAACTGTTCGTTCGGGATAAGGCCGGTCCCCTTGCACCTGCGGCACTTGAGGACGATCATGATGGTATGGTTACGTGCTTGTATGTATTCCCTGATAAGGGGATCAGGAATGGATCGGAGAGTTCCTGTAAGGAGATACTTTCACATCGGATTTCTTCCATCATCACTGGTAACTGATACCTGGTCACCGATCCTCCTCACCATGGATCTTTAAAAGAAAGCTTTCGATGACAGAAAAACAGTTAATTCACCATGACCCCTTCTGTCTCCATTCCAATTCCCCATTCCGGATGCGAGAAAGCACCGGGCACAACCGCCAGGCACCTGATGGTGGTATCACTGTTCCCGGGGTGTTCTGATGAGGTGCTGTCGGTACATCGTCTCGAGCTCGGAAAGGGCACTCACCGGCGTGGGGATAACCCGGGACTCGTTGTTGAGTATTGCCTGTGCGAGCTGCCGGAAAATATCTGCTTCCCGGGAGGAAGGGGCATGCTCCACAACGGGTTTCTCTTCCAGCTCGCAAGCCTGAATGATAGGGCTCCGGGGGACGAACTGGACAAATGAAGTTCCCAGTCTCTCGGCAAATGCCGGGATAACGGCACGCTCGAACGCTTCATTACCGTTGCTGTTGCAGATGATTCCGGCAAGCCCTGTATCCCCCCGCTTTGCGAGGCGCTGGATTGCCCGGGCGATGTTGTTTGCCGCATAGATGCTCATAAATCCGCCGGAACAGATCAGGTAGATCTCCCTTGCAAATCCTTCGCGGATCGGCATCGAGAACCCACCGCAAACAACGTCACCGAGGACATCATACATCGCTACGTCAATGTTGTAGGTCGAAAATGCATCGAGGTCTTTTAATATCTGCAGTGCGGTCAGCACACCCCGGCCGGCGCACCCGATTCCCGGTTCCGGGCCTCCGGCCTCGACAAGATAGACCCCTCCGGGGGACTTATATACGATGTTATCGAGATTGATCGTATACTCGTCCTTCCCTATCCTCAACTGTTCCCGGTGTTCTTCCAGCACCGCAGGGATGAATTTTCCTCCGGCGAGGATCCGTGTTGAGTCCCGCTTGGGATCGCAGCCGACCTGCATCACCGTGCACCCCATCTCATGGAATGCTGCCGACAGGTTCGATGCGATGGTGCTCTTCCCAATCCCTCCTTTGCCGTATATCGCAATCTGTCTCATCTTCTCTTCACCACTTCGCCCGGTAGCTTCTCTCCTTCGAACGCCACGCCATCGTCCATTCGTTCTGTACACACTCAAAGAGGTTGAGGATACCGGTATACCCGAAGTATTCCCGGTTGATCATCCTGAACTGGCGCATCATCTTCACAACTTCGACAACATACGCAACGGAAAGTCCTTCGCTTGCATGCCGTTCGATGGTGCTGCCGAAGACGACCCGGGGACTGACCTCCTGGATACTCTTCCGCGTCTTGTATACATCGGTCCCATACACGACTTTCGGACTGAGCCCGAGACTGTTCAGTTCTTCTTCAAGCAGCCTCCGGACCGATCGCTGCGAAGTATACAGGGCAACAAGGTTGGGGGTCATCTCCATCTCCTCGGTTACGAACCGTACCAGCGGGATCCCGATCGTGGCATCGGCAACGATGGCAGTGGGGGTTCGATAGAGAAACCGGGCCATCGGCCATTTACGCCGGCACGTCGCAGTCACCATGCGTTCGCCTTCCGTAACCATGGTTTCCGCGGCATCCAACCGATCAAATCTCTCTCCGATGGCAGTGAGCCAGCGCTGGATATTGGTCATCCCGATAGGCAGGGGTATCCTCGTGCAGATCTGTTCTGTACCAAACATCGAAGACAGATAATCCGCTGTTTTCTGTCCTGCATCATGGCTTAAGAGGAGTGATGTCTCGGCAGATGCAACCTTTTTTATATCGGAAACGGGAGTCCGGTGTGTCAGTGTGGCAACTACCGGGATGCCCATCCGCGCCAGGACCTGCTGTACCCATGACAGGTCTGCCGTCCAGGTCGGGTTGGCATTTGCATGGGGAGCAATGAGGCATACCGAACCCGGGATCTTATCAGCACTCTCCTCTACCAGTTGCTTCAGCATCGCTTCCAATGCGATGTCGATTCCGTCGTACTGTGAGCCCCTGAACCCTGCGCAGGAGATTGGGATGAGCCTGAAGGGAACCGCTGGCTGCATCTCCTCACAGACAGCCACAATATCATCACCGACAATCTCCGGTCCACATGCACTGATAACGAACAACACCGATATGGGGAGATCTCTTGTGTCCCCGATGGTGCGGGCCAGGAGGTCTTCTCCCCCGTGCACAATTTCATCCACGCATAACTTCGTGCAGAGTGTCATCGTCTCCATGTAATCGCATTCCTGCCAGGAAAATGCGTTATTGACGAGATATTCGCACCCTTGCGGTGAATGGGAAAGGAGTGCAGACCCGGAGACCCCAAGTGCCGTCTGCGCAGCACCGTTGAACGCACATCGGAGATAGGGGTCCGTGCACGTTTCAGGCGCAGGGGTCTGTCCATGCACCCGGGTACCTCCCATCCCGCTACTTCGTTGTTGGTCCATAGAGCATTCCCCGTAACAGGCGCGACCGTGGAAGGTGGTTATTCTCGAGTGCCTGCCGGACAAGGGCAGCGATGTTCGTGATCCCCCGGAAGCCGTACTGGGGTTGGAATGCCGGGTTCATGAGTGTCAGGTTTACGACCGGGCAGGGCGGGAACCGCCCGGCATTTCCAAAGAAGATGGGATCATCATAATCCCGGACAATGGCCTCGAGCTCGTCCTCTGTCTCTTTCGAGGAACGGAAACTCCCCAGGTGAAACAACCCCCTGGTGAGAATGATCTCCGGGTTGATCCCGGTCTCAAGGATGAATTTGATGCTGGGCATACGTTCCTTGATTGTGTAGGGATGGACATTGATAACCACCGGGTAGGCGCCGAACTCCTCAGCCATCCTCGCCAGTGAGAGGGCTCGTATTGGCCCGGGAAACTCAGATATTTCAATAATTGCAGTCTTACCGGCAAGGGCCCGCTTCAGGTAGGCCAGATCGTCTTCAACCTTCCGGGTCTCGCCCTTGATAACCTCCAGCGCTTCCCGCTCCCTGCCGAGAGGGCCTGCAACACCGAGGAGCCATTCCTTGGTGGCGTCAAGACCGTAGGGCTGCCCGGTCTTGCTGTAGGGGATGCCAAACCGTTCCTGCATGAGATCCCCAAGCTTCTGGCCCCAGTCGTAGCACCACGAGGCATTCAGTTCGACCTCCCGGGCATGCCTGATCTGATCAACGGTGCATCCTCCTGCAATGACAGCATTGATCCGTATCCCGGTATCACGGAGGAGCCGTTCGATCTCATCAATATCCCAGTCAAACTCCGTGGGAGGAGGGCCCCACCGGGCCCCGAGGATGTTGATTGCCCCTTTCATCGTTGTTTTCGGGGGCTCCATCAGTTCCATGATGAGCCTGAAAGCATCTTCATAGCCGCTCCGGAAGTCCCCACCGAAGCCTTCGCTCCGCAACGCCAGCACCCGGCAACCGACCAGCCTTTCAGCCTCCCGTGCAATGCTCTCGACGTCATCACCGATGATTCCCGAACAGCAACAGGAGAGGATAACGATTAAGTCAGGATGATACTTCCTGTACGCTTCCTGCACTGCTTCAAGGAGTTTTCCTTCACCTCCATAAATGACGTGGCTCTCATCAAGAGTGGTACAGGCCGTCGGTTCAAGCGGAATTCCCCGTATCTCGCAACATTCCCTGGTCCTGACAAAATCAGACATGTAGAGGGGGCACCCGGTAGGACCGTGTACCAGGGGAACGACATGACGGATTCCACTGATGACATAGTATGCGGTGAAAAACTTGCACATGGGAGCATGCGATGCCTGCAGTTTCGGAATCAGCTCGCCGGTTTCGACTTTATTCAGTAGTTGCTGTAGATTGCCGTGAAATACGATGAAATCCCTGTCCATGGTTCACTATGCCCTCCTTGTGTGCCAGGGATATTTACCAGTTTGTTCCACGGCAAAAGGAGGGCATTCAAAAACGTTATACCATCCCACGTCATTTTCATATGAAGACGTATCATTCGTTGGTATTGTCTTCCCAGTGTCCCGGTAGGGTAGTGGATATCCTAGAAGCCTGCGGAGCTTTTGACCCGGGTTCAAATCCCGGCCGGGGCGTAAGAATCGAAGGTTTTAACCCCTTCTTTTTAACCTCACCCCAGGCGCAGGTCAGGGATTTTCGAAATATTTTCGAGTCATAATTGTTATGGACTGGTCCTCGGAATATGCACTATCAAAACTTGTGTTCTGTTTTCCCAATTCTACTACCTGGATGGTATGCAGCCTAGCTCAGTGATTGTGCTCGATGGCACAACGCTCTCCGATGAGGTGCAGGAGATTCTCAAGTCCGCGACCACCAGCATCCGGGAGCCTATTGAGTACCGGACCGTGACGAGGGAACGGAGGGTGAGGGTCTGCACCATCCCAGAGCGTTGCGTATGGTGGGTGGCGAAGGCCGAGGGGTCAGGTGACGACCAGTTCCTCAACCGGATGATCACCTGCTGGATCGATGGATCAAGGAACATTCAGTGTTTGAATTCACCAGCATGCAGATCTACACCGTCACTCATCGTATGGGCGGAAAACGAGGTCGTCCTGCATTAAATGAACCATGCAGCATCTGCTATAAACTGGATGCAGAAATCAAACTGAATCTCTTTTCTTGCCCTTCTCTGGCGGTGGGCTCACTAAATTCCAAGAGAATTATTTCTTTTTTTTCAAAATTTTCATAAATTGATTCGAAATAGACCCCCCTTGTTTTTTCCATTTTTTATAATATTTCAATTGCAGAGCACGCCACTTTGAGATTTGGTTTTTAATTTCTTCCAACGAATTAAAGTCCTGTTGATATTCCTCTTCAAAAACATCAATACTAATTACCTTCGATGCTTCCCTTAATCCCTGAATATTTTCAATGTTGGAATGTACTTCATTAGTAATCTTTTCAGTTATTCTTCGAATTCGAGATAATTCGCCTTCAAAATTGCAGGTATAAATTGAACGTGTAATGGCGTTGAATTCTTCTTCGTCCTTTGTGTCTATTTCGAGCACTTGATGTCTGTCGAAAATCCATATTTGACGCTTCCGAATCAGATCTAATATTTTCTCTTCATCTTTAATAACATCAAAAATCTCATCAAGCTTATCCAAGAGTTCCATATTCCTTTTAAGAAAATGCGCAATTTCATTTTTCTGTGATTTTCGAATATTTGCCAACTGATCAATATTTTTGGCAAGATCCTGATATTCACCTTCTAACCGACTTTGTATAATCGATAGATTGGTATTTTTAGGGAAATATTCCGGATCTATGTTTTGGAGAGAGCCAAGTAATTGTTCAGTGGCTCGAACCCAATCATATGTGAGAGCTAATTGTTTGGAAAATTCCTCTGATTCTATTAGATTTTGAATTTCTATCCAAAGGGCTTTGTCTTTTTTGTATATGTCCCAAACCTGTAAATTTCCTTGAAAATATTTGTTCAAAGAAAAGACTTCATTGAACATTTCCTTATATTCTTTAATTTGATTTTGAACATCTCCACATTTGGTTTTGATGAGATTAATCTTTGAGAAATATTTTTTCTGAAGGTTATTGATGGTTTCAAGCTGAGTTGAGATTGAAGATATCTGATTTTCAATCAGTTTAAGTTTATTATCGAGCGAAATCATATTTTTTTGAAAAGGAAGTAGTAGACGTTTCTGTTTCTCTCCGAGTGTTTTTATATTTCTTACTAAGGTAACTCTCTGAGTCTCGAGGTTATTGAGGACTTTCTCGATTTTAACGAGTGTTGCGGGATTATCCCCTAAATAATTGGCAATTGTAAATTCCGCAAACTTTTTATCGTCTTTTTCCGAGACATCCCAGAACCAGTGAGTGCGGTTTATCCGGTCTTGATTTTGTTTCGTTAGAGATAGTTGAGAGAGCAATTTATCGACATTGGACTTTGCAAATCTTATTCGGTCATTAATAGCGACCAATGAGGTATCCATTGATTTCCTCATTTTATAGAATTCACATATATCTTTGAGGGCAAGAATGCCCAGTTTTTGGCTCTTATCAAAATCCGTATTGAACCACTTAGAAACCGCATTTTTAGCATCTGGTGTGAGATCGTGTTGATATACAGTGGTTGGAATTTCCCTCATCTTACAAACGAGATAATAAACATAAGCCAGCTGATCACGATCCAAATAACCAATGCTCTGGGTTATTGAATGCTTGCCATAGCTAATGTCAACTTTACATCCATTAAGCATCAATTTACCTAAACCCAAATATACGGCGGTGATGTCAGTAAAGATTTCACTTTCCAATGTGCTTTGATTGTTTAAGCCAGAATAAAATCCATGGATATGAAGAAATTTATGCGATAATTCATGGGATAGTGCTGCTAAAATTGATAATTCATTATCAAGATTTTCGGAAATCTCAAGAAATACATAATTTTCTTCATGTTGCAGTTCAATGTGGGCCCCCGTTTTCTCATCAAGTCGCTTATTATTAACAACAAAAATGTATTTTCCTAACCCAATATATTCTCCAATTTTCTTCGCTGCCTTGTTTACTGTATTAATATCTAATGGAATTAAATGAAAGGGAGGTAAAGGGTCCAGATTTACAGTATCTCCAAAACTATTCTCCAATGATTCAATTTGTTTAATATATATCATTCTTAATTAAAACCCACCTTTCGCACGTGGCCCCACGATTTCTGGAAATAAAATACTTAGGGTTATATCTTAGCGCAGCAATACATATTCTGTGGAGCCTGTATCTCAATTCACGGCGAAGAATTTCAGTTCTAAGCAGATTGCCCATCTCGGTCTGGTGGCCGGCATGATCGATGAACTCGGAATATCAGCAGTAATCGATGACGCCCTGCCCAAGACACGGAACCATATCCTCCCCCATTCAGCGATTGTCAAGGCCATGCTCCTGAACGGTCTAGGCTTCAATGAACGCCGGCTCTATTTCTTCTCGCGATTTTTCACCAACCTCTCGACAGAACAGTTATTCGGCCCTGGTGTTACCCCGGACCACCTGAACGACGATGTTCTCCTCCGGACACTCGACCGTATCTACGAGTATGGAAGCACCGACCTGTTCAATGATATCGTAGTGGCAGTCATGGAAAAACTCTCGTTTGGCACCCACCTCCTCCATGCTGACACAACCAGTTTCAGTGTTCACGGTGACTATGACACCGATGACGATGACGACTTCCGGACCATCAAGATCACCTACGGTCACAATAAAGATCACCGCTGGGACCTCAAGCAGTTCGTCCTTGCGATGGTAACCAACCATCACGGCATCCCGCTGTTCACTCAGCCGTACTCCGGCAATGAGTCAGACAAGAAGATCCTCCTTGAGACCATTCGTAAGGTACAGCAGAACCTGAATCTCGAAGACAAGGCCTACTATATCGCCGACAGTGCGTTCTATACCGCTCCCAACCTGCAGACACTCGGCCAGCATACCTTCTGGATCAGCCATCCCCCTGCTACCATCGATGAAGTCAAGTCGCTGCTGTTTGCCGATATTCCCATGGTCCCGGGGAAGGAGGAAGGATACTCGTTTCATGAGCGTCTCGTTACCTACGCCGGAATTGACCAGAAATGGACCGTGGTACATTCCGAGAAGAGGCGGATGGCAGGTGAGAATAACTATGTGAGGAACCTGGCCAAGCGGCTGGATAAAGCGCGTAAATCATGGAAGAGCTCTGTGCCAAGGAATTTGCCTGTGAGCCCGATGCACGCATGGCTGCACGGTTGTGGTTTGATGCGTACCCTTACCTGTCCGCTGATAGGGTCCAAGTATTCTCAAAGACGAAAAAGAAGAACGGAAGAAAAGGGCGCCCGGGCAAGGATGAGGCTGTTGAGACAGTTTTCTTCGTCGATTCACCGCTTGAGATCGTTCCGGATGTGATCGAGCAGGAGAAAGCACGTCTCGGACGGTTCATCCTGGCAACAAATGATCTTGACCTGGATCCGGACACTATCCTGAAATATTATAAGGGGCAGCAATCGGTTGAGCGGGGGTTCCGGTTTCTGAAGGATAAGAGTTTCCGGGTTGCCGAAGTTTTCCTGAAGAAAGAGACCAGGATTGAAGCGCTTTCCATGGTTATGGTGCTCTGCCTATTCGTCTATGCAGTAGCCGAGTGGCATATCCGGTCCCAACTCAAAAGACAGGGAAAACGGTGAAAAACCATGCAAAAAAGCCAATCCAGAACCCGACCATGAAATGGATCTTTACTCTGTTCATGAGACCGGCGGAAGTCACAGTCACCCTAAATTCGCAGATACAGCGGTTTATCGTGAATCTGGACGAGGAAGTGATTCAAATTCTTGATGTCATGGGGCCAGCGTTCGGAAAATATTATTTTGTGAGGTCGACCTGCGAAATGTAGGTTAAAATACAAATAACAGGATATTAAAATTTTCGGGATTTGGCCGTCTACCGCACAACATGAGGTGCAGGCACGCCCGCGGAATCTTTATGGCCGGTCCTGGTGCTGAATGGGACCGGCCTATCGAGGTATGAATAGAGGGTGGTGGAAGTGATAACAAGCATCCGTGTGAAATGCCCGAAATGTAGCACCGAGCGGACCTACATGGGATCAAAGGTTGCCGTCATTGAAACATCAAAAAGGCCGATTCGGATAAAATGCTCGAAATGTTCAGCGAGTATCAGGCTGAACTAAGACTGCATGCTGTCGGATTATGGGAAAGTCTTATCCCATATTTAGTTAATTTCACCTTTACAATGTGCTTCTGTATCCCCAATTAATGGATAGTCCTGCACAAAATCCCAGGTAATTGTGGTAATTATTGTATGCAGGCATTTTTCTGAAGTCTTTGATAGCTACTGCTACCAGACTCCCTGCCGTTTGAGTATCCCCAGCGGACAAAATCATAGTTAGAACTACTCACTCTGCTGATTGCACGATTCCTGCGTTTATCCCTGATGGTCAGTGGACGGCCCCGGGCCGCCCGTTTCAATGGTTATCCAATGCTGCACGTGATTGCCCCTGAAATAACCCTTATCCCGATACACAGTCTCGCCCGGCATCGAAAGAGTCTACCTGGCTGTCATGGACTGATGTAGTGGAAGTCTCGATGCGCCGGATCAGATGACCTTCTCGGTCTGTAAAGCCCATGAAACTTGTAACTGAAGCATGGTGCTTCCCCCCGTACTACCCTTGCTTCTCCTGCTCTCCCCTTCTTTACCACATGATGCCTCAGATGAGGTAGCCCCCCGGTCGGCGGTAATTATGGCTGCATCCCGAATGACACCTCGTGTAATTTTGGGAGCCCTTGAGAATGGTTACTCTCTTATAGGCTTCGTTCGGCCCAAGCGTCTCAAAGATCATTTGGGATTGCTTTGATCAGCTAAGATAGAGCTTTTACGGTTGAAGTCCGGTTTTTTAGAAATCCTCAATGATACGTTTATCGGTCACCGGGCCTACCTTGTTCAGATGCGAACCAATCGTCACCAGTACTTCCTTGACCTTGCCCTCCGCTGCGCCCACCAGGGAACCTGCCTCCGCAGGAATTTTGGAGCCATCATTGTGGACGAGTATAACACCATCGTCTCGACCGGTTATACGGGAGCACCGAGGAAACAGGTAGACTGCACGGAGCTGGGGCGGTGCTGGAGGAAAGACCACGATATCCCTTCCGGATCCAACTACGAAAAGTGCCGGAGCGTCCATGCCGAGATGAACGCTCTCCTCCAGGCCGGAAAACTGGCTCGGGGATGCACGCTCTACCTTGCCGGGTTCGAGGTCGAGTCCGGGGAACTCACCCGGATCTGGCCCTGTTTCCTCTGTTCCAAGATGATCGTGAATACGGGAGTCAGGGCAATCATCATGCGGACCGGCCTGGAAACCTATGAGGAGATCGACCCGGTTGTCCTCTACCAGAAACGAAGCAGGGAAGCATTGGGAGAGGGCAGTTAAGGCGATGCCTGGAAGCACCATGCAGCCCTCTGAACAGGAGGGCTCCCCCCCTTCCCCGAACCCTTGGGGGCCTCTCACATTTTTTTAAGGTGTTATCCTCATGTTCCAGCTCCTGCAGGCGACAGAAGAGATATCTTTACCAGTTTACGGCATCCCAACTGAGAAAAACGACCACATGATTCCCTGGTCAAGGCACATGCATACAGAGTGGAAATGTCAGGGGTTCATTCTCACATTAAATACGGGAGCCAAGCGCCTGGTAAAAACTCCATGCACCACTGCTGCAGGGATTTCGCCCTGGAATTGTTGATTATCCGTTGCCCGGTGAGGAAGTTCAAAAAGGCTTCTCCCCGGGAGGCACGCCTCGGAGCACATAAAAAATAAGGGCGAATAACACCAGGAATTCTTTTTATCTCCCATGAGATCGTCCACATCAAGTCCCAATCCGGCCAGGAAAGACTCTGCGGAGCGATCGCAATTCATCCTGCTGGCACTCCTGCACCTGGACCCACCACCGTGCCAGCAACCCGTATGTCAGGTGACGGCCCGCCTCACCCTGTGCATTATTTAAACCTTCATGATGATTCTCTTGAGAAGAAGACAGGGCACGCCCCGGCCCCGCCAGGTGAGGACAACGTTCGCCATACGGTTCTACAGGATCTACGATACCGGAAAGGAGATCGATATCAGCCGGCTCGAAGAGGCGCTCTCATCAGGCCATACCATCGCCCGATCAACCTTCACCCGGGTAAAACCAAAATCGATAGCCATGGATATGCCACCACTGCTCCTGCGGCTACCGCAGGTGGTTGCGACGGTTGGGGGACTTGAGACAAAGCTCGGGGTTATTGCCCGCGTATATGATATCGGGGCGGTAAGCATCTGTTTCCTGCTCGAAGACATGGAGGCACCGGCCGGGGATCTCCGCCATGCAGCCCTCCGCAGTGCCGGACAGGATGGTCTAGAGCCGGTGTTTCTGGATACTGTTGATCGGATACGCGGGATCCTGGGTCCGCTGCTGGAAGATTTCTCGATCGACCCCGGATTTTTTGAGGATTATACCATCTTCATCGCCGATCGAAGTGATCCGGCAATCGATCCGGTTGTCGTGCTGCTCGGGGAAGACCGTACCTTCTCACCGCAGACAAGGGAGGACACCCTCAAAAATTCCCATTCCTACGGTACCGATGACCTGACCATCCTCTCCTGGGATACCGCCCTCCTTATCAGCAGCGAACCTCCCTGGGATATCCTCGAGTTGATCGAATTCGCCAATGTCCAGGCCCTGGAGTTCCGCTACTACGACCGCAAACTCACCCGCCAGATGGAGCGGATGTATGACGATATCGAGGATGCCGACAGAAAGTCGTTCTATATCCGTCTTCGCCAATACCACCGGATTATGTCACGCCTGATGCAGGACCAGGCAGAAATATCGGATATCACGGAAAAGGTCGACAATCTAATCAAAGTTACCGAGGATGTCTACTATGCCCGGGTCTATGCTACCGCCCTTCACGTCCTCAGGATATCCCAGTGGCGCGATGGACTGAACCGGAAGATAGGGATTATCCGGAAGAACTACGAGATGCTTTCCGATGAGGTGCATATCCAGCACTCGAATTTCCTGGAGCTGGTAATCATCCTCCTTATCGCATTTGAGATAGCAATCTTCATCGGGCAGATATTCTGGATATGTTAGGGATGGGTCAGATGAGTGCCATATCATGTTCATCTGGGACGGTCGATGCATATCACGGCCCTGTACCTGCCTGCCATTTCTGGTGATCTCCATGCTTTCCCCGGAAATCTTCCTCTCACTCACCATCTTTGTGGCCCGTATCGGCGAGACGAGCCTTGAGACCATCCGGATGGTATACGTCACCCGCGGCCATCCGTACCTTTCAGCCGGAATTGGTGCCGTCAAGGTAGCGATCTGGCTCCTTTCAACGGGACTGGTCATCACAAACCTCGACAATTTATGGGGTATAACCGCTTACATCGCCGGCTATGGGATCGGTACGGTGATCGGGATGCAGCTAGAAGAGAAGATCAGCATCGGGAGCGTGGTGGTCAGGATCATCACCACCGAAACCACTTCGTCGCTCATGGAACGGCTGAGCCGGATGGGATATGGTCTCACCCGGCTGGAAGGAAGCGGGTGTTTCTCGTCAAGCGTAACGGTGCTCCTGACCATCGTTCCGCGACGGAAGCTCGGCCAGCTTCTGGATGTCCTGAAACGTGAGTATCCCGATGTCCTCTTTACCGTTGAAGACGTCCGGAAAGCAAGCGAGGGGGTTCGCCTTTTCCACGGCACACGGTCGCGGTGGCTGGAACGCTTTTTCGGGTGGTAGTGCCCCTAGGGGCAGTTACATATACTGTCATGTGCTGATTGCTTCCTCAGAGAGGATGGTGCATACGCAATGACCGAAGAAACCAAACCAATTCTCATCGGGGAGCGGCAGGACGTGTGCGAACTCGACCGTGCCCGTCTTGCCCTGATGAACCCCGAGCTCATCGAACAGAAGAAAGAAGAACGAACCTTTGACGAGGCGGCCAAACCGTTCGTCGAGATGACCATGAGGGAGGGTATCGAGACGGTCTGGGATCGGTTCGAGATGCAGCAGCCCCCGTGTAAGCAATGCGAATCCGGTCTTTCCTGTTCCCGGTGCGCGATGGGTCCATGCCGGATAATACCCCCGTACCGTATACGCGGTGTCTGCGGGGCCGATTCCGACCTGATCGTGGCCCGAAACCTGCTCGATACCATTGCCACCGGCGCAGCCGCACACTCGGACCATGGGCGGGAGATCGTATCGACCCTCTACGGTATAGGCATTGGAACGGTAACCGACTACGTGATAGCCGATCCTGAAAAACTGAGGCGCCTTGCAGAAGAGTACGGGCTGAAGACGGACGGAAAGGATGATCGGAAGGTTGCCGGAGAGCTTGGCCGGGCGATGCTTGAAGAGTACGGGTCGGTCAAGGATTCGCTCCAGATTGCACAGCGTGCTCCGAAGGCTACCCGGGAGATCTGGGAGAACACCGGGATATCCCCTCGGGGAGTCGACAGGGACGTTGTGGACGCCATGCATCGGGTCCACATGGGGGTAGGGGCCGATTATGCAAACATCCTGGCCCACGGACTCCGGGTATCCCTCTCGGATGGCTGGGGGGGTTCGAGCATGGCCACCGAGATATCCGATGTACTGTTCGGGACCCCGGAGCCCAACGAGTCGCTGGTAAACCTTGGGGTGGTCAAAAAGAGCCATGTCAATATCTCTCTGCATGGCCACAACCCCATGCTATCAGAGATGGCGGTGAAGGCGGCACAGGATCCCGAGATCCTTGCGCTGGTCAAAAAGGTGGGGGCAGCCGGTGTCAACCTGGTCGGACTCTGCTGCACGGGAAACGAGCTCCTGATGCGGAAGGGGATCCCGAATGCCGGCAACCACTTCAACCAGGAACTGGTTATCACCACCGGGGCGCTCGAGGCCATGGTCGTCGACTACCAGTGTATCTTCCCCTCGCTTCCCAGGACAGCGAGCTGTTACCACACGCATGTCATCTCCACCAGTCCGAAGTCCAAGATCCCCGGATCCTATTATGTTGCGTTTGAACCGGAGGATGCTTATGCAACGGCAAAGACCATCGTGAAGATGGCGGTTGAAAACTTCCCGAACCGGAACCCCGGCAGGGTCTTCATCCCGATCGAGCCGGTCAAGGTGCTGACCGGTTTCTCGGTCGAAGCAATCAGGGGAGCGCTCGGCGGGACTTTAAAACCGCTCATCGACCAGATCGCCGCCGGGAATATCCGGGGGGCGGTCGGGATCGTGGGCTGCAACAACCCCAAGGTGAAGCACGATTACGGTCACGTCACGCTCTCGAAGGAACTTATCAAGCGCGACATCCTCTGCGTGGAGACCGGTTGTGCGGCCATAGCATCCGGGAAGGCTGGGCTTCTCCAGCCCTCTGCCGCATCGCTGGCGGGCCCGGGACTCCGGGTGGTCTGCGAATCGCTGGGGATCCCCCCGGTGCTGCACATGGGCTCCTGTGTCGATTGTTCCCGCATCCTGCATCTCGCCGCGGAGCTTGGCAATGCCCTGAACATCGGCATCCACCGTCTCCCGGTTGCCGGAGCTGCCCCGGAGTGGTACTCCCAGAAGGCAGTCTCGATCGGCTCATATTTCGTGGCATCCGGGGTCTACACGGTGCTCGGCGTCATGCCAAAAATTACCGGGAGCCCGCCGGTGGTTTCGTTGCTGACCGAGGGACTGAAAAGTGTCGTGAACGCTTCGTTTGCCGTCGAGCCGGACCCCCTGAAAGCTGCCGACCTGATCACGGACCACATCGAGAGGAAGCGGACCGAACTCGGGATCTGATCCCACCCGTGGTCTCTTTTTCTCATGGCTGTTCGCGACCGGATCCGAATCGTCATTACCGGCAAGGGGGGTGTCGGCAAGACCACCCTCACCGCGCTGCTCGCCCGTTGCTTTGCGGATAAGGGAATGCAGGTGCTTGCTGTCGATGGGGACCCGCAGCAGAACCTCGCCGCCACGCTCGGGATCCCTCCGGATCACACCATCACGCCGCTTGCCGAGCGGAAGGGGTATATCGAGGAGAAGATAGGTGCCGGGCCGGGACGCGGCGGCCTGATGATCCTCAATCCCGATATCGCAGACGTTGTCGACCGGTTCGGAATCCCTGCCGGGAAAAACATCCGGCTCCTGGTGATGGGTGGGGTGAAAAATGCGGGCTCCGGGTGTCTTTGCCCGGAATACACCCTTCTCTCCGCGGTGTTCCGGAACGCGAATGTTCTCCCTGACGACGTGGTGCTGCTCGATACCCCGGCAGGGCTCGAACATTTCGGCCGGGCAGTGGCCCAGGGGTTCTCTCTCGCCCTGGTTGTCTCCGACCGATCGTACAACGCGATCTCGGTGGCCAGAGAGCTTCGGCGGCTGGCATCCGAGTGCGGGATACGGGAAACGGTCCTGGTGGTGAACCGGGTCGAACAGGGTATCGACCGCCAGGCGCTGCGGGAAAAACTCGGCGCGGGTTTTTCCACCATCCGGTACATCCCGGCCGATCCATGCATTGCCCGGCATGAACCCTCGGTAGTGCCGGTTTTCGAGGGCCAGTGCCCGGTTGTGGAGGCGGTCCGGGCGCTGGTGCATGATATCCTGGCAGGGGGGTGAGCGCTACTCAGGTCGCCCGCCAAAACCCCTGTGGAGCCCGTAGCTCTCTGCATACCCGATTGCATCCAGGTATTCTTTTTTTGTGATTCCCCGCATCAGCGATGTCCGGAACGGGTGACCGGATTCGGCCTGGATTCTTCCGCAAGGCCGGTACTGGTCCATGATGTTCACATAGGCATCCTCGGATATTTCGTTTGCAATGAACGCCATCACGAGCTCCGTATCGGCAAGATTATCGGGCAGGACCAGGTGCCGGATGATCAGTCCCCGCTCCGCGATCCCGTCCCGGACGACCAGGTCGCCGGCCTGCCGCTGCATCTCCCGGATGGCAGATTTCATGATCCCGGTGTAACCAGGAGCATCGGAGATGGCTGCGGCGATCTCGTCCCTGCCGTACTTGGCGTCCGGCATGTAGATATCGATGATACCTTCGAGCAGGCGGAGGGACTCCAAAGTATCATAGGTCCCTGTATTGTAGACGATTGGGATGCTGAGTCCTCTATCGGCAGCGATGGAAACAGCCTCGATGATCTGGGGAACGAAATGCGTCGGCGAGACCAGGTTGATATTGTGGCACTGCCGGTCCTGGAGAGTGAGCATGATCCCGGCCAGCCGCTCGCAGGAGATCTCGGCGCCTTCGTCAAGCTGGCTGATGCTGTAGTTCTGGCAAAAGATGCACCGCATGTTGCAACCGGAAAAGAAGATGGTTCCCGATCCGTACCGTCCCACCAGCGGAGCTTCCTCGCCGAAGTGCGGGCCAAAACTCGCCACCTTCGGCAGCAACCCTCCCCGGCAGTAGCCGCGTTCATCGAGGGTGCGGTCAACGCCGCAACACCGCGGGCAGACTCTGCATGAAGAAAGGAGGTCGTATGCCTGTCGGGCACGGACCGCCAGTTCCCCTGACTTGGAGAGGGCACGGTAGGAGGGCACGGTCATTGAGCAGGATATGACAACGGCCGCTTATCTATCCACCGGCCCATTCCCGGATCAGGGCAGCACTCAAAAAACCAAAAGAGTAAAAAAGAGAGGAGGCGACTGGAATACTACCGCTGCACGTTTGCAGCCGTTCCAGGTGATGATGATGGCAAAACTGAACGCGGATATGAAGACACTCTTTAGCAGGACAAAGCTCTTCCCGGTGGCCACGGCATCAAAGGCCGGTATTCCGAACGTCGTACCGATCGCCTACGTCAGGCTGGTAAGCGATGATACCCTCTGGATTGCAGACAACTTCATGAAAAAGACCCTTGCCAACCTGAAAGAGAACCCTCATGCTGCGATCTACATATTGGACCCGGACAGCAAGGAGTGTTACCAAATCAAGGGAAACATTGAGGTTAAAAACAGTGGTCCTGACTTTGACACAATGAAAGAATGGGTGCAGGGTGCAAAACCGGGTATGCCGGCAAAAACCCTCCTCGTGATGAAGGTGACCGAAGTCTACCAGTGCGCACCCGGTCCGGATGCAGGAAAAAAGATCCTTTAAATTTCATCTCTTTTTTGTTTGGACCAAAAAGCTATACGGTATCCGATCCATTCCCGCACATTTCCTGAAAAACCCGGAAATACCTTCCAGGGTACCATAGGTCCGGGTCCGTGAGAGAGGCGATACAAGGGGGGAGGGTAAGAGGTTCATGTGAACCTCCCCCATCCTATCGTTCACGGTATCCCGGGAGAGACAGGCTTTGTCGGTGTGCAGGAACGATCCGGGATATGGGAGAAGGTGGCGGTGGTGACTACACCCGTATCGGCCGAAGTAACAGTCTTTCCCTCAGCAATGCGTTGCGTCAGGCCCGCCTTCGGTAAGCACGGCGGCCGTTCCATTCCTGATCCTGGCATTGATGTCATCAATTGTCTCCATGGCAGGCAGGAACTCCTCATACTTCTACCGTCAATCCATCGGTAGCGGTGATGAGTCCGGGGCAGTCCCGGCTGTACCTCCTCTGAATTTCGAACCGATCTTCGAGGGTTGTATACTTGTGAGCTGCGAAGTGGATCAGGGCCAGTCGCTTCGCTCGGGCGTCCTTTGCGATCCGGACAGCCTGTTCCGGGTTCAGGTGTGGCCAGTCAGGGCTCTCCTCACCGGGTTTAAGGCCGCATTCGGTAATCAGGAGGTCTGCGTTCCGGGCAAGCCTAACGGCATTTTCGCACCTGCCGGTATCGGTGCAGAAGGCAATGGTGCGCGAATCAAGGGTGATCCTGTATCCGAAACAGGGGACCGGGTGAACAAGGGGCCTGCACTCCACGGAGAACGGGATTGTATGTTCGCCTTCGGCCAATTCAATAAATTCCACCCGGTAAGGAAGCTGTTCGAAGGGAACAGTGAACGGCTCCCGGACAATGGAGTGTAGCATTGCAGAAAGACCGATCGGCCCGCAGATGGTGAGGGGGTTGCGGAACCTGAATTTCACGAGGGTATGCAACCCGACGACATGGTCAAGGTGGTAATGGCTAATGAACAGGAATACCGGCCTCTCCTGGCTGATGTAGCGGTCAGCTTTCGCTATTCCGTTCCCGGCATCGAATATAATCGTGTATTTTTCGGACTGGACGAGTACCGAGCAGGTATTCCCGGTAAGGGTATCGTACCACCCGTTGGTTCCGAGAAACGTGACCTTCATTTCCAGTTGATGGGATGGATGCAGAGAAAAGGATACGGTATCTGTGCCCAGGGTGTGAGGAAAAAGATGACTGAGGTGTATCGGTCACCGTGATGACCATGGTCTCTTCGGCCGGGGTTTTTAGGCGTTCTCCCCTCCTTTCGTCCACCTTATCACCGCGGTGGGCCGTATTGCGGCATGCACAAGCCTGCCTGATGTATCGGGGCGCAGCACCCGTGAGAAGAAGGCGGTCACCGGAGAGCGATCCCTGATATCCGGATAATGCATCGTTACCCAGGTTTCGACGGCTTCCTCGACAGATTCGTACGAGGATCTCCAGGCTGCCTGGTAGATATTGACATCGGCAAAGATTCCGGAATCGTGGAGGATGTTTACCGGGAAAATATAATCCGGGTAACCTTTCTGCAGGACGCCCTCCTTGCCAAATACCTCCCGGTAGAGCACCATCTCTTCGGCCCCTCTCCATTCTCCTGCATGCCAGAAGAGGTACACGGATCGCTTCGCTGCCCGGTCAAGCTTGGCAAGTGCGGACCCGAGATCATAGAACCCAAGCGAGAAAGCGGCGATGACCACATCATGGGGTTCGATATCGCGGCCGATCTCCACGTCCTCCCACTTCATCTGAACACAGGAGTAGTTGCTGTGACCCGCCCGCTGCATCCGCTCGCGGAGCACATTGAGCATCCCCCCCGAAGGATCGAGGGCGGTTACCCGCGCGGCCTTCCCGGCGAGGGGAACTGCAAGCCTCCCGGTCCCGGCGCCCATGTCGAGCACGGTATCACCCGGCCGGATATCAAGAAACCCGAGATCCAGCGCCGTAGCCTCGTGATCGTCTCGGGTCCCACGCTGGTATGCGGCTGCACGTTTGTCCCAGATGGCCGCGGGGTCGCGATCCTTCCGGGAACGTTCAATTGATTTGACACGGATCGCTTTCCAAAGCTCGTTCCAATCGATGATCCGATACATGAACAGGTACTATCCTTTCCAAGGTATATACGATCGGAACACCCGGGAATTTATCCCGGCTCAGAGTACTTATTCCTCTGAACAGCCCCCTCTGCATAGTTCCTTGGTACTGCGGATGACGATTATGCTGATCCCAACGCCAAGGGAATTTGCAACAATCATCCCTGGAATTGACGCCATTACAATCTCAACTGCTTCGGTAAAAGGCTGAATCAGCACTAATGCCAGGGTTCCATGCAGGAGCTCGATTGCCACCGCGAAAATCATGGCCGGGATGATATCGATGAGTGCTCCTTTCCTGTACTGATATACCAGGCCTGCCAGCAATCCCGCAAGTATAGTTGCCAGCGCGCAGGCAATGGCGGAATCCCCTCCGATAATGAGGCGGTGACTGCCACCGATAAGTCCAACGGCGAAACCGGTAAAGGGACCGCCAACCAGTCCGGCCACTACCGGGGCGATATCGCGGATGTTGCTGATGGCACCGTAGCTGGTAGGAATCCCGATATAGGTTCCGAAAATGGAGAACAGGCCGAAAAGGAGCGTGAATGCGATATAATCGCGCATCTGTGCTTCTTTAAATATCACCCGCTGAATGGTCTCAATCTTCGTGGCGATCTCCATGAATACAAAAATGAAGATCTCAGTTGATGCAAAGAGAGTCAGGTGTTCTCCGAGGAAACTCTGTGTACTTCCTGCCGCGGACATGGATCCCTCCGGGAATCGCTAAATATTAATAAAACACCCTAATTGCTCTTATATCAACCGGAATTTTTGTTGAACCCCATGGCCAGGGACGGGGTGGAGGGAATGAACAGGGAACATTCCTGCAGCAGGGGCCACCGGGAAAAAAGACGGGGATTCCAGCTCAGGTCATTTCCGCTTCCGCTGCTCGACCAGGCGGGCCTGGATACCGTAATAGGCCGATACCCCGATGGCATGGGTCTGATCCATGGAGTCACTGTCGAAAGAGGCGAGATCCCCGGAATAGACGCTCTCGGGCGATGAGCGGCCGAGCACCCGGCAGCACCCCTTGTAAAGCTGGACGTCGACTGTTCCGGTCACTTTCTCCTGGGACTTTGCGATGAAGGCATTCAGATCATGGAACAGCGGTTCGTGGACAAGTCCCATGTAGGCGAGCTCGGACCACCGGTCATCGACCATCCGCTTGAAGCTCAGTTCCTGCCGGGTCAGGGTGAGGAGCTCGAGGTCGGCGTGTGCGGCAAGGATTACCGTAGCTGCAGGATGCTCGTAGATCTCGCGGGCCTTGATGCCGAGGATTCGGTCCTCGATTATATTGCTCCTGCCGATGCCGTGCTTTCCGGCGAGACTGTTCAGGGAAGATATCAGCTCCAATCCAGACATGTCCACCCCGTTCAACCTGGTCGGGATGCCCTTCAGGAAATCGATTGTGGCAATTTGAGGATTCGCCGGAGCTTTTTTGGGGGATACAGTCCAGGTATAGATCTCTTCGGGAGGGTGGTATGCAGGATCTTCGAGGCGCCCGCCCTCGATACTCCTGCTCCAGAGGTTCTCATCGATGCTCCAGGGCTTCTCCTTTTTGACCGGGACCGGGATGCCATGTTCCCGGGCGTACTCGATCTCCCACTCCCGGGTAAGGTTCAGCTCACGGATCGGGGCAACAACGTCCAGCCCCGCGATCCTGAAGATAAAATCGAACCGTAGCTGGTCGTTCCCTTTACCGGTGCAGCCATGAGCTACTGTGGTTGCGCCCTCCTGCATGGCCACCCGGACCACTTCCTCGGCGATAAGGGGACGTGCCAGTGCCGTGCCCATCGGGTAACCCTCGTAGGATCCGTTCGCCCGGATAGCGGGGAAGATGTACCCGTTGACGAATTTTTCCCGGGCATCAATGGTATAGTGGACATCGGCAAGCCGTTTTCCTTTTTCGGTGGCTACCGCCACATCCTCGTCCCGCTGGCCGACATTGACGGCAACAGTCACCACCCGGTCAAACCCGTACCGCTCCTTGACGAGCGGGATGCAGACAGAAGTATCGAGGCCGCCTGAATATGCCAGAACGACAGTTCCTTTTCCCATGGTAAACGCTCCGTGCCAGTCGGCACGTTGTACCCATTCATTGTCACGTCGCAGATGATAAGAGTTTCAGAGCGCCACGTGGGCTTTGGAACGGGATCAGCACCCTGCCACAGCACTCCTGGAATGGTGGCATGGAATGACTCGGTTCAATGCAGTCACGGCATTCCTAAGCCACGGTGGTAGTGCGAGAGAGGCTCGATGGTGACCTGCTCTTTCTGGATGGCCTCGATCGCCATGGCCGCGGCTCGCGCTGCCTGGACGGTGGTAATGTAGGGGACGCAGTAATCAACCGCCGCCCGCATGATCTGGTAATGGTCTTTCCGGGACTGCTTGTCAGACGGGGTGTTGATGATAAGCCGGATCTCGCCCTGCCTGAGGAGATCGATCACGTTCGGCGATCCTTCCTGCACCTTCCGCACGAGACTGGCTGCTATCCCGGCCTCGGTAAGGTAGTCCACCGTTCCCGATGTGCCGTAGAGCGAGAGCCCGAGTTCGGTGAGCTTCCGGGCAATCGGGATGACCTCATCCTTCTGTTCCGAGATAACAGAGATGAAGACGTTACCGCGTATCGGGAGCTCGTTGTCCGCTGAGATCGATGCCTTGTAGTATGCCCGGCCGAAATCATAGTCAATGCCCATGACTTCTCCGGTGCTCTTCATTTCAGGTCCGAGCACAGTATCGACGCCAGGGAGCTTGTTGAAGGGGAGAAGCACTTCCTTGACCGCCACATGGCAGAACCTCTGCGGTTCCGAATACCCGATATCCTTCAGTTTCCTCCCGAGCATCACACGGGCCGCGATCTTTGCCAGAGGGATGCCGGTCGCTTTGGAGACGAATGGTACCGTCCGGCTTGCCCGTGGGTTGGCCTCAAGTACGTACACCACGTCGTCCTTGACCGCAAGCTGGATATTCACCAGCCCTATCACACCGAGGCCGAGCGCGATCTTCCTGGTATAGTCCCTGACCCGCTCGATGATTCCCCGGGAGAGGGACTGGGTCGGGATGACACAGGCCGAATCGCCGGAATGTACCCCTGCCTCCTCGATGTGCTCCATGATTCCGCCGATGAGGACATCCTCTCCATCACAAACCGCATCCACGTCAAGCTCGATGGCATTCTGGAGAAAGGAATCGATAAGAACGGGGTGGTTCCTGCTGACCCGCACCGCTTCTTTCATGTAGGACTCGAGTTCGATCTCATCGTGGACGATCTCCATGGCCCGGCCGCCAAGCACGTAAGAAGGCCGCACAAGCACGGGATAACCGATGGCAGCGGCCTTTGCCCGTGCTTCTTCGAGCGATGTGGCGGAACTGTTGGGGGGACTTGGAATATCCAGATCCCTCAGGAGTTCACTGAAACGGTCGCGGTCTTCGGCGATGTCCATCGAGTCCGGGCTGGTCCCGAGAATCCTGGCCTCCATACCAAGCCTCCTCATCTCATCGTGAATGGGAACCGCCAAGTTCACGGCGTTCTGGCCGCCGAACTGGACCATCACACCCATGTACCGGTCCTTTTTCAGGATGTTCATGATGTCCTCAAGCGACATTGGCTCGAAGAAAAGCCGGTCCGAGGTATCAAAATCGGTGGAAACGGTCTCTGGGTTGTTGTTCACGATATGAACCTCGACCTGCTCTTCCCGGAGAGCCTTCACCGCGTGCACCGTGCAGTAGTCAAACTCGATACCCTGTCCGATCCGAATCGGCCCGGACCCGAGGATGAGCACTTTCTGCCGGTCACTGGTAGGTATCTCGCATTCTTCATCCCACGTGGAGTAGAAGTAGGGAGTTTTTGCCGGAAATTCCGCGGCGCAGGTATCCACCATCTTGTAGGTGGGGTCCTTGCACAGGATCTCGACTTCGTCCCGGTTCATTCCGGAAAGCTCGCAGATCTCGGTGGTGGTAAAACCGTATGCCTTGGCCGTAAGGATATCATCCGGGCCCGGGCAATCGCAGAGCAATTTCTCCATTTCTACGATGTTCCGGACCTTTTCAAGGAAGAAAGGGGCGATGTGGGTGAGGGCCTGGATCTCTTCAAGGCTGAATCCGGCCTTGAAGGCATCAAAGAGGGTCCCGAACCGCTCATCAGTTGGACGGGAGAGGATCATCCTGATTTCGCTCGGGTTGGTATGGTGATCGATATCGGTGTCAAGCGATCGCAGTGCCTTCTTGAACGCTTCTTCAACGTTTCTACCAATGGCCATCACCTCGCCCGTACTCTTCATGGCCGTGGTGAGCGTTCGGTCGGCTTTCTTGAACTTGTCAAAAGGCCACCGGGGAACTTTGACAACAATATAATCGATAGAGGGCTCGAATGACGCAGGGGTCGATCCGGTCACCGAATTGGTAATCTCGTCCAGGCGGAGCCCGATAGCGATTTTTGCCGCCACCCGCGCAATGGGATATCCGGTCGCTTTCGAAGCGAGTGCACTGGATCGAGAGACCCTGGGATTCACTTCGATAACACGGTATTTCCCGTCCCGGTAGGCAAACTGGATATTGCATCCTCCCTGCACATCGAGCGCACGGATGATCTTGATCGATGCGCTCCGCAGCATCTGGAACTCATCGTCGCGGAGCGTGAGGATCGGCGCCACCACGACACTCTCTCCGGTGTGAATCCCCATGGCATCCACGTTCTCCATGCCGCAGATGATGATACAGGTATCGGCAGAATCCCGCATTACCTCGAATTCGATCTCTTTCCACCCGACCACACTCTCCTCGACCAGAACCTGGTGGATCCGGGATCGGGTGAACCCTATCTCCATGATTCGCGCCAGTTCGTCCCTGGTATGGGCAATTCCTCCGCCCGAACCTCCCAGCGTGTAGGCCGGCCTGACGATGGCTGGAAGGCCGACAGTTGCCACAGCTTCATCGAGCTGTTCCATGCAGGTGAGGATCATGCTCTTTGGTACCGGCTCCCCGATACGCTCCATCAGGGAGCGGAACTTCTCCCGGTCCTCGCCCTGGTAGATAGCCTCAAGAGGGGTTCCGAGGATCTCGACATTCCGCAGCGCCCCCCGTTCAGCGAGTTCTGCGGTCATGTTCAGCCCGGTCTGGCCCCCCATGCCGGACAGTATCCCGTCCGGTTTTTCTTTCTCAATGATCTTCTCAATGATGTCGGCCTTTATGGGTTCGATATAAATAACGTCGGCCATTTCCGGGTCGGTCTGGATAGTGGCCGGATTGGAATTGACCAGGATTACCTTGACCCCCTCCTCCCTGCAGGCGCGGCAGGCCTGCGAACCGGAAAAATCGAACTCCGCAGCCTGCCCGATCTGGATTGGGCCAGAACCGATAAGAAGCACCTTCCGGATATGCTGTTTCCGGGGCATCATTAGAGCCTCCCGAACATGATATCGAAGAACGGTATCCCTGAATCCTGCGGTACGCCGTGGGCCTCCGGGTGGAATTGTACACAGGTGATGTCGAGATACCTGTTCTCGAATCCTTCCAGCGTTCCATCGTTCACATTTGTATAGAGCACCCCGCAACCCTCGGGAAGAGAATCGGCGGCGACGGCAAATCCATGGTTCTGGGTGGTGATGTAAACACTCCCGTCCTTATACCGCACTGGCTGGTTACTCCCCCTGTGGCCGAACTTCATCTTGTATGTCAAGCCTCCGAGGGCAAGGCAGCAGACCTGGATCCCCATGCATATCCCGTATATGGGAAGGGTCCCGGCGAGATCGCTGACGCAGCGGATGGCATCCTTTGCCCGAACCGGATCGCCCGGGCCGTTGCTGATGAAGAGGGCGTCGGGGCGGCAGCCCTCGACCTGATCGGCGGTTGTATTGTGAGGAAAAACATGGATATCGGCGTTCCGCCTCTTGAACGAGAGAATAACGTTCTTCCTGATGCCGAGGTCGATTACGGCAATTCTCTTCCCGCCCCCCTTGATATGATAGGGATTGCGGCATGAAACTGCAGGAATGAGCTCCTGGTCGGAGATGGGGGTGACTTTCCGGGCACGGTCGACTGCATATGCTCCGTTGTCGTCACCTACCACAAGTGCTGCCCGAAGCGTTCCTTCCCGACGCGTCTTGATGGTCAGCATCCTCGTATCGACACCCTGGATACCGAGAAGACCCTGCTCTTCAAAGTAATCCATGATGGAGGGTTGCGCCTCCGGAGCCTGGCAGATCTCGCGGGCCACGCAGCCCATCGACCAGACCTTCGGGTGCTGGAAGTTGCGCCTGTCGACTCCATAGTTCCCAATAGTCGGAAAGGTAAACATCAGGATCTGTCCATGGTAATTCGGATCGGTGAGCGCCTCCATATAGCCGGACATCTGTGTGGTAAAGACCAGTTCCCCAGAACACTCACCATCTGATCCAAACCCATCACCCAGCACATAGGTGCCATCCTCAAGACCCAGGACCGCCTTCATCGTTCCATATCTATTGGGAGCGAATTGTTTTAATAGATAGCGTGGCAGTGAGACGAACGGGGGGAGAATGGCAAAGATCCTGTGTCCAAAAGGCGCATTACCCAAAATGCAGGCCGAAAATGATCTGCCTGCCCGGGACAGGGAAAGAAATGATAAAGCTAAGATGCAACAAATTTTCAACTGTGAGGGCAGGAGATTGGTGATCAGATTGCGACAATTCCCACTCTCTTCCTGGTGACAGGAGAATTAGAGGATGAACAAGATGGAAAAACGGATGTTTCCCTCTTTCTTTCAAAAGACACTCCTGTGAGAATCGATCTTCAGGAATTGCCCTGCCCACCTCCCGGAAATCCCTGTGATCTATCCAGTCTTAACGTAAAATTTGGGTGGATCTACCACAATTACCCCAATTAAAACTGAATAAAACGAGTTAAAAGATTTAGAATTAAGAAATAACCGAAATTCTCTCTTCATTTCATGAATAATAAATTTTAAGTCGAGATAATCCAAATATATGGACCATGGTTGTCCCGACAAAGGTTTTTTTCACGAAGGGTGTTGGCGTGCATAAAGATCGCCTCGCCTCCTTCGAGCTGGCTCTCCGGAAGGCATCGATTGAGAAATACAACCTGGTCTATGTCTCGAGTATCTTCCCTCCCAATGCCCGGATGGTTACCGTGGAAGAGGGCATCAAGCACTTCGAACCGGGGACGATCGCCTATTGCGTGATGGCAAAAAATGAGACAAACGAACCAAACCGGCTGATATCTGCGGCGATAGGCCTCGCCCTGCCCAAGGAGCCACAGGAATATGGGTATCTCTCCGAGCACCATGCATATGGTGAAACGGCGGAAAAGACCGGGGATTATGCCGAAGATCTTGCAGCCACCATGCTTGCCACCACGCTCGGGATTGAGTTCGACATCAACAAAGCCTGGCAGGAGCGTGAGCAGATCTACAAGGCAAGTGGCAAGATCATCAAGACAACCAACATCTGCCAATCGGCCCAGGGAGACCGTAAAGGGCTATGGACCACCGTGCTCGCTGCCGCAGTCTTTGTTGTAGAGTGACGGGCACAGAGCCCACCAACTCTCTCCATTTTTCTCTCTCTAAAAAAACGGCTCATATCGTCCCGAATAAGCACGGAAAGGACATAAAAATTAAATACGGATGAATACCATCCTCACCTAATGACGGCAAGCCGCACACTGTTACTCATCTGTACATTCTTCCTTGTTATACTGACCATTCTTGCAGGCTGCATCAAGCCTCCCGAGAGTTCATCCTCCGGCAGTTCCGGAGGATCAAGCTGGTTTTCCGGCGGGGAGAAGGGGACATCGGATGGCGGTGGGAAGAATACCGGGGCCGGAGGAAGTGTCGCGAATGGGAAGGGTGCCAGTAGCGGTACAAGCCCTTCTTCCACAGAAACCAATCTCATGGTCCCTGCGACGCCGTTTGCGTCCGGGACTCCGCCACCCACGACTTCATTGTATACCCGGCTTCCAGATCCAACCCCTGAGGTACCTGAATACGTGGCAATCTTCTTCGAAACCCTCGCGTTCAAACAGAACAAAACAGCCTATACCTACGCCCTCGAACACCCGCCAATGATAATAGAGATGTGTATCAAGCCCAACATGACTACCCGGACCATATGGTATGAGGACCGCCCGGGAGGAGGGAAAGGGAAGACTGGGGGGAAAACTCAGACGGTCACCACTATCAGCCCGGCAGCCTGGTTCGAAGTCACGGTCAGGGACCAGGCATCCGGTAGCATCGTGGCACAGGAAGGCTTCGCAAAATCCTACGGTGTTGAAAACGCCAAAAAGCTGACTATTCGTTCCGCGGGGACCTACCTCGTCGAGTTTTCCGGAAGCGATCTCTCAGCAGAGATCCGGATCCGGGTGCCAGCGACCGGGACCCAGACCGGGATGCCGCTCGGGAACATGTCCTGCGGAACTTTTCTGCTCTAAAGAGGGTCTTCAGGGGAGATATCCTCAAGATCCTCCAGCTTATTGATATTCGTGAACGTAATAAGGGCCGGATCCGTCTGGCGAAGCTGTTCGATGGGAAAAAAACGGGAGTGGAGTTCCCTCACCATGTCCCTGAGGGAAAGGGAGGTGTGGTCTTCAAGGTACTGCAGGAGCGGTTCTTTCCTGTATACGGCATGGAGCGGCTCGAGCATCTCGCGATCCCAGGCGGGTATAACGGCGTCATATTCTTCCCCCAGGGCATCGAAGAGAACCTCGACCACCGCGGTGCTCACGCAGGGCATATCGCAGGCGCAGACAAACAGGATATCCCCATGGGAGGCCAGAACGCCGGCGTGGATCCCGCCGATGGGCCCGATGCCCTTCTTGATGTCGCTCACGCACCTGACACCCCTGAGATGGGAAAACCGCCTGCACTGGTCGCCATCCCTGGCCACCAGGACGATCTCGTCCACTACAGGAAGCAGGGAATCGACAAGGCGTTCGATGAACGTTCTTCCTCCGAACCGGAAGAAGTATTTCTCCATGCCGTTTGCCCGCCGCGCTTCACCGCCCACCAGGACGATTGCCGACCTCATGGTTCCATGCTCCATCAGGCCAGTTCCTCACGGGAACGTGCCAGGTTCGTAATGCACTTGCTGCAGGAAGTCAGGATGCCATGGAGCGCACCCCGTCCAACAACGGTGCCCTTCAGAAACCCGATCCCGGTCACCCTGCCCCGCGATAGTTCCTGAAGAATGGACGACCGGTTATCCGCGGTCGCCGGTATCTGAACACTGCGGAGAAATGAAAGATACTCTTCTGCGTTCTTCCAGGGTAACAGAGCTATCTCAGCGATCGCCACGGCAAACGCCTCGCGGGTTATGCACCGGATGATACCCCAGCTGTGGGGGGCCAGGAGAGCACTATACGCACCCCCCACCAGCTTTCTGACAGGGTTCAGGGCAGTATTGGACCGTGTCTTTGCCCGGAGACCGGACCTGATGTCAGAGCTCTCTCCGACCGGGATCCAGGTCTCCCGCACCAACCATACCAGGGGAGTGGCCGAGGCATCCTGGCCCGTTGGGAACCGGCCGGGTGTCATGGCCCCTCCTTTAACGGTAACATGGACTGATCAGCTGTGACAGGTCCGGCATTGGACGACCGGCGGACAGTATATACAGAGGCGGCTTTGGAAAGCTTCGCCGCAACCGGGAGACTGACCGCCCCTGCCCCAAGCACCAGGATGTTCATGAACCTCAGTCCTGTTCAAGTGAAGATGAAGGGATGCTCTCTGTGATGAAACGTTTTTTGTTCTTCTTCTCCATGGAGAGCAGAAGGATCTTTATTTCTGGATCGGGCGAAAACCCTCCCGGTCCGCCCTTTGCAACGACCCGGTGGCAGGGGATGATGAGCGGGACAGGGTTTCGTGCCATAGCCTGCCCGACCACCCGGGGACCGGTACCGACCCTGGCAGCGATCTCACCGTAGGTTGCGGTCTCACCATACCGAATCGACCTGACTTCGTGGTAGATTTCAGCATACCGGGTGCCTGGAGGAGAAAAAGCGGGCTTCAGCTGCGAAAGATCTGCCGATCTGCCGCTTAGATACTGCTGGATCTGGAAGGGGACCGGACCTTCTTCAGGCCTGGACCGGGTGAACCGCACACGGTAGATCTTATCACCGGACCACAGGACTTCGACAAACCAGAGCCCGAACCTGGTAAAACCTGAAATCACTTCCACTTCTTCACCGCCGCGGCAAAGGAATCGATGCTGCATTCTGCCATCTCGTCGCGGATCCAGGACGGAAGCCCGGATCTCACCCGTGGTTCAAGAAACCTCTTCTCGCCAAAGACCAGCATTCCTCGGTCCTCGGGGGCCCTGAGCACTCTCCCGATAGCCTGCTCTGCCCGGTTGAGCGCAGGGAGCGTGTAGGAAATAAATTCACCATCAGAGCCAAACTTGTGCCGGTAGTAATCGATAGTCATCTGCCTGACCCGGTTGAAAGGGGCGAGGGGGAGGCCGACCACCATGGCTCCGGCGAGGAGATCGCCCCGGTAGTCGAGCCCTTCGCTCCACTTCCCACCACAGACAGCAAAGAGGATCCCCGATGATCCCCGGGCCGGAAGGGAAAGGAATGTTTTCAGGAGATCTCCTGCATCCCGGGCATCCTTCGGCTCAACGATGAGGTTGCGGGAGGACAACCGGCCTTCGAGGATCCCTGCATAGGTCTCGAGGATTTGGTACGAGGGAAAGTAAACAGCAAGGTTCCCTGCAAGTGAAGCAAAGGTGGTGATGTAACGGGCGATACGATCGGTATTCTCCCGGTTCTGCCGCATGGAAAATGCGGTCGTGATATCGCCGGCACAGAGCACCATGCGGTTGCTGGGTGGAAAGATATTCGGGAGGGTTTTGGTCATGACATCCAGTTCTCCGAAATAGTACCTGCGAAAGCTCTCAATCGGCGAGAGCGTCCCGGATATGAGGATGCAGCAATGATGAGACCGTGCCAGCTCCTGGAGACGGCCGGAAGGGTCGATATTTCGGACCTCGAGAACGATTTCGTCACCATCCCTGCGGAAGACGGTCAGGAAGGCAGGGTCCGGTGCCGAACAGGTGAGCCGGACCATGAAAGCGGTGAGAACCTCAACAGCGGTGGTAGCATATTCTCCGGCTGCCCTGTTCTTTTCCCGGATGTGTTCTGATATCTGCATCAGGTCGTCGACCACCTCGCTCAGGTCACGGTAGAGCGATCCGCGGACTACGATGCGGTCAAAGATGGACGGGTCAAACCAGTCCTCTGCCTCGTGGGAATTCCTGAGCCCCTCCATGAAATCGCCGATGTTCCGGATTATCTGTGTCACTGCGACGGCCTGCTTCAGTTGTCTGCGAAGGCCAAGGATCTCGCGCTCTGCCTGGAGAAGTGCAGGGCCTGAAATTGCCGTGTTCATCACCCCCTGCATCACTTCCCCGCAGTTATGGGCCTCATCGATCAGCAGGTGGACTTCGTGTGGCTCGATTCCGAGTGATCCATAGAGCTGGGTTCGGATTTCATCATCAAAGAGATGGTGGTAGTTGACCACCACCACATCAGATTTCTGGGCTGCGAGAAGGAGCATCTCGTAGGGACAGATACCCGCCCCCATCTCGCGGAGTTCATGGGGAAGGACCCGCTCTCTCGTGATCCGGTCGGCCCGGTTTCGGAGGGTTGTCGAGGGTAACATCCGGAGCGCATTCCCGTCGCCTCCGGTAAATACCCTGCTTTTTATAAAGTAAGGACAGATGATGGGGTGCTGTGTATCGAGTTTTTTCATCTGCCGGATGATGACAGGGTCCCTGGACGGGACCAGCTGCCCTGTTCCAGCCCGCTCTCGCATCAGGGAGGTTGAAACTGCCTTGACTCCTTCGCAGCGGCGGTAGACATCCCCTCCACCGGAAAGGGGGCATAGGCTCCGTTTCCCGATGAGGTAGGAATAGGCGAGCGTTCGCTTCCGGCTCCTGACGAGCTCGAGTTCCCGGATGAAGGTGGTGAGCTGGCTAATCGTTCGCACTGCGACAATAACCTTTTTCCCGGCGCGCTCTGCAAGGAGTGCAGAGACGATGCTCGACTTACCGCTGCCGGTAGGTGCGTCGATCATGGCAATACCGCCGTTGCGGGCGCATGTGGCGGCCAGTTCCAGCATCTCGCGCTGATACGGGCGATAGGTCTCGTAGGGAAACCAGGCATCCAGCTCGTCCATTACTAGTAGTAAGTCCGGACTGGTTTTTATTGTTACAGAGGAGATATCTCTAGCCATGGCTATCCATCCCATCGAGTACCGTTACGGGACTCCGGAGATGCGGGCAGTCTGGAGCGAGGAGAACCGCTTTGCGTGCATCGTCCGGGCGGAAGTCGCGCTTGCCTGTGCTGCTTCGGAATTCGGGCTCGTACCGCCAGTTGCAGCCGATATCATCAGGGAAAGCGCTTCACGCGCCCGGCTCTCGCGGGCTAAGGAGATCGAGGTCGAGATTAACCACGATATGATGGCAATCGTGAAAGCCATTGCCGAGGAATGCGGCGAAGCCGGGGGATGGATCCATTACGGGGCGACCTCGAATGATATCCTTGATACGGCCACCGGCCTCCAGGTGAAAGAGGCGCTCGATCTGATCGATGCAAAGCTCCGTTCCCTCCTCGCAGTACTCCTTGAGCGGAGCCTTGCCACAAAGCACCTGGTCTGTGCAGCCCGGACCCATGGCCAGATCGGGGTGCCCACCACGTATGGTCTCCGGTTCGCCATCTGGGCAGCAGAAATCTCCCGCCATCTTGACCGGCTGGTCGAGCTGAGGCCGAGGGTTGCAGTAGGCCAGTTGACCGGGGCGGTCGGAACCCAGGCTGCCCTCGGCGAGAAGGGGATCGAGATCCAGGAGCGGATGATGGAGATCCTCGGCCTGTCACCCGTTGAGGTCTCAAACCAGGTGATAGCCCGAGACCGGTATGCGGAGTATTTCATGTTCCTTGCCAACATTGCCACGACGCTTGACAAGATCGGAATAACCCTGCGCTCACTCCAGCGGAGCGAGATCGCGGAGGTCGAGGAGGCGTTTGGGAAAAAACAGGTCGGGTCGAGCACCATGCCCCACAAGCGCAATCCCATCAGGAGCGAGCAGGTCTGCGGACTTGCCCGCATTATTCGTGCTTCAATCGAACCGGCGCTCCAGAACAATACGCTCTGGGACGAGCGTGACCTGACCAATTCATCGTGCGAACGGATACTCTTTCCCGAAGCAACCATCCTTGCCGACCACATCATCAGGCTCATGACCACCGTGCTGGAAACCCTCACCATCCGCGAGGAGAATGTCCGGAAGAACCTCAACCTTCTCCATGGCATAAACATGGCCGAATCGGTCATGATGCGGTTGGCGGAAATGGGAATGGATCGCCAGCAGGCTCACGAGCTTGTCCGGGTAGCGAGCATGGAAGCCATCGCGGCAGGGATCTCGCTTGGTGAAGTGCTGGGGGAAAACAAAGACGTAACAGCATGCCTTTCTCGAAACGAGATAAAGGCGCTCCTTGACCCGGAACGCTACACAGGGACTGCCGTCCGCCAGGTTGAGCGGCTGGAAAAAAGGCTCTTGGCCCGGCACCTGAAAGCCTGAGCCGGGATTGCGGTGGGCGGCGAAGGAATCACCTCCTGATGTAAAAACTGGCACTCCTGCCTGAGTCTGGACAGGTCGAGCTGCCTGCACGCTTCAATCCTGATGTAAATCCATAGTTGGAAAAAAAACTCTGCTCGTTATTCCCAGAGCCCTGAGGGCATCGAAGGAAAGGAACGTGGGTTTATATTCATCGCTGCGATGAGTATTCTTCCCGGGAATTCATATCATCCCAAAGAAAAATATTCCGTGCTGACCTTTTAATCGGTGGCTTTAAAAAAGGTGCGTAGTATGGAAAAGTCAGACATGGCCGGGTTGCCGGGAATGCGGACCGTTGTGCGCATGCAGATACCAATTTTTTATAAAATGATGATCAGTATGCTCTTCGTTGCCGTCATACCTATACTCCTGCTGAGTATCGTTACCGTGGGGGGAGTCCAGCCGATCATCACGGTATTCGGGATTGGGGGAACTATCGTTCTCATCACTCTGATCACCCTCATCGGGATCCTGATCTGCAGTTATCACCTGTCCACGCTCATTGCCAGGCCGATAGTACAGCTATCGCAAGTCGCAGACGAGCTTTCGCGGGGGATCGTTCGTGAGCCGGAATTACCGGTGGCCCGGAACGATGAGATAGGGACCCTGTCCCGCGCCTTCTCGAAAATGGTGAACACCTACCGGCTGCTCGATACCCTGGCCCAGGATCAGCAGTATGGAAGTTCACACGGGTATGTGAAGGAATAGGTGGTGACTGATGACCGAAAGCCTGGTGATACGACAGGACACCGGAAATGATCCTTCCAAAGTGCCGTTGGAGATGAACGATATCCTCAAAATCAGGGGCGTTGATGGCATTTTCCTGATCGGGAATAATGGGGCGGTCATGTCCGCTGACGGGTGGCTTGAGCCGGACACAGATGGATTGTCTGCCTGCAGTCTGCGTCTCATCTTCGAGTCGGGAATGATCGCAGACAGAGCTCGGGATGGCCCCCTAATCCAAATCTTTCTCGAGTTCAAGGATAGGATCCTCATAATCGAAGAAGCGGATCATGACCGGTTGATCGCGGTCATTGCCAGTCCCGATGCAAATATCGGGCAGATCAGCTACCACATGAATAAGCGGCGGCAGAAGCCGGTGCCGGCGCTATGAGTCCAGCTGTTCCAAGAGGCATACCGATAGGCCGGATCGAGGCCTCACTGACCTGGCTTCTCTCGCATACCACGCGGTTCCAGGGAGCGATCATAGTCCGGATATCCGGGGGCGAAGGGCTGATCCTCATCGAATACGGGCGGCCTGCGGCTTTCCTGTTCAATCTGGGCGAAAGGACCATCCTGGGAGAAACGGCCTGGCGATTCTTCGCACAGCATGATTTTCTCCACGCCAGTCTGCATCGTTATACCGACCATGAGTTCCAGGAGGCCATGACTTTCGTGGGACCTGGAGCATGGATACGGGAGCGCGATAAGGAAGCATCAGAGGCTCCCCCGTCTATGAACCTGTCCGAAGAGCTACAGGAATCAGGAAGGATTCCACAGGGCACCACAACCAGAGGGCCTGTTACCGTGGGTCCCGATCCCGTTAAACGCGAATCCCTGGGGAAAACGGGCAGGCCCCCCAGCGCTGCAGCCTTCGCGGTACCGGATCGGGAACGATCATTAGAAGATGTTCTTGGTCAGCTCATTGAAGTTCCCGGGGTCTGCGCGACTGCGTTCTTCCGGGACGGCTCGATTATCACATCAGTGGGAGGTCGCGCTCTCGAAGATCTGGTGGATCCGGCCGAAGAAGTCCTGTTCTCTGCCTTCGAGGTGCTTCCGCTGCTTTCGCCCGGCCCCCTTGTCCAGGTAACGATCCTGCTATTTGGCAGCAACATCACAATTGTGCCGTACGATGACGGGTATCTCCTTATCCTGACACGGCCTGAGATCAACCTCGGGCAGATCCGGAAATTGGTTCATGAAGTGGCGCATGCCGCAGCGGCGTGAAGGAGAAGAGAACCGGATAACAGTGCTTTAGCGGGCGGGAACAGTTACTGGCTCCCTTGGATCGAAACGGGGTGCGACACCAGCTGGAAATTCTGGGCAACAGGGAAAAACCGATACTATCTACCTGAATTCGCCCCTGGCCAGTGTGACACAGCTTTCCTGTAAAAGATCCCATCGTGAAAAATCTGAAAGTCCTCAAAAATTATCTCCACGACACACGATCATAAACCCCTCATCTGTGTATCCTGTCAAGATCATTTTCAACTTCTCCCCAGAAACACGCCCTACTCTTGGAGAGATATGGTAACCTGGAGGCGCCAAATCACCGGTAGAATAGCTTCTGGCGAATTGGGTTAAATCGTCTTAGTTTGATGGAACTACCAAAAAAAAGTGGCGAAGTCAGGTGTCCCAGCCCAGCTGAAGGATATTAAAATCTGGCATCGTAATTACTTGAAAATTGGAATTGTGATTTTCATATGGCAGGTCACCGTTTTCCTCATGCGTGTGCCATCGTCACCGTGATTTTTATCCTTCTTTCCGGTACTCCGGTTTTTGCAATGGTGCCGGATGAAATTGAACCACACCACATCTCCCTTGATTCCGCACGGGTACTTGCCGATGCAGCGTTGCTCGAGTTTGTTCTTGCAGGCAGTCCCGGCGCACTATCCGGTTCATGGGAAGGATCTCATATTGCTCCCGGTCCGATTACTATCTACGATATAAATGGCGAACCACTCTTTTTCCATTTTGATGTCATGCGTGATGGTGCCATAATCGGTGGCGTGAAGATTGGTGCAAGCAGGATCCTCCCGTCATCGGTGATGGCCGTTGAACTCACCCCGCGGTATTGGGATGTTAACGAATCAGGGGAGGTGGCAGAGGCTTCGCTCCTTCATATGTGTCCCCAATGCAGCATCACCTCCTCGGAACCGGTGTGCTATAGTTATCCGAAGATAGGCCAGAGGATTACTTTTGTCCAATGGGGCTCTGAAGTCGAAGAGGAGTTCATATTCGATCCAACAACCTCCACGCAGGTTCCAGAAGACTGGTCGTGGTCTTATTATAATAGCCTTGATGATGCAACCGGTCCTCCTAATAGTGTTGCCTGGGACGAGGAAGAAGCCATACATCGCCTGGTTCTTGAGAAAGCACGGATATACGGGTATCCCGGAACCAGCTTGAATCAGGAGAAAATGCAAGCTCTCCGCAAAGCGACCTTTCCGGAATATCAGGTGGGTTCGAGCGGGGCCGGGGTTCTTGGAGCTGGAGAAGCACCTTCTACAGGAAAGAAAGTTCTCCCCATTACTCTCTACCCCCAGAAGAAGGGTGATTGGTGTGCCGTTGCCTCAATACAGATGATATCAGACTATTTTGGCACCTATTTCGACCAGGACGACATCGCCCGCCTGACGAATACCAAGGGGGGAATGTACGTTGAAGATCAGGTGGAGTTCTTGATACTACACCTCGGGAAGCAGGAGACGTATGCTGATTACAGCCCTTCGTTCCAGAAAGAGGTGTATGAGATCGAAAACAACCGGCCGTTTGGAAGCAATGTCGAGTCTTTCACCATCGCGGGTGGCCATGCACGGGTGGGTGCAGGATACAATGACGATTGGGGGAGGAATGAGATTTACATTTACGATCCCTGGCCGATGAACCAGGGATCGGTTTATTGGGAACCATACTCTTCCGTAAACCATATCTGTGACGTATTCATTCGTGGATCGGATACTCCCCGGATAGAGCCTCCGGTTACCCGTTTCAGCTACACGTTTGATAAAACCACCGTAACCTTCATTGATCTTTCAACGGAGAACCCGGATTCGTGGTACTGGACATTTGGTGATGGCACTATCTCAACTTCACAGAACCCCACGCATACTTATGCCCAGCCCGGTTCCTACTGGGTGACCCTCACCGCTTCCAACAGCGGTGGAAGCTCGCGATCCATTCTTGCGGTTTATATCCCTGGAGATACACCATCGCCAACTGCAACACCTATCACCACACCAACGGTGTCAATCAAACCCACGATATTCCTGAAGGTGTATCCTACGGTTGTGCCGACGACCGTTCCGACTGTACCCGTAGCGACACATCCCACGATATTCCCGAAGGTGATTCCTACGGTTGTGCCGACGACCGTTCCGACTGTACCCGTAGCGACACATCCCACGATATTCCCAAAGGTGTATCCTACGGTTGTGCCGACGACCGTTCCGACTGTACCCGTAGCGACACATCCCACGATATTCCCGAAGGTGTATCCTACGGTTGTGCCGACGACCGTTCCGACTGTACCCGTAGCGACATATCCCACGATATTCCCGAAGGTGTATCCTACGGTTGTGCCGACGACCGTTCCGACCGTACCCGTAGCGACATATCCCACGATATTCCCGAAGGTGTATCCGACATCGTCTCCAACCACACTGCCGACAGGATCCCCTTCAAGGTATATTAGTTCTTTTATACCGGTCGCGAACTTCAACCACATGTCAAAAGGAACCTCCGTAATCTTCGTTGACACTTCAGTTGGTCCGACGGGTTGGTTATGGGATTTTGGGGATGGAACGAGCTCTACTGAAAGCGATCCCATTCACACGTATAAAGAGCCGGGAACGTTTACTGTATCCCTCAAAGTTACAAATAGCGCAGGAAGTTCAACAATTTCCAAAACTCTTACGGTTGGTTCATTCGCGGTAGGATGATATCCGGCATGTGGAAATGCTGTGTCATCCGTAGGAGTATGGAGGGCCAGGAAACATCGGTAATGGACTTTTCATCTCCAAAAAAACCTACACTTTCTCCAATGGCGCCCGAAAATTTCATGTATTTCATGATACACACGGGAGTTGGGCTTTCTCCCAACCTCCGCCACCATTGTGTTGCCAACCCCGACTCGTTAAGAGGGGGGCACTCATTGCTGTTGTTTCTTCCCAGGCACCGGGTAGGCACCGCCAGCTTCGAAAAAAAACTATACCAAAATTATAACTCTTCTTTTTCCTGCCGCCGGAACGTCTCCACAAGGTTCACTTCTGTAATCTCAGGGATGAACTCCAGGGCTTCATGCACGATACGACTCCGCCATAGCACCCAGCGGCGGTCATAGTTGATTCCCGGTGGCAGGGTGATGGTGACGATACCATCGTTGAATGCAACTTCAATGTCCCTGCCGGTAAAGAGACGGATGAGACCTTTCACCTTTTCCACGATGTCGCTGACCGCGGTCTCGATCCTGAACCAGTAATGTAGTTCCTTTCCTGCCAGCGGGTGGTTGAAATCTACCAGCACCCGGTTCCCGATGATATCCACTACGGTCCCCTCACCCCTGTCCGGAACCTTGATGGTTATCCCGACCTTGGGCTTTTCCTTGAATGAATTCTTATTGAAGGCTTCGATGTGTTCCTTTTCGCGGGGGCCAAAGGCCTTCTCCGGGGGGATATCGATCTCGCCTTCATCTCCGACTTCCCTGCCTTCAAGCGCTTCATCGAGCCCGAGGATGACATGCTGGCTGCCGATCCGGATCGTCACCGGCCCATAGAGGGCCCCGGGGCTGTGAACGCCGGCATCCTTTGCCGCTTCTTCATCGGTGGTATCGAATACCGCGCCGGCGACGCTGCCGGTATAGCTGAGCGAGACAAAATCACCCTTTTCTAACGGCATAAACTCTGCACCTCTGTCTATATAACAAAGGGAGAATGATACATAAACCTGTGGAAGGCTGAATGCGATGCTCGAGGTAGAGATCAAAACACGCGTGGAGGATCTTGGAATGATCCGGGAGCGACTCCTCCTCAACCATGCCACCCCGTCGGCCCGTGTCCACGAACACGATATCTACTACAACGCTCCTGACCGCGATTTCGGGACAACCGATGAAGCACTCCGGCTGCGGTATACCGGAGACGGGTGCCTGCTCACCTACAAGGGGCCGAAGATGAGGGAGTACAGGCTCAAGGCCCGCGAGGAGTTGAACACGGGAGTCGAGTCCGGGAGCGTCATGGGGGCGATCCTCGAGCGGTTGGGCTTTATGCCGGTTGCGGAGGTGGAGAAGCAGAGAGAGTACTACGAATACCGGGGAGCACTGGTCTCCCTCGACGAGGTAAAGGGACTTGGCACGTTTGTCGAGATCGAGGCCCGCACCAGCAATGCACATGAAGACCCCCAGGAATTCGTCATGGAAATCGCAAGAGAGATCGGGGTGGAGGGAGAGCCGATCCTCTCCTCCTACCTAGAACTCCTGCTCGTTAAACGGTGATCAATTCTATTCCTATCACCTTTGGCTCCGGACCGAAATGGATAAGGGCACATTCGCCTGTTGCAGCTACGCCAGGATTGACGATCCTGACACCCTCTCTTTCGGCAATACCCCTCGCTTCGTGGATATGGGCGCAACAGACCAGGTCGAATGATGGCATGTGCTTCAGAACGCTCCGGCTTCCCACGTGATTTCCCCTGGCACGGTCGAGGATTCCATAGGGCGGCGCATGGCTGATCAGAACGTTGTGCAGGGCCTCTCGCCGCTTGGGAATGACTGCTGACAGGATGGTGTCGATCTGGTGGTCGGTCAGTTCAAACGGCGTGTTGAAAGGGGTCGGGTTGGATCCGCCGACGCCAATGATGGAGATTTTCCCGAGGCTGATATGGGCTGAGTGGAGACAGACGCACTCCGAGCGTTCGAGGAACTCGATCATATCACGCGGATCGCAGTTTCCGGGCACGGCAAAGGCCGGAACATCGATGCGCGAGAGGAGATCGGTGGCCGATTCTGCAGGACCCATGTTGGTTATATCGCCTGCTATAAAGACAGCATCAGGGTTCAGGTCAAGGAACGCATCAAGTTTTCCGTATTCCCCGTGGAGATCGGCCAGGAGGAGAACGTTTTCCATACCCTATCCATTCAGTCCCGGCATTAGAAAATCCTATCTCCAGCGAACGCCACGATCCGGTCAGTTTCCCCTGGAGGGCAAGCGAGCCGAGGAGATGGGAGAGATCGCGGGAGAGCGGCCGGGGGCTCGACATCCCCAGCGGCGTGCCAGGGAGCGGGAGGAAGGAATGAGCGTGTATCTTCCCGTACCGGGCAATCCACCGGACGAGCTTGGCCGTTGCCCGCTGGTCATCATCGCTCTCGAAGGGAAACCCGACGATGATATCGACAACCGGGGTCAGGCCCACTCCGGTGCACAATTCCACCGCTTTGACCACGTCTTCAACGGTATGCTCGCGGCCAATCCGTTGAAGGACGGAATCGCTCCCGGACTGCGCGCCAAACTGGATGGCAGTGTTCGCGCAGTATCTCGTGACAAGGCCAAGCGTTTCCTCCGTAATAAATTCGGGCCGGACTTCGCTTGGGAACGTGCCGAAGTAGATGTTGTTCCTGAGGGTGGACAGGAGTTCCCTGAGTCGATGGGGACGTGGCTTTCTTCCATCCGATCCATAGGCAAAGGCATTCGGGGAGACAAACCTGGCATCCCGGTGCCGGGAGGCGTAATGTACGATGCCTGCCACGCTCCGGTGGCGCATGACCGTTCCGAATATCCGCGGGGTCTGGCAGTAGGAGCACGAGAACGGGCATCCCCGCGAGATCTCGACGTATCCTTTCATCCGCGAAAAGGCAGGGTAGGCATCGAGGATGACGCTCGATGCCGGGGGACTATAGGATTCGCGGGTAGCTATACCAGGGAGCGTGACAGGCTGATGGTCCCTTATACACGAAAGGAGTGCCGGGACAAGATACTCCCCCTCCCCGACCACTACGTAATCGGCATATCCGGAGACCTGACGCCAGCAGGCGGTAGCATGGGGCCCTCCTGCAATGGTGATGCAGTCTGCTTCCGCGATTTCAGGCGCAAGATCGCGGACATTCAGGGAATTGAGACTGTAGCAGGTGACATCGTTCCGGGGACGATCCGTTGGTTCGAGGAAGAAGCCTTCCCGCTCGCAGGCAGCATAGAGTGTGGCATATGTATTCCTTGTCGCAGTGGTATACCGCCAATTCACCTTCATATCCGCCTTCCCGGAAATAAAAAAGAGGACAATCCAGGGATCACGCCCTGGAACGGCAGGGGAGGAGCCGATCGATAACCTTGCAGGTGCTGCCGGTGTTGAGGGTGACCCACACCTTGATCCGGTCAGTTCCCCTGGTGCCATGGAGCACCAGCAGCTCATGCGGCTGGTTCAGGGAGGAGGCTTCCTTCATATTCGATGGTTCCTTCGGTTCCATTTACCTGTACAAGGGCACCTGGTTTTAACCGGCCGATTGCTACTTCGGGCTGGTCCACCAGAGGGATATCCCCGATGATGGCGCCGACAGCGATGATGGGGTCTGCCTGGGTATTGATGATCGCTGCCGGAGCCTTCCCGTTCCTCTTCAACGCATACAGGACATAAGAGCCAACAGTCGACCCCTTTCCGTGCTCGAAAGCGAGCACAGTACCCGCGATACTCCGACCCTCCAGGGGATGACCTTTCTCGACCACGATGCCGGTCTCTGGATCGACCCCGGAAAGAAAAGAGATGGGAGCGGGGCTCACCAGGAGCTCGCCACTACCAGTACCCCGTGATATTCCCCGTGCCCGGAATAGCAAAATCACACCTAATAAATGTTAGGAAAACGAGTATAATAGTAATATGGAAGAATCCATCCTCAATACAGGAGGTGACTCCGAGCTTGCCTCCAAGCTGAAACTTCAGGATCTCGAGTCTCAGATCCTCGACCTCAAGGTCAGGAACGAGGAGCTGGGAAGAGAGGTCGCCCAACTCCGGCGGGAGAATAATCAGCTGAAGAGGATGCCACTCTTCGTTGCCGTTGTTGTCGATATCCTCGGCACGGGTGAAGTCTATCTCCGGCAGCAGGGCAATAACCAGGAATACATCACCCACGTGAACGACGATCTCCTCCAGCAGCTCAAGCCCGGGACCAAGGTTGCCGTCAACAACGCCCTCTCCATCGTGAGAATCGTGGGCAACATTTTCGATTCACGGGTCAGGGTAATGGAGCTCGATGAGTCTCCAGCGGTGACCTTCGAGCATATTGGCGGACTGGAGAAAGAGATCGAAGAAGTCCGGGAAGCGGTTGAGTATCCTCTCACCAAGCCGCATATCTATGAGCGGGTGGGAGTTGAGCCTCCAAAGGGGATCCTCCTCTACGGTCCGCCAGGGACCGGGAAGACCCTGATTGCAAAAGCCGTTGCGCACGAAGCCAGGGCAACCTTCATACGGATGTCCGGGAGCGAACTGGTGCACAAATACATCGGTGAAGGAGCCCAGCTGGTGCGGGAGCTTTTCGCGCTTGCCAGGGAGAAGTCCCCATCCATCGTATTCATAGATGAGATCGATGCGGTGGGATCCACCAGGACCAATGACGGGACGTCTGGCAGCGCTGAGGTCCAGCGGACCCTGATGCAGCTCCTCGCTGAGATGGATGGTTTTGACACACGGGGGGATGTAAGGATCATGGCAGCCACCAACCGTGTTGACATGCTCGATCCCGCCCTGCTGCGCCCTGGCAGGTTCGACCGTGCGATCGAAATCCCCCTGCCGGATTCTGCAGCCCGGAAGGCAATCCTGGAGATCCATTCCCGGAAGATGCGACTCGAAGGCGTTGACCTTGACAGGATCGTAGAGATGACCGAGGACACCACGGGAGCCGAGCTTCAGGCAGTCTGCCGTGAGGCTGGTATGATGGCGGTCCGGAGAGAGGCAACCGGCGTCTCGCAGGATGATTTCGAGAAAGCGGTCCGGAAGGTCAAGGCCGAGGTCATCCTGGATCTCCGGATGTATACCTGACCATTTCACCAAATCTGAACTTTTTTTTCCTGCAGGATTTTTCTTAACCCGTTGGTGGCGACTTTCTTTGCATGCTCTCTGTTGCCCTTCCCATGGGGCAGCTTCACCGGGAATTCCGCGATTGACCCGGAGCGCCTATAAGTCCCACATGTGCATATATTGATCAACAGCCAAATGAATGTCCTTTTCCTGCCACGGGAGGGGGTTTCCCTCTACCGCGAACTCCTTGCGTCCGAGACAAGCCGGGAGGCTCTCCGGTTCTACCGGCCGCGGGAGACACATCGCGGGGTGGAGATAACGGTAGCAACGCTCAGCAGCGCCCTTGCCCTTGCCGCAGATCTCCGCTGGTATCTGAAGCGTTACATGCGGGGGGTTCTTTTCGAGATTGCTCCTGACATATACAGCTCCCACCGCCTGGCCCGGGAAGTGTACTACGACCGGGAGATCTCGCTCTCCGATCACTGGGATTTCAGGCTCATATACCGGATGCAGGATGGATTCGTGGTCCATGAAGAGCAGATCCTTCCGGGGTCAGAACGGCGGTGTTCAGGGCCGGCCGAGATCGAAGTCTGGTGTACCGAAGATGAATATCATGGGGGGAGTGATTCGATTGCTGAGAAAGGCGATGCCGGACAACAGGATGAAGAGGAATGACGGGGTCGATGGGTCTCACGGGATTCGACACTGGTATACCAACTGATAATTCCATTTGATTTACTTCTTGTTACAATAAAATAATTTAATTCTCAAAGTCGCACATAATCCCCTGTACCTTGCAGGATATAATTCTCCTGAAGGTATGATTGCAGGTGATACCATGGAAAAATCTTACAAGTTTGTGGGAATAATGGGATTGTTTTTAATTGTAGGGTTCCTGCTCCTTTCTGCAGGATGCACCGAAGATAAAGAGGCGCCGCTGAATGTATATGTTGCAGCGGGCCTCAAGAAACCGATGGACGTGGTGATTGCGAAGTATACCAATGCCACCGGCATCACAGTCATCCCCAACTATGGACCATCTGGCGGACTCTACACCCAGATCAGCCAGGGACAACCCTGTGACCTGTACTATTCTGCGGATTATAACCTTATCGAGAAACTTGAAGCGGAGGGCAAAGTATCCGAGGCAGAGAAGTTCATGAATGAGTTTGTCGTGTTGACCGTTTCAAAGACCGGCAGGGAGAAAGGGATCACGACAGCATCCAACCTCACCGGTAAAAACATCGTTGTTGCGGTTGCCGATCCAAGTGCTCCGGTCGGGGTCTATTCCGAGAACGTATTGAAGAACCTCGGGCTTTGGGACCAGCTGAACGCCCTGGGCAACATCAAGACCCGGCCGGGCACCGTGAATCAGGTGGCCCTGATGGTGCAGAGTGACGAGATAGATGCCGGGTTCACCTACAGCAGTACGGCTGTACTCTACAATCTCGATACGGTTGAGAAATACAGCTACGACCTGTCGGAAGAGATCGTCTTTGGCGATGCGGTAATCAAGGGAGGAAACGAGGCAGGTGCAAAGGCCTTCAGGGACTTTGTCCGGCAGAACAGCGATGAGTTCACCCAGTACGGCTGGGAACTGTATGCGTAAGGTGAGTATCTGGGAGGTCCTCTTTGTCCCCCTTTTTTTCCTGCTTATTGTCTACCCGGTCCTGGCCATCATCGGGAACGTGACAATCGAGGGGATGATAAAGACCTTTGATGACCCCATCTTCTGGGACTCGGTCAAGAACACGCTCGTAACAGCCTTCTTTGCCGCTCTGCTCGGAGTGATGATGGCGCTTGGGTTCGGCTACTTCTACATCTTTCACCCAGGGACGATCGTCTACAAAATCGCCGATTTCATGAACGATCTTCCCATTGCCCTCCCCCATACCGTAGCCGGTCTCGCGTTGCTGCTCGCATTCGGAAGAAACATGTTCGGGTTCATCGGACCGACCGGTCTCGCGTTCACCCTCGTCGCCGTTGTACTTGCCATGTTCTTTGTCTCATACCCCCTGGCAGCCCGGACCATCGCTTCCGCTGCCGAAGAGATTGACAAGGAACAGATCAACGTGGCCCGGACCCTCGGCGACAATCCGCAGAAGGCATATCGGCGGGTCGTAATTCCCATGCTTGGGGAAGCGATCTTTTCGGGATTTGTACTGAGTTTTTCCCGATCCATATCGGAATTCGCCGCAGTCATCATGTTCGGAGGTAATGTGCCGGGGATGACCCAGGTGCTTGCCAGTTACGTATTTACCAAGGTCGAGGAAGGTGAGGTAAGCATGGCAGTGACTGCCAGTGCGTTCTGTATCCTGCTTTCCCTGATGCTGGTGGTAACCCTTCGTATGCGGGAGAAGTTGCATGCTCGAAGCGCAGAATCTGCATAAATCGTTCTCAACGCACCATGTGCTGAAAGGAATATCAATCACCGTTCATCCCGGCGAGATCCAGGTCCTGATCGGGCTGAACGGATGCGGCAAGACAACGCTGCAGCGGGTACTCACCGGCATCCTGGAGCCGGACCAGGGAACGGTCATGATCGGGGGGCAGGATATCACGCACCTTTCTCCTGAAGACCGCAATGTCGGATACGTACCCCAGCACACGGCGCTGTTCAGGCATCTCACGGTAAGGGAAAACATCCTGTATCCCCTGCAAAACGGCAGGGGATCTGAGGAGACCTTCCACCAGGTCGTAAAGTTACTCTCTCTTGAACCCTACCTGGACTGGAAACCCCACAAGCTATCAGGAGGCTACCGCGCACGGGTAGCCCTTGCAAGGGCGCTGGTATCAGCGCCGCGGGTTATGCTCCTCGATGAGCCTATCACCGAGGTAGATCGGGCAAAGAAAGAGTTTATCCTGCCGCTTTTCCGGGAGGTACTCCTGCAGTTGAACGTCCCGGTCCTGTACATCACCCATGACCCGTGGGAGGCAGCCCAGATTGGAACCTCTTTCTCGGTCATGAAAGATGGGATCGTCCATCGAATCGATTCACCCGAAGAGGCGTTTGCGCTGATCCGGGAACAGGCACGGAGAAATGGGGAATAACTCCCCAAAAATTTCTTGTTTTTGATATCTACCTCAACGAGCGCCGATCAGCGCTTTAATCTCCTTATGAAAGTCCCCCTCTCTTGGATATTTGCAGGAATGTTCAGGATCTTCGCTGTAAGCAGGTTCCGGTGAGACCCGGAGCAATCTTCATCTTTGCCTGGATGCTTGTTTACCCTATCTCATGATCGCACAATTGGCAGGGCATTCTGTAATTTGTGGGAGCCTTCATCGCCGGGATCCTGCCAGGAGGCGCTTTTACAGTCAGGGAAGAAAAAAAAATACAAAAAGACTTCATCCCAGGCCGGCGTTCACGCAAACATTGCACCAAAGCTGCTGGTTAATCTCTTGCGATCGAAGTCGAGCCCGATCTTCTCGATTGCATTTAAGAAATCGCTCCTCGAGACAGCATCATGATCCCTACGGATGGCAAACATGCCCGCCTCCATGCATATGGCCCGGAGATCAGCGCCATTCTTTTCCTCCGTGAGGAATGCGATCTCGCGGAGGTCGACCTCATCGTCAAGCCGCATCTTCCGGGTGTGCACATTCAGGATGGCAAGCCGACCCTCGACATCCGGCAGCGGAATCTCGATAATACGGTCGAACCTGCCCGGTCGGAGGAGCGCCCGGTCAAGGATGTCGATGCGGTTCGTCGCTCCGATGATCTTGACATCCCCCCTCTGCTCGAAACCGTCCATGCCGGCGAGTAGCTGCATCAGTGTCCGCTGCACTTCCCGGTCACCGGAAGTGGTGGCCTCGGTCCGCGAAGCGCCGATGGCATCGATCTCGTCGATGAAGATGATAGTCGGTGACTTCTTCTTTGCCAGGTCGAAGAGCTCCCGCACCAGCCGGGCACCCTCCCCGATATACTTCTGGACCAGCTCTGAGCCCACCACCCGGAGGAAATAGGCATTGGTCTCGTGGGCGACCGCCTTGGCGAGCAGGGTCTTTCCGGTCCCGGGCGGTCCATGGAGGAGGACTCCCTTGGGCGGTTCTATCCCGATACGGTCAAAAACTTCGGGTTTCTTGAGCGGGAGCTCGACAGCCTCACGGATCTCGAGGATCTGGCGGTCAAGGCCTCCGATATCATCATAACTTTCCTCAGGGGTCTCGACCACTTCCATACCGTAAACCGCAGCATCGTAACTCTCGGGCAGGATATCGATGACCGCCAGGGACTGCTGGTTGAGCGTGCACCTGACCCCTGGCTTGAGGTTTTCAGGGTCGATGCACATGGAGCTCCGGACAAGGAACCGCGGCCCGGCGCTGCTCCTGACGATGACCCGGTTGGCATCGACTACATCCGTGACCGTGCCGATGACCAGGGGAGGGCTCCGGAGCTGCTCAATCTCGCTCTTGAGCTTGCGCACCTCCCGTTCATAGCGGATCTTCTGGGTCTCGATGTACCGCTTGTCCGACTCGACCTGGCGGAGCTGTTCACGGAGTTCCAGGTTCCGGGTCTCCATGTTGGTTACGCGGTCGAGAAGGTATCGGCATAATTCCTCAGGATTCTGGGGCTCCTGCGGCTGCCGGGCGCTTTCTGCCATCTTTTTCCTCAATTAACTATATAGGGAAAAATGGCTATAAAGATGTTTGCGAGTGGAACATGCAATGTGAAATGTGCGGCGCTAAGATCCAGGGGCAGGCAAAGACGGTCAGGATCGAAGGGGCCCTGCTCGAAGTCTGCGCCCAGTGTGCAAAGTACGGGACCGAAGTGCAGATACCGAAGAAATCTGAAGGAAGAGGAAAGCCGGTTGCCGTGAAACCCGTCCCTTCCCCGTCCCCGGTCCGCCGGCACCGCGATGTTCTTGACCTGATCGAGGGGGAGATTGTCGACGATTATGGTAATCGTATCCGGAATGCCAGGATGGAGCGGGGCTGGACCCAGAAAGACCTGGCCATGGAGCTCAAGGAAAAGGAACTCCTCATCAAGAAGATCGAAAAAGGAGACCTGATACCGGAAGATGATGTCCGGATCAAGCTCGAACGGACGCTTAACATCCGTCTTATCGATACCGCTGAAGATACTTCGGATAAAAAGAAGGGGGGGAGGGTAGTTCCAACCCTCGGAGATGTCATCTCCATAAAAAAAAGCCATAAATAAGCTTCCGCGGGCTCCTCTTCCGCTGGTTCAAATCTTACATACCCGCCCCTGCAGCATCTGTCCATGGATTTATATAGCACCTGGTGCAAACCGATATCCATGCAAGGTGAGTGTTTTTTCACCGGTGAGTGTTTTTATCACTCCTAGATCGGCTCACACACGTTGCATAACGGTTCTTCGGAATGCTGTTCCCGGAGCCGTGGCTGGTTCCAGCTGGTCCTTTTATTTTAGTTTCTTTAGTTATTTTGGCTATTGTGCCTGATTTTCCGTGAGCTCATTCCCTGAATGCGGCGCAACGGAGGAGGAGTGTGGTATGAGAGGAAAAGAAATTCGTCTGGAACGTATCATCGATCGAAACACCCGGAAGACCATCATCGTTCCCATGGATCACGGGGTCACGAACGGCCCGATTGCAGGACTTATCGACCTCGGTGATGCTGTCGACCGTGTAGCAGAAGGAGGAGCGAATGCGGTGCTCGGCCATGTTGGGCTAGCCCTGCACGGGCACCGGAAGAGCGGGAGGGATGTGGGGCTGATCCTGCACCTTTCGGCAAGTACCGCCATCGGGCCGGACCCGAACGAAAAAGTGCTGATCAACTCGGTTCAAAACGCACTCAAGATGGGCGCTGACGCAGTTTCGGTACATATCAACATCGGTGCCGATTCAGAGGCCAGAATGCTTGCTGATCTCGGGGGTGTGGCAATCGCGTGTATGGAGTGGGGCATGCCTCTCCTGGCCATGATGTATCCCCGGGGGAGGAAGATTGAGGATGAACATAGCTCTGATCATGTTGCCCTGGCAGCCCGGGTTGCCGCAGAGCTTGGTGCAGACATGGTCAAGACTGTATACACGGGAGACCCTGATAGTTTCCGGCTCGTCACCAGGGGCTGTCCGGTCCCGGTGGTCGTGGCTGGCGGGTCGAAGACCGATGACCGCTCAACGTTGGACCTGATTGAAGGGGCTATGATTGGGGGGGCCACTGGCATCTCCATCGGAAGAAATGCGTTCCAGCACCCGAACCCTGCCAGGTTTATCAGGGCGGCAGCGCTCATCGTGCATGAAGGGCAGAGCGCAGAGGAAGCCTGGAAGCTATTGAAGTGATGACCTATGATCGGAAAAGAGATCCGGATAGAGCGAATTATCGATCGGAATACCGGAAGGACTGTCATCGTGCCCATGGATCACGGGTTTACCCTAGGCCAGATTGAAGGGCTTCTGGACATGACCCAGGTGATTTCGGATGTCAGTGAAGGGGGTGCGAACGCGATCGTGCTTCACAAGGGAATCGTAAAGCGGGGACACCGGAGAAAAGGCAGGGATATCGGCCTGATTATCCACCTCTCGGGGAGCACTTCGCTCAACCCAGACCCGAACGATAAAGTACTGGTCTGCACGGTGGAAGAGGCGGTGGCGCTGGGTGCGGATGCGGTCTCCATCCATATCAACCTCGGTGCGCCGAACGAATCAAAGATGCTGGAGGACGCGGCAGGGGTGGTCAGGGACTGCAAACGGTGGGGCATGCCCCTGCTGGTGATGATTTATCCCAGGGGTAAGGGGATCGACCCATTCTCTCCCCAGGCCGTTGGCCACTGTGTGCGGGTCGCCGAAGAACTCGGTGCCGATATGATCAAGACCAATTACACCGGGGATCCTGTCAGCTTTGGAAAGATAGTCAGGGCCTGTTCGGTCCCGGTTTTCATCGCCGGTGGGGAGAAGGCAGGAGATCTTGAGACTCTGAAAGCGATTCACGATTCCGTGAATGCCGGTGGAGCTGGGGTCTGTGTAGGAAGAAACGCCTTCCAGCGGGAGAATACAACGGCATTTGTCAGAGCACTCTGCTACGTTGTCCATGACGGGTGGGACCCCGGGCGTGCGCTCTCGGAGCAGCCATGAAAGAATTCTGGGTCGACGTGCACCCCTGGCGAAAAGAGCTTGCGACCGCGGCAATCGAAAGCGGTGCGGATGTAATCGTGACCGAAACAGCCGCAAAGGTAAAAGCGCTCGGCAGGATGACGGTGCTTTCGGATGATGGGGATCTCAGGTGGGGAATTGATGTCGGGGAGGTCGTCATAACGGGCACGGAAGGAATGGAGGAAGCGGAGGCCATGGCCAGAAAAGGGTTCGTGGTGGTGGAGACCAGTAACTGGCGGATCATACCGCTTGAGAACCTTGTCGCCTCATCTGACAGGATCATTGCCGTGGTAAGGTCTGAAGAAGAGGCCGAACTCGCGCTGACCGTGCTTGAGAAAGGCGTGCGGGGAATCCTCCTGAAAGATCCAACTCCTGCCCTCATCCGGAAGATCGGAACACGGATCAGGGCCGGTGTCGGGAAAACCGACCTGGTCCCCTTCACGATCACCGATGTCCGCCCGGTCGGGATGGGTGACCGCGTCTGCGTTGATACCTGTTCCATGATGAAAGAAGGAGAAGGGATCCTCGTGGGAAATACCTCTTCGGCGTTCCTGCTCGTCCAGGCCGAAACCCTTGAGAACCCCTATGTGAGCCCCCGCCCTTTCAGGGTTAATGCCGGCGCGGTGCACGCCTACACCCTCGTTCCCGGTGAGAAGACCGCCTATCTCTCGGATTTATCGGCCGGGGATCATGTCCTGCTCGTCGATCATGCCGGGATGCTCCGCGATGCGGGGGTGGGCCGGGTGAAGATCGAGCAGAGGCCGCTCCTCCTGGTCGAGGCCGAGGCTGACGGTGTGAAAGCGAGCCTGGTGCTCCAGAATGCAGAGACAGTCCGACTGGTTGGCGAAGATGGAATCCCCATCTCGGTTGTTGCGCTCGCACCAGGAGACCGGGTGCTCGGCAGGACGCTCCAGGCCGGGCGTCATTTCGGTATTGCCGTGAAAGAGTCGATTATCGAGAAGTGACAGGATGAAGGTTGGAATCATCGGTGGAACCGGGAAGATGGGACGACTCTTTTCCGGGGTCTTTGAAAGGGCAGGGCATGAGGTGCACGTGTGCGGGAGAACAACCTTCCTGAGCTGTGTGGACCTGGCAGAGGCATCAGATCTGGTCATGGTCTCGGTACCAATCCGGGATACGGTGGATGTAATTCGTCGTATCGCTCCACTGCTCACTCCCGACCAGATCCTCTGCGACCTCACATCGCTGAAGACCGGTCCCGTTGCGGCAATGTTGGAATCGGCGGCCTCGGTTATCGGGTTTCACCCTATGTTCGGACCCGGCGTCCCCTCCCTCAATGGCCAGATTATTATCGTTATTCCGGCGCGATGCAGCAGGGAGACGCTTCGTGCGCTTTGCTCGATCTTCGAGCGGGAGGGAGCCTCTGTCACATTCTCCACGCCCGAAGAGCATGACCGGATTATGGCTCTGGTTCAGGGACTGACCCACAGCGTTACCCTGATGGTGGCCGAAACCATGCGGCGGGTCGGCGTCACGCCCGAAGATTCCGCTCCGTTCATGAGCCCGGTTTACCAGATCGAGATGGGACTGGTCGGGCGGCTCCTCTCCCAGTCCCCGGAGTTGTACGGAGATATGCTCATGCTAAATCCGAATGTTACGCCGGTTCTTGCTGCATGCAAGGAAGCCCTTGAAGATTTGCTGAGGATAGTCACTGCAGGGGATAAAGAAGCGTTCAGCGATCTATTCGAGAAGAATGTAACGCACTTCGGATCGTATTGCGACAGGGCAACGGCAGAGACCGATTACCTGATCCAGGCAATGGTGAACCGATGACGATCCTGGCCCTTGGTCCCGAGGGCACTTTCTCGCATGAGCTTGCGGTCCGGTCTTTTCCCCCCCCGATCAGGCTGATCCCAACCATTGCCGGGATTTTCTCCCTGGTTGAGGCAGGTGTCTCTGACGGTGTGGTGCCGATCGAGAACAGCGAGGCGGGCGGGGTTGGCCCGACGCTCGACGGGCTACTGCAGCACGAGGTCTTCATCACCGCTGAGCTGTTCCTGCCGGTCCACCACCACCTGGTATCAAAGGTCTCCCTGGATGAGATCGGGGTGCTCTATGTCCACCCGCAGACCCATGAGCAGTGCAGCAGGTTCATCGATGAACTGGGAGTTCCGGTCATCCACACCAGCAGCAACGCTGCCAGCGCCCAGGCGATGACCGGCTCACCGAAGTCCGGGGCCATCGTCTCACGGATGAGTGCCGATCTGCATCGCCTGCCCATTATAAGGGAGCATGTTGAAAACAACCCGTCCAATACCACCCGGTTCGTCGTGATTTCGAACCGGAGAGGGGATGAGCGGGGTTGCACGAAGTGCAGTATCCTTGTCGATCCCGAGCAGGATCGGGCCGGACTACTCTACGAGCTCCTTGGGATCTTTGCCACGCGGGATATCAACCTTACGAGAATTGAGTCACGCCCGTCCAAGCGGGGGATGGGCAGATATATTTTCTTCATGGACACCGATTACACTCCTGCCTGGGAGGATGCCCTTCGGGCGCTCCGCGAGAAGGCGCGGTTCCGGGAGCTGGGGTGCTATCGGGAACTGGAGGTACCGGAATGGACGTGACTCTTGGAAAGGCGGAAGGGATCGATATCAGGGTCAGCGCACCCGCCTCAAAGAGTTATACCCACCGGGCTCTCATCACCGCGGCACTGGCGGATGGGAGAAGCGTGATTGAACAGCCCCTCGATGCAGCCGATACAGCCATCACCGTCAATGGGCTGACCCGGCTCGGGATTCGGATCGATGGGAACAGGGAGCGATTGGTGGTGCATGGATGCGGTGGAGCGCTGGGCTGTCGCGAAAACACCGAGCTCTGGATGGGAGATTCAGGGACCAGTTGCCGGCTTCTAACCTCCGTTGCGCTCCTCTGCGGCAACCCGGTCATCATTTCCGGGAGCCCCCGTTTGCACGAACGTCCCATCGGCGGGCTTGTCGAGCCCCTCAACAGTATGGGAGGAAGGATCAGGTACCTTGGGTCTCCTGGCTTTCCTCCGTTACTTATCGAAGGGGAGCTGGCAGGAGGGGTGGTCAGCGTGGAGAACAGCGTGAGCAGCCAGTATGCATCATCACTCCTCCTTGCCGCCCCCTGTGCCCGTTCTCCGGTAGAACTGAAATTGCCTCCAGGGGGTGTGTCCCTGGCGTATCTCGATGTGACTGTAGATGTCATGGCTTCGTTCGGGGTCCATGTGCAGCGTCGCGGGTATGAACGCTTCAAGGTTGTCCCGGCACCGTACCGTGCACGGAAGTACCGTGTCGAAGGAGACTACTCATCGGCATCGTACTTCTTTGCCATCGCTGCAGCATGTGGCGGCAGGGTAAGGGTGGACAACCTTATCCCGGAATCTGTGCAGGGGGACCGTGGTCTTCTGGAGGCCCTTATCGAGATGGGGTGCACGGTCTCTTCACGTGGCAGTACCATAACGCTCGAGAGTGGTGGCCGTCTCCAGGGAATCGAGCGTGATATGTCCGCATCGCCCGACATCGTCCAGACGCTCTGCATGGTTGCCGCGACAGCCGAATCCCCGTCCCGGTTTACCGGGATCTCCCACCTTGAGTTCAAGGAGAGCGATCGCATCCGCGCGATTCTTCACGTCATTAAGACACTTGGCGGCGAAGCCTACTGTGAACAGGGCGCGATCACCATCAGGCCGGTCCCTCTCCATGGCGGGGTTATTGCCGCCGGAAACGATCACCGGACTGCCATGAGTGCTGCGGTGCTCGGCCTTGCGGTCGGGGGAGTCACCATCACCGGTGCCGAATGCGTCAGCAAGTCTTTTCCGGATTTCTGGAAAATACTCCATGAGGTCAGACTGGCATGAGGATTGTGTTGTGCGGGTTCCGGGGGACGGGGAAGACCGAATGCGGCAGGTTGTTGTCCCAGTTAACCGGCCTGCCGTTTTTCGATACCGATGCGATGATCGAGGAGCGCGTGGGAAAGCCCATCTACGAAATCTTCGCAGAGGATGGGGAGGAGACCTTCCGGGAACACGAACGGCAGGTGATTGCCAGCCTCCCGGATTCAGGCTGCATTGTCGGGAGTGGCGGGGGAGCGGTGATCGACTCCCGGAATGTGGCTGCTCTCAGGAGGGGAAGCACGATGATCCTCCTCGAAGCAGAACCGGCCGTCATCGAACAGCGCATCCGGAACACCACACGGCCAGCACTCACCACGCTCCCCTTCCGCGACGAGATTCGTGTCCTGCTCAAAGAACGCAGGCCATTCTACACCAGTGCCGCTGATTTCTGTATCGACACCACCGCACGGAGCCCAAACGAAGTATGCCTTTCCATCATGCGAATTGTTACCGAGGGAACGGTCTTGCCGGGCGCAGGGGAACGGGCAGTCCGGTTCCTGGATCGATCGGGAATCCCGCACGACGAAGTCCGGGCGTTCGAGGAGGCTGTGAACGGAGATCCAAAGACGAGGCTGTATGCCATAGCCGGAAATCCTGCATTCCAGAGCCGGAGCCCTGCACTCTACGCGCAGCTCTTCTCGCATTATCACCTGAACTGCCACTATACCCGGCTCCAGGCGCCGGATATACTCCCCATACTCCGTATATGCCATGACCTTGATTTCCGGGGTCTGTCGGTGACCATACCGTTCAAGACCAGCATCATGGGGCACCTCTCGGAAATTTCGCCCGATGCCAGGGAGATCGGGGCGGTCAACACCGTGGTGTGGTGTGGTGGAAAGGGGTACGGGTCGAACACCGACTGGATTGGTATCAGGGATGCGATCGGCGATGCCGGATCGAAGGCGGTCGTTCTTGGTGCCGGGGGGGCGGCCGCCGCAGCGGTGTACGCGCTGAGGTCTCTCTCGCTTGACATTACGGTGCTCAACCGTACGGTCAGCGCTGCCCGGGACCTTGCCGGGCGGTTCGGGTGCGAGTCCGGCCCCCTGGAGATGTTTGACAGGGTTTCACCCGATATCGTCATCAATGCAACACCGGTCGGCATGGATCCGGATACGAGGAGCCTGCTCCAACAGGGCCAGCTGAAACCATCCATGACTATCTTTGACCTGGTCTATACGCCGCCTGATACACCGCTGATCAGGATGGCTCGAAGTGCAAGGTGCCGGGTCATTCCCGGCACAGAACTGTTTGTCCGGCAGGCTGCGGCGCAATTCCGGCATTTCACCGGAATTTCTGCGCCCTTGGAACTGGTGAGGAGCATGATCCAATGAATACCTTTGGACGATCGTTCCGGTGTACCACCTTTGGTGAGAGCCATGGTCCTGCACTGGGGGTCGTCATCGACGGATGCCCCCCCGGACTGCCGCTCTCCGAGGCGGATATCCAGCCGGCGCTCGACCGCCGCAGGCCGGGTCGCGGCCAGCTTATGTCCTCCCGGGCCGAAACCGACCAGGTCGAGATCCTCTCGGGAACCTTCGAGGGAAGGACCACCGGGACGCCACTGGCGATGATCATCTGGAACCGCGAGGCGCGCCCCTCCGATTACGACACGCTCCGGGACCTGTACCGCCCCGGGCACGCCGACTTCACCTACCTGGCAAAATACGGCACCCGGGACCACCGGGGAGGTGGCCGGTCTTCTGGGCGGGAAACGGTGGCCCGTGTTGCAGCAGGTGCGGTGGCCATGAGGGTCCTCGCGGAAACGGGTATCAACATCACTGCGTCCATCGATGAGATCAACGGGATGGCGGATCCCGGGGCGCAGGAAGAGGAGATACGCAGGGCAGTGGCCGAAGGCGATTCCGTTGGCGGGATCGTCACGGTCATCGCCCGGGGCTGCCCCCCTGGGCTCGGAGACCCGGTCTTCGGCAAGCTCGATGCCCTGATTGCCGGGGCAATGATGGGGATCGGGGCGGTCAAGGGAATCGAGATCGGGGATGGGTTTGCCGCGGCCCGTATGAGAGGAAGCGAGCACAACGACCAGATGGATAGCACAGGGTTCCTCTCTAACCACTCCGGAGGTATCCTCGGTGGTATCAGCACGGGGGCCGATATCGTTGTCCGGATTGGCATAAAGCCGACCCCCTCTATCCGGAAGCCCCAGAAGACGATTACCGTGAACGGGGAAGAAACGGTTATACGGATCGAAGGCCGGCACGATCCCTGCATCGTTCCCCGAGTGCTCCCTGTTGCAGAGGCAATGCTTTCCCTTGTGCTTGCAGATGCCCTGTTAGAACAGCGGAAGTACAGGGTATTCCAGCGGTGAGGAACAGGAATGATACCTCCTGATGAGCAGCACATGAAAACGGAACTTCTCATCCCAGTTACCCTCCTCTTCATCTCCCTGATCGTATTTCCGGGATGTGTTTCGGTACCGGACCTTGCAGGTGGCGGAATGGGAAAGGAGCCGTCCGATGTATCGGTCAACCTGGTCAGGTCATCGGCTGATTTCTCGCTGTCCCGGGGCTGTATCTGGACCGTAACCGTACAGGTCTACAATCATGGTGACTTCGATGCGCGGAACGTAAACGTCCAGCTAGAACTGGTTGACGCCGCGACCGGAGCGGTGCGGGATACCATGCGGGTGTATGCCGGCACGCTTGCACCCGGGGAATCGCACCAGATCCAGGTCGAACTCGATGGTGACTGCATCAACGACTATGTCCTGAATGCCTACCCGGTCCTGGCGTGACTGGGCCGAGAAAACTCACCCCAATCCAGACCTGTGCCACACGGTGGTGAACGAAGGACAGTCCCGGAACCTGATGGTCCCCAGGGGTCTGGCCCGTCCCTCGTTGCCAGGGCGGGTCAGCGGGTGAGTGTATCGAGGATCGCACGCGCCTCCCGGACAGTAAACTGTCCTTCGGCGGTGGGCCTGCCTGCAGCACAAAAGAGGTGCGACGACCCGAACAGCGGGAGAATGATCCTTGCAAACCGGAACCGCGAACCCATAGTGCTGGTAATAACCGGATGATCTGCGGCCAGGGTGAAGGTACACAGCGAGAGAACGTCTTCGGGTGAACGGGGCGTGACAACAATTTTCGGAATCCCATACCCACGGAGACGGACCTCGATGCCCCGGAGCTCATGTTCAGATGGCATCCGGTCGGTATGGAACGAAGCGATGATCTCCTTGCCGAGATTCTGGTAGTCCGATGCCGTGGCACTGAACCGCTGTTCGATATCGACCACGGCCGCAAGGGAAAGCCAGGGCTCGATCAGGGCCTGCCATTCCCCGGTGTTGCCGGAGAACGCACCCCCTTCTTCCCTGGTCCTGACGGTCAGGATGATCGGGAGCGTGCACCCACGGATGGTCCTTAAGGCAGATCCTGGAAGGTTCCTGGGAATGAGGTCGAGCCTGAGCTCGATCATGTCGGCGCCATCTGCAACAGCGCGAGCGATATCCGCCGGATCAGAAACCGACGCAACAAGTTGCATACGGTGAGAGTGGATCGCACTTCCATATATCACCCGCTGCCGCGCTGCAGGCTCACCTGGAATTGCGTTGTTTCTTTGGGACGCAGGATAAAGTTATACGCACGTATGATCGACCGGATCCCGGAACTTCTGGCGCCAGCAGGCTCGCCTGACGCTCTCAAAGCTGCGGTCAACGCCGGGGCGGATGCCGTCTACCTCGGAGGGAAACAATTTGGGGCACGTAAGTCTGCGCCCAACTTCACCGACAAAGAGCTGTCCGAAGGAATTGAATATGCCCACCTGCGAGGGGCACGGGTCTACGTTACGGTTAATACCCTTGTTCATGATCGCGAGCTGCCCGCACTGGCGCGGTATCTTGCCCTGCTATACGGGATGGGAGCCGATGGCATCCTCCTCCAGGATGCCGGGGCAGCACAGTTGGCACGGAGCGTGGTTCCCGATCTCCCCCGTCACGCATCCACTCAGTGCACGATAACCGATAGGGAAGGGGTGATCCAGGCCCGAAAATCGGGGTTTGCGAGAGTGGTTCTTGCCAGGGAACTCAGCATGGAGGAGATCGATTCGATCTTTGAAATTCCCGATGCGGAACGTCCCGGGATCGAAATATTTGCTCACGGAGCGCTCTGTTATGCCTACTCGGGACAGTGCCTCCTCTCTTCGGTCATTGGTGGACGAAGCGGAAACCGGGGCATGTGCGCACAGCCATGCCGGAAGCCGTACAGGCTGGTGGGGGGAGCAGCGGACCGCGTCGGTCGGATCAGATGCAAAGAGCACATACCTCTTCCCGATGCGTATCTCCTCTCCACCCGTGATCTCTGCATATACCCGCGACTTCAGGAAATACTGGGACGGCCGTTTGCAGCATTGAAAATCGAAGGCCGGATGCGGTCCCCGGAATACGTGGCCATCGTTGTATCCCGCTACAGGAAGGCGCTTGATTACCTCGCTTCGGGATTGGTTCCTGGTAATGAGGAGATCGAAGACCTGGAGATCGCCTTCTCCCGGGGTTTTACTCCCGGGTACCTGTTTGGCAGTCGTGGTTCTTCTCTGATGGGACGATGCCGGCCGGGCAACAGGGGGCTTTTTCTCGGGACCGTGGCCGCCAGCACACCCGGTGAACTGCGTATCCTCCCTGCAGCCCGGACCGTGCCCGGACCTGGAGATGGGCTTGTTGGGAGGAATCCTTGTACCGGTGAGGAGCAGGGGTTCATCCTCCATGGCGCTGTTGAACATACGGACCGGGAGGTCGTGATTCGGCAGCAGACCGGGATCAGCATGGGCATGGATCTATTCCTGACCAGGAGTGCGCGCCTTGAGTACGAAGCAGAGGGAATCCTGAAGGCCCCAGGGCCTGCGGGAAGGTTCCCGCTTCCCATCTATATTACACTCGTTGTGGAACCGGGCTTTCCCCTGCTCATTTCAGGATTGATCCATGTTCCAGGTGGAACTACCCTGGTTGTCCGTCACGAAGGCGACTTTGTTCCGGAACCGGCCCGGGGCCGGCCAACTTCAGGCGATGATATAGTGCGCCAGATCAAAAAGACAGGGAATAGTCCATTCAGGGTGGAAGAAATCTCCCTCGTCTATCCCGGGTCCCTTTTTATCCCGATCGGCAAATTGAACGCCTTCCGGCGGGAATTCATAGACCTCGCCCGCCAGGAGGTGCTCGCCTCCTTCCATCCCGCCTCCGCCATGGCAGATGAAGCGGAATCCCGGGCGAGGGATCTGGCAGAACATCTCACACATTCATGTTCCAGTCCGATCTTCACCCTCCCCCAGGTCGCTGTCATCTGCGACGACCATGAGAGTTGCATGGCCGCGCTCTCTTCCGGCAGTGACCGGGTTTTCTTTGAACCCGCCGGTGAATGCACATCACCGGGAACCTCAGTCCTTCCGGTTCTTCAGGAGGCGGAGGATCCCGGGATAATCGTCTGGAAATGGCCGCAGGTCCCGCCGGGCGACTACATCAAGGCCGCATGTTGTATCCTCCCCTCCCTCTCCGCGAACGGACTGGGCAGGGTGATGGTGGAGAGTCCAGGAGCAGCGGCCGCGATACGCCGGGCCATCCCGGGCATGACGGTCACGGGCGGGCCGGGCCTGAATATCTTCAACCACCTCTCAATTCGGGCATATTCCGACCTTGTATCGGGAATTACACTCTCTCCTGAGCTCTCTTCCCGCGATATTGCAGAACTCATGCAACGCAAGAAGCATTCCTGTCCGGGGGTGGAGACCGCAATCCTCGTCCAGGGAAACCTCGAAGTCATGGTGACTGCCGACAATCTCCTCAACCACGCTTCGAGCGGGGGGCAGATCGCACACTGCCGGTTCGCCATCGAAGATGAAACAGGACGTGCCTTTCCAGTTCATGTGGATACCTGCGGGAGGACGCATATTGCAAATGCGAGCGAACTCTGCCTTATCGACTACCTCCCGGACCTTGCCTCCCTTGGGATTGACACAGTCATCATCGATGCCCGGGCCCGCGGACCGGTTTACTCCGGTGGGATGACAGCCGTGTACCGGGAAGCCGTGGAGAATATCGATTGGCTCTCCGGGCGTTCCGGTGCTTCCACCCCCATCCCTGGCCTCAAGAAGCGTATCAGGGAGATGGCGAGGGGCGGGATAACCGCAGGACATTTCATCCGCGGCCTTTCTGATGGTGAGGGGAAAGGTATCAATTCCCGGCATCCATACTCTCTTTTGTGACGAATATGGACAAGCCATTCATTCTCATCAACCTGAAGACCTATCCTGAAGGAGCAGGGCAGCGGGCACAGGCCATCGGGGATGCCGCAGCGCAGGTCGCCTTCGAGAGCGGGACTACGATAGCGGTGGCCCCATCCTATATGAACATCCGCCCTCTCGCTGTTCATACCGGAGTCCCGGTCTATGCACAGCACGTGGACGGTGCCCAACCGGGGGCCCACACCGGGTTTGTCACCGCTGAGGCCCTGAAGATGGCCGGGGCAACGGGTTCGCTGGTCAACCACTCCGAACGGCGCCTTACCCTGGCCGACATCGATGCGGCAGTAACCGCGCTGAAGGCAGCAGGGCTCGTATCGGTCGTCTGCTCGAACAATGATCCTACCAGTGCTGCAGCGGCGGCGCTTGCACCTGATTACGTGGCAATCGAACCACCCGAACTGATCGGGAGTGGGATATCGGTCTCGAAGGCGAACCCTGACATCATCAGCCGCTCCGTTGAGGCAGTACAGAAAGTGAATCCAGGGGTGAAGGTGCTGACCGGGGCGGGGATACAGTCAGGAGAATGCGTAAAAATCGCCCGCGATCTCGGAACCGACGGGGTATTGCTAGCATCGAGCGTCGTCAAGGCAAAAGCCCCGATCGCTGTGCTCCGGGACCTGGTCTCGCTTGTCTAGCGCTCGATAATCAGGGAGATGAGGTCGTGCTTGGTGATGACACCCTGCACCTTCCCTTCCTCCATCACCAGGACGGCATGGTGTTTCTGGAGGATCTTCACCACGGTCTCGATATCCATGCCGGGAGGGACGGTGGGAAAACCCGGCTCGAGCACCTGGCTCACCGAGAGGTCATGACCCTTTGAAGTACCCCGGTCCTCGATTGCGCCCACGATTGCGGACTCCGAGATGCAACCGACCGGCACCCCGTTCTCGATGACGGGGAGCTGCGAAAAGTTCCGGGCATCCATGATCTCCACAGCCCGGGTAAGCGGATCACGGGGTTCAACTGAGAAGACGGGGGCATTCATCACCTGAGCCGCGGTCATCCGTGGTTTCCTGGCTTCATTGAGGACTCTGACTATCTTTTCGAGGGTACTCACCCGAGGGTCCACGCTTCCTGCCTCGATTCGCGCCACCATAGACTGGCTGATTCCTGCCATCTCTGCAAGTTCTGACTGCCGTATACCCAACATTTCACGGCGGGCTTTCAGTTCCTCTGGTGTTGGGATATGCATTGATTATTACTTCGGTGCATACTGGTAATTTATATTTTTCCCGGTAATCATAATTCGAGGAAGGTGGAGCAGGACAACTGTGACGGACCGAATCTGCCGAATGAACGATCCGGTGAAAATTAATGGATGTCGTCCGGCTCTCTCCATGTTTTTGGCATCATCATCGCCTGCCCGGAGATGGCCCCCTGGCGCGAGAAGCCGTTCATATCGCAGGGCACGGATTTGCGGTTCTGTGTGCGGGATAACAGATCCTGAAATGGAAAAAAGGAATGCCAGAAGAAGGAACCGTGATGGAATTGAGTGGGAGGAGTAAGCCCCCTTCTGTTCGGTGCGGCATTCAGCTTGGCGCCATACCCGGGTATTTGTGCCTGAGCAGCCACGATACCCTGTTCTGGCTTGCACCCGCAGGGATTCGCCGTTTCATCGTATCCTGCCCCTGCGCTCAGCGAGTTATCTTATGCCTTTCGGCATGTCTCGCCCTTGAAGGCTCTGTCGCTTCATGGCTGTGAGCAGGCCGTGTCGTTTCTGTGCCAGTGCCGTGGCTCTCGCCACCCATACTTGCATATGGCTGCGTGCCCAGGTGGTGGGGGGACTTTCCTCAGCGGCCGGGTTGCCCCGGCCACCGTCAGCCGCACTCTCCCTCTCCTATATATATATGCGTCCGATATATTTAGCGTGATGCATGTCCTCACCGATGAGGAAGGAGCGCTGGCAATCCGGGTCGCCCGGGCGGTGCTCGAGAAGCATATCGGCCGGACGAACAGGGACCTTCCGACCTTCCCCCCGGTATTTTCGGAGAAGCGCGGCGTCTTTGTGACCCTCACCAGGGACGGCGAGCTCCGTGGGTGTATCGGGTTTCCTTACCCGACACATTCCCTGAAGGAGGCGCTCTGCGATGCTGCCATCTCCGCCGCTATCCGGGACCCGCGCTTCCCCCCGGTCCGTGCACCGGAGCTCCCGCTGCTGCGAATCGAGGTTACCGTCCTGTCCATTCCCGAACCGATCTCTCCGGATCCGGAAGCCCGCCCTGCGGCAGTCAAGGTCGGGAAGCATGGCCTGATCGTCCAGGGGCACGGGAGGAGCGGACTGCTCCTTCCCCAGGTGCCGGTAGAATGGGGGTGGGACAGCCGCGAGTTCCTGGATCATACCTGCCTGAAGGCCGGACTCCCTGCCGGCTGCTGGCGGAACGAGAAGATCGAGGTCTTTACCTTCGAAGGGCAGGTCTTTTGTGAAAAGAAAGAAGGGTGATCCTCAAACAGGTAATTATTATTATAGCCCGCTATCAGGACTATCATTCAGCCAAGGCCTGTAATTGCTTCTTTGAGTGAATTCTGCATAAATTTAAAAAAAATCTTCCCGGTAAAAAAGTACATCAATACAAACGAATTTGACGACAAAGCTCCGTGAATATCTGTGCAATCTCTGAAGAGGGAGCGCATCTTTGACCAATTTTAATGAAATCTTCGATCAAAGAGCGAAATACCGGGATGGTCAGTCCAATGATTCAGTTCACATTTTAGCCTGGCAAGAAGAGTCTCATATTCCCGTTTAATCATTTTCCCATCATGTCGGGAATACACATAAAGCGGATAACACATTTTACTGAATGCTTTCTCAATTTTGAAGTTACTTCGTGGGAATATGAGCGGGACAAATATATAGTTCAACACAACAGATGATGACCATGAATAACTCCAGAAAATGTCTGAACGTCGCTGGCGCTTTGTTCCTCTGCCTGCTTGTCGTGGGAACAGTCAGTGCCTATGATGCTGATATCGCCTGTCTCAGCATGAGAGAAGTTATGGCGGGAAGCCATGGTGTGACGGAAATCGAACTGACAGCAACGGCCCCGCTATCGGTCAGCGCGCTCAGTATTAGGCCGGACGGGATAATCAATTCTGAGTATGTGCTCTGCACATATCTGAAGAGCATAATCCGCGAGGCAGCTTTGAGCGGAAGGCCGCTTTCCAAGGTAATCCTGACCCTATCATATATGAAACCTTCCGGAGTCGAACGTATTTCGTATGAGCTTTCGCCCAGTACCAATATGTTCATCAGGCTCGGGGGGTCCTTTGATCCAACCAAACCATCTTCTGGAACGAGCCAGGAGGATCCATATAATTCCTTCCTGAACAGGTTTCTCCTGAAAAAGGACATCACAAAGTCATCAGTCCTTGCAAATCTTCAGAGGATACAAAAAGGAGGGTTGAGCCCGGTGGTGGTCGTCCAATCGGGTACGGGTTCGAACACTGGAATGTTGCAGAAGGTCAATAGTGCTCACATGCAGAAAGTTGCGGGTTACAGCACAGGCCAGGGCAATCTAGCATCGATGAAATCCGAGCTAATCAGGAAATACACATTGGGTTGATTAGATTCGTAAAAAAGGGTAGCACCATTTTTCCTTACTGCGATGATTAGACAATCATCGCAGAATTCCCTGTCTGGCTGTTCTCCTAAAGACAGGGTTGAACAAAGTGAGCGTCATGAACGTCGGTAAAACCGTTCACCGCCTGGATTTCGCTTCGTGAAACCTGCGGTAAGGAAAAATTATCCCATTTTTCCCAAAGCAGGAATTCAGGACAACATCCTCGCTTTACCTTCGCTCAATACGGGGTCTTTGTAAGCCATACCTTCTTGCTGATCGCGAGCCCAGATACTGCAGACCTGTTACATGCCTCTCAGCTTCGAGGTTCTCGACAAGGATATTGCCGGGAGGATCGGCCGTCTCCGTGCAGGGAACCGGACGGTCCGGACTCCGTTGCTCCTGCCGGTGGTCAACCCCCATCTCCAGCCGGTTTCACCCGCAGAGATGAAAGCGATGGGTGCCGAAGGCATCATCACCAATGCCTACATCTTCTCCCGTAGCAACGAGTACCGCGACCAGGCGCTTTGCGAAGGCCTTCACCACCTGCTCGGGTTCGATGGTCTGATCATGACCGATTCCGGCTCGTTCCAGCTCTCGGTCTACGGCGCAGTGGAGATCGGAAACCTCGAGACCCTGGAATTTCAGCAGGCGATCGGGAGCGATATCTGGGTGCCGCTCGATATCCCCACCTCCCCCGAATCCGGTAGAAAACAAGCGGAAGACGACCTCTCCTGTACCCTGGAACGGCTCCGCGAGGCGCGGGAGAAGCTCGGACCGGATGCACCCATCGCCGGCCCGGTCCAGGGGGGGATGTTCGAGGATCTGCGGGAAGCTGCCGGGCGAATGGTCGGGGGGATGGGCTTTTCATTCTGTCCTATCGGCGCTGTGGTCCCGCTGATGGAATCGTACCGCTACGCGGAGCTGGTCCGGGTGGTGATGGCCGCTCAGCGCGGTATCCCCCGCTCCTCGTGCATCCATCTTTTCGGGGCAGGCCATCCCTCGATGTTCGCACTTGCCGTGGCAATGGGATGCGATGTCTTCGATTCCGCCGCCTATGCGCTGTATGCCAGGGACAGGCGGTACCTGACTCCTTCGGGAAGTTACCGGATCGACGAGCTTGTGGAACTTCCCTGCCCCTGCCCGGTGTGCCGGGGTTATACCGCCGCAGAACTGCGGGCGTCGCCCGACCTGGGCCGGCTCCTCTCCCTCCACAACCTTGCAGTCAGCCTCGCCGAGATCTCCCGTATCCGCCAGGCGATAACTGACGGGGTGCTATGGGAACTCGTGGACGAGCGGTGCCGGGCCCATCCCCAGCTCCTGCGGGCGTACCGCGAGCTACTCGGCAGGGGTCCGGAGCTTGAGCCGTTTGACCGGAGCAGCAAGCGGAGATTTTTCTACCGGGGAAGCGAGAGCTGTCTCAGGACCGAGGTGGCGGCCTTCCAGCAGCAGATCCGGCGGATTGCAACCGGCAGTAATGTGCTCGTCGCTGTGGACGGGAAAAAGCGCTCCGGGTACGACACGACCCTCTTCTTCAAGCCTCCGTTCGGCCCGTTTCCACCCGAACTCCGGGAAACATTTCCAATCGGCCAGAGCGAGATTCCGGAGTGGGACGAGGAGATGGTGGTGCAGGGTTGCGCCGGGGTGCTGGCCCTGGTGACCGCCAACCCGGGATCGAGGTTCTGTATTTTTACCCCTGGACGATGGTTGGACACTTTCCGGCGGGAGCTTCCTGGGTGCGAGGTGCGGTGTGACCCGGTATGAAGTGATCCGGCGAGACGGCTTGGCCCGGATATCGGTCCTCGCAACCCCGGACGGGCCGCTCCACCTCCCGGCTGCCGTGGATACGCGGCGCCTCTTCCCTGACCTTGCCTGCAGGGAGCTCTCCAACGTTCCTCTGGCAGCCCCTGAGGAATTCGCACGGCGCTACCATGTGCGCGGCAAAGAGCAGCCGGTTGCCATTCACCCGGCACTGGAACCGGAGGCATCATCAGGAGACTGCGTTCTCGTTCCCGGCTGGCATACCGTTCTTGAGAACCCCCGGAATTACGTTGAATGGCTCGCCCGGTTAAAAAAAGCGGTCCCTCCTGATACAGCATGGTATGCACCGGGGGCCGCGCTGCCCTCAAATGCCCATATCCTCTGCTACACAGGCTTTGACCTCTTCGATTATACTGCTGTCGACCTGAAAACCGCTCAAGGACTCTTCTGTCTCCCTGAAGGCAACTTTCCCCAGGAGATCATGAACGAAGGGGCATGTTCCTGCCCGGGCTGCCGAAAGTCCGATCTCCTGCAGCACAACCGGTTCGCCCTTGACCGGGAACTCGCCCTGATCAGGCAGTTCATTTTCCTGCACCAGACCAGGGAATTTGTTGACAGCCGGGCACAGATGGTGGCAGCGCATGTCGCAATTATCCGGCACCTTGATTCAAGGACACTGTTCATGGAGGAGCGCATACCAGTAGTCCGCAACGTCAGGCTCGGGGCCATGGGCGGGGATGCCCTCTCCCGGCCTGAAGTCCGGAGGTTTGCGACCCGCGTGCTCGACCGGTATCTCCCTCCCCAGAGCGATGTGGCTGTCCTTCTCCCCTGCTCTGCACGAAAGCCCTACTCCCTCTCCCAGAGCCACCGCAGGTTTACGGCGGCCGTTGCCGGCAGGGCTGTGGAACTGATCGTCACCTCGCCGCTCGGGCTGGTCCCCCGCGAGATCGAACGGATTTACCCTGCCGCCCACTATGACATCCCTGTCACCGGCTACTGGGACCGGGAGGAGCTTGCCGCAACAGCAGGTATACTGGCCGGCTTTCTCTCCCGCCACCCGTACCGGAGGGTTATCGCACACCTCGAAGGAGGGGCCCTGCAGGCTGCAGAGATGGCCGCCGCGATCTGCGAAAGGGAAATTGAATGTACCGGGGGCGATCGGCCGGCATCAGACAGGGCGCTTGCCCGTCTCAGCGAAACCCTGGAAGGCGAGCGGGCCATCCGCCATGATATCGTCCGTGGGACCCTCTCCTTCCAGTTCGGGGTGGAGGTGGATACCCGCGCTATGAGCATCCGCTGGAAGCACCCGGATCTCCTGGTCAGGAAAGGCAAAGACCCGCTTTTCTCTCTCGATCCCGGAACCGGTCTCCTTCGGCCAACATTCGAGGGGTGGAAGTTCATCCCGGAGGGGTACCGGGTGACTATCGATAATTTCCCGGTGAGGGGTGATATACTCGCTCCGGGAGTCGCCTCGGCAGATCCGCGAATTAGGGAGGGGGACGAGGTTCTGGTGGAAGGTCCGCAGGCCCTGGCTACCGGCAGGGCGGCAATGCCGGCGTTCGAGATGGAAGGATCATCACGTGGTGTTGCCGTCAGGGTGCGTAAAGTATTGAAACAGTGACACTCCATTAGTATACCACAACTGTTTCGTTGGAGAATTGGAAACCATGTGCAGGGAGAACGAGGCATGCCATTTGTGATTGCCGTTCCAAAGGAACTGGCTCCTGGCGAAAAGCGCGTGGCAACCGTACCGGAGGTCGTGCAGAAGCTCATTAAATCGGGTCATAGTGTCAGGATCGAGCACGGCGCAGGTACGGGCGCCTACTACCCTGACGCTCTCTATACGGAGGCAGGCGCAACGATCGCGCACAGCCGGGCTGAACTGTTTAGCGGTGCACAGATTGTGCTGAAAGTCCAGCCCCCCACTGTGGCCGAAGTTGAGCAGATGGCCGAAGGTACGATAGTGGTCGGGTTCATGAATGCAGCGCGAAATCCTGAAGTTGTCATCCGGATGCGGGACCGGAAGATTACAGCGTTTGCCCTTGAACTCGTTCCACGAATCACCCGTGCCCAGAGCATGGATGCGCTCAGTTCCCAGGCTACTGCCGGAGGGTACGTGGCAACCTTACTGGGAGCCGCGCACTGCCCGAAGTTCCTCCCCATGCTGACGACCGCTGCAGGGACGATCCGGCCGGCTACCGTGCTCATTCTCGGCGCCGGAGTCGCCGGTCTCATGGCAATTGCCACGGCAAAACGGCTCGGTGCCGTTGTCGAGGCCTACGATGTCAGGCGCGCCGCCGGAGAGCAGGTCCGCAGCCTTGGTGCAAGGTTCATCGAGCTGGAGATTAACGCCGAAGGCCAGGGTGGGTATGCACGCGAGCTTACGCCCGAAGAAAAAGTTAAGGAACAGGAGATGGTATCTGCAGCAGTTGCACGGGCAGATATCGTCATCACGACCGCCAGTATCCCTGGCCGGAAAGCTCCTCTCCTCATCATCAGGGAGACTGTTGCCACGATGAGACCGGGAGCCGTTATCGTTGATATGGCTGCCGAATCTGGCGGGAACTGCGAGCTGACCGTTCCGGGGAGGACCATCCGTGAAGGGGGGGTCACCATCCTGGGCTCGTTGAATCTCCCGGCAGAAGTCCCGTTCCACGCGAGCCAGATGTTTGCAAAAAACCTCCACTCGTTCCTTTCTCTCCTCGTGGATAAGGATGGGGGGATGGTGACGGAATTTACAGATGAAATCCTGGCCGCAAGCCTCCTGGTTCATGCCGGCGAGATACGCCACGGACCGACCCGCGATCTTCTCGGGGGTGGAACCCCGTAATGGATATCACCATGTTCTGGATCTCGGTCTATATCGCCGTTCTTGCCGCATTCACCGGATACGTCGTCATCAGCCGTGTTCCGGTGATTCTCCACACGCCATTGATGAGCGGCTCAAACTTCATTCACGGGATCGTACTCGTCGGTGCGATGGTTGCACTCGGCCTTGCGACCACGAGCCTGGAAAAGATCATCGGCTTTATCGCGGTCGTCCTTGGAGCAGCGAACGTGACCGGGGGCTATGTCATCACCGAGCGGATCCTCCAGATGTTCGACCGCAGCAAGAAGAAGCCGGAAAAGGAGGTCTAGGATGGTGGAGCTCTCTGCTCTTATCGACCCGGTCTACATAGCAACAGTCATCATATTCATTATTGGCCTGCAGCGTATGAGTCACCCGTCCACCGCCCGGAGCGGGATCATCTGGGCGGGGGCAGCGATGCTGATCGCAACAATCGTCACCTTCCTCTCCCCAGGCCTCTCCAACTTCGGCCTGATGGCAATCGGGATTGTCATCGGGGGGGGTTTCGGATACATCGCTGCAAAGCGAGTTGCCATGACCGACATGCCCCAGATGGTCGCAATCTACAACGGCATGGGTGGCGGCGCGGCAGCTGGAATTGCTGCGGTCCACCTCCTCGGGACCACCACTGCAGTCACCAGCGCACTTGCCGTTGTCGGAGGACTTATCGGGGCGGTTTCGTTCTCTGGAAGCATCATCGCGTTCCTGAAGCTCCAGGGCTGGATGCGGCCACGGCCCGTAACCTTCCCAGGCCAGCAGGCCTTCAACATGGCAGTCCTTGCCCTGGCCGTGGCATCCGGCATACTGGTAATCTGGCAGCCGACCTGGATGCCGGCAGCATTCTCACTCATTCTCTCGATGTTCTTCCTCCTCTCGCTTGGATTCGGCATCCTTATGGCACTCCCGATAGGCGGGGCCGATATGCCGGTCGTGATTTCGTTGTTCAATGCATTGACCGGGCTTGCGGTCGGGCTCGACGGCTTCTCATTCACACCCCCTAACTATGCAATGGTCATCGCGGGAATCATCGTTGGCGCCGCAGGATCATTGCTCACGCTCCTGATGGCGCGTGCGATGAACCGCTCGGTCTCGAATATCCTCTTTGGCGCGTTCGGCGCAACCGAGGAGACCGGCACGGAAATCCGGGGTAGCATGAAGCCGATCGAGGCTGACGATGCGGCGGTGATGCTCGCATATTCAAACACCGTCATCATCGTTCCCGGCTACGGGATGGCTGTCGCACAAGCCCAGCAGAAGGTCAAGGAACTGACCGACCTTCTCGAGAGCAGGGATATCGGCGTGAAGTTCGCTATCCACCCCGTTGCCGGACGGATGCCAGGGCATATGAACGTCCTCCTCGCCGAGGCCGGGATCTCCTACGATCACCTGTTTGACCGGGATGAGATCAACCAGGAGTTCCCGGATACCGATGTGGTTCTGGTGATCGGTGCAAACGATGTCGTCAACCCGGCAGCGCACCGGGAGGGCAGTCCGCTCTTCGGCATGCCAATCCTCGATGTCGAACGGGCAAAGAACGTAATCGTGCTCAAGCGGGGTGCTGGGAAGGGATTTGCCGGAATCGAGAACGACCTGTTCTACCGGGACAACACGCGAATGCTCTACGGCGATGCGAAGGCGACGATCGGTATCCTTATACAGGCTCTCAAGAAGCTCTGAGGTTCGACGGCAGGGCATTCACATGGGCTGATATAAAGAATCTCCGTCGCTTTTTGTGTGCATGGGTCCAATCAGGGAGGCGTGTCTACGGTATCCCATACTGAGGCTACATGGATAAAGGGGAGAATGCCAATCCCGGTCGAAAGCGGCCCAGCTCGTGATCCGTCCGCCATGAGCGTGCTCTGCGATCCCGTTGATGCACCCTTTACCCGGGGAAAATACAAATTCAGGCGCTTTGCCACTCGTCCGGGGGAGCACTGGGGTTTTTTATTGACTCTCCCAGGTTACGGTCAGCATGCCCGAACAAGTGATGGCCGGATTACCCGTCTTCCTGCAACCACGGCATACGCCGCGGTACTTACCAGGATTATGGTTGCTCCTGACGGGACATCCAGGATGTACGAGAGCAGGATACCGGCCGTTGTGAAACATCCTCCAAGGACGATGGCAAAAATCATCATGCGCAAGAGCGTGGACGAGAACTCCCTGCTGATAGCCGCCGGGAGCGTGAGGAGTGCGATAACGAGAATGATCCCGACCACCTGTATGAGCATGACCACGGTCAGGGCTATCAGCACGAGCAGGAGCAGCACGAGCCAGCCCACCGGGAGGTTCATGACCCGGGCGTATTCCTCGTCAAAGGTAACTGCGACGAGGTCGTGGTAGAAAAATGCGACGACCAGGACGATGGCGGCGTCAAGCATGAACATTAGCACGATCTGTCCGGGCGGGACCAGCAGGATGTTTCCGAAAAGGTACCCGAAGAGATCGGGGGCGAACCCTGGCGTGAGGTAGACGAAGAGAATTCCAACCGCCATACCTGCTGCCCATACGGCCCCGATAATGGTGTCTATGTTCTGCGACGCCCATTGACGAAGCCCCCCGACAATCCCAGCGACACCCAGGGTAAACACCGTGGCGCCGAGCAGCGGATCGAGGCCGAGGAAGTACCCGATCCCGATGCCACCGAATGCAGCATGGGAAATTCCACCGCTCACCGTGACCATCTTCTTGACGACCACAAAGGATCCGATCACTCCGCACACGATGCTGGCAAGGATACCTGCCACGAGAGCGTTCTGGAAAAACTGGTAGCCGAATATCTCGAACATCCGTTATTCCTCCCCGTGATGCCTGAAGACCCGGTGGGGCAACCCGTGAGCGATGATGTCAACGGGGCATCCATAGGTACTGTCAATCATGTCCTGGGTAATCTCCCGTGAATCGTGGGTAAAAAGGCGCCGGTTGAGACAGGCAATTTTGGTTACATGGGAGACAACCACTCCGATGTCATGGGTTATGAGAACGATAGTCATCCGCCTGGCCAGGTCATCGAGGATTTGGTAGAAGCCAGCCTGGGTCGGGGCGTCAACAGAGAGAGTTGGCTCATCAAGGAGGAGAATATCGGGATTGCCTACCAGAGCCCGCGCGATGATAACCCGCTGCTGCTCTCCACCGGAGAGGTTCTGGATCTCGCGGTCTGCGAGATGGGTTATCCCCATGGTTTCGAGTGCCTGGTCGGTGGCAGCCCTGTCACCGGTTCCGAATCGCCTCGGTATCCGGCGAATTTGGGAAAGCCGTCCAGAGAGCACCATGTCCCTGACACGGATCGGATAATGAAAATCGAACGTCCGCATCTGGGGGACATACCCAAGCCTTGAACGGTTTTTTTCAGGAGTGCCCCCGAAGATCCGGACGGTCCCCCTGTCAGGGGAAAGGAGGCCGAGGAAGATTTTCAGGAGCGTGGTCTTTCCCCCTCCGTTCGGACCGATTATGGCATAAAAATCCCCCGATCGGATGGTGAGGTTTACTCCCTCGAGGATATACTGATCATTTCGTGAGTACCAGACATCTTCGGCAACGATAACTTCCTCATCCATTGTTCCAGCTCCCTGCGAATGCTACCGAGACTTTGTATAAATTCTCTACGTAGTCTTCTTCAAGGGGGCTTATCAGCACAACGCGCCCTCTTATCTCATGTGCGATAACTTCCGCACTTTTCGTGCTGAATTCAGGAGATGCGAATACAACGGTGATAGTATCTTGCCGCGCCCTGCGGACCAGATCTTCAAGTTCCCCGGGTGTTGGTTCTTTTCCGCCTTCTTCGATTGTGATGAGGTCGAGGTCGTAATCCCTCGCGAAATACGCCCATCCCGCATGGCTTACCATGACCTCCCGGTGTGACGCCCCTGCAAGGGTCTGGCTGATGTACCGGTCGAGCCCGGTGAGTTCTGCCAGGTATTCATCGCGGTTATTCCGGTAAAAAGCTTCATGGTTGGGATCGATGTTGACCAGGCCCTCACAGGAATTGTTTACCATGATCATCGCATTGCGTGGTGAGAGCCAGGTATGGGGATCCCCGTTTATCATCTCGATCCCGCGGGAACTATCAACTACTGGCATCAGGGGGTTCACACCACGGATCTTATCCATCCACACCCGTTCGAACTCGATTCCCGAGCCGACAGCGGTATAAAGGTCCGCCTTGCCGATCTCCGCGAGCTGGCCAGGTGTCGGTTCATGGGTATGAGGATTTGCCCCCGGTGCAACGAGGACGACTACCCGGACCCTGTCACCGCCGATACGTTCGATGAATTGTTTCTGGGGAGGAATGGTAACGGCAACAGTCAGCGGAGCCGATCCGGGAGGGATCCGGTCTGTTTTCGTACACCCTGCTGAAAGCAGGGTAAATGCGATGAAACAGAGTAGGAACAGAAGGGCTATCCCGCAGCGTGACCGGGAAACGACACGTTTGTCCTGTAACACAATGCGCTCACTTTAATTTTGAATACTCTTTCAACCTTCATGCCCTTGAGGGGATCCCACATCGCATTCCGGAGGGCAGCAGCATGCATCGTGCTCGATAGGCCCGCAGATGCTCATGATGGGATGACCGAGCGAAGCGCATATCCGGTCGATCACGCATCTCGGGACATGGCCCTCGAACGCGGTGGCCTGTTGGCATGCCTCTTCGGGGGCGAGCCCGAACCGGCTGAGCATGAGGGCAAGGATCCGGTGCCTCCGGAGAAGAAAGCGGGCGCATTCCTCGCCCTGCACAGTGAGCTGAACTCCCTGGTAGGGAACGTGGACGATGAGCCCGGTGCTGGCGATACCTTCGAGAGTTTTCGTGATTGTAGAGGGTGCTACCCCAAAATGGGTGGCGAGCCTGGTGGTTTTGACAAGCCCTCCCTGCAGGTACAGATACTTCATGTATTCCGCCTTCCGGGGCGAGAGGGTACAAACCTCTTTCATGACGATAAAATATTTTTTTGTATACTATCTAAATTTTTCCAGTAACTGGATTTCTCCCACCAATTGGACGAGCACTTCCTGCAAATCTTTTTTTTGTCCGGAGAGGTGAACCAGGGTGGAATGAGTAAGAAAACGGGTTGGACAAGGTACCCCTGCAGTAACCCTATATTCTTCCCGGGGCGTCTCTGTACCTCCCCATCATTCCCAGGTATACCTTCACGGCATTCTCAAGCGACTCAATGGTCGTATACTCGTTGACGGCATGGAGGGTGTGTATTACACCCGGGCCATACTCGACCACGGAAAAACCCTCCTTCCGGAGATATCGGGCATCGCTTGCCGCCCACTGCACGATTGGGTGCGCAGGTTGCCCGTGGACGTTCAAGATCTCCTCCAGGATCCAGGTGACGAGTGGCGAGTCCGGGGAGGAGATACTCGGCCCGGAGACATTTCCCACTTCGATTGAAGCCCGCGGGGCATTGGCCCTGATCTCTTCGAGGAGAGACTCAGGCGACACCCCCCAGGGGAGGCGGAGATCGATTTCAAGCACGCACCGCTGGGCGATGATATTTGCCTTCTCTCCCCCCATGATCTTGCCGGGATTGAACATGATATGGGTGAGAATGGTGCCCGCATCCTCCATGGAGAGAACCTCCCGCAGGATCCCTGCAGATTCCCGTATGATCTTTGCAATCCTGGGATCATCGGGCTCATAGTGGCGCCGGTGCAATTTTCCAAGGAACTCCAGGAAGGAGAAGGCCTCCATCACTGCACTTACCCCTTGGACAGGGTACAGTGACCCGTGTCCCGCTTCCCCGGAGAAGGTAAGACGAAGACGCATCATCCCTTTCTGGCCGATATTTGGGTTGAGAGGCGGCGTAGGTTCGGCAATGATACAGTCGCAAGGGGAAAGGAGCTTCTTTGCCAGCAGGGACCGGATTCCCTGTCTGCCGCTTGTCTCCTCATCGCAGACGAAAGCGAGATCGGCCGGTATCGCTTCCCCGGTTGCAAGGAACTCCCCGCAGGCGGCAAGGATAGCAGCACATCCTCCTTTCATATCGGTCGCACCCCGACCGAAAACCTTCCCATCCCGGATGGCACCAGAGTTCGGATCCTCGTCCCACCCATCAGCGAGTGCCGGCACCACGTCAACATGACCGCAGAAGAGGAGCCGGCCGCGGACTGGTGAAGATACCAGGTTATGTTTCCGGCCACGGTTTTTGATCAGGCGTGTCCGCAGGCCAAGGGCGTCGGTCCGTTCCTTTATGTACCCGATGACGTCCCGGGTGTCACCAGGCGGGTTCTCGCTCCGGATCTTCACCAGGTCAGAGCAGATACGGGATACGTCCATTTCGGTTACGCGGAACTCTTGAATTCCTCGAACAGGATTGCGAGCGAAGCATCGGTGTAGAGGGTTTTGAGGAACTCTGAGTTGAAGAACTCCTCGATCAGGGCACGGTAGACATGGGGGCGAATCGGCTCTCTGCTGTCCCGGTCAAACACGATCCGGAAGCTCACATAGCATGCCTCATCATCGCTGTCATACATCCTTCGCCAGAGCGTGGGGAGTGCTTCGAACCGTTTCGGATGATTCTTTTTCAGCCAGTTGATAAATGCCGGGAATTTCGGACGGTCACCACTCTTCTCCTGGTCAACCCTGCACCGGAGATACTCACCGGTCATCATGACCCTCGGGGATTTGTAGTGGTATGCCATCAGGCCGACCGTATAATCGATGTGGGCAAGTGCATCCATAAAATAGAACGCGAGCACCGGGTGCCACAGGGTTTCGTCGTGCAAGATCAGGGTCTTTTCGTACAGATGTTCCAGAATATTGATGTATTCGCGGTCGGAAGCCATGCTGTATCATTCACCCCTGTGAGAGATATAAATTCGCACCCTGCCACCACCCGCAGGGTAGAGCTGCCGATCCCGCCTCTCTCACTATTTGTAGTACGGTTCGCGCCGCCTTACCGCCTCAATGAAGAGGTCGCGAAGCTCGTGCCCGCAAGCCCCCCTGATGTCAACGTGGTTGTCTGTCCTGAGCAGGCACGGCTTGAGCATCCCGTCCGAGGTTACCCGAAGGCGATTGCAGTAAGCACAAAACTCAGTGTTGTGGAGAGGCCTGACCACTTCGACTTCGGATCCGTTGTAACAGTATTTCTTCCGGTGATGCATTCTCCGGGTAAGGATCTGGGTTGAACCTGCAGCAAGGCGTTGCTCGAGCCCGTTGAGATCACTATGGAATGGACACTCCTTCATCTCCATCAGCTCGATCAGCTGGAGGATGAGGTTCCTGTTCCCGCTGACAAACCGGATAAATGAATCGACTTCATGGTCGTTAATCCCGTTCAGAACCACCATGTTCAGCTTCACGGGGGTCAATCCGGCAGCAACGGCCGCATCGATTCCGTCGAGGACATTGGAGAGCCAGTCCCTGCCGGTTATCCTCCGGTATGTCTCGGGATCGAGGCTGTCGAGGCTGACATTGACCCGGGAAAGCCCGGCATCCTTGAGATCCTGCGCAATGCCGGCAAGCAGGGTTCCATTGGTGGTCATCGAGCTTTCCATCCCTTCAGGCACGGCCCGGACGATCTCGATAAGATCGCGCCGTAATGTCGGTTCCCCCCCGGTGAACTTCACGCTCCTGAACTCGAACTCCCGTGCCACCTGCATGATCTCCCTAATCTGGCTGGCGGAGAGAAGACCTTGCGGGGAAACCTCTCCTTCAGCGTGGCAGTACATGCAGCGCAGGTTGCATGCCGGTGTCAGGCTAATCCGGAGATTGCTCACCGGCCGGTTATAGGGGTCTTTCAGCCTCATGGGTGCCCACAAAATTTTTCGCTATGATATAGATCTCCGAGCTTCCCTTCCGGGTGGCCCTGCTTCGGAACGTCCTGGCCGAGAGGAAGTGGTACCTGATATCCCCAAGAAGGTGGCTGAAGTCCTCGCCCTGGAAGGCCTTGACCAGGAAATTTCCTCCCGGCTTCAGCACGCTACGGGTAAAGGCAAGGGCGTCTTCTCCGAGGGCCATTGCGCGTGCCTGGTCATAGCTCTTGTGCCCAGAAAGTCTGGGCGCTGCATCCGATACCACCACGTTCACGGTTCCGACCAAAGACCTGACCTGCCCTGGGAGGGCAGGGTCCGTGAAATCGGCGACCATGGTCTTGACACCATCGAGGGGGGCTATTGGGGAAAGATCGATGCCAAGAACGGTTCCGCGGGTAACAGCCCTGATAACCTGGAGCCAGCTTCCCGGTGCAGCACCAAGGTCGACGACATTATCATGTTCCCGGATGAGGTGATACCGGTTCTGAATCTCAATCAATTTGTATGCTGCTCTCGACCGGTACCCTTCCTGCATTGCCCGGACATAGGCGCTGTCCCTGCCCCACTGTGAACCCATCGCTGCGATCTCCCCACCACGCTCCCTGCCGCGGAAAAAAGGGAGATATTATTAAAAATGTGGTGGCATAGTGTATAGTGAGTATATAAGGGGTGAATGATGTTAAAAGCAACGATTGATGCAGATATTCTTAAAGAGTCTATCGATGCCATTTCGGCACTGGTGACAGAATGCCGCCTCCATACTGATGAGAACGGGATCGTCACCCGGGCGGTCGATACCGCAAATGTGGCCATGGTCTCCCTCACCCTGAAAAAAGAGGCGTTTGAATCGTATTCTTCATCGAAAAACGAGCTCGGGCTCGATATTGCCAAGATGAAGAACATCTTTTCAATGATGGGTAAGAACGATATCATCACCCTCGACCTTCCGGAGAACAGCCACAAGTTGAAGATCAGTTTTGAGGGATACCGCTACTCGCTCACCCTGCTCGACCCGAATACGATCCGGAAAGATCCAAACCCCCCGAACATCGATCTCCCCGGAAAAGTAGTCCTCCCGGGAGCGGAGCTGAACAACGCCATCAAGGCGGCAACGGTTATATCCGACAAGATAGCGCTTGGCATCGATCCCCAGACCCAGATCTTCTACATGACCGCCGAAGGAGATACCGACCACATCAGGAGGGAGTTTGGAAAAGATGAGGTCAGCTTCCTCAACAGCATCGAAGCCAGGTCGCTCTTCTCGCTCGACTACCTCAAAGACATGGGACGGGTAATGAGCCGGGCGGCAGAGGTTGAAGTGTCGCTCGGCATCGATCACCCGGCGAAGTTCTCGTTTTATATCGCTGCCGGGAACGGTCATGTCGAATACCTGCTTGCCCCCCGGATTGAGGCAGACTGAATGCGGGTCGCGCTTGAACTGAGAGACTTCGCAAAATACCCTTTTTTGAAAGAATCGCAACAGTTCATGGGGAGAAATGCCGATACTATCGAAGATTTCCTTCGTTCCAATCCCGGGAAGATAGCACTTCGCCATGCCATGGACCGTGTCAGGGAAGCGCTCAGGGCACCCGGCCAGCAGGATGGGACGAGAGAAATCCCATCCGACAGCCTTGGCGTGAAAATATCGGTATCAGGGTATGTCCTCGCCCGGATCATCGTTTCCTGCACCCGCGATCGTTCGCTGGTGGATCGTCTGGCCCGTTACGAGGCTCAGCGTGCGTACCGGTTCCTGATCGATGAGGAAGAAGAAAAAAGGGGGTTCATTGCAGGAAGCATCGGAATGAACAGTGCCGGCAAAGACCTTCCGGTCATCAGGTACGTCGAGATTGTCGCAGGTCTCCACGAAGAACGATGGAGACTCGTCAACCGTGACGTTTGGAATGGGAAGGTCCGGGTCGGCCAGGCTGAGATGAACGAGCTGCTCAGAGAACAGGTGCGAGTGCTCCTTCTTCGCCAGCTCCCCCTCCGTGTCCCGGAGACGGTCTGTAAACTTCTCCTCCCCCAGACCGAGGAGATACAGGGGCTCTTCCAGCAAACGATGCTCGAACAGTTCGGAGCCGTCGAGGAAGATGCATTCCCTCCCTGCATGCAGTCCCTGATGGCCGCACTTACCGGTGGTACCAGTATCCCGCATGCAGGCCGGTTTGCCCTGACCGCGTTCCTTCATAATATCGGGATGGCTGCATCGGACATCATTGCCCTCTATTGCCGGGCACCGGATTTCGACATCTCAAAGACGCAGTACCAGGTCGAACATATTTCGGGCCGGAGCGGGACGGAATACACGGCGCCTTCCTGCGCGGCAATGAGGACGTATGGAATATGTATCCATAGCGACGCCCAGTGTGAAAAGATCAACCACCCCCTTAACTACTACCGCATCAGGAAAAAGAAGGGAAAAAAGCCGGAATCAGACGAGTCTACCGGAACTTCTCAATCGTGAAGTAGCCTGCCGTGCTCATGACGACAATGAATCCGATGATTGCTAACAGATAGGCAATCCCTGGATTCAGGACAGCGGGAAGCGCCAGGAGAAGGGCGATGAATACCAAAAAAGAGACCGCAGCTGCGGCGACATCCTTGATCCGGGGGTCAATGCCCTGGGTTCTGGTCTGCATGGCTTAGAACTGTACCCTGTCGCCTTTAATGTTTTCGAGTGTCTCATGGTAAGCATCCTCCGCGTGGATAGGCAGAAGGGGATTTATGCAAGGATGGTGAAGATAGGAGATGACCATGACCACGGAAGAACGGGATGATGTGCTGCTCGCTCTCCGTTCAGCAGTAGACCTGATTACCCGAACCATGCATCCCGCACTTATTCCTGAAGTGGGGACCAATATCGTGTATGCGATCCGGGGTGCACGTACCCCTGTTGATGTAGCGGCAGTCGAGGGAAGGATCGTGCGTGCAGGCGGGCGGCCAACACCGGTCGGGCAGGTAACATTCGGCGCAAGCGATCATGTTGCCCGGATCGTGCTCACCGCCATGAAATTCGATCCGGAGGTCAGGAGCGCTGCCAATATCAGGTACTCTTCAGAAATCATCGATCTCATGGAGGATCTCTTCCTCGAGGTGTGTTCATTTGACCGGGGACAGGAACCTCCCGGCACGAAAACCATGGACTGGGGCGTGGCATTCTGCTGCAGGGCGGGAGTCCCTGACATCATATACGACACTGGTGCGGTGGGAAAAGAGGCCATGGTGCGCATCCTCGGGGAGAACCCCCAGCAGGTTGCAACCGTGATCGGAACGATCAGCAGCAGGATCTCACATAATACCAGGTTCGAAGATCCGGAGGCAACGACATAAATTTATTATGCCTGGGAAGTGCACTATTTAAGAACAAACCGGAGAAAGTTGCATGGGTATCAAACCAACCTACATCAAGGCCCTGGGGTCGGATCTGCTCTCTGGATACGGGAACAGGTTCTCCAATAACTTTGACGAGAACAAGCAAATCGTCGGTGAGGTTACCACCATTGAGAGCAAGCGTGTCCGGAACCGGGTTGCCGGATACATCACAAGAAAGATAAATACAGGAAGACACTAGAATTACCCTCTTGTATGTTCGAGGGAGTTCTTCCGGCAATCGTCACTCCTTTTAAGAGAAATCTTGCCATGGACCTTGATCTTGAAGGTCTTGCGTCCAATATCGAGTTTCTTATCGAGAACGGAGTGCATGGGATCGTCCCATGCGGGTCTACCGGCGAATCAGCAACATTGAGTTTTGAAGAGCACGAGAAGGTCATCGCCGTTACCATCGATGCGGTGAACGGGCGCGTTCCGGTGATTGCCGGAACCGGCTCCAACAATACGGCCGAAGCAGTCCGGTTCACCAAGGCGGCCCGGGATCTCGGCGCCGATGGGGTACTCGTCATCAGCCCCTACTACAACAAGCCCAACCGCTCAGGGCTGGTCAAACACTACACGATTCTTGCGGACCTGGATATCCCGCTCATAATGTACAACGTCCCGGGGAGAACCGGCCAGAACCTCACCCCCGACCTTGTCATCGAGCTCGCCCGGCACCCTGGGATCGTGGGCGTCAAGGAAGCATCGGGAGATATCGGGCAGATATCACGAATCATTGAGGGAACTCTCGATGAGGATTTTGCGGTCATCTCCGGTGATGACAATCTCACCTTCCCCATCCTCGCACTCGGGGGAAATGGGGTCATATCAGTTACCGCAAATATCGAACCCGGGAGGATGGTAGCGATGTTTGATGCGTTCTGCGAGGAGGATTTCGAGACTGCGCTCGATCTCCACTACGAGCTCGCACCCCTCTTCCGCTCGATGTTCATCGACACCAATCCCATTCCCGTCAAGAAAGCGGTTGAATTGAGGGGTATGGCGGCAGGACCGGTCAGGTTGCCTCTTGATGAACTCGACGAGGTAAAGACCGGACAGCTCCGGGAGGTTCTCACCTGCTATGATTAGGGTAGTGGTCTGTGGAGCTTTAGGGCGGATGGGATCAACCGTAGGGAGGCTGGTGAATGAGTCACCCGATCTGGAGCTTGCGGGGGGAATCGATCTCAAGAAGGGTTCATTCTACGGCGTGGAGGTTGTGGACCCGACCCGGATGGGTGTCTTCCTCTCCGAGAAAAAGCCTGACGTCCTGATAGATTTTTCGGCCCCGGCGGCTACGGTCGCAACCGCCAGAGTCGCCGCGGCTGCAGGCACGGCACTGGTGATCGGCACCACTGGTTTTACTCCCGAACAGCGGGCCGAAATGGTGAAATCTATTGAAGGAGTCGTCCCGGCAGTCATTTCGAGTAATTTTTCCATCGGGGTGAACATCTTCTGGCGGCTCGTGCGGGAAGCTGCCCGGATGATTCCCGGGTACGACGTCGAGGTCATAGAGGCCCATCACCGCTACAAGAAAGATGCTCCCAGCGGGACGGCAAAGACTCTCCTCCAAATCCTTGATGAGGAGCTGGGAGTCCGGGAAAAGGTATACGGGCGTGAAGGTATGCGGGAGCGTGGCCGGGAAATCGGCGTCCATGTTATCCGCGGGGGAGATATCGTGGGAGATCATGCTGTACTGTTTTCGGGCAATTTCGAGACTATCCAGCTCTCCCACCGGGCCTATGACAGGGCAGTCTTTGCTCATGGAGCATTGAAGGCCGCAAGCTGGGTGGTTGGAAAGCAACCGGGTATCTACAGCATGGACGAAGTGCTCATGATCGAAGGACCTCCGGCGAAATGACCACATAGAAACATATTTCTTTTTCTCGTAAAAAACCGGTAAAGGATAACATGACAGCCATTGTTGATAAGGATAAATGCACGGGCTGCGGTACCTGTGTTGATGAGTGTCCGGCGATTGCGATAACCTTGGAAAACGAGAAGGCCATCGTGATTGTGGAGCTCTGTGTCGATTGCGGTTCCTGCGTGGATGTCTGCCCATCAGAGGCAATTACCCTGGAATAAAAACAAAAGCAAACTCTTTAATTACTCCGGCATAACAAAATCTCTTGTCTATGATCAATGTCGGAGTGCTTGGTGCAACAGGAGCTGTCGGCCAGAGGTTTGTACAGCTCCTGGCAGAGCATCCCTGGTTCAATCTCACGACGCTGACCGCATCGGAACGGAGTGCAGGCAAGCTGTACCGCGACGTGGTCAAGTGGCGCCTTGACGTACCGTTTCCTGAACAGGCCGGCAATATCAGGGTCAGTCCTACCGATGTTTCGAGCTTGAGGGAGGTGGATCTGGTATTCTCAGCGCTCCCAGCAGACATTGCAGGAGACATAGAGACCGGGTGTGCCCGGGCAGGCCTCGGTGTCTGCAGCAATGCCAGTTCTCACCGGATGGACCCCGATGTGCCCCTGGTAGTCGCCGAAGTGAACCCGGACCATCTCGGCCTGATCGACGTACAGCGGGACCGCGGGCAGGATGGGTTCATCGTGACCAATCCCAATTGCTCGACCATTGTCCTGGCACTCGCCCTCGCTCCTATCCGTAATTTCGGGTTCAGCGATATCCGGGTCGCCACCATGCAGGCCATTTCAGGAGCTGGATTTGAGGGAGTGCCGGCAATGGGGATCTTTGACAATGTCATTCCCTATATCGGGCAGGAGGAACAGAAGATGGAGACTGAAACGCTCAAAATCATGGGAACGCTCGATGGTGGGGGGATCAGGTCCGCACCATACACTGTGAGTGCGAGTTGCCACCGCGTGCCTGTTCTCGATGGGCATACCATGGCTATCTGGGCCGATATCCCCGATCCCGTCGAGAAAGTCGCGGAAGCCTTTCTGAACTTTGTCCCGCCGATCTCATCTCTCCCCACCCTCCCTGAGAAATCAGTCAGGTTCTTTACCGAACCGGACCGGCCCCAGCCCCGGCTCGATAGGATGCGGGGGAAAGGAATGACCGTATCGGTCGGGCGGATCCGGGAAGGAATCCGGTTCATTGCCATGGGGCATAACACCATTCGCGGCGCAGCAGGCGCCTCTGTACTGAACGCAGAGCTGATCTCCACCAAGAACTACCTCTGAAGAGGGGGTATTACCCATGCTGAAAGACAACACAGTATTCGTCGGAAACAAGCCGGTCATGAACTACGTTCTTGCGGTTGTTACCCAGTTCAACAACGGCGCATCGGAAGTAGCCATCAAAGCCCGGGGCAAAGCAATCTCCAGGGCCGTCGACACGGCAGAAATCGCATTGAACAGGTTCCTTGAAAACGTGGCAAAAAAGGAGATCTTCACCTCAACCGAGGTCATCGACACCGACAGTGGAAAGACCAATGTTTCAAGTATTGAAATAGTGCTCGTCAGCCAGAAGTGATTACATTTTTTGGGGATAGCACTCGTATCTCCACCAGGCTTACTATCAGGGCATGTCCAAACCAATTTTAAAACTGTAGTATACCACCTCATCGCAACGTGAAGCACGCAGTGGATGAAATGGCACAATACCCTTTTCCCAATGCTTTTTCACCCAGCTCATGAGTTCACCGTTTCATATCACCGGTTCATGGTGGGAACCACCAGAAAGGATATATCTGCCTCCTCAACACATTATAGGCAATGAATTGCTGGGCCATCGCGGTGTGCCTTTTTTTTATGGCTGCACTGGCGGTTCCTGCACCTGCAGCATCTGTGGATAAATATGGGTATATCACCATTCACGATGCCGACATATCCCTCTCGGGAGACCGGGCACATATCACCGTGAACTATACCCTTGACGAGCCGACAAGGGTCATCGTATTGCTGCTGGGCAAGCAGGATCTCAAGTCAAGGCTTCTGAGAGTTCTCAACTATCAGGATGCAGAAGTACGGGCTATTGAACTCAACCGTGCAGAACTGGTGGTAAATGACGTCTCCTACTCTTACGGGAGAGGGGTATACTGGTTCCCCGAGCATAGTTTTAACGGGATTATCCCGTTCCTCCGTATAACCACCCCGCAGGTCTCCCGTGAGTTTGTCTCCGCTGGAGGAGTTCCAAACGGGATAGGGTATTTCGATACCTGATCAGCGGTATTCGGTGCGGTTAGAAGCTGGACAGGCGGATGCATTGACCGTCCTATCCTGCAGACTGAACGAAGTACCTTCGTGGTACGGTTTTTTACGTGCGTTCGTCCTGTAGATCCTGTCAAATCCTCCCGCCCTGTTTGCCTGCTTTCCAGGAAGCTCCAGGTTCAGGTTTCCTTTCGCCTGTCCTGAAGCCTGCATGGTACGGGGGATGAGAAAGAGCGATTGTGGGGTCAGACAAGCTCGATGATTTCCGGCCCCTCTTGACCCCGCAGATACCGGTTGACCATGTGCTGGATTGCCATACCGGCGAGTGCACAGATGAGACCTCCAATGGTTCCATAGAAGATGTACTGGATGGCATTTGCCGTGCTGTATGGGAAGTCGGGGACATTGCTCACCGCAATTGCATAGATGCTTGCCCCATAGGCAATCAGCCCGATAGCCCCTATGAAGAACGGGAACACGATGACCTTGCCAAGACTTGTACGGTCATGGAAGAAGTTGTCTATCACGATACCTGCTGAGGCAACAATACCAGCCAGGGTGAGCCAGAGCACCCCGCCATATACAAAGATCAGCAGGTAGATCAGGAACCCAACTTCAGCATAGTAGAGGAGAATGCTCATCAACCCCATCACCACGCTGATGATGACCAGAAGGATGCCCGCGATATAGGTAATAAAGGAAAATCTTGCCCGTGAGAGCGAGGTGCGGAGCGCATCGCCGAATCCATGGAAGATCTCATCTACACCAAGTCCCCTGTAGAGGAGATAAATCCCGATCGCACCGATAACAATGACAAGGGCAAGCCCTGTCTGGCCAAGGAAATACGCGATCGGATACAACAGCATAAGAAGACCGAGCGGAACGAGGACAAGGCGCGCCACCTTGGGGTCGTTGAGGAACTTCTTTAACAGATAATACGTCCCTTCCAGGTTTGGCAGCTGGCTGACAGTTACCCGGCGAACCCCCGAGACCGGGACACGGGACTGGACGAGAGGCAGTACAAACTCGTCCTCTGCACCATCAGTGACCACGATACAGTTAGATGCCCCTGTCTCTCTCACCAGGCGGTCAATTGATGCGGCAATCCTCCGGTCCCCTTCCAGCATGTGCAAATGGTTGCCTGAAACGACCGCTATCTCGACCCGCTCACCCTTCGCTGCAAGTTCATCGTAGACCTGGACTGCCTGGAAAATAGCATTGACATCAGAATCTTCGGGATCGGCCAGGGCCAGGGTGTTTGCAGCTTTGAGACATGCTGAACGACCGGTTACCGGACTCTCAATTCTTGCCTTGAACCCGATATCATCATCCCGGTCGACACAAAGGACCAGTGTCAGCCCCTGCTGCATCACTATAGAAATTGTGATTTATCTATTAAATGATTCCGTCGGTTTCGCGGCTGAAAAAGGGGTTATATGAGTTTTGAGCGCTGCAGGAGGAGGATATCATCGGTAGTGAGCTTTTCTCCGGCACGGAACATCTTGAAGAGATGTTCGGCCTCTTTCCTGACTGCTTTCTGCTCCTTGGTGACTTTGGCCTTCTTTGTCTTCTTGCGAAGTCCGGAGATCACCTTGTCATAGTCGCGGAGCTCTTTCTGGCAGGCAATGAAGTACTTATGCTCGGCATCGGCCGTTTCCTGGGCTTCCACAAAGTTCCTGTGTGCTATATCGGCTTCTTCCCTTGATTTATCGGCCTTTCGGTAGGACTCCACCATCAGGTCATGGTGTTTCTGGGCCAGTTCTGCCATCTCGGTTACCTTGGCATGCAGTTCAGAAGCCTCTTTGCGGAGGTCGCGTGCACTGTTGATCCTGGCCTTAATCTCCTTATTCTGCTCAAGCTCGGCCTCCTGTTCCCGCACCGACTCCTTCATCTGCTTTATTTTTTCGATAAGTTCCCGCTCCTTATCGGTGGAGAAGACTTCTGTCTGCTGGCGGAATTCAAGGTGTTCGATCTGTTTCTGGAGCTCCTTGAGTCCCCGGTTCTTGATGCCGCCATGTTCTTTCTTGAAGGCCTCGATCTCTTCGAACATGGCATTTGCCTGTTCGTTGATCTCATTCCGCCGGTCTTTTAAAGCCTGGACTTCGTTGTTGTACTTGTCCCGGAGATCCTTGTTCTTCTGGGCATCTTCAACGAACTCACGCGTCTGGTTGTTTAATGCATTCCGCTCCCGGGCATGTTTGCTCGCCAGCGCATTGAGATCATTTCTTCGGTTTTTATGCTGTTCAGACTCGGCAAGAATCTTTTTTCGTTTATCAATCAGTTCGTTCAGCATGCTTTACCAGCCTCGACATCAGTCGGGAGGAATATCACCTTTGAACCAGTGTGCCGGATGAATTGGATGCTACAGTCAACAGCAGGCGTCCGGTGTGCACAGGCTTTCCTGCAGGAATCGATAAAAGAAGATCCTTTCTGCAACGGGGAAATCCGGGCATCGGAACGCACAGCATTCACGTATTTGCGCGAGCCCTTGTTCAACTGTCGGTCCATTATATTCAACTCCCGATACCAGAAGGGTCCAGAAAACCGGACTTCCGGATGCACAACCCTTCACGCAGCACCCATGGTTCTGTGAGGGATAATCCAATGGATTTTCTATTATGTAAAGGACATCCTGTAATTTAATGATTTCGTGCGTCGGAAAAAGAGAACGATCAGGGTATTATTTTTACCCGATTCCGAAGGTGATGGTGGCATTCCGGTATCGGTGGCAGATGTACCGGGGCAGTTGTTAATCAAGGTGGTAATATTTGTCTTGTAGTCCTGTATTCATCCAACCCATTCCAGCAGATTACCTCCACTTGCAAATTCCCGCGCCTTCCGGTTCTTGGGGAGCTGCGGAACCTTTGGGTTCCCAACCTTACGGACCTCTTTCTCAAGAACCTGCTTGTAGGAGACACGGTTTCCGAGTATCTTTCCAGTCTGTACCCCGGTCATGATGGCAAGGACGCGGATCTTGCCCTCCATCTCGTTCCTGACACGCGCACCCCAGATGACATCTGCGTGCGGGTCAAGCTCGTAGGTGAGCGAAGTTGCGACATCCTCTGCATCGGTCAGGGTCAGGTCACTTCCACCGGTGATGTGGATGAGACCTCCAGTTGCTCCGCGATAGTCGATATCGAGCATCGGGTTGCTCAGGCATTCCCGGACAACACTCTCAGCCTTGTTCTGCTGTTTGCTCTCTCCGACCAGCATCACCGCAACGCCCCCCTTGCTCATGATGGCCCGAACATCGGCATAATCGATATTGATGAGCGAGGGCTCGGTAATGGTCTCGCTGATCCCCTTAACGGTTTCACCGATAAGCTGGTCCATGACCGAGAAAGCCTGACCGAGGGGCAGGTTGGGCACAAAGTTCTTGAGCCGGTTGTTGTCGAGGACGATGACTGAATCTGCAGCGGCGGCGAGCGCCTCCAGTCCATCCTCGGCACGAAGCAACCGGGCTTTTTCTACCTGGAACGGGTAGCTGACCATTCCCACGACAATTGCTCCCTGATCTTTTGCGATCTGGGCGACAACCGGAGCTGATCCGGTACCGGTCCCCCCGCCCATTCCTGCGGTGATGAACACGAGATCGGCTGATTCCAGGAGCGCTTCAAGGGTTGGACGTGCCATCTCTGCAGCGCGCTTTCCAACGTCGGGATACCCCCCTGCGCCCAGTCCCTTGGTGAGCGATTTACCGATCAATACTCTCTTGTCAGCCTGGATCATATCCAGGTGCTGTTTGTCGGTATTGATGGCGATGGTCTCTGCACCGGCAACTCCCATGTGGTGGAGCCGGTTGATGGTGTTGTTCCCGGCGCCCCCGCAACCAATGATCAGGATCCGCGGCTGGCCGATGAAATCGTCATCGATTGAATTCGCGGAATTTTTCATTTCCTTTTCAATTTCCGAGTTTTTTAACGCTTCATTGATGATGCTCTGCATTTCTGACCTCCTAAACCTTGAATGAAACCTGGTCACTCTCTTTTATGACACGGCTGGCTCGTTTCTCGATGAGTTGACGGACCGCATCCCGGACCGCTTCAGAGACGGTTGGAAACTCCCCCGCTTCCACCATCTGCTGGAGCATGTCGATTTGCTGGTCGGGAAGTCTGAGTGTGATACGTCGCATAATGTGTCCTGACGCATGTCGGACACATGTCCGACAATTGTCTGTCATTGAGCTACCATTCGTCTGACTTTGCAGATGAATCCTACTTACACATTATAGTATATATATTTATCGATGTTCGGGGTAAGCATCATGAACATACATTAATGTCGGGCTGACACCAAAAAATCAGGGAAAGGCAGGGAATTGTGCGTGACCGGTTCATTTCCTGATAAAGTTGTGCACGGGGGGAAAATAAAGCAGATCCGCGAAGATACGGGACGGAACGTTATTGATTTTTCCGCAAATATGAACCCGTTCGTTCCCCAGATATCCGTTGAATATTCACCGGATCTCCTTGCAGTATATCCTGATGACCGGTACATGGCTTTAAAAGAAGTCATCGCGGGGTGCTTCAGACGCCCGGTTGAAGACATCGCCGTGGGAAATGGTTCAATCGAGTTGATACGGGTGTTCTGTCTTGCAACCCTCTCTCCTGGCACGCATTTCCGGACCATGCATCCCACCTTCGGGGAATACGAACTGTCCGCCCGCCTTGCCGGAGCGCTCCCGGTTTCTGGGCACGAGCATGCGCTGGTTCGGTTCATCTGCAACCCGAACAACCCCACTGGGGTTCTCCTCTCCAGGGATGAAGTCCTTGCCATGAGAGAGACAACCCGGGAGGGGTATCTCTTCGTCGATGAAGCATTCATTGAACTCTCCGACCCGGAACAGAGTGTCGCCGATGTGCGTGATCCTGCTGTTTTTGTGGTAAGGTCGCTCACCAAGTGTTTCTCGGCCCCCGGAATCAGGTTCGGCTATGCATTCGGCGATCCTGATCTTGTTAGTAAAGTCGAAACCATCCGGCCTCCCTGGAGTGTCAATGCTTTTGCAGAGCAATATGCCCTCGCCGCATTCCGCAGTTACGACCTGCTCGAGACCTCCCGTAAAAGAATTACTGCTGAGCGGGAATGGCTGGTCAGGGAACTCTCCCGGTTCGATCTGGGTATCCATCCGTCGGCGGTCAATTTCCTTTTACTCACCTTTCCTACCGATGTCGGCCCACTCTGTTCCCGGTTGCTTGAGGGGGGTATCCTGGTCAGAGACTGTCACTCCTTTGGTCTTCCTGATTCGATCAGGATCGCGGTCAGGACCCGGGATGAGAACCGTTTGCTCATAGAGGTGCTTGAACGGTGCTTGCACTGATTCTTGCAGGAGGAGGGGGTACCAGGCTCGATCTTGGGGAAAAACCATTGGTTACCATCCGCGGAAAGCCTATGATCGAATATGTCATCGATGCTTTCACGGCCGGAGGATACGATGTGGTGGTGGTTCTCTCAAAAAAGACACCCTTTACGCAGAACTGGTGCAGGGCAAGGGAAATCCTCTGCATTATTGCATCCGGTGCGGGCTACATTGAAGACCTTGCCGAGGCGGTGGATATCCTTGGGATCATCGGTCCATTCTTTACCTGTGTCGCCGATCTCCCCTGCCTCCGTCCTGGAACCATACGGGTGATTGAGGAACGCTACAGGGAGTCAGGATGCGAGGCCTGCTCGGTATGGGTTCCCCGGGACATTTCAGGGACTTCGGGATGCCGTTCGTCATATTCCGTTACCATAAATGGGATTTCAGCCTGTCCGGCCGGAATAAACATCCTCCGGGGCGATCTCATCGACCGTCCCCAGGAGGAGCTGTCCCTTCTCATCCCTGACAAGAGCCTGTCATTTAATATCAATACCAGGGAAGAACTTGCCCTGATCCGGACCCTGGTTCGGGAACCTGGAAACCAATGAACCGGCCTGTGATAGCCCGGAAAAACCCAATTTCTCTCCCTTTGGAGAATTATTTAAAGGATTACCGCTTAGTTTATTTATATGCAGGTCTTTCGCGAAATTGAACTCGAAGGGCACATCATCGATTCTGGCATCATGACCCGGGTCTTTGACCGGATCATGGACAAGGGAGGCAACTTCGAGATCCTCGTCTTCGATGTCGGTAAGCGGAAGACTGATCCAAGCTATGCCCGGCTCAAGGTGAATGCCGATAACCCCGAGCAACTCTCGGCCATACTCTCTGAGATCCACCCCTATGGAGCCCGGCTGCTCGAAGAGAAGGAGGCTACTGTCATTCCTGCAGAAGGAGACCGCATTGTCCCCAAGGGGTTCTACTCGACCACCCACCACCCGACCTCGGTGCGGTACAGCGGCAGGCTCCTACCGGTGCAGCATATCGAGATGGATTGCCTGATCGTGATAGACCCGCTGGAGATGGTCGCGCGGTGTATCCCGCTCTCGAAACTTAAAAAAGGCGACCTGGTCGTGGTTGGAGAAGAAGGCGTCCAGGTAATCCCGCCCGAACGGCCCCGGCAGGTTTCGAACTTCGAGTTCATGCAGGGGACTGTCTCTCCGGAACGCCCGAGCGAGACTATTATCGCCAAGGTTGCTGCTGAGATGATCGATCTCAAGCGAAAAGGCGGCAAGATCGCCCTCGTTGGCGGTCCGGCGATCATCCATACCGGTGCTGCCCGCTCCCTCGCCACTATCATCAGGAACGGCTACATAGATGTTCTATTCGCCGGTAACGCATTGGCGACCCACGATATCGAATTTAACCTTTATGGCACGTCCCTTGGTATGGATATCTGTACCGGCAAACCGGTCACCGGTGGTCATAAAAACCATCTCTATGCCATTTCGGAGGTCATGCGGGCCGGATCGATCAGGAAAGCAGTTGAGAACGGGGTGATCAATGGGGGAATATTGTACGAGTGTGTCAGGAGGGGTATCCCGTATGTGCTGGCCGGTTCCATCCGTGATGACGGGCCGCTCCCTGATGTCGTCACCGATGCCATTGTCGCACAGGATCAGATACGGGATCACGTTGCAGACTGCAGCATGGTTCTCATGATCGCCACACTCCTCCATTCTGTGGCGGTTGGCAACTGCCTGCCCTCATACGTCAAGACCATCTGCGTTGATATCAACCCATCATCCCTGACAAAGCTGATGGATCGGGGAACCATGCACGCGATCGGGGTGGTGAGCGATGCCGGCACCTTCCTTCCCCTGCTGGAAAAACAGCTCGACCTGCAGGCGGCCCGGCATTGAAGGGCTGTTCTGCACCATGCGCCAAACACCGGAGACGGATGCATTCCCAATGGGCCGCCCTCTTCTCGCGGATATAAATCCCGGGTCGTATCGTTTGGTTCAGCCTGAAAGGGGCATGCAATACGGATGTTCACCGGACAGGATATACTCCCATTCGGCCCGGCAATGACATCCTTTTTCAAAAACGTCGATTAGAAGCTCTCTGTCATTGGAGAGTGAAAAATCGCGGATGGCACGGACGATTTCGCGATCGCATATCCCGCAGTTGTGTGGTCCGCGGGACCGGCCTCCACCCACCGGGTCGCAGGTCACGAACACCGGTGCGGAGATCAGGAGGGAGAGCACGCTCCAGAGATACGGCGGGCGATACGCTCCCTTCTTCCAGTAGGATTCAAGCTCGGTATGCCGCTGGACGGTGCAGGGGTTCAGGGAGATCGTATCGGCAAAACCGGAAACGGTCCTGATTGATTTTTCCATGTCGACGAGTGCTTCATGCTCGGTGAGGAAGAGGGGTTTATGGAGCAGGTATGCCTTAACCCCTGCACCCGAAGCATGAGCCACTCCGGCCGCGGAAAGGAAATCCTGCCAGGAAAATCCCTTGTCTATGCATTTCTCTCTGATAAAATCACTGGTCGTCTCGAGACCCATGGCTACCATGAGCGGGGTCTCCCACTCCCCCGTGTCGACTCTGGCCAGGAATTCTTCGAGCCTCCCGGCATTGATGAACTCCGGCCGAGTCTCGGCAATCACCAGCTTCCCCCTGAAGAGCCGTGCAACGGCATCTACAACTCCTGGAGGGACTTCGTCAGGATCGAAAAAGCTTCCTGACGTATATATTTTCACCATTCGGACTTTTTCCAGGTTATGGTGGTCTTTAACCCAGTCCAGTTGAGAGATGAGGAGCGAAGCCAGGTTACCCGGGGCATGCCCTGTGTAACGTTCGAAACGATAACTGCACATGCGACAGCGGTTGTGCCGGCATCCACCGGTCCTGAGGATGATGGTGAGCGAAGGGAGTGCCTCGCCCTGGTAGTAATCTCTGCCTTCCCAGCATGCAAGCGGTTTTTCCATGACTCCCCGGACTCTTCTCTTCATAGGTATTCCAGCTATATAGCCTCATTCATAGGGTCAGGGAACACCATTTCCGTTAAATGGCGCAATCCGGCAAGGTATTAAAGTTCGAAGCCGAATCCTTATTCAGCTTTTAGGTGAGCATCAGGCGCAGGATACCGAAATATGCGTGCGGTTGTTTGTGAAATGAGCGGCAGTTCAGAAAAATCACCTCGTATCCGGGGACTCATGGTGGCGCTCATCTGCCTGGTTTTCGCCATCGGAATGGCACAGGCGTACGAACTCACCATCGATGCCCCTACAACGCTGCAGCGTGGAATGCCGCTCATCGTAAATGGAACAAGTAATATCCCACCCGGTACCAGTGTGGAGGTGATCCTCTCGAAATCCGGGTATACCCTTGAAGAGATTGCCCGGGAGATGGTTACCCTCCAGGCCAACCAGGAATTTTCTGTGGTTTTTGACACCATCGACCTTTCGCGGGGAATCTATAAAGTTGAAGTTCCCCCCATTTCAGGGTACCGTTATCTCGGCAACTCGGTCACCCTGCGGGTTATCGAAATGATCGACCGGAGCGATGAACTCCGCTTTTCCGCCCCCCTGGTTCAGGAAATGGATGGAACGCTGGATGTCAGAGGATCGATATTCGGCCTGAAGAGTTCAGGTGTCCGGATCGAGGCCACCGGGCCAGGGCAGGATATCGTCTTTGGGCCGGACTATGTCAGCACGAAGAGCGATGGATCCTTCCAGGTAGAGATCCCGATAACTGATACCGGGCAGTATAACGTGAGTTTCACCGATTCCAAAGGCTACATTGGGAGAGTATCGGTCACGGTCTTCGAGGTCCCCGAACCAATGACTGTAACAGCGACTGCGCAGCCAACTCTCCCGGTGATGAGTGCTACAGGGTATGCCTCACGCGATGAACCCGCGGTTTTCTCCGTCCAGACCGGGAGTGAAGAGGTCCGCGTCTTTACATCGTCCGGGATCGACTGGGTAATGGAATACACCGATAGCTCCGGGGCGGTCCAGAAGGTCAATGTCAAGGGCGAGAATGAGGGAGAAGAAATACTCATCGATGGCAACGGAGAGGTCCTCACGGTAACGGTGTATCCTTACAAGTACTCGACGAGCGGTGATGTCACCCTGTTCGCCCAGGGAGCTTCCAGCGTTTCTGCTGCAGCTGAACAGCCTCCCGGAACAACCGGGGTTGGAAGCGCCATCACCAAATCCGCGCCGCTGCCCCTTTTTGCCGTTATCATCGCGGTTTTCGTTGTTTCTTTTTTGCTGTTACGCAGGCGATGGTGACATTTTTTTATGGCAAGACAACCAACAAGTTAATCCAGGGCCGGGGTAGTCTAGACCGGTAAGGCGGTGGCCTTGAAAGCCACTGGTGCCCTGCACCTCAAGAGTTCAAATCTCTTCCCCGGCGTATTCACGCCCTGACATTCAGGACCGTTTCTTCAGTCCACAGGGAACCTGCCTCCACTTCAACCGCATGTTCAGCGAGTCTTTTGGATATTCCAACGGGGAAATTCCCGAAATCGAGGCATTCTTTTCAACCTGCAGAGATGCCGGTCCGGATCGGATCCCCTCCAAACCTCTCTCAATCGAGCATGATATGGAGGCGGGGGACATCGTGGTCCGGCAGGCACTGATCAGGTGCAAAGATAAGGGCATGAAAGCGACAACCCTCAGTACCCTGGTTCTTACAGATTTCAGCAGGTTTATCCTCTGTACACCGGCCCCGGTCTCCCCTTTCCCGTGACCATCACCCTTTGCGGGATTCTGTCCGGCACTCGGACAGCGATATCTTGAAAAACTTCTGCTGACCATCGTTGCCGTGCACTGGTGGCGGTTCCTGCCATGCAATCCGGCCCGGCCCTCCCGGTTCACATAGTGTCTTTTCATAGCCTCTCATCAGGTTCAATGATGCCGGGGGTATCTCTTGGGAGCCCTACCAACGATAAGGGCGATGCCTCCCGGTTCCAGGACTGTTGGAATGACGAGACGAAGTTGACGGAGTGGAGGTGAAACGACCGTGAATGAACCCGTAAGAATACCAGTAACAGGGTTGCTCGAGCTCCATGTTATTGGGATGCGGCTTTTGCTCCTCGCGACCCTGCTGGCTGTCCTCGGGACCTCGTGTAACACGGACTCACGGGAAGGGCAAATTCAGGGTAGGAGGTTACCTGATAATGTCCGTGATCTCCTCGCCAGAGTGATGCTGGTTACGCGGCTGGAAGTGACGCGTGCAGTTCCACCACCTGCTTCCAGGAAGCTTCATTTTCCCACGATCTCGGGCAGCACGGCAGGAGACACAAACCTAAATATCATTCCCGGACACCTACTAATTTAAGGGCGCCTGCCAAATTCAGTGGTATTAATGGGACTGGATTTCAAGATACCAAAACTCCCACCTATCGCGAGTAAACGGTTACTTTCACTCGTTATTCTTATTGGTTTCTTCAATACAACACTTGGCTTTGCCTATATCGGGGCGAAAAGCTCTGAGATCACCGTCCTCCATGTTGAAGGAGCGCCGGATAACTTGGTATTTATTGCCGACCCCCATCTCAGGGAAGGAAATATCGAAGCCACACGGCGCATCATAGACGAAATTAATGCCCTTGATCCAGCCCTGGTGTTTATCCTCGGTGACTTCGTCTATGGCAATGGGGAGGATCTGTACCTCCAGGATGTATGGAGCAGGATTGACGCCCCAGTCTATGCAATCCTTGGCAACCATGACTATATGTCTGGAACTGATGCGATGAGCTGGCTGCGGAAGAATGATGCTGTATCATCAGTGTGTCTCGATGTAAATGGCTATAATCTCAGCGTTCTCCGTGACGAGACCACCGATCTTGCCTTTGCCGAACAGCTGGTCGCCGTGCTGGGTAAGAACGGCGTGACGGTTATGAGGAACGAGTATCTCGAGCTCGAGCTGGAGGGAAGAGACCTTATGCTGGTAGGGGTGGATGACGGATGGGCGGGGATGGCCGATCCTCCTGCGGTCCCTCAAACAGATGCATATGTCCTCTACATGATCCACGAACCTGACTGTCGTGCAGATTGGGATGCAGATCTCACCATTGCCGGGCACACTCATGGCGGCCAGTTCCTTCCTAAAGGAATCAGCATCCCTGGAAAGGAGATTTCAGGTCTCTACGAGAGGAACGGTAAATTCTGTTATGTCACCAGGGGAATTGGAACCTCCAGCTTCAGTGTGGAGCTCCGCATGTTTGCCACCCCGGAAATCGTGGTTATCAATCCCAGTACACCACCCGAGGAAATCCTTCCCGGAAAAAAGATCGTGCATATTACGATCGAATAGTTACATGAACGCTCATCCTGCCGCTCAAAGGTCCTAATTCGTATTTTACCTTTCCGGATCTTTCACCAGGGAATACCCCGGGCTGGTAGGCTGACGATAGAAAGAAAGAAATAAAAACTTCGCTATGCCTTAGCATAGCAAGGTGTAGATTGTGGATGCAAGAGTTCTGATTATTGGGATCGTTCTTGCCGGCCTCCTCATTGCTGGATGCTCCCAGCCGGAATCTGGTGATGAATTGAGGATTGGTGTCGTTGTTTCGATGACCGGTCCGGCCAGCACCACGGGAAAAGACATCTGGCAGTCGGCAGTAATTGCTGCAGAAGAGATCAATGCCCAGGGAGGGGTTTATGTCAAAGAACTGGGAAAGAATATTCCGATCACCCTGATCCTTGGAGATGATGAATCGACCAGGGAGGGGGGCCAGAAAGCGGTAACCCGCCTTATTATCGAGGATAAGGTAGATGGCCTGGTGGGAGGGTTCTCCAGTGCGGTTGTTGCAGCCCATGAATCTTTGGTCTCAGAACACAGGGTTCCCTATGTCGTAACCGGGGCTTCCAGCCCGGTCATTACCCACAGGACAGACGTTGATACCAGCACAGTCTTTCACCATTGCACGACAACCGATGATTATGGGCGCCAGACCACTTTGTTTGCAAGCGAGATTATTCGGCCGGCAATTAATGAACGCTTTGGTTTTTCCGACGATCGCCCGCTCAGGCTTGCGTTACTCGTCCAGGACAGCCCGTATGGAAAGGGTGTAGAAAGTGCGGTTTTAGCAACCGTGACAGGCGAGAACCTCCCGGTGGTCATCGTTGCCAATGAGACCTTCAGGATGGGGGAGACTGATTACCATACCACCCTTACATCGATAAAAGCAGCAAGGCCAGATGTGATATATGCTGCAGCATTTCTGAATGAGCAGGTTCCCATGGTAATCCAGGCCCGGCGTGATGTGGGGCTGAATGTCATCTTCTTTGCAGTGGAATGCAACGATGACCCGGACTATTACAGCGGTGTCGGGCAGTATGGTGAATATTCAATCATGGAATCCCGTTTCAGTCCCTATGCCATTCCCCCCGGGCCGCTTACCGATGATATAGCTGCATTCAAGGAGAAATACAGGCAGCGGTGGGGCGGATTCCCTGGCATGATGGGGGCTTCGACTTATGAGAGTGTCTACATCTTCACAAAAGCCGTTGAGAACGCGGGGACCAAGGATAAGGAGGCGGTCACTAAGTCTCTCGGAACTCTGGAGATGCCGCAGATTATCGAATATATGAGTGGGGGAATGATAACCTTCACCCCGGATTTCCGTGAATCTAAATTCGACCTTTACATGGAACAGCTCATATGGGACCAGACCGAACGGGGAGTTCGCCCGGTCATTGTATGGCCAGCGTATGTTCAGCAGCAGCCGTTTGTTCTCCCCGACTGGTTTGAACCAGGACGTGCCTGACGATATCGGGCTTATCTCTCTTTTTTTCTCTCTCCAAGCCGAACAAAAAAGTCCACGCTTTCGGGACACCTGCTGCCCAATCAGCCCCGGCCAACCTTTATCAGCCATTTTATTTCATAGGAGAGCGATAGTACCTGGAGGAGGATTTCCTATGTGCATTGCAGTACCTGCTGAAGTAATTGAGAAGAAGGAGGGCAATATCGCAGTTGTCGATTACGGTGATCTCCAGCAGGAAGTCCGGGTTGACCTTGTCGATGTTGATGTCGGGGAATTCGTTCTTGTTCATGTCGGATTCGCTATCCAGAAGCTTTCCCGCGAAGAAGGTCTCGAAACGCGGGAGATATTCCGCCAGGTCTATGCGGCCATGGAGGAATAATCCAGCTGATAGCCAGAAGAATTCCCTGCTCCCCGGTTTACTGATGACGTATCAAAATGTCCCGTCGTTTCCTCCAGATGCTGCGGTGTTATACAATTCCAAACCGGGCTTTTCTTGTAGCAGCATTCTCCCGTGTTTGGGCTCCTGGTTTGATTCCTTGTTTTTCCATGGTGTTGAAGACTTGGACCCGGTCGTACCCTCCGTCACCCGGGATCTGGCAGATAGGATGTACTTTCCCGCAGTTCTCCGTTGCCTGATCAAGGAGAACATAGGATCATCCTGCACCGATTCATCCCTGACCTCAAGGTCAAGGATCTGATCAGTCCTGATATCAATCATGGCGTGAATTTTAATCCACCCTCTCAGGACCCTCCACTTCTCGCGCATCCACTCTTCCCCTGCTTGTGACTTTGATACCAGTGCTAGCAACAGCAATGACTGTACCATGAGAGTGGATTCGTTGATCGACGTTCAAAGAGAGGTCAAGTCCCTTGATCTGACGCAAAAGAGGGGTGTGGTTGGCGGATAGAAGCGTGATCTTCAGCTTTTTGTAATATTTACCCCAGATTCGTTCAACACAGCACTCCATGCAATATCCTTAATAAACCCAAAGGAGGATATGTTGGGATAATGGAGGAAACGTAATGGATAAAACAGGCCTTGCAAGTCTGGTTGGGGGGATTCTGCTCCTGTGCCTTGGTGGCTACGGGATATGGGCCTTCCTCCCAGAAGTTATCATGGTAGTGAAGGGATCAATTGGAATCATTGCCGTCATCATTGGCATCTTCCTCATCATTTTTGGAGCCATTTTAATCAAGGATTAACCGATCCCTTTCTTTCCGGGAGAAAACGGGAACGATGCTGGGGTCAGATTCCTGAAAGGTCATATTTTAAGCATAAGGAACATATAACTACGTGTATATCACTACCCTTTTCCTTTTTGGAGGGTGCGTATGAATAGGGAACCTGTGCTTGCATTCGTCCTGGTGCTGTCGCTCTGTGCCAATGCCTATTTCATATTTGTTGTTCATACATCCTCTGTGCCCGATGCAGGGGGACTCGTCCCAGCGTTGATACCCGATTCATACGACCCAGGCAATTCCACCGAGATATCTGGAGTCAGCAATTCAACAGATGACCTTCATTTCAGTGGCCATGAAAGCGAGTTCGAGGGGGAATCGGGAGAGAATAACGAATATCCAGACCAGGGCACAACCGAGCCGGTCACCACCGCATCGCGGGAGACGATCTTAGTGACGCCTACTCCCGATGGATGGGTAGCCTATACGAGCAAGAAACATGCGTTTTCCATCAGGTATCCGGTAACCTGGGAGCTGGATGATGCATCAACCGGTTCTCCCGGAAGGGTGGTCGTCCTGACTGCTCCTCCCGAAACGGAGTGCGATTCGTACAGTGCCCAATGCTTCAAGTATATCGCAACCATGACCATCGAGATAGATCAGGATCCTCATACGTTATCCCTTGAGGAATACTTCAACAGCGCGGTTTCCTCTCTCCAGAAGAGCCACGCTATTACTTCAACCTCAAAAAGCGCACCCTGCATGCTGTCAGGCAATCGGGCATACCAGATAGAGTTTTATACCAGGAATGAGCGAGGAAATCCGGACAGGAGCTACATGCAATACTATACCCTAATCGACAAGAAGGGCTACATCATCAGTTATACCGGACCGTATTCTTCCTGGGAGAATGTATTCTCTCACAACAAGGGGGATGCCCAGCGGATCATTGATTCATTCGATGTCGAGCGGACGTACGAGGTCGTCTGAAAAGGATTTCTCGCGGCTGCTGGCTGGAATCCTATGGAAACAGGAATCCGGTTCGTTTTAAAGCTCTTTTTATGTGGTCGGGAAGGCAGATTAAGTCACCAGAAAAATTAGAGTCAACGGTCCTGGTGCCTGAATGATCGCCTTCGTGGTTACTGGAACAGGTCTTCAGATGGGGGGAAGAACGGTCTCAAGGTTTATAATATTTCGTAGATTATATATATTAATAATTTTTCATGATTTTCCCTCGTGAGTGATAGGAAAGCGTCCGACCCTGAAAGAAGAGCTGGAGTTTGCCCTCCGGAAGATAACAGGGACCTCTTTCCAGTTCAACGAGGACGTTATATCGTATGTATCCCAGCAAATTTCATTGGAAACAGGAGAAGATCCAGCTGTTGTCAGCCTTCGCCTCATCGAGCAGATCAAGAAGGTCGTGGCTGAAGATATCGAGCGGCAGATGCGAAGGTGCCGTCCCTGTGCCAGGCAGCTGAAAAGAGTCTGATATTCGGAGTTGGGGTTGAACGGTGGCTTTTTAAATTTAGACAAATGCAGGATTTTACACCCGTTTTACGCATTTTGTCCTTGCCGGAAATTTCTTGAGAATACAAACAGCCTCTCCTTTTTTTTTTAAAAAAAAGACGTGATCGTCTTCCCGCCAGATTCATTCAGGATGATACCGTCGCCCGAGAGCTCATTGATATGAAGTGTCACCACCTCATGCCCCCCCCGAACTCGCAGCTCATCAAAACAGCCAACACGTGCGGCGCCTGCACCTGCCACCTGGTGATCACTGATATACTCACCGGCAATAAGTCCTTTACCAGGGAAATTAATTGGCCTACCAACTCCGGGAGAGCGGGATGCGGGATCCTTTACATTCTGTAAGTCAATTCCTACCAGGATAACATTTCAAACGATCTTCGCACATCAAAAAAAGAAGCGTTGAAGAAAAGGCCAAATCAGGCAGCGTATCCCTCGACAAGGTCTCGTGCGGTGATAATGCCGGCAAGACCGGTCTTTTTCGATAGCGGGAGCCTCCTTACATGGCGCCCGGTCATGACCCGGGCTGCTTCATGGATACTTATCCCCGATGGGGCGGTGATTAGCGGGGAAGAGCAGTCTTCCCCTACTGGCGAGTCCAGTGACCGACCCTGTGCAAAGAACTTTGAAAGCAAATCCCGCTCTGTGAAGATCCCAAACGGCGTCCCTTTCCGGGTGATGATTACGCTGCCAATCCTTCTTTGTCCCATCATCACCGCAATGTCAGCCACGGTCTCCTGCTCATCTGCGGTAACGATTCGCTTCGTCATATAATCATCAACAACCAGTGATGATTCTGGTGCGTCAGGCATTTCGCGGATGAGATCTGCAGCAGTTATGATTCCAGCCATGTCTCCGCATTCGAAAACAACCAGACGTCCCTTCTTATGGATCATGGTCCGTGCTGCTTCCCGTATTTCTGTGTCCGGGCAGATGGTGATGAGAGGATAGGACATGACCTGCTCGATCGTTGTTTCTTCGGGGGACAGCCCCTTTCCAATGACGGTCGATAGCAGATCCCGCTCGGTTACGATGGCCACCGGCCTTCCGTACTTCTCAACCACGAGGCTCCCGATCCGCCGCTCACCCATAATACGTGCCGCTTCTAACATGGTGACCTCCGGCACCGTGGTGACCACATCGCGACTCATGATATCGGTGACTTTCAGGCGGCGCTTGTACTCCCGATACGCCCGATCGACAACGCTTGGAAAAGATATCCCGGGTTTCTGCGGTTTTACCATAGGACTTCCCTCGTATTCCAGAGCAGCTGTAGATGATTTATAGCTTTCTGCAGCGCAGCACTACACTTATGGAAAACGGGAATGCCTGGAAGGAAATTGGCAGCACCGGGATACCAGGACATCCACCCAGGGAAGGTCTTCCGACGGTCTATGGTTCATCTACCAGGCTGTCTCTGATCCCTCTCTTTTAACACCCAGGAGATCAGAATGGTGAATGAAATGCCAGAACCGCTTCCAGCAGGGCCAGGTCTGCTTCGTCCACGAGGAACATTTCGCGATACACTCCTTTACTTATTTCTCTTCTTCTTTTTATCCCTTCTTGGGGGAGTTATTGCCACACTGTTCACAAGGGATCCGGTACTCCTGCTGACCCTGTCCTACCTCGTTCCCGGAGCGGGGGCTGCCGTGTTTCTCTCCTGGATCGGGTGGTGGGAACGGGCAGGGTTTACCCACCTCGGCTGCCGGAAGGATATCCTGCTGTACGTGTTACCGGTCATTGTTGCCCTGATCTCTCTCACCGGAGGCATCTCGGTGACCGGGCTGCCGGCTATTGCACGGTTTGCGGTCTTCTCGTTCATTGTGGCGTGGACTGAGGAGGCATTCTTCCGGGGACTAATCCTTCAGGCGCTGCTACCGGCAGGAATAAAGAGTGCCGTCATCATTTCCGCACTCCTGTTCGGAATCCCCCACCTGTTCAACGCGGTGGGTGGGTTATGGGATCCCCAGTTTGTGATCGCAAACACCATTGCCGCTCTTGGCATCGGCATCACCTTTGCAGCCCTCGTTGTGAGAACCAGGACGATCTGGCCGCCGATCCTGATCCATGCACTGGTTAATTTCACCGCCCTGCTCGCTCTTGGGACCCTCCTGGTCCCGGCTCAGACACCGCTGGAACTGGTGCTGACAATCTTTGCAGGGGTTGTCCTCGCAGGATATGGATGGTTCCTGGTACGGGAAGTTCCCCCTGCCGAAAAAGATTCGGGGGCAGTACCTTGAATCGAGCATTCCCAGGGCGGAAGCGGCTATGAGATGGAGACAGAGGAGGATTGAGGTGGAAATAACCAAATTGCGGAAAGAACGGAGTACAGGACACAAAAAGAAAATTATGCTGCTATGGGGATTCGAACCCCAGTCGCGGGCGTGAGAGGCCCGCATGATTGGCCGGACTACACTATAGCAGCAGGTGCTTTAATATATTCGTAATAGTTGCACATAAATCTGTTGTTTTCTGTCCTGTCGTCGAAAAATCTGCCATTGCTGCTGGCCGTTTCGGATGTTCAGATCGTACCCGCAAAATCACACTGGCGGATCGGTTCCGTCGGTAAAAGACCTGACCGGCAACGATAAGTTAGTATTTCTCCCTGCACTATAGGATAAGAGCAATGGCAGGCCTCGAGGACGAGATCCTGGATCTTGAGGAGGAGATCCAGCGGACACCTTACAACAAGGCTACGGCGAAGCACATCGGGCGGCTCAAGGCGAAGATCGCCCGGATGAAAGACGAGGCCATCGCCCGTGCCATCCGCTCCACCGGGGGGGGAGAGGGTTACTCGGTCAAGAAGTCGGGTGATGCCACGGTGGTTCTGGTCGGGTTCCCATCGACAGGGAAGAGTACTCTCCTCAACAAACTGGCCGGGACGAAGAGCGAGGTGGGAGCATATGCCTTCACCACCCTGACTGTCGTCCCGGGTGTCATGGAACATAAAGGTGCGAAGATTCAGATCCTCGATATGCCAGGGCTGATAGCTGGGGCTGCGATGGGAAAGGGCCGGGGGAAAGAGGTTATCGGCGTCGTGCGGGGGGCTGACATGATTGTCATACTGGTCGACGCCTTCAACTCCTCTCATGTCGATGTGCTGATGAAAGAACTCTACGATGCCGGGGTCAGGATCAACAAGGAGAAGCCGGATATCACCATCAAGAAAACTTCTCACGGAGGTATCCGGGTGAATTCTGTAGGGGCACTCGATCTTGATGTCGATGAGATACGGTCCATTTTTGCTGAGAATAAAGTGATGAACGCCGAGGTCCTGATCCGCGGGAATGCTACCCAGGACGAGATGATCGATGCGATGTTCGGCAACCGCGTCTACGTGCCGGCCATTATCGTTGTTAACAAGGTTGATCTCATCGAAGAGGACCAAAGAGAAGAGATCGTTGCCGATCTCAAGAGCCGTTTCTCCCTTGACCCGGTTATAATCTCTGCTCATACCGGATTCCATATCGAGGAGCTCAAGGACCGGATCTACGACACCCTGGGGTTCATGCGGGTATACCTGAAGCCCCAGAGCGAGGCTGCCGATCTCGAAGAGCCACTCATCGTCCGGAAGGGAAGCACCATCGAAGACATCTGCAGGAAACTCCACCGGGACTTTGTCGAGCGGTTCCGGTATGCCCGGATCTGGGGCCGCTCGGTAAAACACCCTGGGCAGCGGGTAGGTCTCCCGCATCACGTGAAAGAAGGTGACCTCGTCACCATTATCATCGAGCATTAGGGACCATTTCACAGAAGTCCCGGGAATGTTTCACTGTAAGATTGTGCTCCCTGAGGTGCCCATGGAGGGGGACGATGGCAGAAATGCTTTCTTGCCAGAAGAGGTTGAACTGAAGCTTGCGCATTTACATCCAGGTATCTCCTCCGGCTCAGCACGAACCACGGAGTATCTTCTAACCCATATGCAGGATTCCCTTCACATAGGCTATATCATATTTGGATTGGAGGCTCGTTTGCTGTCAGGGAAGGTTGTACCGGCCTTCATGGGCACTTCAGTATATCCACTATTACCTGCCAGGGAGCATCTGTCTTTATCCCTGTCCCGGAATAGTGAGTCCGGCCTGCCCGGTATCCCGCATCCATGATGCCTGCGATAACTTCGCCAATGGGTCGGGGAGAGACCTTTGCCCGTTTCGCAAGCATATGGTAATCGTAGAACGATGACACAGGCAGTTCGTCCCTGAGGATTGCGAGGAGCACGCCGAGTTTCCGGCCGGTATTGAGGGGCTGTTCCGGCAGCCGTTTGAGCATGGTATCAAGGACTCCCATATCCTGGATTGCACCAAGCCAGATCGGGCCGATGGGGACAGTCGCGCTCCCGCAGGAAGGGCAGGGCCCCGATACCGGTAGAATGCCGGACTGTTCGCGTCGGTCAGGGCACGATGTACACTGATGAATATAGCCGATCCCGGTAATCGATGCATCTGCCTTCCCAGCACCGTCTTCCAGGCAGAAATGAGCCCGTACATAGTGTTCCCGGGAAAAACAGAAGAGCGGCCGGACCCCACGATCGTACTTCACGGCCTCCCTGACTACGAATGCAAGCAGGATCCGGAGCCCGATCTCGGCATGGTACACGGTATTGACAGGGTTTGCGAAATACCGGCGGATACCTGCCTTTTTGTGGGCACCGCAGAGGGGAGCCGTATCGGTTGCAGTGATCATCAGGTACCGGAAGGTCCCGCGGATGGCGGAATCGCAGAACGGTGCAGGAGAACCGTAAGGATCGATATCGATGGCATCGAACCTCCGGAGCGAGAGGAGGGTATGGATATCCCGGCAGGTCACTTCTATATCAACGCCCGCATGGGAAGCATTTCTCTGGATGAGGCTGATTGCCCGTGGATTACGATCATTGATGGTGACCGGGATGCTGCATTCTGAGGCTATCCTTATACCCCTGGCTCCGCTGGCACCCATCGCATCGAGATAGTCCCGGGGCCGGGTGACGGAGACAAAGAGCACGGTGGCGTCCCGGTTGAGTTCCATCCGGGGGTTGTAGAAGACCGCTGCTGTGCCCGGGGGAAAGGCGTGAGTGTGATCCTGGAGAGGAATAAAAAAGCGTGTCCGACCCTCTTCAACCTCAGATAACTCCATAAATTCGTTCATTGGTGGATTTGCAGAAACCTTATACCTTCTCTTAATCAATTGATAATGGCGGGGCGTGTGGCCTAGTCAGGACAGGGCGGTAGCCTCCTAAGCTATAGGTCGGGGGTTCAAATCCCTCCACGCCCGTTCTCTTTTTCCAAACACTGCCTGAAAATTGTATTGAATGAAATCTCTCGAAGGAGGCTCCGGTTTATAGGTCAGGAGGAGAAACCATCAGTACAGGAGGCCGGTGCGATTGAGGATTCCCGGCATAGTGCGAATCACGAGGCCGGTGAACGCGGCTGTTGCCGGATGTGCGGCAATTATCGGATATTTCATTGCATCAGGAGCGCTGGCTCCCGGGGCCATGTTCATCTGGGGTGTGGTGATGCTCATCACGGCCGGGGGAAACACTATCAACGATTATTTTGATGCCGGAATCGATCGCATCAACCGACCGGACCGTCCTATACCTTCCGGTGAGGTCGGTGAACGGGAGGCCAGGAATTTTGCATTCATACTCTTCAGTGCCGGTATCCTCATGTCTGCTTTCACCACGTTGCTGTGCCTGGCAATCGCGCTCTTCAATACATTCCTCCTCGTATTCTATGCTATCCGTCTGAAACGATCCTGCTTCTTGGGGAATCTTGCAGTCTCGTTTCTTTCGGCATCGGTATTCCTGTTCGGAGGAGCCTTTCTCGGGTGGGGAGGAGTGGTACGGGTACTTCCGTTCGTCCTCATCACTTTCTGTGCGATGGTATCCCGCGAACTGTTGAAAGATGCCGAAGATATTGAAGGCGACCTGTCAGAGGGCGCGGATACGGTGCCGGTCCGCTACGGTGTGAAGGCGACAGTTCAGCTTTCCCTGGTCTTTGCACTCGGTGCTGTCACGGGTAGCATCTTCCCGGTATTCTGGTGGGGGTATCGGTATCTTGCAGCGATTCTTCCGGTCGATGCAATCATCATGGTTGCCGCAGGCCGTCCCCTCCGGTGCAAAGATTCGCTGTGCGTCAGGTCAAGCAAGGCTACCGGCCTTCTCAAAACAGGGATGTTTGCCTCCCTTGTCATTTTCTTCCTTGCTGCGTTCTTCGCTTGAACTTACGCAGAAGAAACGCTCTCTCCATGAGCAAGTTCGCGGGGGATATGGGAAGGATCGATCCCCAGAACGGCAATCTCAAAGACGTCATCCCAGTTCACCAGCGTCTCAACACAACCGTCTTTCAGGGTCACGACGCCCATTGAAATAAGTCCCAGTTTATCCGACATCTCGAGCCCTTCCTTGACTTCTGAAAGGCACCCGACACCGATGATAGCTTTGGGATGGTATTTTTTCACCATACGCTTGATGAAGGACGAGCCCGGAACAGAGAAGACACGGTATCCCATCTGTTCAAATACCGGCAGCCAGGAGCCGATCGTGCACAGGCCGCAACGCTTGCACTTCAGCCCTTCGGGGGTGAGGTGTGCCGGACACCGCGAAGAACGGAGGCACTGGGGAAGGAAGATGGCACGTTCTTCGACCGGGACCGTCTCGAAGGCTTTCTTGTTCATGGTGTTATGGAGATGGATGAAGAAGGAGTGGATCTGACAGTCTTCAAGCCCGAAGAGTCGGAAGATGGCCCGGGTAAAACCTTCCAGGAATACCATGCCGGCCTTCAGGAAGGATGGAAAATAAATTCTGCCCCTGCGGATCGAAAGGACAGCGAGGCTGACCATCACCAGGGACAGGAGGAGGACTCCAAAAACAAGTACAATCGTTATCTCCCCGATGATGAAAATGATCTGATTCAGGAGCGTGGCATCGATGTCCATTTCTCAAGGAACGTGGCCCCGGATTTTATATAACCTTGCGTGTTCGTGTAATGGCATCCCAGTCAAGAGGAGGCCGCAGGATGCCTGATTCGGTTACTATCGCGTTCACGAGGTCAATCGGAGTGGCATCGAATGCCGGATTCCGGACCGGAACACCTTTGGGTATCATTGCCTTGCCACCGCAGAAGGCGACCTCATCGCGGTCGCGTTCCTCAATGATGATCTCGCTCCCGCTGTGTGCCGGATCGAAGGTCGAGAGCGGTGCAGCGACATAGAAAGGTATGGCATGGGCGCGGGCGCAGACGGCATGCATGTACGTGCCGACTTTGTTGAAGACCACATCAGGGGTTATCCGGTCTGCTCCGACCACAACGCAATCAATCTCACCTGTTCGCATCAGATATGCAGCGGCCGAATCAGGAATTACCGTCACCGCGATGCCATCGCGTTTCAGCTCCCATGCGGTGAGCCTTGCTCCCTGGAGCAGGGGGCGGGTCTCGCAGGCGATTACCCGCGTTGCCTTCCCTGATTCGACAGCCGATCGGATGATGCCGAGAGCAGTTCCCCATTCCAGGCAGGCAAGGGCACCGGCATTGCAATGGGTGAGAACAGTTGTTCCATCGGCAATAAGAGCTGAACCATATTCCCCGATGGCATGGCATGACTGTGAATCCTCATGGGCGAGGCTGTGGGCTTCTTTCAGGGCTACTTGTCTGACTTCTGCTTTCGATTCGCACCGGTAGAGATTGGACAGGACACGATTCACACCCCATGAAAGATTCACAGCCGTGGGCCGGGCTTTTGCAATGGTATGTGCAGCGGTCTCGAGCTTCCCGAGAAACCGAGAAAACCTGCTCTCCCTGATAGTGGCGGCAGCAAGCGCCACTCCGTAAGCACCGGCAATTCCGAGGGCTGGCGCTCCCCTGACTTCGAGGCGGCGGATAGCAGTGACGAGACGATCGACCGTTCTACACCGGACCAAGCGATACGAGCGGGGAAGTCTTGTCTGATCGATGAGGACGATTGAGGAGGTGCTATCATCCCACCGGATCGTCTCGATCGGCTTCATGCCGGCCCGTCCTGAACAGCATCGAGAAATGCCCGCATGGCTGCGGCCCGGGCCTGGGCGACACAATCCGGAATATCCCGTGGTGATACTGCGGTCCCTGCTATGTAGATCCCGGGCTGGATCGTTGCAATGGTATTGACCTTTTCGTCGAATGATTTAAAAAATCCTGTTTCTTCGAGGGGGATTCCGCACTGTGCAGCAATGGCCGAAGCATTTTTTGCCGGCTCAAGTCCTACAGAGAGCACCACAAGCCCGGGATGAAGCTCTACCATCTCGCCTGTTTCCGTGTTCTCCACGCGGATCATCATGTCTCCTCCCTCGCCGATGACCTCTGCGGGCATGCCCCGGAGGAACTCTATTCCCATCGACTTTGCACGCTCGAAGTATTCCTCGTATCCTTTGCCATATGCCCGCATGTCCATGTACAGGATGGTCACCCGGGTTTCGGGATACTTTTCGCGGAGGAGGATTGCGTTCTTCATCGCATACATACAGCAGACCCCTGAGCAGTACGGCCTGGAGAGCGGGATATCCCGTGAACCCACGCACTGCACAAACACCACGTGATCGGGAGTATCCCCGTCAGACAATCTCCGTACGGATCCACCGGTCGGGCCGCTGGCGTTCATCATCCGCTCGAATTCGAGGCTGGTGACGATATTTGGATAGCGAAGGTATCCGAACTGCTCTTTTTTTGCTGCGTCAAAGACGTCAAACCCACTGGCAATAATGATGCTTGCCGCGCGGATTTCCTCCTCCCGGGGGGCATCTTCCTTCCGGATGGCCTCCCTGCCGCATATGTCATAGCACAGACCGCATTCGATACAGCGGTCGTTGTCTTTTATGACCAGGTCGGGGACAGCCAGGGGATGGGGCTTGTAGATAGCCTTTCGAACACCAATGCCGGCATCGAACCGGTTATATACCTCGACAGGGCAGATCTGGATGCAATCGCCGCATCCATTACAGCGCTCTTCATCGATAAACCTGGGATTTTTCCGGATTCGTACCCGGAAACCCTCCTCCTCTTTCTCAATCCCGATCACTTCGGTGCAGGTGGAGATCCTGATGTTGGGATGACGCGAAACGTCGAGCATCTTGGGGGAGAGGATACACATCGAGCAATCGTTTGTCGGAAAGGTCTTGTCAAGCTGAGCCATGTGGCCCCCAATCGATGGTTCCCGTTCTATGAGGTGAACCATGATGCCATGGTCTGCCAGATCTAGTGCCGCCTGGATGCCAGTCACTCCTCCACCGATGACAACCACGTCACCCATGCCGGTAGCTCCTTGCAAGGTTCCAGTAATTCCGTGCATTTTCAAGGATATGGTTTCGCTGATCCGGCGATACCTCCTTGACAACCCTCCCCGGGACACCGATGACCACTGAGCCGGGCGGGATCTTTGTACCTTCGGTTACGACTGTTCCTGCACCGAGCAGTGAATCCTCTCCGATAACGGCACCATTCAACACAATTGCGCCCATGCCGACCAGAACCCGGTCGGAAATAGTGCATCCGTGCAGTATTGCTCCATGACCCACCGAAACATCAGTACCCATAAGGACCGGATATCCTGCGCTGGTATGCAATACGGCGTTATCCTGAACATTTGACCTATCACCGATAACGATGCGGTCCTTATCCGCCCTGACCACCGCACCGAACCAGATACTCACCTCCTCTCCAAGGGTCACGTCACCGCGAACGGTTGCATTTTCTGCAATAAAAGCCCCGGTGTTCCGCCCGCTATCAACAGCCATAATAATATAGGAAATTAATTATGAAGCACGATGAAGGTTATGGTCGGGGGTACCTTCGATCCTTTCCACGACGGACACAAACGCCTGATCTCCCGCTCATTCGAGCTTGCTGGGAACAGCGGGAAGATAATCATAGGTCTGACAACCGATGCCTTTGCCCAACGGAAAATTCACCCCGTCCGGGAATACATGCAGCGAAAGAAGGGCCTCGATGAATTCATCCGGCACCAGGGATTTACGGCCGAGTATACCATCGAACCGCTCAATGACCGGTTCGGGAGCGCTGTTGATGAGGACTTTGACGCGCTGGTGGTCAGCGAAGAAACGCTTCCGATTGCCCACGAAATAAATATGCTCAGGAAAAACCGGGGAAAACGCAAAGTGGACATCCACCAGATCAGCTGCGTCCTGGCCGAGGACGGGAGGTGGATATCAAGTACCAGAATCTACCGGGGTGAAATTGATGTTCATGGTCGCCTTCTGCATAGCGAGAGCTGACACAATCCGCTCACCGGCGGTGCGACCTGGAAATGAATTTCGCGGAACGAATCCAGCGAGGAAGCGAGCGATGGGAAGAGAGCCGGTATCACAGATATTGTTGCCCGTGAAATCATGTTCCGCGAATTTGCCCTGGTTTCACAGGGTACACTCCCCTATGATATCATCACCCTCTTTCCCGGAAGGGACTGCCCCGATCCCGTTATAACCAGTCACAATGAACCATTCGGTTCATTCGTCCAACCGCGACCATCATGTAAATACTTATACCAGGAATCATAACCGCCCCAGTGATACTCACAGCATCCCTTTTTCCCCGCGATCACTTCCTCTTCCTGGTTCCTGTCAATTTTAGCAGAATCCCGGCAAGGATAGCTCCTGGAATCAACACCCATCCCTCCACCGCTGCCACTGTCGGGGTTGGGGAGAGAAAACGGGTTGCGATATCACGGTTCTGTGCAGCCTGGGAGGAAGTTGGATCACGGGAAAGTGCCTCCTCAGAGGCAGCGAGTGCCTCCTCATAGCTGCCAATTCCGATCAAAGAGCTGCCTTTGTTCACCCATCCCTCGGTCATGTCAGGGTCGAGGGATACAGCGGCATCAGCCGCGTTGAGGGCATCCTCATAGCGGCCAAGCTGGTTCAGTGCGAAGGCCTTGTTGTTCCATGCAGCCGCTTCACCCGGATCGATGGCAAGCGCCCTGTCGGCAACATCGATCGCTTCTCTATACTGCCCGAGCGCATTCAATATACCTGCTTTCGTTGCCAGTGCAAGGGTGAAATTGCTATTCTCTTCCAGTGCCCGGTTGATTGAGGCGAGAGCTTCAGGGTGGTTACCTTCATATGCAAGGTCGACTCCCCTGTTGTAGTACTCGATTGCAACCAGGTTGTCTGCACTGGCTGCGGTACAGAAAATAAGGCTGATAAGGACAAATGCGGTAATCAAGGAGCGTTTCATGGTTTTTACATCACTCCCTTCAGATGAGGTGGCTTGTAATATCCTTTGTTATGATCCAATCGCAATAGAGGCAATGGAGCCCTTTTGGGAGCACTTCGAACTTGGAATCGATAGGCTCGTTCGTGTTTGAGATGCATCCGGGATTCGGGCACCGGACCACTCCAGCGAGAACGCGGGGTATCTCTACCCCCTTCTTCTCATAGACTTTGTAGTTTCGGATAATGTTGATCGAAGCATTCGGGGCGATGAGTGCGATCCTGTTTACCTCTTCCTTGACAAGCTCCCGGTTCTCGATCTTCACGATATCCTTCCGCCCCATCTTTCCGGATTTTACATTTGTTGCCACAGAGATGGATTCCGTGGTTGTACCTGTAATCCCGATGATTTTGAGCACGTTCAGTGCCTCACCCCCTGTGATATGGTCGATCACTGTACCGTCACGAATGGGGTTGATGAGCAGACCATCCCGCGCATCCCGTTTCATCAGCCCATCACCTTCCTGAGCATTGCCATCCGGACAGGAATCCCATTGCGGGACTGTTCGAAATACCGTGCAAACGGAAGCTGGTCGACACCGGGATCTATCTCATCGAGCCGGGGGAGTGGATGGAGCACGATGAGGTTCTCCCGCACGCCATCCAGGAGTTCGGTGGTCACCCTGTAACTCGAAGCGACCTTGAAATACGATGCAGAATCAGGAAACCGCTCCCGTTGAATCCTGGTCACGTAGAGGACATCGAGTTCCTTGATGATTTCGGATATATCACGGTGTTCAACAATCCCGGCGCCATTTTCCCGGAGTTCATCGGTAATGGACCCAGGGAGTTCCAGTCCTTTGGGAGAGATAGTATGGAGTGTGGCACCATAGAGCGAGAGGGCATATGCAAGAGAATGGGCAGTGCGGCCATACCGGAGATCGCCGAGAAGTCCGACTGTTATCCCCTCAAGAGGCATTGATTGCCGTATGGTATACAGGTCGAGAAGAGTCTGGGACGGATGCTGCCCAGCTCCATCTCCGGCATTAATAACAGGAACGCTTGCGAATTCGCTTGCAAGTCTGGCAGCCCCTTCCTTCGGGTGCCGGAGCACGATGGTATCGGCATACCCGCTCACAACCCTGATCGTGTCGGCAAGCGTCTCTCCCTTTGCCATAGAACTGGCCTCTACGTTGTCAAGACCGATAGACGTTCCTCCCATGCGTGCCATCGCCGCTTCGAAGGACATCCGGGTGCGGGTACTTGGTTCAAAGAAGAGGAGTGCGAGAATCTTCCCTTTCAGACTCTGGTCAATGGATACGGACGACTGGATGCGGGAGGCCTCGTCGATCAGGCGATCGATTTCGGTCCGGCTCAGATCACGGATGGATATGATATGGTTCATGGGAATGCACCGGGCCCGGGATGGAAGGAGTCCGGCTGTCCCGTTCCGGCACATTCACCAGCCGGATCTCCCCCTTTATACAAAACTAGGAGGTGTAACATTTTGAGGCTATTGGATAGGCTCTCCGCACTCCCGCTCCACAGGGCGGATCCTGGTTCGCCGCGAGACGAGGAGATTATGGGCCTGGTGGTTCTCGTTAAACCGTACCAGTACCTGGCGGAGTTCGATAACCGATGAATAAGGAGCGGTGAGGAGATACCGGTTTTCAGAGGTGAGGTGATATCTGGGCAGGACAGCATATACCGGTATGCTCTGGGTTCCGTCGCAGAGGAGAAAAACATGGGTCTCCCCATCACCGATGTTGCCGGACATGACCGTACCAACCACGTTCACCCGTTTTCCGGTGTGCCGCGAGAGTGAAGAGAACGGAAGATAGGGGGCATCCTTCGGCAGGATAAAGGGATGCCTCTTCCGGTCATCCCGGACCATGACCGCATAGCTGTATTTGATATCAATGTTCTGAAACCGGTAGGTTTCCCGCTCACCGGAAAGCCGGAGCATCAGCCGTGTCGGCCGAAGTGGCGGCTGCCCAATGAAACTCCAGCACCTTTCGGGATAGCACCGCCGTTGTCGGAGAACTGTACAGGGGCTGTGGATGTGGAGACCCTCTGACAGTGCGGAAGCGACGGAGATCCGTAACCGTGTCGAGTTTTCCCGGTCGGCAGGTTCCACAATGAGCAGTGATCCGTCCGGGGCAAGGAGCCGCGAGAATGCGGTGATAACCGCCGCTTTCTCTGCACTTCTCCCGGGAATCTCGTTTAGGACATTCTGCAGGACAATGAGGTCGAGGGATGAGGGTAGGGGGAGGGAGGCAGCATCACGGATGTCCGCCTGGAGAGGGGGGTGGATGGTGAGGGAGGATATTCCCGATGCATAGCGAGGGACGATGAACCGGTAGGCCTCCATGAAAGAATCCGCGCGTTCGACAGCGAATATCTCAGCCGAGAATGCAGGAAACATTCTGGCAAACATGGTGGCTGCAAGCGGGAGTGCACCGGGGCCGGTCCCGGCATCAAGGATCCGTGCGCGGGAAGGAAGGAGCCCGTCACGGGCAAGCATCAGGAGGAGGTGAAGAGACTGGACAATGTATACCGGTGCATGGTATGAAAGGTAGGCGAGCACCGCGTAGCCCTTTCTGTAGCCGATTTTCCGGGCCCGCCCCTCTTTCCAGTATTGTCCTTTTTGCTGCATGATAGCCGATCTGATCCTTTCAAGAACCACCGGGTCATCCCAGGCTTTACCGGTAACCTGCCCGATAAACTGTTCGATAAGGCTTTGCAGTTCCTCGTCAAATTCCCCATGTGACAGATATGCCTCCATATTCTTGAGCGGTTCTTTTTGAAGGGTTAGGGGTTCCGGCCGGGGGATGGAGAATATACGGAAATCCTTAGCCGCTGTTTTCTCCCAGCCAAGGCGATGAAGGGAGAGAAGAGGGAGGAGCATGATAAGCAGTTCCGGAAGCTTGTAATCGGAATGAATCCGGGCAGCGTAATCGCTCAAGAGGAACTCCTCCCGTGAGGCACAAAAATCCATGAGGGTCTCCCGCCATCCTGCCGCGGTCATGAACTCTGTTTGGTTTACTGCAGGCATTAGACTTTTTAAGCACCTCCGGTGATGCATGCATTATTCCCTTTCGAATAATAAATGGGAATGATTATAGCGAGCTTCCGCGCACCGGTTTTGGGTAGGCTGGAATATGGCTAAGCGGGAATTGCTGACCGAAGATGAAGGGTACAGGATGCTGGCCAGGTTCGGCATCCCGGTCCCTGCCTTCGAGGTGGTGACTACTGCGGAGGAGGCAGCCCTTGCGGCAGGACGCATGGGATTCCCTGTCGTGATGAAGGTTGTCTCACCCCATATTGTTCATAAGAGTGATGTGGGAGGTGTAATCACCTCCATCACCGGTGAGCACGAGGCGAGGGAAGCCTTTGACCGGATCATGGAACAGGTTGTGACACACCTTCCTGAAGGCAGAGTGAAGGGTGTTATTGTTGAATCCGAGCTCCCTCGTGGTCTTGAGTTGTTCATTGGCGGAAAGACCGATCCCGCCTTCGGACGGGTCCTCTCTTTTGGTCTCGGAGGAACCGCGATAGAGATCTTCCGAGATTTTTCCCTGCGGGTGCTTCCGGCAGGAAGGAAGGAGCTGGTTTCCATGGTCAGGGAGACGAGAGGTTATCCACTCATCGCAGGGTACAGGAATTACCCGCCACTTGACGAAGAGGAATTGATACGCTGCCTTGCTGGGGCAGCCGCGCTCTTTGAACAGGGTGAAGGTGTTGTGGAATTCGACATCAATCCCCTCATACTCTACAATAAAGGCGCTTGCGCGGTAGATGCCCGGGTTTACCGGGAAGAGGTTTCTGCCGGGGCAACTAGGCAGCGACATGAATTTGAGCCCTCGCTGCTCTCTCCGGAATCTATCGCTGTTATCGGCGCATCTGCCGATCCCGGCAAGATCGGGTATGCAGTATTCAGGAACCTTCTCACCTTCCCCGGAAGGCTCTACCCGGTAAACCCCTCCCACGATATGATGCAGGGGAAGAAAGCCTATCCGTCGGTCCTGGCAATCCCCGAACAGGTGGATATGGCGGTTATCGCCGTCCCGGCCAGGTTTGTTCCGGGCATCATGGAAGATCTTGGAACGCGGGGGACAAAGATTGCCGTTATCATCTCTTCCGGGTTCCGCGAGACGGGGGAGAAAGGTCGGCTTCTTGAACAGGAAATACTGGCGCGCGCACGAAAATTCGGGATACGCATCATCGGTCCGAATTGCCTGGGGGTGATCCTCCCCCACCGGACACTTAACACGACCTTCGATCCTACGGATCCAAGGCAGGGGCATATTGCCTTCATCTCACAGAGCGGGGCAATTATTACAACGGTCACCGATTGGAGCGTCCCTGAAGAGATCGGGTTTTCAGCTATCGTGAGCCTTGGAAACCAGCTTGACCTTGACGTTGTAGATTTCATGAGGTTTGCGGAAAAAGATAGTGAGACAAGAGCCGTCATCCTCTACATTGAAGAGATACGGGACGGCGCCGGGTTTCTATCCGCTGTCCGCGATATCAGTCCAAAAAAACCGGTAATCGTACTCAAGTCAGGATCTTCTGCCATAGGCAGGAAGGCAGCTATGTCCCATACCGGGTCTCTTGCCGGAGATTTTGAAGTGTACCGGGCAGCATTTATCCAGGCCGGAGCAATTCCCGTGTACTCCCTTCGTGAAGCATTTGATGTCGCCGAACTGATGGTATCCCAGGGTTATCCTGAAGGCTCCCGGGCCATCGTGATAACGACAGCCGGAGGTTTTGCGGTGCTTGCATCAGACTATGCGGAGCGTTTCGGTGTGAACCTTCCCCCACTTCCGCCATCTCTCATCAAAGATCTCGATTCGTTTCTCCCGCCCTTCTGGAACCGGGCAAATCCCATGGATATCATCGATGACGGCGGTGTAGAACGGTTTGCCCGGGTTCTCGATACCCTTCTCCTGCACGAAGAAGCGTTTGACATTGCCATCGTTATCGCAGTACCCTCTGCCGTGCTCGATCCAACTCTCCTCGCCCGCGAGATCGCCCGTTTCTCGGAAAACACAAGAAAGATGACTATTGGCTGCCTGCTTGGGGGCGACACCATGAAGGGTGGTATGCGGGTGCTCCGGCATCACCGGATCCCTAACTATGGCGATATCGAGAATGCCCTCCGGGCTGCAGGTCGCAGTATAAGGATCTCCGGCCGGAAGAGGATCCGGGATGACGATCTGGCCGGATAAATCGTCTATCTAACCAACGGCAGGCTCACTTGTCACACTCCCTGTTCCCGGTTAAGAGCCACGGTTATTAAGGCTGGTATCAACCTCGCCCCTCCGGAAAAGGATTTTATGGAGTCTGCCGGCACGGTACTCTGATCAAACCCGGTCGGCACTCCCCGGCTATCATGCGGGAATGAAAGGGAGTTGGGCGTTCAACCCAGTGCAATACCGCAATGGGAATGGCAGGCAAACAACCGGCACGTTAGCGAACGGTGCCCCCGCGGTCCGCTGGTATGGCTCTTCATGTTCCTATCCCCATTCCGGGCATTTAATCTTCGAATACCTCGTATCGTCCCGGATCCATTCCCAGGGACACACACTGGTCAATGGCGGCAATAAGATCCTCTGCCCGCTGGAAGCGCTGATCTTTCTCCTTTTCAAGGCACCGCTTCACGATTGCATCTAGGTAACAGCTGGATGGAAGGTTTTCTGAAGGGAGTGGAACCTCACCGTTGATGATCTGCCTTGTTACCTGAGAGATATCATCACCGGTGAATGGGAGCCTGCCAGTCAGCAGTTCATAGAAGACGACCCCGAGCTGATAAATATCGGTCCGTTGATCGGTGTCGCCAAATTTATCCGGTGAAATCTGTTCGGGAGCCGCGTATGAAAGAGAGAATCCGGTAATGGTATGGGGAAGATAGGCCCCCATCACCTTACTCATCCCCCAGTCGGTAATTTTCGGAACGCCTGAATCCGTAATGAGAATATTCTGTGGCTTTATGTCCCGGTGAATAATTCCCTGCGAATGAGCATACGCAAGTCCTTTTGCAATTCCCCGCACAATCCGGGCTGCTTCTTCGGGAGAAAGCGGTTTTTCGAGGTCGGCGAGTGACCGCCCGATATATTCCATCTCGACATACGGGACCGGCAGGATGTTCACTTCGTGGATGTTCACAATATTTTCATGGTTGAGATCCTCCCAGGCTTTGATCTCCTTCATGAAGCATTTCCCGGCGGTCTCATTGAACTGAACGGGAATCTTCAGGGCAACAATTCCCCCTGACACGGCGCTCTCTGCGCGGAATACCCTGGCAATACCCCCCATCCCGATGAGTTCCGGGTTGAGATACTTATCGAGAAGCTCGGTTGGAAATGATGAGGAGGTTGTCGGGCTTGTCCTGGAGGGGACGAATGTTGCCTCAGGACCTGTATCACTCCCTCGATCTGCAGGAGGCGCTTTCCCCTCTTTATCATGAAATGTGGAGGAAACATACTCCCAGCGTGCACAAAAACCGCCGATGATTGCAGCCCCGAAGCTGAGGAGGACCGGAATCCTGAGATCAGGGGTTGAACCGATCAAGGTAAGGGCCGCGGTGAACGCGGCGATCAGGGATATCAGGATATGCCCACCAAGGGTCCACTTCAGCGGATGGGAGAGTAGTGCGCCGGCAAAGAGGGCAAGCCCCGATACAAGGAGATAACCGCATACAGGGATCAGGATGCTGATAAAGGGAGGGATCTCCTGGAGGGTGGTAAGTACCCGGGAAAACAGGACGAGTGCTCCAACCAGGGCTCCGATGACCGTCAGGTACGCCAGGAACAGGATCGCCCTCCGGGAACGATTGACAGGTTGCGGTGCCTGGCGCGAGGAGAGGTCGATCAAAACCAGGCCTGCACAGAGCCCCCCCATCAGCATCAGGACAGAGAAACCACTCGCCCCGCGAATCCATGGAAGGAGAGCCGGGCCGGTTACATTCATATCACCGGGAGGAGGGGTAGTTGCAGGTGTCTCCTCCATTTCTGGCGCCGTCATCGTAGTGGTGATAGTGGGGGATGTCGCTGTTTGCCAGGGAGTGATCGAACGTGTTGTTGTGGTTGGAGGTATCGAGGTTGTTGGCACAGGGGTCATTGGTGTAGTGCCCGCTGTGGTTACCGATACTGTTGTGCCTGTAGTAGTTGGCAGAGTGGTTGTGGTAGTGGCAGGCGTGGTAGTTACCGTCGTGGTGAGCGAATTTGTTGGGGAAGTGGTAGGTCTGGTGGTTGTGGTAGTGGTGGGGGAGGTAGTTGGAGAGGTTGTTGGGGAGGTGGTTTGAGTAGTGGTTACGGTAGTGGTAGGTCTGGTGGTTGTGGTAGTGGTGGGGGAGGTAGTTGGAGAGGTTGTTGGGGAGGTAGTTTGAGTAGTGGTTACGGTAGTGGTAGGTCTGGTGGTTGTGGTAGTGGTGGGGGAGGTAGTTGGAGAGGTTGTTGGGGAGGTAGTTTGAGTAGTGGTTACGGTAGTGGTAGGTCTGGTGGTTGTGGTAGTGGTGGGGGAGGTAGTTGGAGAGGTTGTTGGGGAGGTAGTTTGAGTAGTGGTTACGGTGGTGGTAGGTCTGGTGGTTGTGGTAGTGGTGGGGGAGGTTGTTGGGGTAGTGGTTGGGGTGGTGGTGGTGGGCGAGGTTGTTGGAAGGGCGGTAGAAGGCGTGGTCGGAATGGGGGATAGGCTGACAAGGGCAATGACGGTTGTCTGGCCATCGTTAACCTGTATCTCCTGGCCCCAGACCTCAAATCCTTCCAGCCGGAGTTCGACGGATTGCATCCCTGCGGGAACATTCTCGATGATAAGGGGCCCCTGCGCCCGGGTCTTTCCCGCATAAGTCCCATCGATATAAAAAGACGCCCCGGGAGGCCGGGACTCAACCGAAATCGATCCGGTAGCCCTGGTGAATGTAACGGAGATGGTATGGTCTGTAGCAACAGAATAAAATGTATACACCTGGAGTGGGCCAACAGGACTTCCATCGACATAAACCATCCCAATCTTATAGCCTTCATCAGGGGTGATCGCAAATATCTGTGTTCCTCCCTCCCTGACCCAAAATTCTCCGGAAGGAATGATGGACCCCCCTGGCCCTGCTGTTGCGGCGATGATGTAGTAACCCTGAGCCGCAGAAACGCAGGTAGCCATCCCTGCGAAGATGACAAATCCGATCAGGAGATAAATCAGGCGACTGTTCATGGGAGGGATTGGTGGTGATCAGGGAAGGATGACGAGGAGTCGTGCACCATGAGCCCCTTTTCCAAGTTCCAGCAGATCGCCGTCGTGGAGCACAGCAGGGTGCCTCTTCTGCAACTCGCTGCTGTTGAGGTAAGAACCCCCGCTGCTCCCCCGGTCCTCAAAATAAAAATTCTGGCCTTCCTTTCTGAAGATGCCATGAGGCTTCGAGACCCGGCTGACCGATGAATACTCCCTGGGGAGGATGATGTCAGCCGAAAGATCGGTTGATTCGGGCAGGGTTGGATCGAACCGTCCTACACGGGTGTCCTCCTTTTCGAGGACGAATAATTTTCCGTCATCGGCTCCCCCGAGGAGAATTACCATAGGCTTCTTCCCGGTGATCTCCCCTTCTACCGCTTCACGAACCTCATCGAGCCTCTTCTTCAGATCGGCATCGTCGATATTGATGCGCATGTTCGAAAAGATACCGAGATTCCGGATCACCGCTTCCATAGCTCCGGGAACGAGGGAATATTTCCAGACCGGATGGACCCCTTTGGAGGTCTGTTGCCCAAGGCCCACGTCTTTCCTGATCAGGCCCATTCCTATCAGTTTATCAAGGTGCTTCTTGGTATTCTCATAGCTGGTGTTGATCTCTGAAGCGATCGTCCTGACATCTCTTGGTCGTTTTTCGAGGATTTTCAGGATCTTGAGGCGCTGGCTGTTGGAAAGCACCTCAAGGTACTCTGAAAGTTCATTAAAATAATCAGGTACCTCATCGAGCACAATTGTTTGCCCTGCTTCCTGATGCTCCGGCATCCTTGTCCTGCCTCCTGTATAAAAATCGACCTGATGTAACAAAAACATTCTCTGGATGACAACGCTCGATGATCGAACCAAACGGTTCAACGAATGGTTTTAATCCAGGGGTAAACCTGCTGGCTGGAGGGCCTTCCGCAATCAGGTTCATTATTGCTCCTTGTATCAGATACCATGATCCATGTGTTGAAGGGAGGCGGAAAAGAACATCTCATTGCAGGGGCGCAGGCAATCCAGATCAGGATGCGGGACCGCTGCGGCTGCGGCCGGGGCGAGACGATGCCTGAAATCCGGTTTATCGGTGGTATGGATGCGTTCTACACTCCCGGTGAAATCGGTGTCGGGGTGGTTGCGGTGTTCACCTTTCCCGAATTGGAAGTGGTAGAGCATGCAGTCGCCTGCCGGCACGTCCTCTTTCCCTACGTTCCCGGGCTGTTCGCATTCCGTGAGCTACCGCTCTGCCTGGCCGCCTGCGAGAAGCTGTCCACACAACCAGACCTCCTCCTGGTGAACGGCCATGGTTATGCCCACCCGGAACGGTTTGGGATTGCCTGTCATGCAGGCGCGCTCCTCGCAATTCCCACCATTGGAGTTGCCTCCCGGCCGTTGTCAGGGAAAAGTGCATATCCCGATTATCACAGGGGCTCTTCCACTCCTCTTGTAGATGGAGGGGAACAGGTTGGCATGGTGGTTCGGACCAGGGAAGGCTCTCGGCCTGTATATGTCTCTGCCGGGTACTGCACAACCCTCCCGTTTGCGGTGAAAATCACTCTTGCTACTGCCAGGGAACAGAGACTACCGCGCCCAATCCATTCGGCAGATGTCCTGGCCAGAAAGCTCGGCCGGGACCTTGTATCCCAAGCCTGACCATTTCTGCATAATTTCGAAAATAAACAGGTTAATGGCCTGGTGTGAGGAACGGACCGATGTAGGACTTTTTTCTAGAGCACAGGATATTTATACCCTGACGGACAATTCAGCCATACCCTTTGGTGCGGGGTGAAGAATCATGCCTGAGGTCTCAAAAACGGAAATTGGGCGGCGTTTTTACAAGCTGCAGAAAGAAAAGAATGTAGAAAAGGCGATCGAGAAGATCAGACAGAGTATGGGCTCCGAGTGGTCGCTCTATACCCATGGGGATATCGAGGCTCTGAAATACATACTCAGGGAATGCTGGGTCTTCATGGATCGCGATACCTGGGACAAGATTTCATTTACCCGGCTCACAGGACTTGATCTTCGTGAACTAATTTCAATCGGCAAGAACGCGGCTGAAAATACCATCAATGAACAAAAAGCAGTTCAAATGAGTGAGGCTATTTTATTCTCAAAAAAATAAGGTTTAAATATCCTTTCTTATGCTCTGCAGAGATGATGAGCATATTTTTTTATAATCCCGTGCCGCCTTTTAATAGATGAACATTTTTGAACCATGTGTCAATAGCAATTCAGGGAGGTCTTGAATAATGCAGTCATACAAAAGAACGAGGCAACTTCTCGTAACTATGGGGGCGGGCAAGTCCCACAACGGCAGAGATTCCAGCCAGCTCATTTCAATATATGACCGGATTTGTAAGAAAAAGGATTAGAATCGATTATTTGGTGTCTATCGGAAAAAACGAGGATTCTTGACACAAGGGATATCGCGATATAATAAAACCGGATGGGTTTCGTGAGATGATGTCACAATTCCCTATAGATATGCCCCGCTAAAAAAAGGTTGGTGATTAGGTAACCTCGACCCATGACACCCTTCAATGTAGCATCAAATCAACCAAGACCCCAAATATACCTTTCCTCGATTATTGTATCGCAATTCCACTCCCTTGATATAGCAGGGGGATTTGTTTCACAATATGCCATGGTGCTTAATCAGCCGTTCCTTGGCAAAAGACGGAATCCTTAAATCCCATTGATATCTCAAAAGTTTTAAATCCTTCCGGCTACTGTAGTGAGATTGGCATGCCTGAAATAACAGAAGATGAACGGGGAAGGAGAGTTTTCCAGATCCACAAAGGAATGGCTGTTGAGACAGCACTAGAAAAAATCAGACAGAGTGTCGGGCAGGACTGGAAACTCTATTCTGATTCGGATATTGCTATTCTCAAATATATGCTGGGTGAGAGTTGGGTTTCCATGGATCGCCACAGTTGGAGGCAGTGTTCATTCTCAAGGCTTTCACGAAAAGATCTCGATCGCATCATTTCGATTGGAAAAGAGGCGAAGCACCGGAAGCGGCGGGAGGGGGATGCAACAGCGGAGACGATAGGGATACTGAAAGGGATTTCATGAACTTTATATATTTTATATTATTTCTGCTGCTTTTTTCTTCCGTTCAATGATCTTTTTAACTTTTTTCAACCGGTAGAGATCTTCGCGATCCCGCTCATCGATGGTGATCTCTATGTATTTTGCCTGTCGTTTCAGTTCAGGGATGAGCACCTGTTCAAGGGCATTCACCCGTCGCCTGGTCATCTGGATTTCGTTTCCCAGTCTCCGAAGGGACGTTTCGGTCTCTGCGAGGGATATGATAAGATCCAGTTCAGCTTCATACTTTTCTGCCGCCTCATCAATTCGCCCGCTCACTCCAAGGATACTATAGCCTCGTTCGAGGAGGCTTTTTACGAAACGCCTCTTTTCAATAATCGGGACAGGCACTCCCATGACATTCTTCCCTTTGATGTCCAGAGTAATACCCCTCCTGGTGGCAAATGAAGCCGATTTCAAGGTGACAGGATCATCGATTGCCTGGGCGATGAGCAGGGCGTGCTGCGCGGCGTCAGATATCTTTTCAAGTTCTACTCGTGATTGTGACACGGACTCCATGACATTGAAAAATTCCTGAATGAGGGCATCCATCTTTTCACGGAGGAGATCGCGCCCCTGCTCTGCAAGCTTGATCTGGGCATTCTTCTTGATGAGCTCCATCCGGGTGGGATTGATTTGTTCCATTACGATCCCTTTTGAAATGCAGGATGATATTTCTGGATGAATTCACGTTTAATTCGTTTCAATTCCTCTTCGGGAAGCAGGGTGAACAGCTCCCACCCAATTTCGAGTGTTCTTTCAATGCTCCGGTTCTCATCGCCCTGGGTAATGAAATGGCGCTCGAATTCGTCAGCGAATTTCAGGTATTTCTTGTCAAGTTCGGTAAGCGCTTCTTCTCCCACAATGGCTACGAGCCTTCTGAGGTCTCTTCCATAGGCATACGATGCATAGAGCTGGTCGGCGACATTTCGGTGGTCTTCCCTGGTTTTTCCTGGCCCGATCCCGAGGTTCATCAGACGTGAAAGGCACGGGAGCGTGTCGACCGGAGGATCCGCTCCGCGACGGAACAGGTCACGGGAGAGGACGATCTGCCCCTCGGTGATATACCCGGTTAGGTCGGGAACAGGGTGGGTGATATCATCGTCCGGCATGGTGAGGATTGGGATCTGGGTGATGGATCCCTTCTTCCCTTTCACCCTGCCTGCACGCTCGTAGAGGGACGCAAGGTCGGTGTACATATAACCAGGATATCCCCGCCTGCCGGGGACTTCTTCTCGTGCGGTGGATATCTCGCGTAGTGCTTCACAATAATTGATCATATCGGTCAATATGACCAATACGTGAAGATCATGCTCGTAGGCGAGAAATTCAGCGGCGGTGAGTGCACAACGGGGAGTTGCTATCCTCTCGATTGTCGGATCATCTGCAAGGTTCATGAAGAATACTACCCGTTCCAGTGCCCCGGTCCTCTCAAAGTCCCTCATGAAGTAAGAGGCTTCTTTGTAAGTAATTCCCATGGCGACAAAAATTACCGCAAATTTCTCTTCTTCACCGAGAACCTTGGCCTGTCTCGCGATCTGGGCGGCAAGCTTATTCGCAGGAAGACCTGCACCAGAGAAAATTGGTAGTTTTTGTCCCCGGACCAGAGTGTTTAAACCATCTATCGTTGACATGCCGGTCTGAATGAAATCGGCAGGTTTATCCCGGGCTGATGGGTTAATGGGCATGCCATTGATGTCAAGGTTTGCCTCTTCGATTATTTCGGGGCCCCCATCGCGGGGTTTTCCAACACCATTGAAAATCCGCCCCAGCATCTCGACTGAAACCTTGACTTTAGGTGGTTCTCCGGTGAATCGGACACGGGTTTCTTTGTTATCGATACCACTTGTCCCTTCGTAAACCTGGGTCACCGCTATGTCTTTTGAGACATCAAGTACCTGGCCGGTGCGTTCCTCCCCTGTAGGAAGGATGATTCGCACAATTTCACCATATGAGACCCCTTTCACATTCTGGATGAATATCAGAGGACCGGAAACATAGCTGATTGCTCTTGCCTCTTTGGTAAAGAGCGGGACTCTGTTCATCGTTCCGCCTCCAGTGCACTCAGACTTTCATCGATCTGGATGGTCAGTTCCTTTATTTTTCCGACATCAGTAAGTTCCTTCATTCGCCCAATCTCTGTTTTAATGGGTAGTTTCAGGATTTTCGCGAGTGAAACGCCCTTCGCCATGGCCTGGTTTACACGGTCGTAGAACGAGAGTATTACCCGGAGCATCCAGTACTGTTTTTCAAGCGAACAGAAGGAATCAACATCGTGATACGCACTCTGTTGGAGGAAATCTTCCCGGATCATACGAGTGATTTCAAGAATTGCTTTTTCACTTTCGGGTAATGCATCAGGACCAACGAGCTGCACGATCTCCTGGAGCTCAACTTCTTTCTGCAGAAGGTACATCGCATTCGCCCGGAGATCCTTCCATTCAGTAAAACCACTCGCCGCAAACCAGTCTTTGATCTGGTCCAGATAGAGGGAATAACTTTTAATCCAGTTCACCGAGGGAAAGTGGCGACGGTATGCAAGACTTGTATCGAGGGCCCAGAATGTGCCTGCGATGCGCAGGGTGTTCTGGGTTATCGGTTCTGAAAAATCTCCACCGGGAGGTGAAACGGCCCCGACCACGGTAACAGACCCTTTTCGGTCATCAGAACCAAGACAGACCACGCGCCCTGCCCGTTCATAGAATGCGGCGAGTCGTGTTGCAAGGTATGCCGGGTAACCTTCTTCCCCCGGCATCTCTTCAAGCCTGCCAGAAACCTCGCGCAGTGCTTCGCCCCACCGCGAAGTGGAGTCAGCCATGAGAGCGACATCGTAACCCATATCACGGTAATATTCAGCGAGGGTAATACCCGTATAGATGGACGCTTCCCGGGCAGCGACCGGCATGTTGGACGTATTGGCTATCAGAATGGTCCTCTGGATCAGGGGACGCTTCGTTCTGGGATCGAGCAGCTCGGGAAATTCGGTGAGTACATCGGTCATTTCGTTCCCCCGCTCTCCGCAACCGATGTAAACGACAATTTGTGTATCAGACCATTTGGCAAGGGTCTGCTCTGCCACGGTTTTCCCGGTTCCAAATCCCCCGGGAATCATAGCAGTTCCACCTTTTGTCACGGGAAAGAGTGTGTCAAAGACTCTCTGGCCGGTAACAAGTAACGTGTCGGGGTCCATTTTACGCTGGTAAGGCCTGCCTTTCCGTACCGGCCACGACTGCAGCATGGTTATTTGAGTGCCATTATCCAGAATACAGACCGGTTCATCGATGGTAAATTCACCGGCGTGGATATCCTGGATTATACCTGAAGTAAAAGGCGGTATCATGATGCGGTGTTCAAGATGGTATTCTGTAACGGTTCCGATTACATCGCCCCCGATCACGCGGTCGCCCTTTTTCGCACCTGGCTTGAAATCCCATTTCGCCTCGTGGGAGAGCCCGGGCAATGTTACTCCCCGTGAAATAAAACTACCACTCTTTTCTGCAAGGAGGGGGAGCGGCCGCTGGATACCATCATAGATGGAGGAAAGAAGGCCGGGCCCAAGCTCGACAGAAAGTGGCAGGCCGGTATTTACTACCTTTTCGCCGACCTGCAGGCCTGTTGTGTCTTCATAGACCTGGATGACAGCCTGATCGCCATCAAGTCGTATTATCTCACCGTTCAGTTGTTGCTCCCCAACCTTTACCACATCATACATCCGGGATCCCCGCATGCCTTCGGTAAGGACAACAGGACCCGAAATTCTTGAAATAGCACCGACGATCATACAGTTACTTCCTCAGCACGATGTTATACCCAATAGCTCTTCTCAGCAGCCCCTCGATGTAACTTGTCCGATCCAGCCTCTTTGCACGGGAAGGAATTGGGATGATGATAGGCCGGAAGGACTTCTCGATTTTCTCCATCATCTTCTCATCCAGCGACATCATGAAATCTTCATTAATTGCTATAATGCCGGTATCGTCTTTCAAGAGAAGAGAAGGAAGTAGTGCATTAATTTCCTCGGAATTATGGATCTCCATCACATCGACACCGGCCAGCCGAAATCCCGATGCGGTATCAGGATCCGTGACAACAATAAACTTATACACTGATGAGCGCCTCCCTGAGCTCTTTTTCTGGCACTTCAGTGACCTTGCAGCGGGCGATTACCCGGATATTCGTAACTTCGGTATGTTTTGCGAATATGTAGGCGATTGGTATCGCGATTGAAAGAGGATCTCCGATGAAAAGGCTTACCGCCTTTTTTATAAGATACCTTTCCAGTTCTTTTTCAAACGCTGAAATCTTCTCTGCTGATATATATTCCGGAGGGATCTTTGTGATGAACTGGTATGGGGTCTGCTCAAGTTGTTTCAGCGCTCCCTCAATGGTCCCTGTCTTCATCATTGAGAGGAGTCTGTCGGTGTTAAAATCAGGGCTTCCTTTCAGGAAATAATGTTTTGCCTCCTCAATATCTATCCGATCGCGAATCGCACGGAGCACCGTTTTTATGTTGTTAATATCGATTTCAGTAATAAGAATATTCTTAAGAACACAGGAATCATCTGATTCCGCGTTTTTTAATTTGGAAATGGCGTCTTGATAGTAGAATGTGTCAAGCGCATATTCCAGGACCAGCATGTCCCCTGTATCTGTGAATTCTTTGAAATTGTGAGTGAGAGGACGTGAATACCGTATTCCCCAGGTTGCAAGGAGATCGATCACTGCTTTTATATCGGGCTGTTTGACCAGCTCGGTGAGTGCTGCTTCATCCAGCTCTCCTGCGGGAATAAGACAGTCGAGGATTTCTGAAGGGTTTTCCTGGATTTTCTTTCCCCTGAGTATGGTCTTGATATTCTGGACATCCCATCGATTGAGGATGATGGTGATATACGTCTCTGTCTCCCCTCCTTTGATCAGGTTCAGGATCGCTCTGAACGTTTTGACCAGGTCTTTACGAATGGCGACTTCAATGCGGTTGATACCCGAATAAAGCACCCCTGCCTTATCCAATTCTTCCCTATACGTGGTTTTTTCGAGCTCCCCGATTAGGGAATCAATATCAGGCTTGTTGATAAGCAGTTCAAGGAGCGACTGGTCAAGCAGGCGGCTTTTCATAGCCTTTATCCGTGCATTGACGTACGCATACTCCATTTCACTCACCAAACAAAACTGAGAAAATTTCGGGTCTGTAGATCTCCTTTGCTTTTTTTATGCGGGATTCGAGGGTATTGAAAACAATAAAGCGTTCATCATGACTGTATACGTTCAGGCCGCCGGAACAGGTGAGATCAGTTACGACTTTTCCAGATACGTTCATTTCTTGCAGGATATCCTTGAAAAGAGCTTCATCCCGTTTATCGATATGAAGGATAACGTTATCACCCCCGAGGCCTCCGAGCGCTTCAGCAAGCAGCCTTTTCAGAGTTTCCCGGTAGTGCGGTTCTTCACGAACGGATACCAGCTTTCGAACGGCTTCATCGAAAACCGCCTCAAAAATCTCGTTTTTTGATTTTATTATTTCCATGCGGCTTTTTTCACGTGCCTCGGATAATACCTTGTTTCTTTGTATCGCAATCGATTGCGTTGCGTCCTCCATGAGTCGTTTTTTGATTGGCAGGTCCTTTGCCTGGGCCTCCCTGATAATTTCATCTGCCTCGGCTTTTGAGCGTTCCTGAATCCCGGTAATGCGTTCCTGACCGCTCACTTCTACAGCCTTGATCAGATCATCAATAGCCATGGTTCACCTGTCCTCTCCGCCGTGACCGTGATATTCCTCTGTTCTATTGTTCCCGGTTATTTCCGGTTCATACCAGCATGATCATGATCATGGATGCAACGACAAAACCAAGAATAACGAGAGTCTCGGGAATTGCCACCAGGATAATCATCAATCCAAACATTTCCGGTTTTTCTGCAATCGTTCCCGCTCCCGCTGCGCCAATTTTTGACTGTGCAATACCGGTAGCGAGCGCTCCAAGCCCGAATGCGATGCCTGCCCCAATGGGGATTCCGAAATCAACCATTCACATCAGTCTCCTTCCAAAGCGCCGCCCTTTGCACAGGCGGCACATCGTTTTTCACACCACACTTCTGACCATGTGCCTGAAGGCACAGGGTGATGAAATAATCTGCCTCTCAGCGTGTTCCATTCACATGAATAACTCCTCTCCTGCAAGCGTTCTACGTTTAAATGCCGTAGCATGGTCTTTTTCATGTATCAAACCGATTTTCCCCCGTTTTCTTTTTTGAAAGGTTTGTACATTTTTCCGCCTCCTTCGTAAAATTTTGAGTCAAATTCAACCAGGTGCAGACGCAGGGAGTGGAGGAATGGACTGAACATGGCAAGGACAAGGTTGAGGGTGTGAAGAAGCACGGCTATGATGACTCCCACGAGGGCAACCTCCATCATGCCCCCCAGTTTGTTGGCGACCATGGCGAGGATGACCGATGCGATACCGATTGCCATGATACGGGAGTACGAGAGAATGTTTGTTACCGTGCTCATAATCTCAAACGTGCCAAAAGCACCACCACCGATAAATATGAGAGGTATGGCAATTATGACAAGGATCGCTCCTGTCGTAATTAAAGCAGCAGGGAGAGCCATTATCAATCCGGCCATCACCAGGATGAGACCGATAATAACGATAATCATACCCGATTTTTCACAGATATGTTTCTTTGCCTTGTCGACATGTCTCATGCAACTCATCTCGGTATACGAGTTCACGATTCCCAGGACGAGTCCAAGGATAACATGGAAGGCGCCGATGGCAATGGACAGGATCAGGAAGGGTACGATCGCCTCCAACCGGTTCCAGGTAACACCGAAGAGCGTCTTGGGCTCGATCCATCCCATGTGCTCTCCCAGATTCCCAATGATTTCACCGTATAACCATCCGAAGAAAACCGCCCAGATAGCACCCAGAATAAGGACGTTCATCAGGTGCTGGAGCCAGTCGCGATCGGAAAATTTCCATTTCATGATGGAGGCAAACGCGATGATGATAAGCCCGTACCCCATGTCCCCCACCATGATCCCAAAGAATATCGGAAGAAAAATGGCCATAACCGGGCTGGGATCAAATTCCGTGGATTTCGCCGGGCTTACGACTCGCATAAGAAATTCGAACGGTTTGACAAAGCTTGGGTTATCATAAAATGTCGGGGCCTGTGCCATTTCATCAGGCGAAAGGACCAGTTCATTGACAATGACCCGCCCGCCGAATGTGTCTTTGAGGGCATCCCGGGTTTCTTTGAGTGATTTTTTCGGTATCCATCCTGCAAGCACAAACGTGTACTCGGTCTGGCCAATTTTTGCAAAGATGCTCAGTTCTTCCGTTCTCTCTCCAAGAATCCGGTGTAATGCACTGAGCTCTGTATACCATTTAGAAGAAATCTTTTCCAGCTCAGCATTCATCCTGGATATCTCTTTTGTCGATGCAGCTTTTCTCTCTTCGATCAGGGCGAAAATCTCATTGAAAGGTTTTCCAAGATACTCGGGAGGCAGGCGGACCTCATTTACGTTCTGGTTGAAGAAATAGGAATGTACCTGGTCCGAGTACCGCTTATTAAAAATGGTTACCGCCGCGATGGTATTTTCATCCAGTTCAGCAGAAAGTAATTCGAACTGCCGTTTTGTTATCTCTGTTAGAGCATTGCGGATTATTTCGATGACATCCTTGAACTCTTTCTGGATGAGAAGAACCGTGACTTCAAACCCTTCCAGCTTGGGCATACTGGTCTCAAGCGGTCGAATTTTGTCGATTATTTTTTCGTATCGTCCAAGGTTGATTAAAGCCAGCTCAAGTTCGCTCTTCTCTTTTGCGAGAGTTTTTGTAGCAACTTCCAGTTCATTGATGACCGTGTTCACACGGATGAGGAGGTTTTCGTGGTTCATCGCCCGCAGGCTGGAGTAAGTATGCGTCACTGCTTTTTCATCATATTTGATCTTTGGCAGCGTGAGGAGAATACCCCCGATTTTCGAATGTGCAACAGCGATGTCCCCAACCTGTTCTGCTGTCATTCTCTTGAGGCTGATCTCACCGGGTGTTGTCGGTACAGATGCATCCTCGATATGCACGGTGCCCTTGGCATAGAGTAAATCAAGTACGTTATGAAGGTCTTTTTTAGGACCCACTACCTGAATTTTTACCATCTTCTGAAGCATGGCTCTATCCTGGCAGGACTATGGCGATGATCTTTTCAACAGCCTTCGGCAGGTTCTTCTCCCCTTTTTTGCGAACCGTTTCAACCTCTTCTCTGGCCTGAACCCTGATTTGGTTTGCTTCTGCGTGAACTCGTTCCATTTCTCGTTTGAGAAATTCATCCGCTGCTTTCTTTCCCTCCACTTCCGATGAGGTAATTATGGCGAGGGATTCTTTCCTCGCTTTATCGATCATGCGATCAGCCTCAAACCGGGCATCATCGATCTTAACGCTTACCTCAAGTTCTTTCTCCCGGATTCTCGCCAGCAGTGATTTTTCAACAACCATACCGTGGACCTCTCCCAACCTTCAGAACGGGAACGACTTTGGGATCTTCATTCCGCTCCTGTTCGAACATTCACCCAATTACAGACCGTGTCTACTTTTCAGGAGCGCCGAGACTCCGAACTGCGGGGTTTCAGGAATATAACTCCTGCCCTGTGTCCGAGCAGCTTCTATGCGCTCTTCACAGCGCCGCAAAGCCGCCATTTTCAGTTTCTCAATCATTTCCGAATGGGAAAGTTGCATAAGAAATCCCGGCGATCCGAATTTGACTGGATCGGTGATTCCCTTAACTTACAATTATAAATAGATTTCGTCTGAACTTTCAATGAGCGATGAATACTTTACCTTTGAATAAAATCAATACCCCATCCAATGCCGCCCACTCAACAGGTACCTCCAATGGTTTTAAGAGCCTGACCGGATTCCATTTACATGCAGGAGAGGAACGGACGGAATGTTTCAAAGAGTATTATTCGCGACTGATTTTTCAGAATATGCAAAAAAGGCCCTTGATTGTGTTGCAGGTTTTCCTGGCGTAAAGGAGATAATACTGCTTCATATCCTCGAGGAGGCCAGATCTCCGCGAGGGGGAGGGGAGATACACGAAACGCTTACCCCTCATGAAATGTGTTCTCTCAGAGAGGAAAAAAATCACCTTGAAAAACTTGTAAAAGATCTCAAAGTGACGATAGAGGTGAGAGCATCATCCGACACAGCGGGGGCTATACTCGAGACTGCAGAGGAGAAAGGTGTCCCCCTTATCGTTGTGGGAGCCAGGGGAAGCAGTATTGTGGAAGGTATTCTCCTTGGAAGTGTATCAATGGCAATCATCCGTAGGAGCAAAATGAATGTGCTGGTCATGCGGCATAAAATTACTGAAGGTCTCACCGGGAAGACGTATGAAATGACTTGTCCGATGATACTCTCGAGAATTCTTTGCCCGATCGATTTCTCACCCTCTTCTGATACGGCGATAAACCTTCTCAAATCAACAAAAGGCATCGGCGAGATCATCCTCCTCAACGTGGTCTCACGTGGCGAAACAGAAGATGCTATTAAAAGTGCTGTCAAGGACGCGGAGCGCCAGCTTGAAGCAGCTGGAAAAACCCTTTCCGCACTGGGTATTACCGTCAGAACGGTGGTGAAGATTGGGGACCCTGGATCGGAAATCGTTAAGGTTGCCGATGATGAGGGTGTATCGGTCATCTGGATCAGCTCACGTGGAAAAGGGTGGTTCCGGGAACTGTTACTGGGGAGCACCGCGCACAGCGTCGCGGTGAATGCCAAACAGCCGGTCATCATTATCCGTACCTCCAAAACAGTGGAAACGAACCCGGGCATCCCGGTGTAAATAGATCCAGGTATCGTGCTGCCTGACTTGGCAAGGATGGGAAAAAAGGAAAATTCCGCTTTTGCTAATCAGATTATTTCACACTACTGCGAACCTGCCGAGGATACCCAGGACAAACGCCATCACGAGCAAGGCAACCGTCTCGGTCAGACCAAGGATAATCATGAAATTCCCAAATCCTTTTCCCGTCTCTCCCATTGCATCGCAGGCGCATGCACCACATTTCCCCTGGAAGTATGCAGAAAGACCAATGGCTGCCCCGCAAAAGGCGCCTATGCCCCACATATCGTTCCCCTGTATGGCAAGAACAACCATCGTGTTCATCACGATGAACCCATAAATCGTCTGGGTGAGCGGTGCAGCCGCAAAAGCCACAAGCATGAATGCCGCCGGCTTGTTCTGGATATAATTCTTTTTCCATGCACCAATCGCAGCCATTCCGGCAGTACCTGATCCGGCTGCGGATCCCAAGCCTGCCAAGCCAAGCACCAGGCCCAATCCCAGATCCATCGTCATGATATCTCTCTTTTCACTCCTTGAGCGGTTCGAACGGAATACCATTCCATGTCACATTTGCATGCCCCGAGAACTCGAGAACATTCAGCCTCACCCCGTGCACGAGGACCGACATCAATCCCAGGATGAGATTTAGGCTATGGCCGGATAAAAGAATTACGGCACCTGCAACCAGTGCGATGATACCACTCCCAAAACCGGATGCCAGATAGTTTGTCGTATTTGCTACAGCCACGGTAGCCATCCCCACTGCAAAGAGACGAATGTATGAGATAACGTCAGTGATATTGTTCATGAAGCTCAATGCTATCGTTCCCATGCCTTCCCCTATGCCCCGGAGAAAATTCGATCTCCTGGGATTGGTGAAAAGAATAACAAAAATTATTCCCGCAATAACCAGCCCTATACCAAGATCCGGGAAAGGATCCCCTAAAATCAGGGTGTTGGCCAGGAAAAATGCAGTCCAGAGAATGCAGATATACCCTACATCAGCGAGCGCTGTTACCGATGGAAATTTCAGGACTGCCTTCCATGCATGAGCAATTGATAAGTGCAAGGCTCCCAGGAAGAAACAGAATGATGTTACAAATGCCGGGTCGTTGAGCCTGGGAACGGGTGCGGGCAATCCCCACTGGCCAAAAAATGTGCCGGTCAGCGCACCCCACACTACCGCAGAGGAACCCAGGAGATAGAAGAGCAAGAAGGCGGTTCTCATCTCCCCCGTCAGCATCTCCTTCTTTTTCAACCAGAGGGATAGCACCAGGGTTATGGCGATATAGGCAAGTCCATAACCTGCATCACCGATGAGAATACCGAAAAAAATACTGAAAAAAATCAGGAATACGAGGCTGATGTCCAGTTCGCGGTAACCAGGCGTGAGCCCCAGGAGTCCAAAAACTGGTGTAATTATCTCGACCCACCTGGGATTGCGCAGGAGCGTGGGTACATTGTCGGTTTGTGTGGGTTCAGCGATAAGGATCCCCCAAACGTTCTTCCGGGCCTCGGCAATGAGGAAGTCCTCTCTGTCAAACGGGATGTATCCCGTTACATAGCTGAGTTCCCCGTCCCTGCCCATCCCGGCCAAAACCTGCTGGAATTCTATCTCTTTTTCCAGGTTCCTTTTTATATCCAGAAGGGCATCATAGTATCCGGCGCAACTGGCAATCTCGGATGTAATGGTCTCCGCATTCCTGGTATGTTCTGCAAGACGAGACCGGAGTGCATAAAGGCCCTGGTCCGGGGGAATGACCTCCTTAAAATCACATTCGAACTGCCGCCGGGATATCACTGCGACGTTTGACATATCGCCAGCGGAGAATACTGTCTTAACCACCACGTCGTTGGGAAAGTTACCGATTTCCTTGACCGGAACCTGGTATAATTTCAGGTAAATTCCGTGCTGTGCCAGTGAGCGGACCTGGGCCTGATCGATATCGCCCCACCGCTCCCATTCATTCATCTGACCGAGAATGTTCCTTCCGGATAGTTCCAGTTGTTCCTGCTTCCTTCCCATTTCAATGATACCGGCGGCTACCGCCATCCAGTCACCGCTGATCGGGCTTTGCTGCTGGATCGCTCTCTCGGAGAGTGGCACCCGGTTCAGGACGTCGATCGAGGAATCGATCAGGGTAACTTTTTCCAGGAGTGAGGATATATCCCTGCCTTCAGGCGGCTCCAGGTGTTCCACCTGCATAACACCCAGTTTACGCAGGGTGGTGACGGTCGCCCCCGCATCACGGGATTTGAAAATGATGGTGGCTTTTCTCATCGGGACAATCACGATGCCACCCCTTCAAAGCCTGATTGTTCGATCTTGCTTTTTGCAATTTTACTCCGGCCAACAGCGTTGGTCATCTGGTCACCGATGTATATTTTGATGAGGCGAATTGCCTCCTTTGCCTCGGGAATTTTTACCTTTTCGAAGAGGTTGACACGTTGGGTTGTGATCCGTAGTTCCTGGTTCAGAACAGATATTCCATGTTCAATAACCCGCATCTCTTCAAGCATTGAAACAAGATCCCTCAAGGCTTCCAGTCCAGCATCCAGCCAGAGAGGCATGAGGAAGGGGTCATACCCAGCAGGCTCGAACTGGACATGCACGAAGACCGGAATGCCAACCCCGGCAATATTCCTCGTATCGGTGACCACTCTTCCAGGTTTCAGCCATCTTCTTATTCCGGGGACTTCAGACAAGAGCCCTGACCACTCTTCTGATGATCTCCTCTTTTCAGACAGTAAACGCTCCTTTTCCCGGAGAGAGCTTTGCTGGTGCAGGATTTCAAGCTGGATCTGCTGCTTTTTGAGCTGCAGGGTGGGCAGGTATCTCTCGTACTGCCGTAATGCATCCCTCTGCCTTTTCAGTTCACCCTGGGAAAATTTAATTTTCATGCGTTTTGGGCCAGTATTGATCGATCATGTCTCTCTTTATCCCCGTCTCTTCAGGCAGGAAGCAATCATGCAGGATCTCCCAGCCGAGATCAAGCGCTTCCTCAAGGGGGATATTCACTTTCAGGGACATCATTTTATCCTCGAAGAGTTTTCCATATTTGAGGAGTTTCATATCCCAGGCGCTCATCTGGAATCCCATCGACTGTTTTTCCAGCGTCTCGCGATAATCGGCGAAGAGCTGGATCATGGAGTCCATAATCGTCCGGTGATCGTCCCTGGTTTTGCCATTAACGAGCTGTTTCAGGCGGCTCAAAGAACCAAATGGCTCGATAACACCATTCTTGAAGTAAAATTGGCCTTCCGTGATATACCCGGTATTATCCGGAATAGGATGGGTCACATCATCTCCGGGCATTGTGGTTACCGCAAGAATGGTTATCGAGCCTGCAGTCTCGAAGTCAACCGCCTTTTCATACCGGGCTGCAAGAAGACTGTAAAGATCCCCGGGATATCCGCGGTTTGAGGGGATCTGTTCCATCGTGATTGCGATCTCTTTTAATGCATCACAGAAATTGCTCATGTCTGTCAGCAATACAAGGACCCTTTTCCCGCTGAGAGCAAAATTTTCTGCAACAGCGAGGCTTAGGTCAGGAACCAGCAGGCATTCGACAACGGGATCGGCAGCGGTGTGCATGAAAACGATCGAGTGGGAGAGCGCACCGTGTTCCTCGAGGGTGTCCCGGAAGAAGAGATAATCATCGTATTTTAAACCCATCCCTCCCAGAATGATGATGTCGACTTCCGCCTGGGTCCCGATCCTGGCAAGGAGTTCGTTATAGGGCTCTCCGGCGATTGAAAATATAGGGAGTTTCTGCGATTCGACAAGTGAATTGAAGACATCGATCATGGGTATCCCGGTCCGAATCATCTTGTTTGGAATAATGCGCTTTACCGGGTTGACTGGAGACCCGCCAATGTCGACTAGGTTCTCGGAAAGGTCGGGACCGTTATCAAGAGGCCGGCCGCTTCCGTTAAATACCCGGCCAAGAAGCATGTCGCCGGTAGCAATGCGCATCGGGTGACCGAGGAACCTTACCCTGTCTCCGGTGGATATCCCCCGGGTGCCGGCAAAGACCTGCAGAAATATTTTGTTTCCATCAAGGCGGATAACCTGGGCAAGGGAGGTTCCCCGACGGGTTGTGATTTCGGCAAGCTCCGTATTGCCGATATTTTCTGCCTCTACCGTTATGACATCCCCGACAATCTGGGTGATGCTTGTATAGATCTTATACATGCCCACTCTCCTGCGTGCGCACGAGGAGAAACGCTCTGATATCTTTCTCAGTCTCGTGGAATTCGTTGCTCTGCCAGGCCATTGAGTTCCACCCCCTGAAGAGCTGTCTCAGTTGCTGGAAAAAATGAAGCGCTTCGCCTTTGTTACCAAAAACAAATTCTGTTTCAATAATACGGCAAATAAAATCAAAAATGTAGATCTGTCGTTCTTTTATCGTTGCCTCATCAACGGGGTCAAAGGCATTCTGCTGGAGGTAGACAAAATCGAGAAATTCCGCTTTGAGAAAGTCCAGGTAATCCTGAAGCGAAGTCCCTTCTTCACCGACAACTTTCATCATCTGGGAAATATCATTGCCTCTGCGCAGGGTTGAGAGCCCCATCTCCCTCTGACCCTCATCGATGAAACTTCTGTATTTGCTCCAGCTGAAGAGCGGGTCGATGGCTGGGTATCTTCGGGCATCGGAGCGACTGCGGGAAAGACCATGGAAAGCACCAACAACCTTTAATGTTGCCTGTGTCACCGGTTCTTCAAAGTTGCCACCTGCAGGGCTGACCGCCCCACCGATGGTAACAGACCCCTTCGAACCATCGTGTAAACGGACCACTCCTGCCCTCTCGTAGAATGATGCGATTCGCGACTCCAGGTATGCGGGAAAAGCCTCTTCTCCTGGAATTTCCTCCAGCCTCCCGGACATTTCGCGCATAGCCTGTGCCCAGCGGGAGGTTGAATCCGCAAGGAGAAGCACCTGGAGTCCCATCTGGCGGTAATATTCTGCTATGGTGACCGCCGTGTACACGCTCGATTCCCTCGCTGCTACGGGCATCGAGCTGGTATTGCAGATAATCACCGTGCGATCGCTCAAGGGCCGGTTGGTTCGCGGGTCAATGATAGAGGGGAACGTCCGTAATGTTTCGACAATCTCGCCTGCCCTTTCACCGCAGGCAGCAATAATCACTACATCGACTTCGGCATGTCGGCTGATCAACTGCTGCAAAACAGTTTTCCCTGCTCCGAAAGGGCCCGGGATACAGTATGTCCCTCCCAGGGCAACGGGAAAGAGTGAATCTATCAGGCGCATTTTGGTTACCAGGGGTTCCCCGGGCTTCAGCCGTTCAGTATATGCCTGAATCGGGATCTTTACGGGCCAGGTCTGGCTTAAATATACGGGATGCATTTTCCCGTTCTGGTCTTTTATCTGGGCAACGGCCTGGCGTATCGTGAACTTGCCAGCATTTTCGATCGATACAAGTTCATAATTACCAGCCAGGGAGAAGGGGACCATGCAATAGTGACGGAATATTTTCTCTTCAACAAACCCGATTTTATCTCCTGCCCGTAATCTGTCTCCGGGTTTTTTCAACGGGGTAAAATCCCAGGCCTTCGATTCAGAAAGTGCCTTAATATAGACACCTCTTTGCAGGAAAAAACCGCATTGTTCAGCAATCTCCGGCAGAGGGTTCTGGAGACCGTCATAGATCTGGCCAAGCATTCCCGGCCCTAGCTCGATCGAAAGGAGTTCTCCGGTAAACTCAACCTCTTCTCCGATCTTTAGGCCGGTTGTTGCTTCATATACCTGCATCTCGGCAAGATTGCCGCGTACACGGATAATTTCGGACTTGAGCCGCTCGTCCCCGTGCCTGATAAAGGCCACCTCGTTCTGCATGACGGGTGTATCAAAAGATACAGTGACCATGTTACCACTGATTTTCATGATTCTCCCGTATGGCTGCGCTGTCATTCACACCTCCTGGGGCTCGAGTGCTTCTTTGAGCAGGAGGGACGCATCCGCACTTCGTATACTCTCCCACCGATGGAGAATCAGCAGTTTATAGGCATAGCATATCAGGGCGTCCAGATCAAAATAATGGGCTTTTGCAAGTTCATCCAGCATCTTCCAGCGTGTGTCATCGAGTATCTTCTCACCTTCAAGCAAAGATGTGCTCATCGTTGCTGCAGCAACGACAGGGGCAAGAGATGGTCCGGTGTACGTAGTCGGCTGGATAGAGGTCTCAGCCTCGACTTGCCACCTGCCGGCCCGCACTTTAACAATCTCATTCCTCAGGCTGGTATCGAACTGGATCCATCGCTCAATGAAGTGATGCCACCTGCCTTTTTCCATGTAGTGTTCAGGTTGGGGCAGATTGCTCAAAGTCTGATAATCTTTATCCGGGATGAAACGGTGACATGCCTCAAGGAACCGCTCAAATGAAAACGGCGGTTTCATTCCGAAATGCAGCGTTGGCAGGCTTGCGATAAGGTAAGGGTAAAACTCTGCCATCCTCTTTCAGTCCTCAGCTGATCTCTCGAAAATCCTGTTTAATTTGGGTTTGAGGCACATGATGATGTACCTCGCTAGAGCTTTATCAGAAAAATCATAGCAGGATTTTCCACTGTCAAAACTGATGGTAAACCCTCCCTGGATCTCTTCACCGCACTGTAAGGTTATTCCCCTCTCTGTCTCCTGCCGAAGTTGCCGAAGATAGTGTTGTTCCAGGAGGTTCAGGTCTTTTTCATTGAGTGAAATGATGATGTCGCTTTGATCCGTTGTGGAATAATTACTGGCAATCTCCAGAATGAGCCTGTGGAGCGCCTCCGGTGTGAGGACTTCCCGGACATCAGAAACCACAATCTGCCCGAGCATGGCATTAATCTCCTGTCGGAGCGAAAGAAGAAGATCTCTTCCTGCCTGGGCGAGCAGAGCTCTCTCCCGTTCATCATCACGTTGGATTCTTTCATGAGCGGCGGAGATCAACTCCTCTGCTTCAGCTCGTGCCCGCGAGAGGATGGCATCCGCTTTGTGCCGCGCCTCATCCTCGATAATCTTTGCCTTCTCTTCGGCAGCCTGGATCCCCTCCTGTTGTATTTTCTCGATCAGATCCCTAATCTCTTCCGGCATAGAAACGGATCATTCTCCTTCTGCTTTCTGGTGAGGAACCATCAGTGTTCGTTGACAACCTCATCTGTTACTTGATGGTTACGTCCCCTTTCCCCATTTTATTATCGGTTTCCAATTCGTAACGACTCCCGCACAGGCCCAAAGATGCAATGGATATCTATCATGACCATCATGACATAAAACATCATATACATTCCCTTCTGACCAGTTCCAGTCAATCCTGGACTCTTCCTTCTCCGGTACCGAAAGATACCTTTATATTGATATTTGCTAACATATAGCATGGAAAAATTTGTCATGGGAGACGATTCATGCTCGAACTGGACGAAGTGACCAAAAAATTCGGCGGACTGGTCGCAGTTAATGCAGTTGATCTCCAGGTGAAAGAGGGGGAGATCCTGGGGCTTGTCGGCCCAAACGGTGCAGGGAAAACCACGCTCCTGAACCTTATATCCGGGATCTACCGTCCTGATGGGGGGAAAATCAGGTATTTCGGCGAAGAGATTTCACGCCTTTCCATGGACCGTATCTGTCGAAAGGGTATAGCAAAGACATTTCAGCTCACACACTCCTTCCCGGGACTGACCGCTCGCGAAAGTGTTATGATCGGGTCGCTCTTCGGCAACAGCCACCACCAGAGCATGGGTGAAGCCTCGGATGAGGCGGAAAAACTCCTGAAAAGGGTCGGGTTTCCCATGGAACGGATCGATATGCCCCTTGCAAACCTGAACGTTATCGAGCTCAGGAGAACCCAGCTTGCCCGGGCTCTTGCTTCCCGGCCAAAGATCCTTCTCCTTGACGAAATGATGACCGGTCTCAACCCAAGCGAGAGCGACGAGGCGGTCTCGCTCATTAAATCCCTCCGTGACGATGGTCTCACCATTGTCATGATCGAGCATGTTATGCGGGTCATCCTCGGAGTCTCTGACCGCATGGTGGTTCTGGACCGGGGGGAAAAGATCGCAGAAGGGATCCCTTCCCACGTCGTGCAGGACAAGCGTGTTATTGATTCGTACTTAGGCGAACGGTACGCATGACGGGAGAAAACACCCGCCTCCTTGAGGTCCGCAACCTCTCGGTATTTTATTCCGGTCTCCAGGTGCTCTGGGATATCTCCCTGGTGGTGAATAGCGGGGAGATTGTTACCATCCTTGGTGCGAACGGGGCAGGCAAGACGACACTGGTGCAGAGCATATTCGGGCTCGTCCGGGACCGGAAAGGGAGGGTCCTTTTTCAGGAAACGGATATTTCATCGCTCCCTGCCTATGACGTGGTGACGCGGGGCCTCTCCCTTGTCCCTGAGAGGCGCGAACTCTTTCCGAAGATGACGGTGATTGAAAACCTGGAGATTGGAAGCTTCCCCCACCGGGAGACGGCGGCCAGGTACGAAGAGATCTTTGCGCTATTTCCCGTGCTCGAAGAACGTCAAAGCCAGCTTGCCGGGACGCTTTCCGGAGGAGAACAGCAGATGCTCGCTATAGCCCGTGCACTCATGGCCCGCCCGTCTCTGCTGATCCTGGACGAGCCATCGCTTGGCCTTTCACCCCTCCTGGTATCAACCGTCCTTGATGCAGTGGCAACCCTCAATAAATCCGGCCTCTCGATCCTGCTTGTTGAACAGAATATACAGCACGCCCTGGAGATATCACAAAGGGGCTACATACTTGAGAATGGAAGGATCGTCAGGGAAGGGTCTTCCGAAGAACTCCTCCACGATGACCAGATCCGGGCAGCATACCTGGGTATGTGAGGCTGATGTGGCTCTCTGCCCGGCCCCCGCACGTTTTTTTTTTTATAAAACAAGAGTCCGATCTGAAAATATTCAATAGCCTTCTATCGGGATTACCATTCAGCCAAGGCCTGTAATTGCTTCTTTGAGCGAAATCCGCTTAAAATAATCATCCCGGCTAAAAGTACTAGGTATATCTTCCAGTGGTGAAAGTGTGCGGTCCAAACCCTTGTGCCCCGGCAAGGTGGTCAACAAAACACAGTAAATCGATCATCTCCCTGTTCACGCAGGACAGCGGCAGGAAAAGTGTAAAGGGGATCTTGTTGGGACTGCCCCTTGCAAAACCACGTCATGCACCGATAAATGTTGAAACGGGCATGTTCACACCACCTCTCCTTCTACCGTGATCGTGTACTCCTTTAGCGGGATTTTCTTTCCCGAACGCTCCATTGCCTGCTTCACGATGGAGGTCGTACCGCTGCAGCACGGGACTTCCATGCGAAGCAGGGTAATAGAGTTGATATGATGCCTGGAAAATATCTCGGACAGCTTGGTGATATAGCCTTCAATGTCCGCATCCAGTTTCGGGCAGAACACGATCACCAGTTTATCCTTCAGGAATTCACGGTGGAAATCGGCGAAGGCGAAAGGAACACAATCAGCGACAATGAGCAGATCGGCATGGTCAAAGTATCCGGCATAGGGGTTGAGGAGCCTGAGCTGCACCGGCCACTGCCTCAGCTCTGAACGGGTTGCTCCGGCCTGCTGCCGGGACCCGGCCCGCGGTTGCCGGGTGATGACCCGTGCTGCAGATCCAGGGCAGCCTGTAACCGAGGGATGGCACTGTGCCACAGGGCCGGGACGACTTCCCGGGGTACGGTGCCGGGGGACGGGAATGTGGTGCTCCTCCAGGTATTCGATTGCCTGCTGGTAGAGGGCGTGTTCCCCATGTCCGAGGAGGTGCTCAAGATGGGCGGTGATGACCGCCGGCCCCTGCAAAACGACGTTGGCCATGACGGCCTTCTCGTCATAGGCCCCGGCTTCGCGTTCGATGACCGTGATTGCCCCTTCGGGGCAAGTGCCGATACAGGCACCAAGCCCGTCACAGAAGAGGTCGCTCACGAGGCGTGCTTTTCCGTCGATCAGCTGCAATGCTCCCTCAGGACAGTCAGGGATGCACTGCCCGCATCCCGTGCACTTTTCTTCATCGATATGGATGATCTTTCTTTTCATGGTATTTTCTCACTCACGGTGATGTCCAGGCTTCCTTGCCGTCAGTTTCCGGTACGTCTCCTCTCCTACGCACTCTCTTGCATACTTGCACCACTGGACGCAGGAGAGGAGGTCATTGTAGACGGTGAAACCGCACCTGCTGCACTTCACGGAAACATCGTTTGAGAAGACCTCGATCTCCTCGCCGCACTGGGGGCATTTCTTGATGGCCAGGGTAGGTGTCCGGATGTTTGCCGCACCGGGACATCGATCAAGCATGTTCTCTCTCCCAGCAGCGGTATTCCTCTAACAGTGCGTCGGCATACACCGCTTCCTTCTTCGTCGGCACGTAGTTGAATTCCTTAACCCGTTTCATGATCTCCCGGGAAATGGCAGGGCCATCCGCCAGCTCCAGCTTTTTCACGTCTTTAAAAATGAAGTCGAGATGATCGATTCCGGTCTCCTTGCCATTGATCAGGACCCGTTTTGTCCTGATCTTGTCCGGGGGGATACCCCCGCAGATGGAACAGTAATACCCGTCTTTCTCATCGCCTGCCATGGCTAGCCTCTGACCATGATCAGCATCATCTTGAACCTGGTGATCGCTGAGAGTGCATGCGGGGCATTGGCTGGGAAGATAATCGTCTCCCCCTCCTTCATCTGGAACGTTTTTCCCGAGACCCAGACCTCGCATTCACCGTCAAGGATGGTGACCACGGCATCGTAGGGGGCGGTATGCTCGGAGAGCCCCTCGTTCTCGTCAAAAGAGAAGAGGGTGATGCTGCCTGCTTTCCGGTTGATGACCATCCGGCTCGCGACCGTCCCGTCCTGGTAGTCCACGAGGTCCTTGAGGACCAGTACCTTTCCCTTGAGTTCGTCCCGTTTCTTATCCGGTCTTTCGGTTATGTCCGGGGGTTCCAGTTTGAATTCCATGTCAGCTCACCCTTTCTCCAGAGTCTCGTCTTATGGCCCTAAAAAACCATGTGGATACCAGCCTCCGGCCCCATACCATGGGTATCGGGCTTCCGGGCCACAATCCCCGGCGGGCACGTCCGCCACCGCAGGTAACAGAGACAACGGATGGGCCCGGGGTAGAAAAAAATGTGCACCCGCACCGGACATGCCCTGCACAGGAACCCCTCCTCTCCGTTTCCTATCGCCGCAAGGTTCTTTCCGGAGCTCTCCTTTGCAGGGACATCCCGGGACATCCCGGCACGCCGCGGTCTCTTCACCAGTCCCGCAGGTACCTTTCACGGTGCACCCGTTTCCCTTGACTGTATCATGGTGGCAGAACATCGCCAGGCTCTTTTGGTTTGTTTTTGATATAGGATATCTATTCCATACTAAAGCATAAATAGCCAGAGGTTCCCATTTAGATACCATGCAGGAATCCTGCACGGTCAGTCAGACGGTCAGGTATCTTTCCAAGCGGTGGACACTGCTCATCATCCTGGAGCTCTACAAGGGCGAGGGATATAGCAGGAGGTTCTCTGAGCTCCGGGACGCCTTACCGGGAATCACCCCCAAGGTCCTTTCAGAGCGGTTGAAGGAGCTCGATATAGAGGAGATCATCACCCGCACCGTGGATGCGACCGCGTTTCCTGTCCGGACCGAGTATACCCTGACCGAGAGTGGCCTTGAGATCATCGAGATCATCCGTGACATCAAGAGATGGGCCCTGAAGTGGAAGATCGACAACATCACCTGTAAAAGCCAGGACTGCAAAGAGTGTGTGCTCTGAACCAGTGGCCTTATGGCCTGAATGACCCATGAATTGATTATCACGTGAAGAACCAGAGAAATGTAAGAGATGAATTCGCTATGAAGATCGTTGATGCAACCAGAACTGCCAGCTCGCCCAACCCCCACCACGTGGACGCAAGAAAGCTATGCGAGATTCCCCATGCCGTGGTGGTCATGATCACCCTCCAGCCCGGCGAATCGCTGAAACGGCACGCGACTCCGGTCGATGTAATCTTCTACGTGCTGGAAGGGACGGGCACAATAGAGATCGGCAATGAGAAGGAGACGGTGGGGAAGGACACCCTTATAGAGAGCCCGGCCAGGATCCCTCACCGGTGGATCAACGACAGCACATCGGTGTTCCGGGTGCTGGTCATCAAGGTGCCGAAACCGGCCGAAGAGACCAAGCTGCTGTGAGGAAGGACCATGGCTCATCATACCGGTGCCATCCTCCAGCGGGATGGAAAGACCTTTGGAATCGTGACCCGGGTTCCGGGAGGATTTGTCACCCCCGAAGCGCTTGAGAACCTTGCTGCCGTTGCCCGGAAATACCGGGTCCCGATGGTTAAACTCACCTCGGGCCAGAGGTTCATGCTGATAGGGATCCCGGAAAAAGACCTGCCGTCCGTATTCAAGGAACTCGGACCCCTTGCCGAGAAAGAGACGGCTCCCTGCATCAAGTACGTCCAGGGCTGCCTCGGCACGGATGTCTGCAAGTACGGGGTCCAGGACTCCACCGCGCTGGGGTTAGAACTCGAAGAAAAGTACCATGGCACCACATTCCCGGCAAAGCTCAAGTTCGGGGTGTCCGGCTGCCCCCGGTGCTGTGGCGAGAGCTTCATCCGGGATATCGGGCTTGTAGGGACCACGAAAGGGTGGACCGTGATCTTCGGCGGAAACAGCGGGAGGAGACCTTCCGTCGGGACGGTTATTGCAGAAGATCTCTCTACGGACGACGCCCTTGACCTCGTCCATCGCCTGCTGGAATATTACCAGAATAATGCCAGCCCGAAGGAGAGGACGGCACGGTTCCTGGAGCGGATCGGGTATGAACGGTTGAAGTCGGAACTTCTCACGCTCCTGCCGTATATCCCCCTCGAGGGCCTGCGGTAGCCGTGGAAAAGACCGCCCCTTCCTTTTGATTTTTTTGTCTTTCACCCTCTTCCATGCCCGTGCAATGCCCCTGGAACAGGGCCTGGAGACGGGTTTTCATGGTTTTTAAGCAAGAGTCTTTCCCAGGTGCTGCAGGAAGCGTCTATGGTGTCCTGACCATGCCCGTGCAATGCCCCTGGAACAGGGCCTGGAGATGGTTTTTCATGGTTTTTTGAGCGAGAGTCTTTCCCAGGTGCTGCAGGAAGCGTCTACGGTGCCCTGGCCATGCCCGGCCTGGAAAGCCCCTCATCGGCAGGCTCATCCCCGGTCACCATGCATCCCCGGTCACCATGCATCCCCGGTCACCATGCAGGAGAGTTGTTTGCCAGGCACATTACCGTGCCCCTTCCAGGTACTCCTTGAGTGCCACGGCATTGTTGTGCTCCTCATCGTGTGCTGCATAAATAAACGAGACTGTGGCGTGGTGTTTCAGAGTGTCCTCCAGGAGCTTCACCACTTCAGGGCGCTGGCGTATCTCCTCGAAGTATCGTCTCCTGAACTCCTCCCATTTCCCGGGGTCGTGGCCAAACCATGTCCGGAGTCCCGGGCTTGCCCCGGCATCCTTTATCCAGAGATCGATCTTCAGGCGTTCCTTGGACAGCCCCCGTGGCCAGAGGCGTTCCACGAGTACCCGGTACCCGTCACTCTCCTCGGGGGGCTCGTAGGCACGTTTCAGCTTTATAGGCATGAAATCCACCATCGGTCTCTCTCCCTGTCCTTCCTATTTAAGATTGTTGTCGTCCCGGCCGACAGAACCGTGAAAAGCCCGCCCACCCTGGTGACGGTCTCCTCTCGTTCCCGGAAATTGAGATACTGCGATTGTTCTTTCAAAAAGTATCTCTGTCTCTTTGGGGAAAATGCATCTCCCGGTGAATTCGATACCGGTTCATCCAGGACAGGACCATGGGAAATCGCCAACCCTTGAGCTCGGGGAGAACGCATCGTTTATCCGCAACCACCAGGAGCCTGCTCCTCAATTCACATAAAAAAGCCCGATGCTCTGCGAAACCGGTCGGGATCATCCCCCGGTGACCGGTTCAATCTCCCCGGTATCATGAAAGAGCGACCAGGTGCGGTTCCTGGCTTTCGTTGATCGCTTTCCGGGGGAGTCCTGCTTGCACAATGCATCGCGGGGATCCTGTCGCTTTTGAAATGAATATTAAACCGGCATTCTTTTTAACAAAGTCACCTTACCATTTCAGAATATCAACAAGGTTTAGAGGTAACCATGGCCAAAGCAAACATTCCTGGTAAAGGTGCAATTGTCCAGAGAGATATGGAGACTTACCTGATCCACCCCCACATCCCCGGAGGGTTCGTTGAGCCTGCATTGTTAAGAAAGATAGCCGATGTGGCGGAAAAGTACAATGCGAAATACCTGAAGCTCACCGGTGCCCAGCGAATCGCCATCATCGGACTCCAGGAAAAAGACCTGGATAACGTCTGGGCTGAATTCGAGGACCGCTCCAAGGCCATCGGCCTTACGATCCGGAGTATCCAGATGTGTCCCGGCACCCGGTCATGCAAGAAAGCAAAGCAGGACAGCCCGGGCCTGGGGTTCGCGCTCGACAAGGAATTCTATGGCAAGCCTGCCCCGGCCAAGTTCAAGATGGGAATATCGGGATGCTCAAACTGCTGCAGCGATTGCTGGTTAAAAGACCTCGGGTTTTTTGGCACTGACGAGGGCTTTACTGCCGTCGCTGGCGGGAAGGGTGGCGGAACGGCAAAGATAGGCCGCGAGATTGCGACTGGCCTGGACCAGGAACAGGCAATAGCCCTTGCAAGGAGGGTCATCGCCTTCTACCAGGAGAACGCAAAGGCTCCCGAACGCCTGGGTGGGACGATCGATCGCCTTGGCTTTGATACATTCCTCAAAGCGGTGCTCTGATCCGTACAGGTAGCCAGCGGGTATTGTGCCGCCAATGCAGACCCGGGCCGGGTTATTGCCATTAATCCCGCACTCAAGGGTATAACTATCATCTGGCAGGGCCCATGAACCTGCATGCACATGGCACAGAAACGAACACGGACCGGTGCTGTCGCCCTCGGGGGAGGCACGGTCCTCCTCATCTCCATGCTTCTTACGGCGGGTTGCACCGGCCAGGGACCGGAAGACCGGCTCACCGGCACGGATTGGACGCTTGTCCAGTACTCGCAGGACACAAAGACCGTGCAGGCCCTGCCCGGCAGTCCTGTCACCCTCACCTTCGGTGATGACGGGAGGCTTTTCGGATCGGCGGGATGCAACCGCTACTTTGCATCCTGGAAGGCATCGGGCAGCCTGCTTACCATCGGCCAGGCCGGGTCCACATTGATGTACTGCGGCGAACCCGGCGTAATGGAGCAGGAGAGCGCGTACCTGGGCCTCCTGCCGGAGGCAGGATCCTTTGCCATTGACGGCGACCATCTTGTTCTCTCCGACAGGTCTGGGAACGTGATCCTCACGTTTGTAAAAACTGTCCCTCCCGCTCCCCTTCCGCTCATCGGGACGAACTGGACCCTCTCGTCGGTTCACACCCCCGGTGCCGTGTCATCGGTTATTGCCGGAAGCGAGATTACTGCCGTCTTTGGACCTGATGGGAAGGTGGCAGGATCGGCGGGGTGCAACCGTTACTTCGCCGGCTATACTGCAACCGGGAACTCCATGTCCATCACCGGTTTCGGTTCGACCAGGAGATTGATGTGCCCTGACAAGGATGTCATGGATCAGGAATATGCCTACCTGGCAGCCCTTGAATCGGTCAGGGGTTACCAGGTCAACGGCGGAACGCTCGTCCTTGCCGGCAGTGACGGATCCCCTCTCCTGACATTCAGCGGCCGGCCATAATCTCTTTTTTCCTGGCTTCATCCCGGGACTGGTCTTCCGGATAACTTTCAGCGCCGTTCGGCGAATGAACAAATCGCGATATGAGTCCCGGACTTCGCCCCAATCTCGATTGCCTTGAGATCCAGGATGGAAAAAAACGGTTCCAGGAGGTCCCGGATCTCAGGCTCGGAGGAGAAATAGAGGATGGTCCCGATCCGGGTCTTCCTGAACCTGCCCGAACCGCCGAACTGGGGATCGTCTTTCGAAAAACAGACCGAGAAGTACTTCCCTCCCGGTCCGAGGAGGGCAGAGACGTTCCGGATGTAACGCTCCCGGTCCTGGGGGAAGATGTGGTGCAGGAGTTCCCAGTCGTATGCGAAATCGAAGGTCTCGCCCTGAAGCTCGTGCAGGTCTCCGAGAAGGTCGGCAACAACGAACCTGCACATGGCTCCCTTCTGTGCAGCCTTCTTTGTGGCAATCGCAATCGCGGTCGGTGAACTGTCGATCCCTGTAACCTCGAAGCCTTTTCCAGCGAGCCATATGGCGTAGTTCCCGGCACCACACCCCAGATCAACTGCTTTGCAGGGCAGGACCCGTCCCTGCTCCACCAGGCCAACAAGTGCAGCGGGCGGGATTTCAATGTTCCATGGAATGGAATCGAGGGGCAACGTCCGGTATATTTTGTCCATGTCCGGGTACTTCATGTCCTTGCCCTCTCCACCCTCGTGTATTACCCCCCGGGGGAAAGCGCTTCCGGACCCTGTTCTCCGATGGCCTCCTCCCGGGGGGTCTCCGGGTCAATTTTCTCAGATCAACGCTCTACTGCCGGGAGAGAGTTTGTGTTTTTGGGCATAAAATTTTGATCGTGTCCAAAGATCGGCCGAAATAATCCCTGGCGGGATGAACTCACTGGCAGGATAACCATAAGTTGGTGGATATCGTGCACGCAATTGGAGTAAAGGTATGCATTTGTGAAGACGGCCGGCCGGTACCGATCGAGCGGGTGAGCCTGGTGCCAGCAAGAAACCCGGACTTAACGGTGCTGAAGCCGGGCAACGGTCCCTGCCCGCGGGGTGATGGTCCCCACGGTGCTTTCACCGGCAGCGCTGACACCATCCTTGCAGGGATTACTGCTTCTTCTTTCCTCGTTTTTTTGCCGGGGGGCGTCCTGGTGATGCATTTATGGCTGTTTTATCAGGGGGAGTCTTCGAAAAGGGTTCAAAAAGAGATGCGTTCTCCTGTGCTAACTTTTTGGAGGGTTTTTGGGGAGGCTCGTTCAACGCGGAGAACAAATCTTCGTCAAAGAGCATGTCTGTGGTTTCAATGTAGTCCATCACTTCAAGCAAGCTATGGTACATGGTGATTTTTTCCTTCAGCGCCATGGCACACCTGCTTTCATTCAGCCCGATCCCACCATCATCACTGGGTATCGGCAGGTCAAACCCTTCCATCCACATCGGGCAGTCGTTCTTTACACAATCATGGGCCAGGTCACGCCAGCATTTCATGATAGTGGAGGTTTTTGGTAAAAGGATTTGAATATTTACATTTCAGAACGGTTGAAAAATTTGACGATGCGGGTCTCATCACCCTTACCCGGGGCGTGATCCAGAGGCAAAAACAGCGGGGAGCAGATCTCAGCCATGACCGGGACCGGTCCTGGCGCTGGTCACTTTCTTATATCACCCTTAAACTCGAGCATGGTGCTGCACTCACACCCTGAACCCGCGACTGTCTCCCCGGGAATAGCCCGGGAAGGCGGGTCGGCTCGTCCAGGGGTCAGCCGCCACACGCTTTCTTTATTTCACCGACAATTGTGTCGAGAATTCTTTCGAAATCACCATCGGAACAATCGACCCGGATATCGGCATACTTCTCGTATAACGGGCTTCGCTGGTCATACATGTCGGAGAGACCCTGGCCCCGGAAAAGGACGATGCCCCGCGAGGTGATGTCATTCAGCCTTCGGACCATCTCTTCAAAGGAGATGTCAAGGTAAAGGACAATGCCTTTCGATTTCAGGTAGTTCATTGCCCGATCGCTTAAAACAACGCTTCCGCCGGTGGCGATCACGGTGTTGTCTGCATCAAGCGAGAGGACCGTGTTCTCCTCGATCTTCAGGAACTCATCAGCACCTTTTTCATCGATGAGTTCCTGCAGGAGTTTTCCGGTGCGTTCCTGTATCGCGATATCGGTATCTATGAAATTCATCCCGAGCGTTTTTGCAAGGATGACACCAACGGTGCTCTTTCCGGCACCAGGCACACCGATGAGAATGACGGTATTCATGTGGGATCCAGGCAGCTCAGCGGTTCCTACCCGTCATCTCACCCCACTTACTCTCCTCTCGCAGAAAAACGACAGTTTCCTTGCATTCCGCAATTAAGAGACAGGGCCGTAAAAATATAAAAAGGGAAGGAATGGGGAAACGACACTCCCAGGGTATTTCAAAGGGGCAGAGATGTTGTCGCCGCGGTTGCCGGATCACCCTGGACATGGGACACCTGACATCTCTCCTGCTACCAGGTCGCCGTTCACACACTTCTTCCAGAGAGGGTTCGTGGAGCCCTTCGGCAGCCAGCAGTGAGATCTTCCCTGCTGGGCAACCCTTTCGTTGACGAAGGCTCCCCGAGGCGCCAGCGGAGACCGGCATAGCCGGGGGCCTTCATGGAAGAAAAACTCCATCCCAGGGCCGTCTCCCGTAGAACGGGGTCGCGACACGGGAGTGTCAGTCGGCAGGGGAGTGCCAGGCCCATCCCCGCGTACCGTGGCCCTCAGGCTCTCCGCAAGGCCGGTCACCGCAAACTTTGTGGTGTCGAGGGCGCCCGGCATCGGTATGCCAGGTAATTCCATGAGGGAGGACTTCCCTCAGTAGCATATCCGGCCCTGAGTCTTTCCCAGGTCAACCTGGCACTTTCCTGCCGTTGAAATACCCGTTTTTTCATCTTGCATGGGGCTATGTTCTAATTCGTTTATCCCAGCACCCGTGACATGGGGGTGTTCAGGAAGACCTCCCCCTCGGACAGTACGGACTGGAGCATCTTCTTCACCGGGAGAGATGCCAGGGCTTTGATGATATGGTGCTGCCGCGGGTTCTGCATCGGGGAGAGCTCGGTCCACTTGAGGGTTCCCTTTCCCGCGTATGCCTTTTCCACCTCCATCCATTGCGGGAAGAAGATGAACTGCGAGAGGTCTGCTCCCGGGGCCCCGACTTTGGGGATATACCGCCACCCGATCATGTCAAGGGACCGGAGAGAACTCTTGGCCAGTTCCAGGTCCTTGCCGGTGATCGGACCTTCCGCTTCAAAATTCATGGTAAGGAAGGTGTTTCCCTCGTAGCTTAGGGCCGTGGTATAGTAAGGTCGGTAAATGTGCAGATCCTCGATATTGGCAAATATCTTTGGGACCCCGGTCTGTTCCCGCCCGGTGAGGATGGGATCGGTCCGGTTTTCCCAGACGACCAGTGGATATGCTGCATCAATGTGGTCCTTTTTCCCGTTGAAACGGACCGGTGCAGCCACGGACACCAGGTTGTAATGGCCCCCGCCAAGCCAGTTGATCTCTCTCAACCTGGTATAGCCAACCTGTACTTCCGGGGCCCGGAGTTCCAGTTCTTCCGGGATATAGCGTTCCAATGCCGCCCGGTCGGTCTCAAAGGCAACCATCAGCGTCGTTGCTTTCTGTTCTGCCTTGTAGGCCGTAGAAAAAATATTCCCCCCGAAGTGAACGGGCATCAGGTAGGTGGAGTCTTTTTGCAGTTGAAACATGGTTGTATCACTTTTCCATTCCCGCCAAATCGTTAATACTTATTTGTTTTTGTTTCCGTGTTAACGGGTAAAAAAACTTCAAAAAATGTAAAATATGCCTTTAAACTGCCCCTCCGCTATTATTTTAGCCAGTATGCAATGAGTCTTGAGCCGGGGAATCGTTTGGTTATTAATGAAACCATGGCACATCTCTATGGGTCAACATACCTTTTTTTTGAGAAAATGAAGAAGAGGGGAACGATCATGAAGATGAAAATCGGTTATTTCACAATCACTGATACCTGGACACCGGCCCAGTGCCTGCAACTGTCGATAGCAGCTTAAAAGATCGGAATTTACGCAATCTGGGTCGAAGACCACCATATAGCGTTTGGCAATGCGGGCATTCTGGTCTAAAGAAGCAGCCGGGTGCCAATTCATGAGGCCCCAGCCTTTCCGTATGGAAGGATGTCCTCCCCCATGTCAGGTAACGCGACAAAAGCACTATGCATATGAAAGATGGGTGCCAATGAGGGAGGTTGAAAGAACATGAAGACAAAAATCGGTTATTTCACAATCACTGATGCCTGGACACCGAACCAGTGCCTGCAGCAGTCGATAGCAGCTGAAAAGGTCGGGTTTGACTCGCTCTGGGTTGAAGACCACCTGATAGCGATGCCAGGGGGAACCGAATGTAACTTTGCCTGGACGGTCATGAGTTCAGCGCTCCAGGCGACAAAACAGGTCCCCTTCTACACCGGTGTCACCGCACCCATCATGCGTTACCACCCGGCCATCGTTGCCCAGGCATTCGCCACCATGGGGGCGATGTACCCGGGACGCGTCGGACTGGGCGTAGGTACGGGAGAACCGCCAAACGAGATGGCGGTCTCCAGGGGCGAATGGCCGTCGAACCTTGCGCGGCTCGAGATGCTCGAGGAGGCACTCACGGTCATGAACCGGCTGTGGACAAGCGATGAACCCATCAGCCACGCAAGTAAGTATTACACCCTCAATGACGCGGTCCTGCTGACAAAGCCGGAGAAGAAGATCCCCGTATACGTCAGCGCCATCGGGCCACGAGCAGCGGACCTGGCGGGACGTCTCGGCGACCACTTGATAACGATTGCGAACAACCCCAGTTACGTCAGGGATGAACTCCTGCCGGCCTTCGAGGCTGGTGCCAGGGCGGCGGGAAAGGACCCGGAGACCATGGAACGCGTCGGCCATTTCTCCTTAATCCACGATCCCGACCAGGTAGTCAGGCCTGAAGACCTGCAACAGGACGCCGGTACCATCCAGGGAGGCGCCTTAGCCAGGGCCATGTCGAGCGGGCCCATTTTTATCTCCCATGATGCTGAAGATTTTATCAGGAAAATCGAGGAATACAAGCGGATGGGGTTTAATCATCTCGCGATTGCCGATGCGAGCTTGCTGCAAAAAAAACACAGCCGTTTGCCTTTTTACGGTGATGCCAGCCTTGCTATCTGGAAGGATGTCCTCCCCCACATCAGGTAGCCCAAAACCTGACACCTTTTTTTCCAAAGCCCACGACTGCCAGGAGGTTAATTTGGGATACTTCATTCTGCCATCTCACCGGGCTTTGGCGGTTTGTTAAAGGCCGGGCACTATGACGATGCAGGGGGATTCCTCACCCGGGACTTCCTCCCCTGGACCGATTACGCGAAGCAGGAGAGACCGGGAGGGACTCCCGTTATCCGGCACCTCTGCCGAAGCTGTAATATCGGCCTGCGGCTGCGGGCAAAAAAAGGCTGCGGTTTTTTTGGCCGGCACTTCCGATGTCTCGCTTGCCGGGCGGGTGACGGTGGGTTCACAGAAGTGGTTTTTTTTTAAAAAAAAGATGGCCGCCGCTGACGTGCAGAAGGGGATCGCAATGCATATATGAGCATCCATGCAATCTGAACGTTTTATACACTCTTTCGCATTGCAGCGTAAGGGAACCACCCGGCGACCCGTCATGGGAAAAACCGGAGAAGATGAAAGATGGATAACACGGATTATTACCAGAATAAGATCTGTAACGCCACTGGAGCAAACTCTGGTATCGGATACGCACTTTCTGAGGTATTCCTGGAACGGGGAGCAACGGTCTGCATGGCCAGGGGCGACCAGGAGAAAGTGGCCGCGGCTTTCGGACAGCTGACCGCGTTCGGGGACCGTGTCCGCACCCTTATTGTCGATGTAACCGAACGGCAGCAGGTGCCGGTGACAGTCGAGCGGGCTGCTGCCGGGGCCGGCCGGCTGGGCATTTTCCGAACGGAGGGCCGGTTCACCTGGTTCCTGCCAAATGGTGTGGAGGTTTCATGACCAGATCCAAAGAAGCTGGAACCGCAAAGAAACTGCCTCGCCGGTCCAGGCAAGGCACACATCTCTCTTGCGGGGGATACCCATGACCGTGCAGCAGGGGCAAGGGCAGGAGTTGCAACCTTATATCGCAAGGCAGGCGGAGATCGACCTCTCTATCGAGGTAGTCATCCTGATGGTCGGCGGCGTGTTCTTCCTCCTCTTCGGGGCGCTCCTCTTCCTGATCGTCAGAGGGATGCTCCCCTACAACGAGGGCAGCATGTACGGGCTCTTCGTGGTCCTTGTCTCGATACAGGTCATCACCATGGGAAAGACGCCGTTTGGCGACCTCCTCAGGTCCTGGTTCGTGGTGGTCGTCGGGCTCATAACTGCAATTATCGGGACCCTCGCCATCTTCTATCCCGAGCACCTGGGTGCAGGGATCCGCCTCTTTGCCGGCCTGATCGTACTCGTTGCCGGGATCCTGGGGCTGTTCCAGTTGTTCACCGCGAAGGACAAGGCCCGGACCTGGATGAAGATCCCCGGCATCCTGCAGCAGCTGACGGTTGCCTGTATTCTCGTCTTTGGGATCGAGGTCGTGCTGGGGATCGTTACGCTGCTCCCGGGTATCATCCCCGACCAGGTTACAGCTGTGCTGTGTCTCATCTTCGGGGCCGCCCTGTTCTTCCTTGCCTGGTGCATCCATGAAACGCATCGTAAGTACCCTGGAGGGGATGAGAAGACCGCCCCGCCAAAACGCCCTTCACGCACCGGGTCCTGCCTCTTCCGGGAGGCCTCCCTTACGGTTGGAAATACCTTCAGTACCTACCAGGGGTGCCTCATGATCCTCCTCGGGTTCCTCATCTTCTTCTCCATCGTGGGCATATTGCCCTCGTTCAATGCCGATGGCCAGCTCGGTCTGCTCATCGTGCTGACCTCGCTTCAGCTGCTCGCCCTGGGCCAGTTCGTGGGAAGCAAGGTGACCCGGTCGTGGCTGGTGGTGGCATTCGGGATCCTGTGTGCCAGTGCAGGGGTCTTCTCCTGCATCGTCCCGGGGATACTTATCGGAGTGATCCAGCCGCTCCTGGGGCTCCAGAACCTCGTGACCGGCGTGCTGCTCCTCGCGACGCAGATCATCGCCCCGACCCTGTACGGGATACGCCACCCCCCTGCAGAGCCGGTCGCCATCCCCCCCATCATCAAGCGGCTGTTCCTCGTCCTGGCGATGACCGGGGTGGTGACGATCGTGTTTGGCATCAACATGCTCATACCGGCCCTTATCCCCAGCCTTGTCGGGATGCTCGTCTTTATCATCCTCCTCCCCCTCCTGGTCGGCATCGTAGGGGTCCTGACGCTGCTCACGGTCTCGATCACCCAGAAACTCGAGCAGGGTGCAACACCTGCGTCATGAACGGCGACCGTTTCCCAGGAATATCTCCTTTTTTCCGGGATGGGGGGGCGGTGTATGTTTGCGAAATAATCGAGGTCGAGACCAAGGGCAGACCACTCACGATTTACCTCGAAGGGCAAACGAAGATGGAGGGGCCTGCGACCACCGTATTTTCTGGGACGATCATGTCCTGAACCTACACGGAAATTGATTCGCTCACGGGGGTATCCGTGTTTATTTACGATTATGCCGTAGCTAAACCCGTTGGAGTCGGATATGTATCGAAGACGTACTGGTACCTAACTTCGCCACTTTTCAGTACTTCCATCAAATTTAAACGACTTAACCCAATTCGCCAGAAGCAATTTACCAGTGATTTGGCGCCTCCAGGCTACCATATCTCTTGATAAAATCTCCAAGAATTGGGCGTATTTCTGGGGAGAAGTTGGAAATGATCTTGACAGGATACCCAAAAGAAGGGTATATGATCGTAAGTGTCAAATTCGTGAGATAATTTTTGAGGACTTTCAGATTTTTCACGACGGGATCTTTACAGAAAAGTTGTGTCAAACTCACCAGGACTTTGGTGAGGAAAACGATCAACACGTGCCCGATCACCGCGTGTTTGGACCAGTGCCGGATCGGCCGGGCTCGGCTCCTTCTTTGAGGTCCCGGATGAACTTCTCTGCACGGTCACGATTCTTGTAGGCATTCAGGATGTTTTCGGGATCACCATCGATGGTTGATTCAAGCACGAAGAAACCTTCAAGACCGGTTACATAGGGGTTGGGGATATCGCCAATGATCTTCTGGAGATGACCACGGGCGATGATCCAACCCTCAGGAGCGATATACTGGCCGAGATCTTTTCCGCGTTCAACCTTCTTTGTGAGAACCTTCCCCTTCTCCAGGTCTTTCTCAAGTTTCCTTGCTTTCTTCGTCAACTGGTCACAGGCCAGGTCGTCACAGAAAAATATGTACCGGACTTCTTCGCCATCCCGATATTTGACACATGAATAGACCCGGTTGCCAGAAACGAATGAAACCTGGCTTTCTTTCCTGGCATGGTAGATCGTTATCTCGTTCCGGTATGGTCCTTTCTTCTTTGCTTTCAGGGTCAAATAATGGAACTTCAGATCGCGGATCCTTCGTTTGTTATCCTGGGTATTCCCTCCACAGTCAAACACCAGAAGACTGCCTTCAGGAAGAACGCTCGAGCATAACCGGATCAGCATCTGCATATGCTTTTTATCCTGAACATTTCCTTTCTGGATGGTCAGCATCGTCGGTATGTTATTGAGGCCGACACTGATCCCAAATGCGATCTGGAGTTTCCCTGGCTGATTGTCCCGGGAATACCCTAACTCCCCAGCGGACATTTTGTCCCCTCAAAGTAACTCGAACTGAAGTCCACGAACTGGGTTGGATCCACGAGGCTCTGCTGGGAGATCCAGCGTTGAAACTGGTCAAGAACAATCGACTTTCTTTCTCCCAGTCGTTCCAGAGTCCGATACAAACTCCGGTCTGAAATTGTATCTTCAAACCCCAGTGTCTTGAGAAGTTCGTCGGGGGTAAAGTCCAGAATCTTATTGATCGATACCGATTGATTGAGTTTGTTGCTGATGAGAGCTTTACGGATGGTATGAATGACTTGCTTCGACCACCAACTCCGCCAAGAACTGATGCGAAAAAGTTGGTCTCCGAATCAATTTTATCGATTAATGCTATATTACCTAATGAGAAGGCTGTGTTTTTTTGCATGAAATTATATAAACACTACCTTCTCATCCTTCTTCTGGCGAAGTCAGGCTGGTAGACTACGTCACATTTTTGTTGATACACTTCCTTGTCGTATTTTTCAGGTAGATGGTTGAGAATGTCCTCGATACACAAGCGGACTGTCGCTCTTGTCTGCTGCCGTTTCCTCCAGTCGAGTACGAGTTTCTCTCGCTTCAAGATTTCGAGAAGGTTCTTCACCACCCCTTTGACCTGGTTCTCCTCTTTCTTGAGAAGAAGATCATGGAGTAGCTCTTGCCGCTCCCCTGGGTATGCCAGAAGACCCCGAGGCGTCCCTGGTTCTCCCGTATCCCTTTCAAGGCCTCGATTGCGTTGTTCACCCCAAGGAACTGGTGGTTCTTGGCGATGACTTTCGCTGTGCCACCCGGGGATCTCCGTGAACAGGGTGAAGTTCTCGAGCAGGTCGAGAAGCTTCTCTTTCTCACAGGTTCCCCGGACCATGGTCTCGATCGAGACGATTCCTTCCTCCCCCTCCGAGTTGATGCGTTTCCATTCGTTGAAGTGCTCCCATTCGGAGGTTATGGTGCCGATGACGCTCCGGCTTCCGTTCGAGAGGATAACGATGCCGTTGTACCAGAAGAGTTGCGGGATGCTCGTCTTGTAGTCGCGGAAATTATCCTTGTATGCTTTCTTCAGGTCTTTATGGGAGGCTTTCAGTTCGATGAAGACGAGTGGAATCCCGTTTACGAACCCTACCAGGCCGGCCCTTCTCTTGTAGAGGTCTCCCGAGACCCAGAACTGGGATGCGAGGAAATATTCGTTGTTCTCCGGATTGTTCCAATCGATGATTTTGACGTTCTCGGTGAGGGTTTCGCCCTGGGGATTCCTGTATCGTACTCGAACTCCTTCCTTTAGCATCTGGTAGATCTCGCGGTTTGCACTCACCGGACTCATGGTGCTCCGGTCCCGGACGATTTCCGCAATGGCAAGGTCGATGACCTCTGCGGTCAGGTCTGGATTCATTTTTTTCAGAGCGGGTTTGAGGCGTCGGACCAGGACCACTTCTTCGGGGCTTTCTCTCCCCAACGAGCCGCCACCAGGAAGGAAGGTCTCGTCAAAGCAGTTAGCGGTTTCCCAGTGCAGATCCTGGAATAGGCGGATGACCGGCTGCTCAACGAGCGCGTCTTCGGAGTAGTCACCTCCCGGTCTTTCGCTCATGTTCGGAACCTTTGTTTGATATAGTCCTGGATCTGGCTTGCACTCAGCTCGGTGGTCGATGGTCCGGTCCTTATATAGAATCGTTCGAGGGGGCCATCCTTGACGTATACTGGCGATTTTGTTTCCATGCACTCGATGACCATCACCCGGTTATCCTTGTAATCCTCGAACCGCATATGGATGAACGGCAGGAATATCGGCCCCATTCGATCCTTTACCAGGTTGACGAGGTGAAGGCTCATCTTGTCTTCATTCTCAAACCCGTCCACACCTATTCCCAGAGCCGTCCCATCATCAGCAATTCCGATCATCAAAGTACCACCGTGAGTGTTGAGGAATCCTGCAATGGTCCTCAATATGGCCAACTCAATTTTTGGATCTCTTGTCCCGGTATGTAAATTCATCCGTAGTGCGGATTTGAACTCGATGTAGCTTGATTCCCCACTCAAGACCATCTGATCGATACCCATTGGGCTGGCTGTTGCATCAGCCTTTTTATCGAATGTGAGTTTCTGGTAAGCTTCCTGTATCACCCGAGCAATGAGAATTCTTCGTGCCTCGAGGAATTCACGGTATTGCATCTGCTCCCAGGCATCAGGGAGTGCATGGCAGTGATACATCCTTGTGAGTTCGTCTTTTCCAAACCGTGATTCCAAAACGGGAATATATTCAGCGGGGGACTGGTCAGAGATCTTTATGTTATCGCTCCATTCGACAAGGCTTATGTTTGCAATCTGGTTGGTATCCCGAAGTTCCATAATCCCAAGCTTGTGGAGATAGCCTTTCGGGAAAAGGTGGTGACGATCAACGGCGGTTTTAATTCCCCGGGATGTTGGATCGAGAAGATACGATACTTTGTGATTCGAGAAGAGAACCTTTGCATCGAGAAGTACTTGTGAGGCATGAAAGGCATAGAGGGAAGGGCTCACGGGTGAGGACGTGGCGAGGTCGTTTGGCAGCGTAATTGCCCAGAAGTCCTCTGGCATGGCAAGTTCGCAGATGCGTTCGAGAGTACTCACAAACTGATCTGCATCCTTTACTTCCCTGAAACGGGCGAGGTCGAATTCCAGCGCTGATTCTGGGGAACTTGTGTATCTCTTGGTGAGGCTGGCCATGAAGAACCAGCGGGCGATGATCTGTCGGAGCTTGAATTCTTCGACCTTGTATTCGGTCCTTCCCATGAGGTAGAAGATATAGGAGAAGAGCAGGGTGTTTTTTGAGCTGATCATTTTATCGTTCCGGAACCCTGCCAGGTGAAGACAGTGCATGAAATCATGCCAGTTCTGGAGGTTGAGTACCTGTTCTTGAGATTTTTTCAGCATATCAAACTGGCTGATCCTTCGTTCATCACTGAACAGTCCCGTTTCAAGATCTTTTCCTCGTAAGAGAGAGTACACGTATTGGAGCCGGGCTCGTTTGAATCCTAACCCCACACAGACTCGTAACAGTTGGTCGGGCTCAGGTTTGATGAAGTAGTTGAACGGTGAAGGACCTTTAACCGGAGGCTGCTGTGCATCACTACAGAACCTTTCGAGTTGTGTTCTTCCCTCGTCCCAGAATACGGACATTAATGTGAGGATGAAATCGGACTGGTTGAGCGGTGTCCCCTTGCTATTGATACGGACAAAGACTTCGGCGACATCCTGTTCACCAATTTCCGGGGAAAGTTCCAGGGCAGTGAAGGGGAATGAGAGGAGGTTTTGCAGTTTTGATATGCTTCTCTTGATTTTCTTCTCTTCCTCTGTAGTGATATCCCGGGACTTTTTCAATTCAGAGAGATAATTATCCGCTACCTCGAACATGTCGGTGTCCGTACTCCAGATCAGGGATATGTCCGAGATATACGATTTATCTCTCTCGATAGCCGCGTCTGTGACCTCGAATTTTTCCTGCAATGGATTGAATGCGATTTTGATGAGTTCCTTCTGCTTGTTGGCCCGGACCACGGGAATCCGTTTCACCACTGCATAAAGTGAAGTCAATCGTTGTTGACCATCGACTATGAGGAGGGCGGGGGTTTTTTGTTTCTTATCGAGGCCGATGGTTCGGACACCCTCTGTCAGGGCATTTTGCCAGAAGAGCAGATAACCGACAGGATAACCACTGTACATGGAATCGAACAGGTCACGGACCTTTACATTTTTCCATATGAAGGGCCGTTGAATGTCGGGGAGGCCGATATTACCGATTTCAATACTATCAACGAGAGAACTCAACGTGTAATTTACCTGTTTGAAGACGGTCTCACTCATGTCATTTCCTCGGGGATTATGATGTCTAATTCGGAAACGTCCAACCTACATTTCGCAGGTCGACCTCACAAAATAATATTTTCCGAACGCTGGCCCCATGACATCAAGAATTTGAATCACTTCCTCGTCCAGATTCACGATAAACCGCTGTATCTGCGAATTTAGGGTGACTGTGACTTCCGCCGGTCTCATGAACAGAGTAAAGATCCATTTCATGGTCGGGTTCTGGATTGGCTTTTTCAGCTGGTTTTTCACCGTTTTCCCTGTCTTTTGAGTTGGGACCGGATATGCCACTCGGCTACTGCATAGACGAATAGGCAGAGCACCATAACCATGGAAAGCGCTTCAATCCTGGTCTCTTTCTTCAGGAAAACTTCGGCAACCCGGAAACTCTTATCCTTCAGAAACCGGAACCCCCGCTCAACCGATTGCTGCCCCTTATAATATTTCAGGATAGTGTCCGGATCCAGGTCAAGATCATTTGTTGCCAGGATGAACCGTCCGAGACGTGCTTTCTCCTGCTCGATCACATCCGGAACGATCTCAAGCGGTGAATCGACGAAGAAAACTGTCTCAACAGCCTCATCCTTGCCCGGGCGCCCTTTTCTTCCGTTCTTCTTTTTCGTCTTTGAGAATACTTGGACCCTATCAGCGGACAGGTAAGTGCGCATCAAACCACAACCGTGCAGCCATGCGTGCATCGGGCTCACAGGCAAATTCCTTGGCACAGAGCTTCTTCCATGATTTACGCGCTTTATCCAGCCGCTTGACCAGGTTCCTCACATAGTTATTCTCACCTGCCATCCGCCTCTTCTCGGAATTTGCCACGGTCCATTTCTGGTCAATTCCGGCGTAGGTAACGAGACGCTCATGAAACGAGTATCCTTCCTCCTTCCCCGGGACCATGGGAATATCGGCAAACAGCAGCGACTTGACTTCATCGATGGTAGCAGGGGGATGGCTGATCCAGAAGGTATGCTGGCCGAGTGTCTGCAGGTTGGGAGCGGTATAGAACGCACTGTCGGCGATATAGTAGGCCTTGTCTTCGAGATTCAGGTTCTGCTGTGCACTTACGAATGGTCTCAAGGAGGATCTTCTTGTCTGACTCATTGCCGGAGTACGGCTGAGTGAACAGCGGGATGCCGTGATGGTTGGTTACCATCGCAAGGACGAACTGCTTGAGGTCCCAGCGGTGATCTTTATTGTGACCGTAGGTGATCTTGATGGTCCGGAAGTCGTCATCGTCATCGGTGTCATAGTCACCGTGAACACTGAAACTGGTTGTGTCAGCATGGAGGAGGTGGGTGCCAAACGAGAGTTTTTCCATGACTGCCACTACGATATCATTGAACAGGTCGGTGCTTCCATACTCGTAGATACGGTCGAGTGTCCGGAGGAGAACATCGTCGTTCAGGTGGTCCGGGGGTAACACCAGGGCCGAATAACTGTTCTGTCGAGAGGTTGGTGAAAAATCGCGAGAAGAAATAGAGCCGGCGTTCATTGAAGCCTAGACCGTTCAGGAGCATGGCCTTGACAATCGCTGAATGGGGGAGGATATGGTTCCGTGTCTTGGGCAGGGCGTCATCGATTACTGCTGATATTCCGAGTTCATCGATCATGCCGGCCACCAGACCGAGATGGGCAATCTGCTTAGAACTGAAATTCTTCGCCGTGAATTGAGATACAGGCTCCACAGAATATGTATTGCTGCGCTAAGATATAACCCTAAGTATTTTATTTCCAGAAATCGTGGGGCCACGTGCGAAAGGTGGGGTCCAACTCACCGGAGATCAGCTTAGGTAGGAGGAGATCGCGGGTGCGACGGAGGTTGTCATTTTTTATTTTAAGTATTATCTCTTGTTCGAAAAGTGAATTAAATACTTGGTTTGTAATTTCCAGAGTAGTAGAATTGGGAACGAGTAAATTAATCGTTTTAGGATCCTCATCACTTAAATGAGCGACTGTTTGTCCCAGTAACTGTTGAAGATACAAACTCCGGTCTGAACTAGTATCTTAAAAACCCCCGAGGAATTCCAGTTAGGACCATTAGAATCGTACGTTGGGGTCATTCGGGGTGATAAGTACCGGAAGAGCTATTGGTCAGGCATTATAGGGGGAGCAGGGTGGTACCGGGAATCGAGTTCCCCAGCTTTTCTATAACAGGCTGCAGCTTCGTCAGGCTGCCCCCAGCTGTCCAAGATATTTCCCTTCAATGACCAAGCAGCAGGATTACTAGGGTCAATCGCAAGCGCCCGGTCGATGCAATCGACAGCTTCGGCATATGATCCAAGGTTATGGAGGGCGACGCTCTTCGCCATCCATGCTTTGGAAAAGGAAGGGTCAATCGCAAGTGCCTGATCGTAATACTCAATCGCGGGTTCGAATTCATTGTTCCGGGAAGCAATTCCCAGCCCCTTCAGCAATAGCTCCTTTGCTTCCAGGGAGGTGGTGGAGATCTCATCGATGCTGACAGCAATAGCAATGACCCGGTTCCCACTGCTCCATGCCAGGGAGTCCGGGGGAGGGAGGTGGGCATGGATTAGGGTGGTGCAAATAAAGATCGCTATGACCGAGATCAGGACGGGTATCCAAAGCCGTTTGTCCATTCGCTATCTGGTATGGACAGGATGATACCCTTATACTTTTTCCCATTTCAGGAAGATCTAAGCCGCCACTCACGTTATTCGTGTAGACTCCGGAGAAAAAGAATCACGGTCTTTATCCCGAAAGTTCGTACTCTGAACATCGCAAACAAATACCCTTTAAGTGAGGGTGAAAACCATCATTCATCACATCCTATGAAGATACGAATCTCCACGATTCTTATCCTGTTCGTTGCAGTTCTGCTGAGTACTGGGTGTACCGATTCATCCTCTCGTACCGCCCTTGCAAACCAGGTGACCTTTGCCCCATCACCGGATCTAACTGACCCGGGCAGCGATACCTGTACAATTGAACACCTGGTTGGGAACGCTGACCTCCGCTTTGCCAGGGAAGTTTCCTGTTATTTCAGGACCCACACACCAATCGATTTTCTCAATGACCTTCGCTTGCATCCTCACCACCCGGTCATGGTAATCGATGTGCCCGATGGCTGGATAACACCCCAGGATGCCGAACTGCTGGTGCAGGTAATTGATTCTGATGAACCCGCTGCCCCTGTTGTATCGCCAATAAGCTCATACCGGCCGTTTAACCAGACCTCAACAGTCGGGAACGAGGCACTCTTCCTCCTTGAAGGATACCGGACCGGGAAATACCCTCCGTCTCTTTGTTCTTTGCATTATTTCACACCGAACAGGACTGAGATGCGATCATGGTGGGAATCCTATGGGCAGCATGGTCTCATAGATGAAAAAGAAGCGATCGGACTGGTCCGGGAACGTTATCCCGACCTGCTGACATATCCTTCTGATGGATTGCCACCCCGGTCTATCAAGACGGAACAAACACCTGGAGGATGGTATATTGCGTTTATTCAGGAAGGCTCCGGGCTCCCGATCCTTTCAGCCCGATGCTATTTTGTGAGCAATAACAGGACCATAAGATTGACCGGAACCGTCAATCAGAGTATGCTGGTCCTGCCCCGGGATTTCTCTGCGCAGCGGTGTGGATTATAGGCAATCCCATCTATCGGGTGACCATTATGATGCTTGATCACTTTCAGGATCTCTGCACGGGGGAGTCTTCCGGCAATGGATCCTGGACAACTTCAGGATTTGCAGGGGGCCTCTGCATCAGCATCTACCAGCTGCTGGCTTAATGATTACAAAACCGGTTATAAAAAAATGGCATTATTTCCAGTATTCTCTAATCATTTCTTTCAGGAAAGGGTGGAGTGATGGCCTTTTATCCAGAATTTTAAGGGCTTTATAGGCATCCATGTCACCATTCCCTGCATTCGCGATCAGCGTTGCAATCGCTGTTCTCTGCTCATGGTTGATCATGGGTTCGCTGTTGCCGAGGGCGATGTAATAGAGGGTGGTTGCCTGTGGGCTGTCGAACGTTTTCATACCATATGTTTAGTAAATGATCCATATTAAAGAATTCACAAATGTTAATTTGATCTGAATCATGCATGGCTCGTGATCTACTGGCCATCTTTTTGCACCGCCCTGCTGCCCGGTGAACATGCAGGAAATCGGAAGGGGTGAACCATACCGGTCCCCTGAGAAATGGTAGAAAATGACCTGAGCCCCCCAGAGGCACAGGCATGCAGGAGGAAAATGCCAGGGGCGTTTCCCTATAACATGGCTACATCCGTTTTGCAGCGTACTTGGCAAGGGCGATGATGGTAATGATCGGGGGTGCTCCCGGGGTCTTCGGGAGGACCGAGGCGTCGCAGACGTAAAGACCGGCAATCCTGGTCCTGAGCGAAGTATCCACCGAGACCCCGATTCTTGCCGTGCCGCCGGGATGGGACCCCCGCAGGGGGAGGGAGACAAACGTCACGGGATCCACGCCGGCCCCGGTAAGGATTGCACCGGCAACCGATGATCCCTGTGCCAGCAGCCGGGCATCGTGTTCGGTCACCCCTTTCTTGATGGTCGCTCCCACCGAACCGCTGTCCTCGTCGGTAATCTTGACCATCATACCGAGCACATCCCCTTCGCCTACGGCATGCCCGGCCCCCTGCAGGGTGGCCACGAGCTGCCGCGAGTAGTGGGACAGGATGAGACTGCTTTCGTGGGCTACGTACGCTCCCATCGGCACATCCCGGTCAAACCCGATTCCCGGGCAGACGCCGCCGATACTCGCGAAGGTGTCGCAGAAGAGAGGTGCGGTGGGAATCCCGATATTTCCGATCAGGCGGGGGGTCTCCAGGGCCCCGGAGGCGATGACCACGAGGTCGTCATGCCAGACCCGCGACCCGCACCGGACCCCGGTCACCCGTCCGCCCCGGGTTAGTATCCCTGTCACCTCCCGCCCGGTCACCACCGTTGCCCCGTTCTCCCGCGCCGCTTCGATGAACCTGACCGCACTCCACCGTGCCTGCACCGGGCAGCCCAGGCTGCAGCGTCCGTCCCGGCAGCACTGCTCCGGGTCGATGAACTTCTGCATCTTCCTGACCGTGAGCCCGAGCCGGGAGGCGGCATCCATCAGGCGGCGGGTCCCTTCACCGATAAGGTCGTCGGGCAACTCCTGCACCCCCAGCTCCCGCTCAACCTCTACGAACTCTGCGGAGAGGTCGATCCCGAATCCCCAGCAGCTCTTCATCCAGGCACCGCATGGCGTTCCCGGCCGAGACCATGGTGGTTCCACCGAGGCAGCAGGTCCGCATCAGCTTCACCCCGGCATCCACGTTCGCGTAGTGCCGGTGAGCATCCTCCTCGGCAATCTCCGGCCCCTTCTCAATGAGCAGCACCCGGTGCCCTGCTCCGGAAAGCTCCTTTGCCACGGTCGCCCCGCCCGCCCCGGAACCGACCACGATCGCCATAGACAGGAGAGGGTGCGGGAGGATGATAAGGTGATGGGAGGGGAGTCTGCGGGGCCATACACTCCGGGCGTGGCAACCCGGATCACCACTGGGCCGCTCTTTAACCACCCTGATGTAAGGGGGAGCACCGGCGTCATTGATCAGGAGGCCCCTTCCTGGCCCTTTTCACTCGGGCTCCTCCTACAAAGTTCCCCGGGAAGGCGATCTGCATCTCATGGAACTATGGTCATGGTGTTTACGATCTGATGCACGGATCATCCATTTTTTCTGGCGATAGATCACCCGGGAAGAGGTACCGTCCCTAATAAGCTTATCATATTCAAGAATGAAGACTCCGGCATTTCGACCATGAACTGGTCTGGACCTGTTGGTTACCAGAATAATGCAGTCTTTTGCACTCTTGAAGGATATTATGTCGATGGCGACTCAGAAGTGCCGGGCGACATGACATTCTACGATATGCGGTTGAAAGATCTGAATTTACAGAATGTGGAATTTAATTGGGAAGAAGACATTGATGAAGTTGCAGAGGGGTATCTTTCCGGGTTAGATGTTCAGATCTATTCCGATTCGATGGTGACATTGCACACGGCAAACTGAACGGAGAGATACCTGGGATGAAAAAAGCCACGCTAATTTTTTTGGTCTTTGCGACTCTTATCCTGGTAATCGGCGTATTATCGCTCATTACCAGCCAAATTACAGACATCTCATCAATAGATAGGAGGAACGAAACATGGGAACCCCCAAATGTGACGCCAGGGAAACAACATTTGGGGATTCCGGTATGGTTTCATCCTAGCAGGATAGAGATACATGCGGGGGAGATAAAAGAGGAACTAATAATTCTTAATACGAGAGCGAAGGGTCAGGGGCTGGTCACACAGCGGATAGTCCCGGTAAAAGAGAAATCAGTAAATTCTGATGAGGAAATTCCCATGCCGCGATACCTGAATGTAAGCATGTCACCGTCCGAGTATGTCGTATCGCCCAACGGGACGTACGTCTCCACGCTTATCATATACACCGAACCGCAACTCCCGGAAGGGGAGTACTTATTCCGTGTCAACATGAACATGACTCCCGTCGTTACTCATCGGGGTTGGATTACGCTGAATGTAAGCGGAAAGGTGAATGAACTAGAACAGGATCTCACATCCGGTCTTTGAATCGGAGGTATGATCGATGGGAAAGGCTTGTTTTAAACATCGCTTCGACAGGATGGAAACGAGGCGGTCTACATCAGGACAAGTGTGGGGCTGATGAATAAAGATATGAATTTGACCGATAATTATCCGTCTCAAAAAAAATGGCCGCCTCCAGATAGATTATGGTTCGTGTATATCCTCGTCGTCAATTACAATTGATGATCTCAAATTGCAGTGCTTGAAAATCATTCATTATTCGAGTGAAAATATGTTTCAGGGGGATCTTCAGCCCTATGAAACTGCTGGAGATTTGAAATTGTATTCGTGTGAAGACTCGATTGAAGTGGTTGACCTGCCCATGGAAAATCCCGATAATATCGAGCATGATCTCCAAGTTACCCGCTTTTTAGTGGTCTCTTCCAGGGATATTTCATGGTTGTCGAACATCATTTTTCTCCTCTCCGGATGAACTCGTCCTGATGTATCTCATAAGTCAGGCTGACCTCAATACCTAACTTCGCCACTTTTCAGTACTTCCATCAAATTTAAACGACTTAACCCAATTCGCCAGAAGCAATTTACCAGTGATTTGGCGCCTCCAGGCTACCATATCTCTTGATAAAATCTCCAAGAATTGGGCGTATTTCTGGGGAGAAGTTGGAAATGATCTTGACAGGATACCCAAAAGAAGGGTATATGATCGTAAGTGTCAAATTCGTGAGATAATTTTTGAGGACTTTCAGATTTTTCACGACGGGATCTTTACAGAAAAGTTGTGTCAAACTCACCAGGACTTTGGTGAGGAAAACGATCAACACGCCCCGATCACCGCGTGTTTGGACCAGTGCCGGATCGGCCGGGCTCGGCTCCTTCTTTGAGGTCCCGGCTGAACTTCTCTGCACGGTCACGATTCTTGTAGGCATTCAGGATGTTTTCGGGATCATCATCGATGGTTGATTCAAGCACGAAGAAACCTTCAAGACCGGTTACATAGGGGTTGGGGATATCGCCAATGATCTTCTGGAGATGACCACGGGCGATGATCCAACCCTCAGGAGCGATATACTGGCCGAGATCTTTTCCGCGTTCAACCTTCTTTGTGAGAACCTTCCCCTTCTCCAGGTCTTTCTCAAGTTTCCTTGCTTTCTTCGTCAACTGGTCACAGGCCAGGTCGTCACAGAAAAATATGTACCGGACTTCTTCGCCATCCCGATATTTGACACATGAATAGACCCGGTTGCCAGAAACGAATGAAACCTGGCTTTCTTTCCTGGCATGGTAGATCGTTATCTCGTTCCGGTATGGTCCTTTCTTCTTTGCTTTCAGGGTCAAATAATGGAACTTCAGATCGCGGATCCTTCGTTTGTTATCCTGGGTATTCCCTCCACAGTCAAACACCAGAAGACTGCCTTCAGGAAGAACGCTCGAGCATAACCGGATCAGCATCTGCATATGCTTTTTATCCTGAACATTTCCTTTCTGGATGGTCAGCATCGTCGGTATGTTATTGAGGCCGACACTGATCCCAAATGCGATCTGGAGTTTCCTGGCTGATTGTCCCGGGAATACCCTAACTCCCCCCAGCGGACATTTTGTCCCCTCAAAGTAACTCGAACTGAAGTCCACGAACTGGGTTGGATCCACGAGGCTCTGCTGGGAGATCCAGCGTTGAAACTGGTCAAGAACAATCGACTTTCTTTCTCCCAGTCGTTCCAGAGTCCGATACAAACTCCGGTCTGAAATTGTATCTTCAAACCCCAGTGTCTTGAGAAGTTCGTCGGGGTAAAGTCCAGAATCTTATTGATCGATACCGATTGATTGAGCTTGTTGCTGATGAGAAGCTTAACGGAGGGCATGAATGACTTGCTTCGACCACCAACTCCGCCAAGAACCGATGCAAAAAGTTGGTCTCCGAATCAATTTTATCGATTAATGCTATATTACCTAATGAGAAGGCTGTGTTTTTTTGCATGAAATTATATAAACACTACCTTCTCATCCTTCTTCTGGCGAAGTCAGGTCAATACAGGCAGGAAGTCCTTAATGGGATTGGCCTGTGAAGGGTGTGTGTTAAAAAGAGGATGAGAAATGGCGGTCTAAAACACTGAAATGTCGAATCATTGGATCTTCAATTGAAAGTCAATGTCCGAAAAATGGAATCACAGAGAGCTCCATCACGTAGTTTTACCATCACTTCAATTTTTTATATTGAGTACGGGAATTATATCATAATAAAACACAATGGGCGTATCCGAGATTTCTAGGATTTTGGATTCAGATCTGATCGCGAATTCAATCTCATCCATCGTCTCATTTGATATCTCGCATCCTTCGAGAATATGCACCGTTATTTCACCATAGGCATTGAACCCTTGCCCGATTACCGGGCCGTTAGGATAATAATACCTTTCTGGAAGTAATTTTGTGAGGGTTTTACGATTCTCATACGACCGGTTTAAAAATGAATAGAATGCCTTCTCCGAATAAGGGACATATCCATTCACACTTCGTCTGATGAGATAATCCTGATAATAGGGTGTATCACAATGCAACAGTCCCTTTTGTATATCAGGTATCAGTCCTGGATCATCTTCAGGTTGCTCAATAATCTTAAATCCATTGACGGTAATGATATTCGCGAAACCAATTAAAGAAATCCAAAAACATATAAGGAATACACAGCCAACTGTTTTTTTTGTGAAAACATTCATAGCCATCTCGCTGAAGTATTATAGATAAAAAGATATAAACAACATGAAAATGTATAAAAAAAATTTTCACGAGCGGCATCAATCATGGATTACTTTATAAGTGGCGATACTGCCTGCAAGTGTCCCCCCTGTCACTAATACACAGCCGATAATGAACTGCTGCAGGAGTACTTCGTCTTGAAACGGTTTCAGAATTGACACACCATAAATCGGGTTAGAATAACAATTAATGACAAGAATCAGGCCGAGAGAGTATAAAATGAACGCAAATAATCCCAAAACAAGAGCGACGTGGTATCCTTTGATATCGAATAACCTCCTTCCCTCAGGTGTAGTTTCATAAAGGGGCTCTCCCCGGTTATTCTCTCTTGACCTGACAAGGCCTTGTTTTATCAATTGTTCCAATGCATGCTGAATTTCGGGGGTATCCTTTTCAAGTAGGGAGGCGATTTGGCTTTCTGTTTTCTCCTGATCGTTCAGCAGCAAAAGGATATCAACTAGGGAAGGCTGTAGTAATTCTCTGATGGTTTGGAGTTCCATTGGGATTTTCATTCCGTAACACCCCTTTGTGAAGATTGTATGTCAGAACTTGATCTTAGATTTCACAACATTTAAGCAATACTTCTGAATTGGCTTTTGCTAATTCTAGCATTTTAACTGATTTTCATTGAATTGAGCCCTATTAAAAGAAAAATTAGGAAAAATTTTTGGGTCAGCGCGTCAGTGCGACAACACCCAGATCATTCCAGACTTGAGAGATAGGTGAGGCAACGGAGTACCTGCCGTGACCCCAATGTAACCCCCCCAAGAAACAATTTCCCCATTTGAAATAATAGACCGGCGCCCCACTGTCGCCTCCTGCACTCGGATAGTCGATATAGATCTGATCATGGAGTGTTCGTCCAAAGTAGGAATTGTAAAGACTCCCATATTCAATTACGGGTCCTGATACAGCCCCGGAAGTAATACCAGACATAGTGCAGGTGACGAATCCCGGGTCAATGACATACTTGATATCCCGTTGAATCGCTTCCGACTCAAATATACTTGCTCGAACGGAAGAAAATCGCACAAATGCTGAATCAGAATGCACTCCTCCGACCTTTGTGACGGATCCGGCCTGATTCGGAGATCCGGGTTGAAAAACCGAAGATCCAACTGGCTCCGCAATATGTCCTGCGGTCACGTACCCTAAATTGCCGGAAGTGTCCCGGGCAGCATAACCCAACGTGCCCTGTCCCAGCCCAGTGGATATCATAATCCCTCCGATCACTGGCCGCCAGGTTTCAGTTCTAGTTTTATCAAGGATTGGTATGATATCGGACATGAAGACAACCGATACAACATCTAAACCTTGGTTTTTTCCGATTGTTCGAATGTTAGATTCAATCTCATACATTGTTTCTTTTGAAATCGGTGTTTTCTCTTCAACGTGAACGACAATATCACCAAGATAATTATAACCGAGTCCAATAATCGGGCCTTTTGGATAATAGTACAGGTCCATGAACGATTCATCCGATTTGTGAACAATCGTTCGTAAATTACTGAAAAATTCCTGTTTCAAAATATCATCCGCAGGGATTACTGCTTTTCCACTTTGATGGATAAGATACGGCGAATAGTAAGGTGTAGATTCTCCTGTTATTTCATTATCGCCCAAATTATTTGCCGAGCACAACCCAACAAGGAGTATCAGAATCAGGAATCCGGATATTCCTTTATACCTGACTTCGCCAGAAGAAGGATGAGAAGGTAGTGTTTATATAATTTCATGCAAAAAAACACAGCCTTCTCATTAGGTAATATAGCATTAATCGATAAAATTGATTCGGAGACCAACTTTTTCGCATCAGTTCTTGGCGGAGTTGGTGGTCGAAGCAAGTCATTCATACCATCCGTAAAACCACTCATCAGCAACAAACTCAATCAATCGGTATCGATCAATAAGATTCTGGACTTTACCCCCGACGAACTTCTCAAGACACTGGGGTTTGAAGATACAATTTCAGACCGGAGTTTGTATCGGACTCTGGAACGACTGGGAGAAAGAAAGTCGATTGTTCTTGACCAGTTTCAACGCTGGATCTCCCAGCAGAGCCTCGTGGATCCAACCCAGTTCGTGGACTTCAGTTCGAGTTACTTTGAGGGGACAAAATGTCCGCTGGGGGAGTTAGGGTATTCCCGGGACAATCAGCCAGGGAAACTCCAGATCGCATTTGGGATCAGTGTCGGCCTCAATAACATACCGACGATGCTGACCATCCAGAAAGGAAATGTTCAGGATAAAAAGCATATGCAGATGCTGATCCGGTTATGCTCGAGCGTTCTTCCTGAAGGCAGTCTTCTGGTGTTTGACTGTGGAGGGAATACCCAGGATAACAAACGAAGGATCCGCGATCTGAAGTTCCATTATTTGACCCTGAAAGCAAAGAAGAAAGGACCATACCGGAACGAGATAACGATCTACCATGCCAGGAAAGAAAGCCAGGTTTCATTCGTTTCTGGCAACCGGGTCTATTCATGTGTCAAATATCGGGATGGCGAAGAAGTCCAGGTATATTTTTCTGTGACGACCTGGCCTGTGACCAGTTGACGAAGAAAGCAAGGAAACTTGAGAAAGACCTGGAGAAGGGGAAGGTTCTCACAAAGAAGGTTGAACGCGGAAAAGATCTCGGCCAGTATATCGCTCCTTGAGGGTTGGATCATCGCCCGTGGTCATCTCCAGAAGATCATTGGCGATATCCCCAACCCCTATGTAACCGGTCTTGAAGGTTTCTTCGTGCTTGAATCAACCATCGATGATGATCCCGAAAACATCCTGAATGCCTACAAGAATCGTGACCGTGCAGAGAAGTTCATCCGGGACCTCAAAGAAGGAGCCGAGCCCGGCCGATCCGGCACTGGTCCAAACACGCGGTGATCGGGTGCGTGTTGATCGTTTTCCTCACCAAAGTCCTGGTGAGTTTGACACAACTTTTCTGTAAAGATCCCGTCGTGAAAAATCTGAAAGTCCTCAAAAATTATCTCACGAATTTGACACTTACGATCATATACCCTTCTTTTGGGTATCCTGTCAAGATCATTTCCAACTTCTCCCCAGAAATACGCCCAATTCTTGGAGATTTTATCAAGAGATATGGTAGCCTGGAGGCGCCAAATCACTGGTAAATTGCTTCTGGCGAATTGGGTTAAGTCGTTTAAATTTGATGGAAGTACTGAAAAGTGGCGAAGTTAGGTTTATAGAATTGATTGAGTTTCATATGATACACCTGGATGATCCAACCATCCGTGAAAAAATAGATCCTGGATCATTTTCAGATTTACCAATATGTATAAAATATTTTTAATGGAAAGAAAAATTATTAAACCTGGGACTAACTTTCTTCAATATTATTATTATCCCGATGATCACTAACACTACCCCAACGATCATTTGAATATATAAATATGGATTCAATAAAGGGAAGAAAGATGCGGCGGTGAGTCTGGGTAAGGAAATGATGTTCACTATCAAGATCACTCCCACCGAATAGGATATCAATCCCGTTGCTATCATTAAAACAATGTGATCATTCTCATCAGGCTGAATCAGATGCTTTCCCTGTTCTGTCAGTTTATAATAAATCCAGACATTCCTCGTTTCTACTGGTATTACCAGATCGCTATCGATTAGTTTTTGCAAATGATAATAAGTGTTGGCTCTCGATAGAGACGTCATCGTTGCCAATTCACCTAGAGTTCGTTGCTGTACGTTCAACAATTTGAGAATATCGATCCTTGGGGAGGAAGAAAGACTGAATAAAACATCACGGTTGATAATAATTTTCATTTTGAATGTTTTTAAGTGATTAGGTTATTTAATTGTAACTGTTCAGCTATAAGTGGAACGTAATCAAAATCTAAATAGATTCCATTCCAAAATCGAATCGGTACCGTCCCTAATAAGCTGTAATTTCAGATCCTGTATCCGCAGAGGATATCTCACCCGCATCGGATAAATACCGTCTACTTGTGATCCACTCTTCATTGATATCCATGAGGATAGATCCCGCAATTCTTAATAATGAAGAATCATTAGGAAATGCCCCAATGGACCGATATCTACGTTTTAATTCTTTATTAACACGTTCGAGAAGATTGGTAGTGCGGATTCTTTTCCAGTGATCAATAGGAAAACTACGATAATTCAACACATCATACTGGAATCGTTCTATAGTGTCCGCAGCGCGGGAAAATCCTCGAGATTCGAGTTCAAGGATACATTCCTGGAGTCTTCGAGGATCATTCAACGCATCCTTCAGAATCGCGACTACGAACTTGTGATCTTTTCTCGGAACTTTCTTCAATACCGCCCTGATAAAATGCACCTGGCACATCTGCCAACTGCACCCATGGAACGAGCGTTGCGCGGCATTCTGGATACCTTTATGGCCATCTGATATGAGAAGATCAACTCTCCTCAGTCCACGATCCTTCAGGTCAGAGAACAGGTCTTCCCAGGTAAGTTCATCCTCACAGTCTGCAATCCTGGCACCCAGGATCTCCCGGACCCCGTCATTCCTGATGCCAGCAATCACGAGCAAGGCCTTATTCACATACCTTATTCCGTCTCTGACCTTGAAATACGAAGCATCCACGAAAAGGTAGGGGATATGTGATTCAACGGGACGTGAAAGAAATCCTATGACCTTTTCATCAAGTTCTTTCGCAATACTCGATACATATGAGGCTGAGATTTTTTCCACACCGAGAGTATAGATCACATTCTGGATCTTCCTTGTGGATACTCCCTGAAGATACGACTCAATTATCGCATTCTCCAATGCCTGCTCCACCCTTGAATATCGTTCAAATACCTGTGTCTTGAACGGGATATCCCGCAATAAGGGTTTATCGAGGGATAATGAGCCATATCGTGATTTGAGTGATCGAGACCTGGTCCCATTGCGATAGGTTCGCCTTGATCCTGTTCTCTCGTACCTACCGGCCCCGGCCAGCCACCCTACAAGGATATGCTTCAATTTGACCAGGGCTCCTCTCCATCTCGTTTCGCAACGCGTGAACGTTCTTGGGAGAAGATACCCGCCTGCATCCGCTGGATTTCGTGTCATAGACCATCGTTCCATTCGTCCCATCGGTTATAGGAGTGTAGGTGTTGTGCTGTTCGATGAAAACGCCAAAACCGAATCGATCTCTTTCCAGACTTCCTGATCGCATCGTATTGCGTGGCTGTTGCTGTCCATGGCATCGAACGGCCCATCAGCCGGATAGTGCCCTGAAGGTCGTGTCGACTCTCAACCGGTCCAGCAGACGCCTGTTCTGCCTCGGCGATTGCCGTGTGCCAGGTGCTACATCGTGCTGCATCGGTCGCGACGGCAAACACCTTCTCGACCAGGCACCTGATATCTATACTCTCCACAATTCCTGCCACCTGGTTCCCCATCAGGTGGTGGCTGCCGGTCAGAAAAAGAAAGGGGACCACATCAGTACCTGCCATGGCAAACGGAGCAATACCCTCACTTGATCCACCGTGCAGGTGATCCTGTTTCAACGTTTCAGCCAAGACCGCTGACCCGATGGATATGTTTTTCAGATAGTCCACTCCAACCCGGTTCCATGGACTGCGTGCTGTGTAAAGTAGCAAAAGGAGAGCTTCCCTCGTGGAAGATCTATGAAGACGAGTACTGCATCGGTGTCCTTGATGTGGCGCCCTGTGCGCCCGGCCACTGTCTTGTAGTGCCGAAAAAACATGTTGAGAAGTTTTACGACCTCCCGGACGATGACCTGGCCACCCTCTTCATTGCCGCAAAGACGATCGCCCGCAAGATCAAGGCGGCGTATTCACCAGACCATGTCTGCATGTTCATACGGGGCGGCAGGCTGCCCCATCTCCACGTGGCGCTGTTCCCCTCCACCGAAGGTGACGGGGTCAGCGGCTTTCCCCAGAGCAATTACCCAAAACATGTCGTAGACCTGGAGGCTTCGGCAGACCTGCTGCGCAGGGTTTGAGGCTTCCCGCAGCTGAACGGGCAGCAGGATAAAACCCGGATTCCAGGAGGACACAAAAAGCATCCTCACTGCAAGGGTTCTATAACCGGTGTGAACCCTGTTCCTTCCTGGCAACGAAAAAGGAATGGCCGTATTACCGTGAATGGGTGCGAAACATCTCGATCTCCTCCTCGAACGAGGAGAGGAGGGCCTGTTTCTCCTGGTCGGCGGGATATTGCGCTTTCAGGATTTTCAGCCGATCGGACAGGGGGATGTAGAAGTGATCCCACCATGCGGCGTCGGGAAGCCGGAAAGTGGAAAGGATCGCATACCCGGCATCCCGTAACACCCGCCGGGCTTCCTCGTAATGCACCATGGGAGGATACTGGTGTGCGAAGTACTCCCTGCACTCCTGCGTTGGCATGTGGGTAAACCAGACCAGCTCGGAGAGGGCCAGGTACCTTCCCGGTTCCAGGAGCCGCTTCCAGGACGAGAGCGCCTCCCGAAAGCCCATGACGAACGCCGAACCCTCCGCCCAGGTGAGGTCGAAGGACTCATGCCCGGAAGGGGAGGTCGTCTATCGATGCCCGGAGGGTGGCGATCCGGTTTTTCACTCCTGCTTTCTTTGCCCGCTCTTCGACATCATCGAGGAATGGTTGGTGGATGTCGTTGGCGGTGACGAATGAACCGGGAGAGAGACGGGCCAGTGCGATGGTCTGCATCCCGGAACCGCATCCAATATCGAGGATCCGGGGACGTTTCGGGAGGTCCGGGATGGTGCGGAAACCCCGGGCCGTGCATTCATCCAGGCCGGGTCCCTGCCGGGGTAATCCTTCGAATACGCTTTAAAAAAAAGTTTCAGGCATTTCGGGCATGAGAATACAGATACAGACTGATCGGATTTGTTTTTTTCAGTCATGGCCGATTCAGGGAGCGTCCGGTTGTGATCAACCAGGCTTTCACGGACGCCACCTGTCCCAGGGGTGATTTGATGAGGATGAAACTACCAGGATTAGGAGAGGTGGAAGTGCCGGGCACGTCCTCATGAGACGGTTCTGCCCGCTGCTCCAGCACACTGGGGTGAACGATGATGTCCACACGCACTGGAGGACGCAACTGCGAACGGGTTACAGAGGACCGGAACCGCGAAGAGCTGATCTTTGCCGTCCTGTCGCTGCCGGTCGAGTGCGACCACAGGGTGAAAATCCTGGTCGATGCCATCAATGATCTCCCCGATGTCTATACGTGCAGTTCGTGCGGGGGCCACCCGGACGAGGAAGACCGGGAGAACCCTGCGCCGGAAGGCTGCTTCTATATCCAGTTCATCGTCGAGCCGACAGAACCTGGTTTTCTCTCGCTCGGCATCATCGACCTGGCGGCACGGACCGTGGATCCGGAGTTGCTCGCCGTAAAGACCCTCAACACGACGAACTCCCCCCGGCTCGTCATATTCCATATCATCGGCCGGGGCGGGGTGGATCCGGACGCGGTTGCCCGGGAGATACGGGCCCTCTGCAGGGAGTGGAAGGTCTCGCTCCGGGGAGTCCACGAATACAAGCGGAACGAACGAAGACAGAAGGCGCTGGAGAGGATCCGGGGATCCGCCGGGGAAGGTGCTGTTCTCCGGTGAAGGGCAAGACGGCTCCCACCGGATGTTATTTTACCTCCTGTTTTTTTATCGTGAATGTTCTCCCTTGCTCCTCATCCGGTGCGTCCCTTCGGTCACTGCACCGGCACCAGGATCTCGGTCAGGATATCTTCTGGTTTCACTTCCCCGGGGTCGTTCTGGTAGACCTCGCGGAGAGGGCCAGCTATCTGGAGGTTGTGGCTCTCAATCCAGGAAAAGAGGGCGAGGTAGGTGGGTTCGCAGGTCTCATAGGGCCCCCTGTGCACGGCCCGCACCATCTTTCCTCCCGGGATGGTGTAGACCTCGATATCTCCGCTGCCGTTAACCGTGCCCGAGACCGGCCAGACGACCTCAACGAGCGCAGTTCCTTTCTCGTTTGCCTCCTTCACGCGCTCCGGACTGGTTTCATGGCAGATGAAGGTCGGCATCCCGGCAAAGGCAATCCGGTTCCCGGTGATGTACCTGGCGAGTTGCATGAGGAGTTCGGGGATCAGCGTGTATCTCCCGGTCTTCCTGATCCCCACCACCTGCTGCGGCGGAACCGTAACAATGGCAATATCTTCCATGTCCGTTCACTCAGATGCCAGGGTATTTAAGGATAGGGACCAGGCGAAGCGATACCTGTCCGTGGGCGCTCTCTTTCCGGCTGCATAGCACGGACTCCACGCATTTCCGTTCTCCTCCCCGGTCGCTGGTGGTTGGCCACCTCTCTGCTGTGTATCCCTGGCAGGAGTGTCTCGCCATTCACAATCTGCCGGGCCGGAGAGAGATATCGCGTTCGAGATCGCCTTCCGCCCTCAGCTCTTCCAGGTACTTCTCGATGACCCTGACCAGGATCTCACGCTCCGGTTTGCTTTCCGGGTATTCGGTGTTCCAGCGCCGCCAGTACGGCCTCTTGTGGGCGATCTTGTACTTGACTCCCTGCATGACCGTCCCGTAGGTATCCTGGTCCAGCTTCCGGACCCGTTGGTGGGCGAGGATGAACCAGTGGTACTGGGTCCCGGGGAGAGCTCCTGACCCTTGCGGTGCCTTCCGTACCCTCTTCTTCTCGCAGCGGAAGGAGAAGACCCAGCGGTCCGGGGCCACCTTCTCCTCGTGCCACACGCCATTGGGGTACTCCCAGTCATGGGTGCCGCCGATGGGCATGCCCGAATAGACCTTTCCCTCGAAGGTCTTCATATCATCAAATGCCACAGGACATCCTCCGTTTTCCCTCATCAATTCCTTTCCGGGAATGGGGGGTGAAAGTGAAACCGAGAACCGGGGGATGGTTCACCATCACCCACCGATGGACTCTCTCCGGCCCGGCAGATCGTGAGCAGGGAGATAACACTCACCTGTGCCTGTACCCGGTGAGCCTCCCTGCAGTGCAGCATCACCTGAGAGCCTGTAGGATCTCTTCGGGTACGATGAGGTCGAACAGCCGGTGGATCTCGGCCCGGGCACCGTCAAACCATTCCACGATGCCGTCCCCGGAGATAAACCTGGCCGGTCCCTCCGTGTGCACGGTGAATGCCAGGGTCCATCCCGGTTTTCCAGGCCGGTCAGGGATCGAACAGACGGACCCTGCCGTGCCAGGGATCCGAGTGCCGATGAGTATAACCTCCTCCGGTGTCGTTGAGCAATTGTATATCCCGGAGAGGAGCTGTGCGATATCTTCTGTCCCTGGCAGGGTCTTGCCCTCACCGGCAGGTAACAGGTCGGTATACCTGAGCATGCACCCTGTAACCAGGGAGATGTCCCCGGCACCGGTAACCATCTCCCGGATCCTCTCCCTGATAACAGGCCACCCCGGATAGGGCGCCGGGACTGCCAGGGTAAATGATAGAGCACCGGGCCGGCAGGTGCAGCGGCAGAACACCTCTTCGACCGGAGAGCGGGAAAAGGAATGGGGCGGAGGATGGTCCATGCAAAGGAAGATACCAGGCGGGTTCTTCTTCTACCTTTCTGTTCGTGGTCCCCGGTGCCTGCCTGACAGCGATCCTGGCAAGGGAGAAAAAGGCCAGGAACCCGGGGTCAGACCTCCTCTGTCATGAACTCCTGGTCGTGACTAAAAGACCTGTGGTATCCTGTCGCATGACACGATGGTCGGAACCCGGCAGTGACCAGGAAGGCCATGTTGCACCTTTTCCTCTTCCCTGCAAGCGGTGCAGCTGCCGGAGTGTCGTTCCTGGCACAAAAAGGGTTACATCCGAAAAGCAATGTCCCTTGATGGCATTCCAAAGAAAGCAGGAGCAGAGGCAGGATAAAGGGGCAAGGTCGCAGCCGGTACAGGCAAATGCTCTGTTAGTCCTTCGTTGGCTTTCTAAGAAGGGAGGTGCAGAGGTGACCAAGCGCCTCAAGAGCGTCCTCATCCTGCATTTTAGAGATGTCAACACAGGCCAACGAAGATCACTCAATGCAAGAGAGGTTGTTACGCTTATGTGCACTTACTGTTCACCTGAATTTTTGATATGGTGTCATAATTTCTATCGATGGTGCCGATCATCACTTTGATCCTTCGGACAGGGTTTTGATATCGTAGTTAGTTGATACCTCTGGTCCTATAGCAGCCCTCATTCTGGGCACCATAACCCTTGACTTAGTTCTCCGCATTTTGCCACGCCGTTCGGAATTGATCATCGGGATTTCCAACTGCTGTGCACCCAACAGCAAGAATCGTCGCAATTAGAATGACAAGAAACAATACCTGGATTTGCTTCATGAACTCTAGAATCGGCCCCTCTTTTAAGAAGAATTAACTTTCCGCGCAGACAAGGCGTCCTGTAATGTGGATCCGAAAGATGGCCGGTGGGATTTTCACCGTTATTGTGGCATAACCCGTAATTTCGGAAACATTAGATAGAGACAGGACACAACCTCCCTCCATGGAGCGGCAGCAGAAGATCGTCCTCTCCGTCCTTGTACTTGGCACCATGATGGGGGCGCTGGACAGCACCATCGTCATCCTGGCCTTTCCCGTCATCGCGGAGAAGCTCAATGCAGATCTTCTCACCACCATGTGGATCATCCTTATTTACCTGCTGGTGGTGGCGGTCCTCACCGTGCAACTCGGGAGGCTCGGCGATATATTCGGCCGGCCCCGCATGTTCAACCTTGGTTTTGGCATCTTCACCGCAGGCTCGTTCCTCTGCGGGATATCCCCGACCATCAACATGCTGATCCTCTTTCGCGGGGTCCAGGCCCTGGGCGGGGCATTCATGGAGTCGAACTCCGGGGCGATCATCGCCGACATTTTCCCGCCCAATTCGCGCGGTGCCGCGTTTGGGTACAACTCCATGGGCTGGACAATCGGAGCGATGTTTGGCATCGTGCTTGGAGGAGTCATCACCACGTTCTTCGGGTGGGAATACATCTTCTTCATGAACATCCCCATCGGCATTGTCGCCCTTTACCTCGGCCTGCGTTACATCAAGGTCACTACCCGGATCCGGGCCTCACTCGATATTGCGGGGATGGTTCTCCTTGGGGCAGCCCTCACGCTCATCTCCTTTGGAGCGGTCGATTTTGCAGGGTACGGGCTTTCCCTGCGGGCGGTTGCACTCGCCGTGATGGGTATTATCCTTATCCCGGTCTTCATCCGCCATGAACTGCACACCGAGGCCCCGATGATCGATTTCGCGAGCCTGAGCAGGCATATCCTCAAATACAGCCTCCTGGCAGCATTTTTCCAGAGCCTTGGGTATATCGCGATGGTATTTCTCATCATCATGTATCTCCAGGGGATACGCGGGCTCTCCCCCCTCGATGCCGCCCTCCTGCTCACGCCAGGTTATATCGTGGGAAGCGTGCTTGGCCCTTACATGGGAAAACTCTCGGACCGCATCGGAGCACGGTTCATCGCCACCGGCGGGACAATGGTGATCTCTGCAGCCATCCTCATTTACATGACACTCCAGGTCGATACTTCCCTTTACGTTGTCCTCATTGCCTCGTTCGTGTCAGGGGTGGGCACCTCGATGTTCTACCCGGCGAACAACAGCGCCATAATGGCTAATGCACGGGAGGAAGATTACGGGAGCGTATCCGGGACGCTCCGGATGGTGCAGAACACCGGGATCCTCGGCAGTTACGTGGTTGCCATCTCGGTTGCCTCTGCCTCAATCCCCCGCGAACTCGCATTCGAGGTCTTCGTTGGCACGTCTGTACTCGTGGGGCACGTGACCGATGCTTTCATCAAGGGGATCGATGCAGCGCTCCTGGTCGCTCTCATCCTCCTCATCCTCGCGGGGGCGATGTCCTGGTCCCGCGGGTCGGAGCAGAGAGGTTCTGTTTAAGCGTGCCGGGCACTGGGTAGGGCCGGGGTCATAAACAGGAAGGACGAGTTCTTCTCTTTCATATACAGTGTTCGTGTTATCTGTCACCGTTGTGGCTACGAGTGGACGTGGCATGGGATGAAAGGTGGAAACCTAACTTCGCCACTTTTCAGTACTTCCATCAAATTTAAACGACTTAACCCAATTCGCCAGAAGCAATTTACCAGTGATTTGGCGCCTCCAGGCTACCATATCTCTTGATAAAATCTCCAAGAATTGGGCGTATTTCTGGGGAGAAGTTGGAAATGATCTTGACAGGATACCCAAAAGAAGGGTATATGATCGTAAGTGTCAAATTCGTGAGATAATTTTTGAGGACTTTCAGATTTTTCACGACGGGATCTTTACAGAAAAGTTGTGTCAAACTCACCAGGACTTTGGTGAGGAAAACGATCAACACGCACCCGATCACCGCGTGTTTGGACCAGTGCCGGATCGGCCGGGCTCGGCTCCTTCTTTGAGGTCCCGGATGAACTTCTCTGCACGGTCACGATTCTTGTAGGCATTCAGGATGTTTTCGGGATCATCATCGATGGTTGATTCAAGCACGAAGAAACCTTCAAGACCGGTTACATAGGGGTTGGGGATATCGCCAATGATCTTCTGGAGATGACCACGGGCGATGATCCAACCCTCAGGAGCGATATACTGGCCGAGATCTTTTCCGCGTTCAACCTTCTTTGTGAGAACCTTCCCCTTCTCCAGGTCTTTCTCAAGTTTCCTTGCTTTCTTCGTCAACTGGTCACAGGCCAGGTAGTCACAGAAAAATATGTACCGGACTTCTTCGCCATCCCGATATTTGACACATGAATAGACCCGGTTGCCAGAAACGAATGAAACCTGGCTTTCTTTCCTGGCATGGTAGATCGTTATCTCGTTCCGGTATGGTCCTTTCTTCTTTGCTTTCAGGGTCAAATAATGGAACTTCAGATCGCGGATCCTTCGTTTGTTATCCTGGGTATTCCCTCCACAGTCAAACACCAGAAGACTGCCTTCAGGAAGAACGCTCGAGCATAACCGGATCAGCATCTGCATATGCTTTTTATCCTGAACATTTCCTTTCTGGATGGTCAGCATCGTCGGTATGTTATTGAGGCCGACACTGATCCCAAATGCGATCTGGAGTTTCCCTGGCTGATTGTCCCGGGAATACCCTAACTCCCCCAGCGGACATTTTGTCCCCTCAAAGTAACTCGAACTGAAGTCCACGAACTGGGTTGGATCCACGAGGCTCTGCTGGGAGATCCAGCGTTGAAACTGGTCAAGAACAATCGACTTTCTTTCTCCCAGTCGTTCCAGAGTCCGATACAAACTCCGGTCTGAAATTGTATCTTCAAACCCCAGTGTCTTGAGAAGTTCGTCGGGGTAAAGTCCAGAATCTTATTGATCGATACCGATTGATTGAGTTTGTTGCTGATGAGAAGCTTTACGGATGGTATGAATGACTTGCTTCGACCACCAACTCCGCCAAGAACTGATGCGAAAAAGTTGGTCTCCGAATCAATTTTATCGATTAATGCTATATTACCTAATGAGAAGGCTGTGTTTTTTTGCATGAAATTATATAAACACTACCTTCTCATCCTTCTTCTGGCGAAGTCAGGTGGAAAGAGTACTGCCTGAAGCATGCTCACGAAATCCGGTCAGGACCTGGTGTCCCTGGTGCCGGGCAGCGATTCGCCTTGATAAACATCTGCCGCAGTAAAGGCAGATCTGCCCGGTGTTCTGCGATCAGGGACTTATCAATGGTGGGAAATCATGGTTCTGCCGGCGTGTTTTCCAATTTGGACGCTGATCACCTGTCCCGGGGAGACCCTACAGTCCCTGCATACTGAAAGACGGTGTCACTGGCGCTGTAAAAGTGCTCACTTTCGGCAGAATAAAAATGCCCAGCTGACGACCTTCACAATTTTCCCCCGCCATTGACACGATCGGTTCAGTGGAGGGGGGATGCAAAACGGATAAGAGTGTTGAAAGGCTACCCGGTGCTAGCATGCCCACTGCGGCCAAACCCCCGGACAACCGCCCGCACCATGTCTTCCCTGCCTCCCGGGCCAGGCACCTCGATACCCGCTCCCGGCGAATCCTGTACCAGCCCGGCCGGCTTGCAAGGCGCTACGTGCAACCCGGCGACCGCGTCCTCGACTTTGGATGCGGGCCGGGTTTCTTCACCCGCGAGTTTGCAAAAAGAGTCGGCGATACCGGAATGGTCATCGCCGTGGATCTCCAGGAAGATATGCTCCGCACCCTGAAGGAACGGATGGAGGAAGAGGGGCTCATGCACCGGGTCATGACCCACCGGTGTGCGCCGGAAACTATCGGCCTTCCCCAGGAGATGAACGGGACAATCGATGTTGCGTTTGCAATCTTCGTAGTACACGAAGCCCCGGACCCCCGGAACGTGTTCCGGGAGATCGCATTGCTGCTGGCCCCGAAAGGCCGGTTGTTCTACTCCGAACCCCCGGTAATCGTTACGGGAAAGGAATTCCAGGTAAACCTCACCGAAGCGGAGCGTGCGGGGTTTACCGTGCTGGAACGGCGGTTCTTTTTCGTAAACCGTGCCGCCCTCCTGCAGAAGATCGCTTCGGGTTCGCTATGAAGTTGATCAGGGTCGCACTCATCGCCTTTGGCGAAGTCGATCCTGCCCCTTGTTCGTGGCTGATGGAGGATATCCCTGAAATCCTTTTTACCAGAGTGGAGGAATGCTCCTCTATGCCGCTCTCCCCCCGGCATTTTTACCCGGAACGACACCAGTACCTGGCAGACGGGCTCCTTTCCGACCTCCCTTGGCCAGGGGATTCAGGGGCAGACCTATCCCTGGGCATTACAGGGGCAGACCTCTTCTCAGGCAGGATGAATTGCGTGTTCGGTATCGCCTGCACCGGGCGGGCGCTCATCTCGACCTTCCGGCTCCGCCCGGAATGGTATGGGGATTCCCCAAACCCGAAGGTGTACCGGTGGAGGGTCCTCACCGAGGCGGTTCATGAACTTGGCCATGCCCTGGGCCTTTCCCACTGCGAATATCCCGGATGTGTAATGTACTAGCCCCCTATCGGGATTACCATTCAGCCAAGGCCTGTAATTTCTTCTTTGAGCGAAATCCGCTTAAAATAATCATCCCGGCTAAAAGTACATCAATACAAACGAATTTGACAACAGAGCTCCGTGAATATCTGTGCAATCTCTGAAGAGAGAGCGCATCTTTGACCAATTTAAAGAAATCTTCGATCAAAGAGCGAATACCGAGATAGTCAGTCCACTGATTCAGTTCACATTTTAGCCTGGCAAGAAGAGTCTCATATTCTCGCTTGATCTTTTCCCCATCATGTCGGGGAATACACAGAAAGCGGATAACACATTTTACTGAACGCTTTCTCAATTTTGAAGTTACTTCGTGGGAATATGAGCGGGACGATCTTATAGTTCAACACACCAAGTTGATAATTTTTTGAAGAAAAATAGCCTTTATCGAAAATAATCATGTCACCATTCCGAATGATTCTCCTTCTCCTCAATTCGTTCATAATCTCTACAAAGAGAGCAGAATCATGTGGTGAACCTGGATGAAGGAGCACACAAAGCGGTAACAATGTTGGGTATTCGATCACGAGGGTCAATTTGTAACCGAGATAATATCCCCGCGTATTGGAAAAGCCCCACCGGTAATCTTTCTTTAACAGATCCTTTTTTCTGAACTTTCTCCTGAAAACATTGAGATCCAGAGTGATAGCAGATCCATCAACAATCATTTTCCTGTGGTTCCTCCTGGATGGGCGTGTGCACATGGAATTCAGGATATCAGAGATCAGCAAGACTAATTGATCGTCCTTCATTTTGCTGATAAATTGATAGATGACAGCGGCAGAGGGAACCTGTGCCACATGCGCAAAACTTCGTAATGCGCTTCGTTTTGTGAGTTCTTCCAGAAGATAGGTGATATCTACCGAGAAATACATCGAAATGAAAAGGATACGGAATATTGTTCCTGCTTTCTCGACTGGCACAACGCCATGCCGTGCCATGGCCTGCTTGACCACACGGGACCTTGTCATGTTCATGATCTGTTCGAGGAGTAACCATTTTGGGTCTTCGGGATCTACTATGATGGGAGTGTTCATTTGTGTTCAAATATGAATGCTCCCTTGAGTACGATCAATTTTACGGTTTAATCTTGCTCATTTCTGTATTTTAGTCGATTATTAACTGTACTTTTTGTCGGGGAGCGCATTTATCCTCTGATTCTGAATATTAATGCTAATTTAGCGCTGGATCCATCAGGATCTCAAAAGGGGGTTAATCATTTTCCTGTGGTTCCTCCTGGATGGGCGTGTGCACATGGAATTCAGGATATCAGAGATCAGCAAGACTAATTGATCGTCCTTCATTTTGCTGATAAATTGATAGATGACAGCGGCAGAGGGAACCTGTGCCACATGCGCAAAACTTCGTAATGCGCTTCGTTTTGTGAGTTCTTCCAGAAGATAGGTGATATCTACCGAGAAATACATCGAAATGAAAAGGATACGGAATATTGTTCCTGCTTTCTCGACTGGCACAACGCCATGCCGTGCCATGGCCTGCTTGACCACACGGGACCTTGTCATGTTCATGATCTGTTCGAGGAGTAACCATTTTGGGTCTTCGGGATCTACTATGATGGGAGTGTTCATTTGTGTTCAAATATGAATGCTCCCTTGAGTACGATCAATTTTACGGTTTAATCTTGCTCATTTCTGTATTTTAGTCGATTATTAACTGTACTTTTTGTCGGGGAGCGCATTTATCCTCTGATTCTGAATATTAATGCTAATTTAGCGCTGGATCCATCAGGATCTCAAAAGGGGGTTATGTAATGTACTTCTCAAACTGGATCGGGGACACCGACCGGAAAGGCCCGGAATTCTGTTACCGGTGCAGGAGACGGATGGAATGGGTGGTTGGTGAAAAAGGAGTGGGAGAGGAATGATCTTCCAGGGAAGGACACTACACCACTTCGATACCTGCATATCCGGTCTCCTATCCACACACTGAAGTAATGAAAACAGCATCACTCCTTTCACTGGGGCGTCCTCCCCATCGTCAGCCTCCACAACCGTTCAGATTTTAAAAGTGCCCGCAATACCCGTTTTTTGACGAAACGGGGTCACTCAACAATCGAATTTGAGTTTTATCCCATCAGAAACAGGCGGGTTATCTCCCACCACTCCTGCCTTGTGAAACGAAGAAGAAGGGTATGAAGAAAAAAGTCACACTCGCATCGGGCGTAATCATCTCCTGCCCTTACTCATTTTATATAACCTTTTCCCGGCATATTTTGGGCAGGTGGGTTTGGTCATATTTTCCCGTTTAAATCCTTATTGGATTTTGGGGATAAATGGCACCATATCCCGGAATGAAAACGGATTCTTAAAAAATACGAGATGATTTCATCCCTGCTGCTGGCTTTGTGCGATGATCGCCTCGGAATTATCGAGAAGCCCGGCAAGGTATTCTTCCACCCATTGAACACCGTGATATTCCTCAAACGGGCGGTATTTCCCAGTGATCATGTCCCCTTCCTTCTCAAATTTCAGGAGCCCGACAGGTGATCCGCCACGCTGAACCAGTTGGTTCAGTTCTTCCAGCGGTTGCCTGCCGGTGCTGAACACAAACTTTGTTTCCGTCTCGAATCCCACGACAATGGCCATCAGCCAGGCCGTCTTTGCCTCGGCAAGCATCTCGTTCACCAGATCAGTGGTATTTCTCATGGCTCGATCGCTACCTGATAGTTGTGCATCGCATAAATAGGCAGGGGATCCGGATGTCCTGGAACGGATACGCGCCCGATCCGGGTGCGATAACGGTGGATACCAGCACGACAATCCGATCTTTTGCTGAATGAAGCGGTCCTCGCCTCTGCCGCCCCGTAACGGTCAGCGTATCACTTTCACCATCCATGCAGCCCTGGTTTTTCCCTTCATGCGGAGATCGGAAGTACTGTCAGCCGTTCCGAACAGATCAGCGGGTGACAGGAAAGGACACTCTCCGGTATGAGGGCTGTACGGCGGCCCCCATTTCCGGGAGCAGGGAGGGTGGCGATGGATGAAACCAGCATACGGGTGACCTGTCCCCGATGCGGCAGCGAGCGGACCTACATGGGAACGAAGCTTGCCCTCATCGGGAGATCCAGGAGACCCGTTCGTATTAAGTGCCTGCAGTGTCGAGCAACTATCAGGATCGACAATAAAGCCCGGAGGAGTGCCGGACATGGGATTTATTGAGTGGGTAAGAGGAGTGTTCAACCCGAAAACAGCTCGCCGGTCTGGAAGGAACCGTCGGACGAAGGATGAAGCGGAAGAGGAGATCGAGGAATTGGTGGCACTGGACATCGTCTGACTGCGGCAGAAGCAGTTACGATGAGCTGGAGATCGACTCCCGATCAGGTAGCCAGAGTCCGCCCTACAACCACGAGACTTCCGCCAGGGCAGCAATGGCCTGGGCTCTGCCACCACGAGGAAACCGGAAAAAAAGGTCTTTGTCACTCACCCACCTCCGACCATGGTTCACGGATGGAACCTTGCAGGGGGCTGGCAACCAGGCGATGCTGAAACGCCGGCTCCCAACCGCACACCGGTTGGCAGGGTGCGTCATCTGTTCGTACGAAGAGGAAGTTGATAGAAGAAGATCAGGTCATTCACTGAGTCGTCGAGTGAGACAGCACCATATGATATAGAACGTTCCAAGAAGAGGCATCGGCAAAGAATCGGGAACCGCCCATCCGGTTCATCGGATGTTGCAAGGCATACTCCAGGACATGCCCATGCCTTTAACGGAGCGACATGCAAGGGAAGTAAATTGGGGAACGAACAGTGAAAGCGCGACCTGTCAAAGGCGAAATGTGCTATGAAGATCTGTTGTTATCGTGAAAAACGACAGAATACCTGTGCCGAGTGCCCGGAATACTGAGGACGTCGCCGCAGCAAGGGCATTTGCGCGGAATCTCCACGATGCGAACAGATCCAGACGTTTTACTCCAAAAAAGGATACACACCGAAAATACAGGGAATCGGTTGAATTTATTCGGAAGAGAGGCTATCCGGCAGCTCTCCGGTGGGATGACCCGGGGCTGATGCTTTTAAACCCCCCCCTACCGTTTTACGTGCGTTACTTCGATCATGGTGCCTGGTTCGATCCCTTCGCAGAGATCTTTGAGTTCGGCAACAGCCGCAATATACTTCGAAGACTGTCGCCATTCAGCAATGCTTTTGGGAGAATCCCATGGTGCAAAGGAGATGAATTCATTACTGCGTTCCTGGTCGCGGACCATATAGACCCATCGGATACCCTTGTAGTGATTGAGGGTCCATTGTGCAAATTTCTGCCATTTTTCCAAAAAAAAGTCTTCCAGACCCGGTTTTACAGTCCAATACCCGAAGTCAAACGTTACTCCTTCCTGAATCATGAACATCACCGAAAGGATGAGGGACTACCCCGGTATAAATCTTTTACCCACCCGGCAGGGAGAATGATGCACGGGGCAAGACACCGTTTGCGATGCGTGCCAGGACCCCGGCATCGCCCCAAAACCCTGATCTCTGGTTCCCGTGCAAATGCCCGTGCTGCGGCGATGCCCTCCACATTCGGTCGTCCCCTGTTTGTTCCCACCGAAGAGCTCCAGGGGGCTCCAGGTGCCCCACCCATTGCAGGAAAACTCGCCGCCGCATCATCTTCCCGGCACCCTGTTCACCCGGGGCATTAAAAACAGAGATCCACGGATGGGTTCTTCACCAGCTGGTGGTAGATACGCTTGGGCGTGCCCGTGTGGTAATAGGAACCCGGCCTGTCCGCAAACCACATTGCAAATGCCCTGGCACGCGGCTGGTCGCCATCGGCTGTCGCGATGAAAGTTACCCCGGGTTCTCGTTGGCAAACCGGATACATTCCTGGAGATCCATAGGTGTACAAAAACAGGTATCCCTCAATATCGTTGTGTAACACTGGGCCGGAATAGTTGCCCGGCCTGCTATCCCACGCTCGATTTTATCTTACTTTCCATGGCAAATATCATCCATGAACGGGCTCCTTGTCCGGGTCGGCATAGATTCCACATCGGGCGGCTGGAATGCCCCCATCGACCCCCGCTCGGGAAGGTTCGTCTACGTCCCCATCCCCGAAGAACCACTGCTCATCCGGGACGGCCTGTGCCGGGACTTCGATGAGCTTATCCCTGCTCTGCAGGACTTCGGGATCACCCTCCCACCCCATCTTCTGGGGAGACCCATGCACCTTGACCCTGACTTCAAGTACCTCACCTTTGGCGACCGCTACCCCCGCAACATCCCGCTGCAGGCATTGGTCCCCGGGGACTTCATCATCTTTTACGCGGGGATGCGATCGATCTGGCCGGAAGACCGGGAGCTGGTTTATGCACTGATCGGGTTCTACGAGGTCGATGAAGTGCTCTCCGCCGCATCCGTGCCTCCCGAACGGTGGAACGAGAATGCCCATACCCGGCGTAAGGGCAATCCCCGCGACATCATCGTGCGCGCCCGGCCAGGGCGGTCCGGGAGGCTGGCACGGTGTATCCCCATCGGCGAATACCGGGACAGGGCATACAGGGTCCGGCAGGATATCCTCGCTGCATGGGGCGGGCTGACGGTCCGGGACGGCTACCTCCAGCGGAGTGGAAGGTTGCCGGCAATGCAGGATCCCCTACGCTTTCTCAGATGGTTTGCATCGTTCGGCATCCCCCTCGTCCGGGAGAATTTCTGACGAGAGCCCGCCCGCCCGGGTTGAGATCCCGGGTTGGGATTTATTTATCGACAGGTTGCGGTACGGTCCAGGACCCTGTAACTTTGGGAACCTTACCCTGGACTGACCTGGCCCCCCACCGCCACTCCGGTATCGGTATTCACTCTGCCGTGCATTCATGATGAGCAGGATCCGGGACTGCCACTAAAAGGGTTGTTCCTCAACTGCCGGGCATGGGTGATGCGTAAACCTTTTTTTAAGCACCCGGATCTGTCTTGTTAACGACCAGGAAGAAGGTCCGGGAAGGACCTGCACGGGTAATGAGAACAGGCACCCACCAGGAACTGGTGGAGCAGGTGAAATGGATCCTCTTTCGGGATACATATTCCGGCCTTGACTGGATACAGATCTTCTATTATTAGGCACCAGGAGTGCAACAAGGACGGAATATCGGTGTTACCCTGACCGCCGGCCCGTTTAAGACGCCGCCCCACGTCCCGGAAACGGTGTGATTCCCCGCCGAGGAACCAGGCTGAACCGAAACAAGTGGTTTTTCCGGGGCGATAACCCATAATCCTCCTTTCCTGCCAGATAGACATTAATACCAGGAAAGAGATGCAGACCTATGATATCCTTGGTTTTCACCGCCCTGATGTTCATCGTCGGGCTGATCATTTCAACGATCATCATCTACCTCATCGCAAAGTTGTTCGGAGAAAAAGAAGGCATAGGAACGGCACTTCTCGCCGCCCTCACGGGCACGATCATATACACCATCGCCTACTCCCTGATGGGCAAAGGCTGGATCGCGGCCATTATTGCCGGCATCGTATGGCTGCTGGCACTGAAGTTCTTCTACAAGATCGGCTGGTTCAAGTCGCTGGTAATCGCCGTTGCGGTCTGGATCCTGACCACCATTGTCGGATTGTTCCTGCCCACCCTCACCGGTCCGCTCTGAAGATACTCCCTCTCATTTTTCCACCACCGGGCATGACCCGCTCCAGGGCCCTGGCCCCTATCCGCAACCTGTCGATGGATAAATCCCAAGATTCCCGCACCTAACGCCAGGTTTAACCTGACATCTGCCAAGTACAGATCAATGAGTTATACAACCATGTCCCTCCCTGTGCTGGCATCACTCCTCATAGCCATGTTCGTGCTTGCTGGTTGCACCAACCCCGATATTCAGGCTGGGCAGGAACCCCCGCCTCCTGTCCCACCTGCTGATGACCGGGCACCCATCGTTACGGCCAACAACCAGTTTGCCCTGGATCTCTACAAACACCTGTCAGAAGACCAGGCAATCGACGCGGAGAATCTCTTCTTCTCGCCGTTCAGCATCTCCTCGGCGCTGGCAATTACCTATGAAGGGGCCCGCGGGGATACGGCACACGAGATCCGGGAAGTCTTCCACTTCCCAAAAGACACCGCCACGATGAGAGAAGGGTATAAAGAGCTCATTGCAGGGATCAACAGTGGTTCTCCTGCTTATTCGCTCCATGCCGCAAATGCGCTCTGGGCTGAACAGACCTACCCGTTCCTACCGGATTATATTGACATGGCTGATCGGGCCTACGGTGCAAAGACGACCAACCTCGACTTCATAGGGAGCCCGGATGCATCACGGATTACCATCAACCGGTGGGTCGAGGAGAAGACCCGGGAAAAGATCACGGACCTGATCCCGGCCGGGTCCATCACTCCGCTGACCCGCCTGGTTATCACGAACGCGGTCTACTTCAAGGGAACCTGGGTGAAACAGTTCGACGAGGAGAAGACCACCGTGGAGGAGTTCCGGACCGGTAGGGGCACGACCGTGCAGATCCCCATGATGCAGCGGACTGATACAAAGGCCACCTATGGGTACATGGAGACCGCTGACCTCCAGGTGCTCATGATGCCGTACGAGTCCGGTAGCGGGAAACCCCTGTCAATGCTTGTCCTCCTCCCCAGGGATGAAACCCTGGCTGCTGTTGAAGGAACACTCACTGCCGACACGCTCGCCGAATTGCGGGAGAACCTCACCGTGAAACGGGTCATGGTGTATCTCCCCCGCTTCACGCTCGAGACAAAATACTTCCTGTCCGGTCCCCTCTCGGCAATGGGGATGCCAACTGCCTTTACAGGTGCGGCCGATCTTTCGGGAATGGACGGCACCCGTGACCTCCTGATCACGAACGTGATCCACCAGGCATTCGTCGATGTGAATGAAGAAGGAACCGAAGCGGCAGCTGCAACCGCCGTCATTGTCGGGCGGGCGTCTGCCCCGGTTGATCCGGTCCCGGTATTCCGGGCCGACCATCCGTTCCTCTTCTTCATCCAGGACGATGAGACCGGGCTGATCCTGTTCATGGGACGGGTGGAGAACCCGGCCCTCTCCTGATTTTTCCTGACCCCGCCTAGGGCGTTGCCCGGTAAATGACCGGGGCCGAAGATACCTTTTTTTTTCATCAGCGCCAAATGTGGAAGATTACGAATGTTCTTTTCCCTCATCCTCTTTGCCGCCGGGCTCTTTCTCCTTGTCGCCGGTGCTGATGGTGCCGTCCGGGGTGCCGAAACCCTCGCCTTCCGGATGGGGGTGTCTCCGGGGACCATCGGGCTCACCGTGATCGCTTTTGGGACATCGCTGCCTGAACTCACGGTCACCACCGAAGCAGTCCTGACCGGCAACCCGGAGATCGGTCTTGCCAACATCGTCGGGAGCAACATCGCCAACATCGGCCTCATCCTCGCCCTCTGCGTCATTATCAGCCCGTCCCTGGCGACCGCCCGGGAACTCCGTCCCCGGTTCCTGAAAGACTCGCTCCTGATGCTTGCCGCAACCCTGCTCTACGCGGTCCTATCGCTCCGGGGAGTGCTTGACTGGATGAGCGGGATTCTCTTCCTCCTCCTCTTCGCAGGGATCCTTCTCTTCATCAGGAAAAATTCCCGGGAGAACAACGCCTCCCGGCCCGCCGTCATACGTCACCCGGTTCTTTGGACCGGCATCGGCCTCCTGGCCGTACTCATCGGCTCCCATCTCCTCATCACCGCGGCGATCGACATGGCAGAAATCTTCCATATCCCGCCCTATGTCATCGGCATCTCCCTCATCGCCGTGGGGACGTCGCTTCCCGAACTGGCCACATCTGTTGTCGCCGCTGTCAGGAACAGCCCGGCCATCTCCATCGGAAACATCGTGGGAAGCAACATCTTCAACCTGCTGTTCATCCTGGGGATGAACTCCTGCTTTTCCACCGTTCCGCTCCAGGCATCCACCGACACGCTGGTGATGACCGGGTTTGCGGCAGGGATTTTCGGGTTCTATTACGGGGGCAGGGTGCAGACCCGGCTCTGGGCAATCGGTATGCTGGTTGCCTATGGTATCTTCATCGTGGTGAAGTTCGGGTCAGGATAGTTGTTTTGAAGGCAGGCTCCGTATAACCGGGGGCATGGACGCCCGCCGCGAACACCAGCACGGTGGGAAAAGCCCCTGTCCCTCCAGAGAGGCCCGATGCGACCGGTTCCCCGGGCCGTTGCATGACGGGGAACATGCCCAGCACTATGTTTATGAGCCTCTGTACCTACCCGCTCACTATGCCACTCTTCATTATCCTGGGAAAGCTGTCCGATACGGCCATTGCGAAGATGAAGGACGCAAAAAAGCGTGACCAGCAGGCAGAACAGATCATCAAAGCGGCCGGAGGAACGACCATCAGCCATTACTATACCTTCGGCCGGTACGACTTTGTCACCATTGTTGACGCACCGTCCCCGGAAATCCTCGCCCAGATAATAATCAAGATCGCCAAGTGTGGTGCGGTGAGCACCGAGACCATGACCGCGCTGCTCCCTGAACAGATGTATGAAATGGCCCTTGGAACATAGGGCGCTCTCGGGAATGTTCTTCTCGAAAAAACGAAAGCATGCGCAAACAGGGGCTCGAAGAGAAGAGAACGATCTGTTGAACAACGCAGGTCATCTCTTTCCTGGGAGAGCCCACTGTTTCACCGGTGCGAGAACGCGGAGGCGTACGGCAGTCGTGCCCGTTCCCGGGGCGAGAGAAGCAGCTATTCCCAGGGCGGTACTGGAAAGAATAGAAAATAATATTGTTCGATCGAATGTCCAGAGGAAGGGGCCCCAGGGGGTACTTGCTGGAACACAGGATCAGCCCCGCACTACCGCCTCTTTGCCATGCCCCGGTCTTCCGCTGTTTTGACCGGATTATTGGTGGTAGCACGGCATCATGTTCCTTGAGACCTCTGCCCGGCCCAGTCGTGAGGAATGTCTTTCCCACCAATCCATCATCACGCCGTTTGGATGGATTGATTCATTCCACCGCTGCATCGGGTCTTCTTGAACATTTGTTCGGCCCAGCGTATCTGACCTCTTTGGCGCAATGGAGATCGTCCAGCCGTTTTGATCTCCACGCTGGTCAGGCCACTGCACGTATCCCCGGTGTTCTTCCCTGAGGCAACCCCTATATAGCTTTACGATCGTAAATATCTTTCTATCTGTATAGTGGGAGAGGGCATAACCAGGGAACCGTTATCAGGGAATGAGGACAGCTCCTTCGGGCATTCGCTGTTACCGAGAATTCTCCCGGGCCAGCAGGCCCAGGTTCCCGATATGGACGCGGCCCAGGTGCTTCCGGGCCGCAGCACCACATTCTTCAACCTGCCGCCGTGGGGTGACCGGGAGGTCGGTGAGCAGGTAGTCAGGGTGGAACACCAGGAGCGAGTAGGGGATATCCTCGTCGTGCGATGCAATGAAGCCGGCAACCGCGTCCACTTCCCGGGCATCAAGGTAGTAAGGTACGAGCAGGGTGGTTGCGGTGAGCGTATCCGTCCCCCGGGTGCTCTCTGCGACGCGGCCAAAGTTTTCAAGCGTGCGCTCATTCCCTGTTCCGCAGAGCGCCCGGTGAAGAGCCGGATGAAACGCCTTGAGATCGAATTTTACAGTCCCCCCAGTATCCATTGAGAGACGGGTGGCCAGATCCACGAGCCTGGGGTTGCCGGCGCCATTCCACTCCCAGCAGATGTGTTTCGACGTGCCGTACGCACGGGAAATACGCCTCGCCACGCGGAGTGCAAACGGGAACTGGGGCTCCGGCGATCCGCCAAAAAAACAGATACACCGGACATCTTCGGCGCTCGCCAGTCTGAAAAGATCATCTTCGGTCAGTACCGGGGCTGCCGGGATAAGCTTGTGGGTCCAGTTCTGGCAGAACAGGCAGTTGAAGTTGCAGCCGTAAAAGAATATGGCAAGGTTGTACCCGGGTTCGCGGGACGCCGGGCAGAACCAGGCGGCACAGCAGTTTGTCGGCAGCGGGTCGAGGTAGGCATGGGCAAAGGCGCTTCCCATCGGTAAAATTGCCGTTATCCTGTTCCCGTGGTTGGTTCTCACTCCGCAGAACCCGCGTTCCCCCTCGACAAGGACGCATTCATTGGCACAGATCCGGCATGCCTGCCCACCCTGTGTCCGGGGCGGGGATGGAGGAAGACCGGACGATTCACGCACCTCTTCATGGAGCCTGGCAAAGAGGCCGGAAAGCCCCATCGACCGGATGCAGGAGCCACAGAGCCCGATATGTCGGGCAGCCGGGTTCTTTCCGCAGCATGTGCAAGGATGCATACACACCGGCACCTTCTTTTCACCGGTACCGTATTAACTTGATGGATGCAAAAAGGGAAGATTACCGGGGCGTCCAGGTGAAAAGACGGTATCATGGGTAGCGGGACAGAGGCTTCTACCCCAGGTGCTAAATGGGAAGAGGGAGAAGTCTACCCTGGGATGGTATTTTCGTCCCCGGGACAGAGGTTGGCATGAACGGCATATCAATCGGCCTGAAAGAAGCAGTGCGCCTGACCCTGGAGAACATACGGCCGCTCCCCATCGAGAAAGTTGGCCTTGTCGACAGCATCGACCGGGTTGCCGCGGCACCTCTCTTTTCCCTGGTGGATTCACCATCGGAGGACACCTCCAGGAAAGACGGCTATGCGGTAATGGCTCATGAGGTTGCCGATGCTACCCGGACCGACCCTGTCAGGCTGCGGCTCGTGGGCACTCTTTCGCCAGGAGGAAAAAAAGACGTTCAGGTCACTCCGGGAACAGCGGTCCGGGTATTGACCGGTGCCCGGATCCCCACCGGGGCTACCGCCGTAGTCTCCGATGAATTTGTCAAACCCGGAGACCATGACGTGCTGGTCGAGAACTGTGCCAAACCAAACAATATCCTGCACCAGGGCAGCGATATATCGTGTGGAAAATCCGTTCTGCGGGCCGGCCAGCAGATATCGCCGTTGATGGCAGGACTGCTGGCGGTGGCCGGTCATACGACGGTCCCGGTCTACCAGAACCCTGTTGTCGGGATTGTCGGCACGGGAGATGAAATCGTCGAGCCCGGGAAACCACTGGCCGAGGGGAAACTCTATGCAAGTAACATCATAACCCTGGCAGGATGGTGCCTCAGATACAAAATGAAACCCTCGCTGGCTCTTGTGAACGATGACCCTGATGCCATCGCCCGTATCATTCAGCGGTTGTCTGCAGAAACCGATGCCGTGATAACCAGCGGGGGAGCATGGACAGGAGACCACGACATGGTCGCTTCGGTTCTTGAAAGGCTGGGATGGACGGAAGTATTTCACCATGTCCGGATGGGGCCTGGAAAAGCAACAGGGTTTGGCACGCTCAATGGAAAACCAGTATTCGTGCTGCCCGGCGGACCTCCGTCAAACGTCGTGGGCTTTCTCCAGATTGCCCTGCCCGGGCTGCGGGCTTTATCCGGTCACCCCGACCCTGGGTTGCCCATGATAAAAGCCCGGCTCGCTTCCGACCTCGTGGGAGGCGAGGCGGAATGGACCGACTTCTTCTTCGGCACGCTTGCTTTTGACCAGGGCCTGCCAAGCTTTCATCCGATGGAAAAACGAAGCCGCATGGCATCGATAGTAAAAGCCACAGCGGTAGCCTCGATACCCGAAGGATCCGATCATCTTGAAGCGGGATGGGTGCTCCCCGTCCAACTGCTGATGCAGGATGCCTTCTGCAAAGTATGAGAGAAATTCATGAGTCCCTTGAGGGAAACAAACAACACGGGGGATTTTTTTTATATCTCCATCCGGCGATGAGGACCCTGGAAGAAATTATTCTCTCTTCGCAGGGTCCATGTAACCATCCGACGATGGATCTTCATGGTGGGCCGGTTTTGGTTCTCGTCCATCTTCCTGTATTGCCAGGTACATCCCCGGTGGACTTGATCACTTTTTATCAGATCGCCTCCAATCCCGCTGGTTTACGTCACATACACATGGTGCATGACCGCAAGGCCTGCAAGAAGTATGATGACCGATGCCACCTGGATGGTTGCAGCGGCATAGAGAGCTCTTCGGGCAAGGAGCACTTCCCGTGTCCGGCACGCCAGGGCGCCCACGAGCTCCCGTGTCATGATTGTCATTGTATGAACCTCCCGGGGTAAAATCCGTCCGGATTCCACCCCTGCTTATTTCCTCTGGAACGGGAGATAAATAATCAAAACATGTGGCCGGTTGGACCCATGAACCCCCAGGTTCGTCTGTTTTACATTCAGGGCCCAGGCCGGCCCGAAACAGGAGGGATGAAGAGATACCCTGGATGGGATCATCCCGTCCACGGCCTTTAAAGGTTAAGGGTGGCGGATCCCGGTTCATGGGCCGGGGACCGGAATTTTGATACCGCAGATACAGGCGGATACAGGAAAGCAGCCGTTTCTGGCCGGTATTTTCCACCCGGCGCCATTTCCATCGTCATTGATGAGAGCATCGCGTGCGGGCACCGGACCGAGTGATAAGAAGGGATCACCACCCTTTTAGCGCCTGGAGTTGATGGTGAAATACCATGGATCGCCCACAGAGATTCCTCTTATTCACTCTCGCAGCCATCACAATTCTTGCAGGTGCTATACTGTGCGGCATGTCGGGGGGAAATACCACGGCAGGCCGGGATATCCTCTACCAGGTCTCGACCATAGATGCCCTGCAGCGGGGAAAGCCTTACCGGGCAAGCCCGATGATCCGTTCTTTCTCAACCTTGAACTCCTCATCGGTTAGGAAGCCGGCTTCCTTCAGGTGAGCCAGCCGTTCCAGGAGTTCGAGCTGGTGCTCCGGCGAATCGGCGGACTGGTTGTCTCCCTCACCCTTCAGTTCCGAGATAAACCCTGCCGCCAGCACACCGGCAGGCAACGCGAACAGCCCGATTCCCAGGAAAGAGATAAGGGCCCCGAGGATCTTCCCGGCATAGGTGACCGGATAGACATCCCCATATCCAACGGTGGTGAGCGTTTCAACCGCCCACCACATTGTGACCGGTATGCTTGAGAATGCTTCCGGCTGGGCCTGGTTTTCTATGTAGTACATCAGGCTCGAGGAGATGATGATGAGGATGGTGATGACGAAGATGATCACCGCAAGGACATCCTTTTCCCGCTTCACTACCCTGCCAAGCAGGTGGAAGGCGCTCGAATACCGGGCGAGCTTGAGCAGCCGGAAGATCCGGGCAAGCCTGATGACCCTGATGAAGCGTAAATCAAATGGGAGGAGGAACGGTACGAAGAACGGGAGGATTGCCAGCAGATCGATTACGGCAAGCGGGGTCAGGGCGTAGCGGAGCCTTCCGGTGGCGGGTCGTTCGTAGGCTGGATTGCTGGTGCAGCTCCAGAGCCGCAGGATGTACTCGATGGTAAATATCCCGATGGAGATCAGTTCGAAAACGATGAAGAAATAAGCAAACCCGAGCGATACCGACCGGATCGACTCGAGCATGATGACGAAGATGCTGAGGACGATCACGGCGACGATAAAGCCATTGAATACGATGCTTGCGGTATCGCCTTCCCTGACAACGTCAACGATCTCGTATACCCTGTTCTTGATGCGCCGGTACAATTGCCCACCAGCTCGGTACAGAAGATTGCGTGGGTCGGGAATATATAGCTCGCTTTCCCGCATACCGGTCCGGCTTTACCGGGACGACTGTCATCACCGGGAGCCAGGAGTGTGGCCTCATCGTATTGGAGGTTGTTGATCCCGGTCAACCGTACCGTGCGGGATGAGGGAGGCGCCCAGGGCACTGGCTTTCCCATCCCAGCACCCGGTGGCGGGCAGGCGCTCCCGGACCGCGAAGAACTGTCATCCCGATCAGCTCTTGGGCCCCGCATGGCGGGCAGCAGGATTATTCGACATAATCCCCGACATTCCTGTCGGTGGAGGCATCCTGCATGGTTTCTTCGGTCAGGTTGCACCAGGAAGTCTAAACCCTGATTTTCTCCTGGGGAAGCGGACCATCCGATCCAAGGGTGCGGGGGGCCGGTCAGCCTGGAGATTACCGGACCCCGAAAAAAAGGCCTGGCTAATGCCTGAGGCCGGCCAGGCGTTTTCCGACAGTATCCCAGTTCACGATGTTCCAGAACGCCTCGACAAATGAACCGCGGTCGTTTCTATAGTCAAGGTAGTAAGCATGCTCCCAGACATCGAGGACCATGAGGATCGGGTACCCCGGAAACACGTTCAGGTTGTGCTTTTCGATCTGCATTATCAGAAGCCTTCCTGTCTGGGTGCAGTACGCCAGTGCGGCCCAGCCCGATCCTTCGACACTGTTTGCTGCCGTGGAAAACTCTTTTTTAAAGCGATCGAATCCTCCGAACCCGGCATCGATTGCCGAGGCCAGGCTCCCCGCCGGCATACCACCTCCGCCCGTGCCAGCCGGCGCAAGGTTCTGCCAGAATAGGCCGTGAAGCGCGTTTCCGCCGATATGAAACGATAATTCCTTTGCCGTTGCCTTGACGTCGAAATCCGTCTTTTCCTTCCTTGCTTTCGCACATCTCTCAAAGATGGCATTTGCCCCGTTGACATAGGCCTGGTGGTGCTTTGTGTGATGCAGGGTGAGCTGGTCTTCCGAGATGTACGGTGCAAGTGCATTGTAGGCATAAGGGAGCTTGGGGAGCGAATACAGGTTTTCCATCAGTAATTACCTCCTGTCTGTGACAATGGAGGTTGTCATCCTATTTGTAGCATTGGATCAGTGAATAGAGCGCATGGCCACGGAACCCGGACCCGAAGGGTATCCTGGTCCATGGGAGACCCTTCTCCCGCCCAGGCAGGGATACCAGGAACCTGCAGAGAAGGCTCTGCCGGGTGAACATCCCGCTCCTGCCCAGGAATGGAGACCGTTGAACATTCACCCCTGCTCGAATGCACGGATATTATTTCTGGATCCTGTCTTCGGGCCGGGGATTCAAAGACCTTTTCCCGTAGCGATCCAATCTCATGGATACCCGATCCTGGAAAAAAAGTGGTCTCGCGGGACTCGATCCCGTATTACCGGGAGGCATCGATCCGCTCGGTCCACGTATGGCCGGCACCGTCACTGACGACCAGCTGCCACCTGGGGATCCAGGCGAGGAAGAACGATGTGACATCGATACCGGTCTTCTTCGGTTTCACGATTATTTCACCGGTTTCCTTCACGGTATTCTCCCAGCGGGCGGTTATGGCTGCGGTCTCACGTTCAAACTCTTCCTTCAGACCCCTGATCTCCTTTTCAAGTGCCCGTGCATTCTCCTCTGCTTCCCGTGCACTCATCCCGGCAGAGCTGCTCTGTCGGTACTTGCTGGCCGCCGCTGACCCGGACCGTATGCTCTTTCTCCCCATGAGAACCCCGATGACCGATTCACCGGCAGAGATCATCGCCTCCCGCTTCCGGGCGTCGGCATCGGCCCGTTTCCGTTCAACGGTCATCCCGGCTTTCCTGAGCCGGTCCTCGAGCGTATCTATCTTTACCTCGTACCGTTTCCGCAGCGCATCGACCTCGGCATCCCGCCGCTCCCGGGCGGCGAGGCGGACCCGGAGGAGGAACTCGTTCTCCGGTTCCCCGGGGCCTGATACGAGTTTCACGGCAGGATTGGTGGCAAGTTTCAGGGTCTGCGATCGCACAAGCGAGTCCACCAGGTTCTGTTGTATCGTGGAGACTTTTTTCAGGGCCCGGGTGATCTCTGCCGGTATGGAAAACCGGGCACCAGGGGAGGGAGTTGCAGACAGGTCACCGGGAATTCCGCCAACGGCACGCTCCCAGGCAACCGCGCCATCTGGGGTGAACGGTGCGAGGAGCGAGAATTCGTGCACCGCGTCCTGCTCCAGTTTCGGGCTGGTGTAGTGGACCCGCCCGGCAGCAGCTACCGCCGGCTCATAGATGATGGTGGCATGCTCGACTTTCCCGCTCCTTCCATGCAGGGCAGCTGCCGCAGCACTCTCCTGGCTGACACGGACCGGCAGGTAGCGCTGCAGGATATCCGGAGGTAGCGCAGGGGGGAGGCTTGCCGTATCACCGGCTGGTTCAGCCGGGGATACCGGAGGGGTTGCTGCCGGTTTCCGGACGGCGTCCGGTTTCTGGTCCTTCATCAGGACCCTGACCTGCTCGCGGGAAAGTGGCCCTCGGAGATAGCTCATCGCCCACCGGGTCTGGAAGATCAGCGGTGCGCTCTCATGCACGTTGTGCAGGAGGAATACCCGGTTGTCCAGCGATGAGAGGATCTCGGAGAGCGCCGCCCGTGAGAAGGCCCCTCCCTGGACTGCACCTTCAAGACCATCGAGGACCCTGTTGCGGTCCTGCACGGTCTGGAGCCGCCCGATGAACCAGGTGCCGGTGTTGGAGAGCCCCTTGTAGTCCAGGTCGACCGGGTTCTGGGTGGTCAGCACCACGCCGAGGCCGAAGGCCCGGGCCTGCTTGAGAAGGGTGAGCATAGGCTCTTTGCTCGGAGGGTTTGCTACGGGAGGGAAGAACCCGAAGATCTCGTCCATGTAGAGCAGTGCCCGCAGACTGGTCGTCCCGGTCTGGGACCGGACCCAGGATAGTAACTGGTAGAGGAGGAGGGTGACAAAAAACATCCGCTCGTCGTCATTCAGGTGGGCAAGGTAGAATATCGCGTGGCGGGGTTTCCCTTCCTTCGTGGAGAGGAATCCGGGGATTTCCAGGGGCTGGCCGTTCATCCAGGACTGGAAGGCGGGTGCGGCGACGATGTGGTTCAGCCGCATGGCCAGGGGGAGGCGCTCTTTTGCCGGGAAAAAGGTCTCGATGTCAAAGGCCCCGACCCGGGCGAACGGTGGGTCCCGGATGGCCTGGATCAACGTGATCAGGTCGAGATCCTTTCCCTGCCGCCAGAAGTGTTCGAAGAGGGAGGAGAGAAGGATGTGTTCACGCGAGCTGAGCGGGTCGGCGGCCACTTTGATCAGGCCGAGCAGTGCCGTCACCGTGCCGGATATCTTCTCCCTGAGGAGTTCGGCATCCGTGTCCCAGCTCAAGGCCGGTGCAGAGAAGGACTGGATGACCGATACCGGGATACCGGCATCGCTTCCTGGCGTGTAGACCGCCAGGTCAACGGCATCACATAGCATCCTGATCCGTGCCCCGTCCTGGCCCCAGGAAGCAAGCCCGTTCTTCCAGGACTCTGCCTGGTGTGCTGCATAGGCTTCAGGGGACATGCCCTTCCGCCGGGCATCATCGGGGTTGATCCACGGGAGGAAATCTTCCGGGGCAAGGTCCGGGAACATGAGCAGCCGGTTGGTGATATCACCTTTTGGATCGATGATGATGGCCGGCACACCGTCGATTGCCGCCTCTTCGAGCAGGTCAACGCACAGCCCGGTCTTTCCGCTCCCGGTCATCCCGATACAGACTGCATGGGTGGTGAGGTCGCGGGAATCGTACATCACGAGCCGATCGAGCAGCCGGCGGTCGTCAAGGCTGTACTCTTTTCCCAGGTAGAATGCGCCCAGTTTCTCGAAGTCCATGGGAATCGTGTACTAGGTTCATGCCGGAATTGATAAAAGGAACCCCGCAGTGCTGCCGGTTTTCCAGGCAGGACGGCTATCCGTTTCTCCGAAATGGACCGGATGTCTCCGAAAAAAGTCCCACGTTCAAGGCCGGACCCAAGAACCACCCCGTCATCGCTATCCCCGGACCACCTCCTGGAACGCATCAGCTCTTATCCTGGAAGAATAAAGAAGACCCCTCGTTCCTGAACATCGCCCAGAACCCCGATTCGTCCTCGATAAGGCGGAATGCCGTGATCCCTGCCTTGTCGAATTCTTCCCTGACCCGGACCGGGTTGTTCTTCCGCATACGCTCCCTGACCCCTTCTTCCCATTCGGGATACCTGCTTTTCATCGCTGTTGCAACCTGCTCCTTCAGATGCACTGTGCCAAACCCGCCTCCGATGTATGCGTAACCCCGGGGCGAAAGCACCCTCTGCACCTCTTGAAACGCACCGGCAAGGTCGTTCCAGAAGAACCATGACCCCCGGCTGACGACAAGATCCACGGTCCCATCTTCAAACGGGAGTTCATGCACATCGCCAAGGACAGGGACGACCTGCCGGACCAGGCCGGAACTGCGGATATGCCCGGATGCTACCCTGAGCATGGGCGGTGACGAGTCAAGGGCATAGACCCTCAGCCGGGACTGCAGGGCAATAGCGATGGCCAGGAGTGCCGGGCCGCACCCTGCGTCAACCGCGATTCCCTCCCGGATCCCGGTCCGCTCCAGCACCTGCCCGGCGAGCACAGGATAAATCGGAGCAAACACGGTGGTCGCGATCTCGTCGAATTCCCTGGCACGTTCCTCATCAACCAGGGCACTCCCGCAGCTCTCTTTCTCCGGCATTTTCCGTGGCACTCCCTCTGGCAGGTGTATTCCCGGACCGGGTTCATATACCTATCTCCTCTATCCCGGGCACCCTTTTTTCCAGGGAGGGCAGTCCACCTCCCCCAAACCTTTAACTTCCCTCCAACGAAGCATCATCCCACAGGAGAACGATTCCATGCCATCAAAACTCATGGAGTATTTCAACAAGTCACCGAGGATCGGGACGCTCAGCACCGCTGATAAAGCCGGGAACGTGGACTCCGCGGTCTTCGGCTCCCCCCACATGACTGATGAGAAGACCGTTGTCATGGGCCTTGGAGAGAACCGCACGCTGTCAAACCTCCAGGAGAACCCGCATGCGGTATTCATGATTGTGGAGCCGGGAAAGGAGTTCATGGACTGGAAGGGGATCCGCGTCTACCTGAAGGTAAAAAACGTCGCTACGTCCGGGCCGGCACTCGAGACCTTCAAGGCCCAGATGGCGAAGGTAGCCGGTGAGGAGGCGGCAGCGATGGTGTATGCTGTCGTGGGATTCGAGATCACCGCGATCCGGCCGCTCATCGACTTCGGCCAGGGGTGGGAGAAGTCGATTTAGGTGAAGTGCTTCCCCTGATCCAATATGGCCGCACTGATACCTCACCATCCTTCTTTTTCAGGCGGGTCTCCCACATGAAGCGGCTTTTCATTGCTCCAGGCTGACCGGCTGCGGCGCAACCGGCCGTCCTATGAATGTTGAGGGAGAGAAAGGGATAGTTACTAGGGAGACCGTTTTGGAGATTCCGGTCGGCGTGCTGACTTATGGGTCCACCAGGTGACCCCATGCCACTGGTCGTGGGGAGGTTGCCATGCTGGCGTTCGCAAAACAATCCCTGGCGGCTTGGGACCCGCCCGGGAATTGAAAAAACATCTCTGGTCCGGCCAGGGAACACTGCCCAGCCGGTTTCCATGGCCACAACACCTCCCCCCTCGCGTTCCTTGAGAATCATCCACTTTCCACTTCTTTCCTACCCCGGTCTCACAGCCGGGCGTACCCGGGAGACCTCCCAGTGCCTCGCCCTGGAGAACCCTGTCATCGGTGATTGCAGAGAGGATGAAAGGCACAACCGCATCGGCCCCCCGTAACCCATGGTACCGGAGAGCGGATTTCCAGGGTCCACCGCGGTATGTTCCCAGGAACCGGCTGTTTGCCCGGGAAGAAATGACGGGGGCGTTTTCGCATGACCTTTGTAAGGGAAGGGCTCCGGAGGACCCTCTGGAACTCACTCCTTCCGCATTACCTCCACTTTCAGCCTTCCCTCTCCACGACAAACGAGATCTTCACGATGGAGCGATATTCAACGATTTTGTTGTCTTTCACCTTGGCGGTACATTCCTTCAGGTATACCCCTTTGATATTCCTGACCGTCAGGGACGCCTCCTTCACCGCATTCCGCGCCGCGTCCTCCCAACCTTTCGGCGAACTGCCGATCAACTCGATGACCTTTGCCACAGAAGGCTCATTTTTTCCTGGCATTTCCTTTTCACCAGACATCCATTACATCACACCATCCCCATGAAGGTTTCTACGGCATATCGCTGATAGGGTCGGTTACCATCACGAAAGCCATGGCAGAACCGGTATTCCATCACGCTTCCCTGGTTGATGGATATCATACTCACTATTCCCCCTGCCCCGTAGGCACCCGGGACTATTCGCTGACCTGGCGGCTGGCGCTGCTTGGCCCGGCCGGGTGACAGATGCACCCCTGCCCGGCTCTCTTCAGAATTATGGATACGAAAGATTTCGCAGTTTAGCAATTGTTTATCACCTCCGATGGAGATGGTGTGATATGAACCGGCGCATCGTTATCATCTGCAGTCTCATCGTCATGGCACTGCTCGGTGCCGGGTGCCTTACCACCCAGTGGGATGGTGGCGAAACCACGTTCGTGGAAAAGTCCGATACGCGGTACACCAACCTTCCGCCAATGGCAGGAGGGTACCCGGGAGGTCCGGGAGCCTTTGTCCCGAATGCAGAGCTCGATAACACCGGGGATCTTGCCGCAGACCAGATGATCATCAGGACCTCCCAGATCCGCCTCGAGGTGCAGAATGTCACCGTGACGCTTGACCCGATCAGGGCCATCGCCGCTGCCCACGGCGGGTATGTCGGCTCTCTCTCGTCCAGCACCGTGTACGGGAACCGCCTGTATGCCACTGTCACGATGAGGGTCCCTGCCCGGGAGTTCGAGGCCGCGATGGCCGAGATCAAGGCCCTGGGTTCGCTCAAATCGGAATCGCTTTCCGCCGATGACGTGACCGAGGAGTACGTGGACCTTCAGGCGAGAAGAACGGCATTTGCCAATCAGCTTGCCCAGTACACCCGGATCATGGAAAAAGCCGGGAACGTCTCCGAGATCCTCGAAGTCCAGGTCCAGATCGAGCGGGTGCAGGTCGAGCTGGACCGGATCGACGGGCGCCTCAGGTACCTCAACAGCCGGGTGGACTACGCCACCATCACCGTGACCCTCGAAGAGCCCGAACCGGTCGGCGGCCGGGAAGGCTTCTCCCTAGTATCGGCGATAAACAAAGGTATTGCCGGGTTCCTGGCTGTCACCGCGGGGCTGGTCATCATCCTCATTTCGATCATCCCCCTGATCATCATCGGTGTCGTGGTGTATGGCATATACCGATGGTGGAAGGGAAAGAAGAAGAGACCAAAAAGCCTGTCCCCGGAACATAAACCCGAGGAGAATCCGCCAGAACAATGAGAGTCCATGCCCGGTCCCGCCATCGTCCGGGTGGGGAGGGCCGTCCCTTTTTTATTCCGGGAATGTTTCCGGTCTGCTCTCGTGCATGCCTGTCTCCCTCGAAGGAAGAATGAAGAGGTACCCGGGGATCATCGCCTAACAAGCACCCAGGGCGACGCCTTACCCATCTATCAGCTTACCACGCGGGATGAGATCCCGAATTTTGTCGGGACAGGCGACAAACCATGCGACCGTGCCCTGCTCATGCTCGTGAGGCAGGACCCGTACCAGTGGATGATATAAAGAGCTGGATTTTGGAGACTGGTCACACGAAATATCATGGAAAAGATGCAGTGACCCGGATCAGGCCTTGTTTGATAAGATAAAATAAAGAGTTACGAGATGGAAGTGCCTCATCCCGGACCGGCTTCCTTCACCGAGGCGGGGTTCCCGTTTATCTCTCCAATTCCCTTGCCTGGATACCGCGAAAAGCGGAACAGTCCTCGATGTGTGCTGCGATGCATCGGACGGATTCGCCCCCAAGTTTTTACCCAATCACTATAAATTAAATACTCCTGATTTGTATTCATCACATGCGATGAATGAACCGGGTTGCCGCCGGCTCTGCCTGGAACTGAGTATTCACTACCCGTACTTCGTCGAGACCAGGGCCCAAAGAGAAGACGTTTTCCGGGAAGAAGATATTATCTTCTCCCGATCGCAGAAGGCTGACTTCGGGAAGTACCTGTCCAGGGCAGTACTCCCGGCCATGGACTGTATATTCAGCTGGCTCGACTCCGGCGAATCAGTATCTCTTGGCGTATCAGGGACCGTGATCGAGCAACTCATAACCGAGGAGACCGACCGGGCAGCTGTCCTGCTTGACACCCTGCAGCACCCATCTGTCGAGAGCATCGGACAGACGTACTACCGGAGCGTTGCCGGGCTGTTTCCCGACCCCGGCGAGTTCATTTTCCAGGTCAGCCGTCACGCAGATCTGATCGAAGATCTGTCCGGCAGGAGACCTGGGGTTTTCGAGGCAAACGAGTTCGTGTTCAATTCAGCCCTCATAGATCCGATCCGAGACCTCGGGTTCCTGGCCTTCTATACAGAGGGGTCCGATCACCTCCTCTCAACAATGAACCCTAATTATGTCTATTCCTGCCATAACTTTCCCGTCCTCTTAAGGAACTGCCGCCTCTCCGAGGATATCGCCCAGCGGTTCCATGATCACACCTGGGACCGCTTTCCGCTTACCGCGGAAACGTACGCCCGCTGGGTTGCAGAGACCCCTGGTGACTGCATCCACATCCGCCTTGATGCCGGTGTCTTTTCGACGACCGGTGATACGGCCCGGTCCTTTGAGGAATTCATCTGCCGGCTGCCGCAAGCCCTGCACTCCCATGGAGTCGCTACCGTCCTCCCGTCATCGGTCATCGGGGACCCCCCCCGGAAGGTTCTGCACCTCGAGGAGCTCGGCATGTGCGCTCCCGGCACTGTCACTGCACTGACCGGGATCCATAATATGCACCAGCAATCGGCATTCTGGTGCCTCGAAGATGCCCGTGATCTGATCATCGACAGGGAGTCCTGGCGGCGGCTCCAGAGTATCGATCACTTCGCCCGCATGGCATTTGCCTCGGGGTCCTGCGGGAGGGGCGCGATGTGGTCCACCAGCCAGGAGGCATACGATTATTTCTCTGCGTACCTCCGGGCGCTTGCCAGCTGTGAAGAAGCCTGCCGGGATGAGACCCGGTCCCCGCCCGCGGCGCGGGCCCTCCAGTGCCAGCCGCCCGAAACAGCCTTCCATTTTCATTCCGGGTTCCGTTTTACCGGGTATTCGGCACACAGCCTTCAGGAATTCTCACGGTTCCTGGAGTTCATACCCGATGAAGTGTTCCAATACCACCAGGAGCGAATGGATTTCTCACGCTGGATCTCCGGGGTACTGGGAGACGACACGCTTGCCGGAAAAATTGCCCGGTGCACGCAGAGCAGCGAGGCGGCACACTTGGTCCAGGAGCGGATCCAGGAGCTATGGGACCTCTTAAGATAGCCCAGTTCTGCTGGGAATCCCTGCATGCCGTCCGCGAAGGGGGGCTCTCCCCTGCCGCCACCCACCTCGCCGAGGTACTTGGAACAGAACACGAGGTGCACTTCTTCACCAGGGGAGAGGGACCGGACCGGATCATCAGGAACGTGGCATACCATTTCTGCCAGCCCGAAGGCGACACCATCATCGATTACTGCCAGGACCTGAGCAGGAAGCTTCTCCAGAAATTCCACGATGCAGACACTCCCCCATTCGATATCATCCACTTTCACGACTGGCACTGCAGCGACGCCCTCGAGAGGCTCCAGGACCGGAGGACAGTGATGAGCTACCACTCCACCGAATATGGGAGGAACGGTGGCAATTTCGGGGATTGGCCCGAGTTTCAGGCTATTTCTGCCAGAGAATGGAGGTGCGGCCACCTGGCCCGGCACGTGGTCACGGTCTCGAGGCATACCGAGACCGAGATCATGTGGCTCTACGGCATTCCCGAGCGCAGGATTACCGTGATCCCAAACGGGATCTATCCTGAACACTACTACCTTCCGCTCGACCCCGGTTCGGTAAAGAAACGGTACGGCATCCATCCGCTCGCACCTCTGGTGCTATTTATCGGGCGGCTGGTATACCAGAAAGGCCCCGACCTCCTGGTAGATGCCATCCCCCAGGTCCTGCAACGCCGCTGGGACGTCCAGTTTATCATTGCCGGTAAAGGGGATATGAAGCGTGATCTTGAGGAGCGATGCCGGGCGCTCCCTGTCCAGTTCACAGGCTATATTCCCGATGAGGAATACCTCCAGCTCCTGAATGCCTGCGACCTGGTCGTCATCCCCAGCCGGAATGAGCCCTTCGGGCTGGTGCTCACCGAGGCATGGAGCGCCGAGAAATGTGCCGTGGCAACCGATGTCGGGGGCCTTGCCGAGAACATCGAGGACTTTGTAGATGGCATCAAAGTCCCGGTCAGGGCAGATTCGCTTGCCTGGGGTATCAGCTACATCATCGAGGACCCGGTCAGGATACGGGCCATGGGTGTTGCAGGGAAACGGAAAGTCCTTTCCCGGTTCAACTGGGCCAGGATCGGCAGGATGATGGACAAGGTCTACACACGGGTGATCAGTGGCACGGATGACGGCCCCCGGGGGAGCGGAAGATGAGCAGGGAGATGGCGATACCCGTGCAGGGTGAGGACTCCCCTTTCCTTTCAGACTTTGACATTTATCTCTTCAGGCAGGGGAAGCATTATCGTCTCTACCGGAAGATGGGCAGCCACCCGCTCACGGTTGAAAAGGAGCGCGGGACAAGGTTCTCCGTATGGAGCCCGAACGCCCGCCAGGTCAGCGTTATCGGTGATTTCAATGGGTGGGATCCCTCGTGCGACCACCTGCAGGCACGGTGGGACGAATCCGGCATCTGGGAAGGATTTGTCGGCGGGGCATACGAGGGGATGCGGTACAAGTACCACATCGTATCCCACTACAACGGGCATGCGGCAGACCGGGGCGACCCGTTTGCCTTTTCCTGGGAAGTGCCGCCGGCGACCGCGTCCATCATCGCCCAGCCGCGCTTCGAGTGGCAAGACGAGGCCTGGATGGCACAGCGAAAAGCCGCGGGAGACCTCGCCGCCCCCATCTCGATTTACGAAATGCACCTCGGGTCGTGGCGGCTGGTCCCAACCGACGGCGGGAGAATGCCCACTTACCGTGAACTGGCCCCCATGCTGGCCGGGTATCTCTCCGAGATGGGGTTCTCCCACGTGGAGTTCCTCCCGGTCATGGAGCACCCGTTCTACGGATCATGGGGCTACCAGACCACCGGATACTTTGCCCCAACCAGCAGGTATGGCAGTCCCGGTGATTTCATGTACCTCATCGATTACCTCCACCGCCACGGGATTGGAGTCATTCTCGACTGGGTCCCCTCCCACTTCCCTGCCGACCAGCACGGCCTCGGGTTTTTCGATGGGACACACCTCTATGAGCATGCCTCGGCCGAGCGGGGTTTCCATCCTGAATGGAAGAGCCTCATCTTCAATTACGGGCGGTATGAGGTACAATCGTTCCTGATCAGCAGTGCCCTCTTCTGGCTGGACATGTACCATGTCGACGGCCTGCGGGTGGACGGGGTTGCCTCCATGCTCTACCTCGATTATGCCCGGAAAGACGGGGAGTGGACTCCCAACAGGTATGGGGGAAAAGAGAACCTCGAAGCTCTCTCGTTTCTCCAGAACCTCAATGAAGCGGTGTACGGCCACTACCCGGACGTTCAAACCATCGCTGAGGAATCGACCGCCTGGCCGATGGTCACAAGACCCGTCTACTCAGGGGGAATCGGGTTTGGGCTGAAATGGAACATGGGGTGGATGCACGATACCCTCCAGTTCTTCTCCCGCGATGCCGTGCACAGGTCGTACCATATCCCTGAGCTAACCTTTTCACTCTGCTATGCCTATTCCGAGAACTTCGTGCTCTGCCTCTCCCATGACGAGGTGGTCCATGGAAAAGGCTCGCTCTATGCCAGGATGCCGGGGGACGACTGGCAGAAGATGGCCAACCTGAGACTGCTCTTCGGCTACATGTTTGCCCATCCCGGGAAGAAACTGGTCTTCATGGGAGGCGAACTCGGGCAGCAGTCGGAATGGGACCATGAGTCTGCCCTCCCGTGGCACCTCCTCGATATACCGGCCCACCGGGGGATCCGTTACTGGATCAGGGACTTAAACAGGGTGTATCGGGAAGAAGCCGCGCTCCACGTATCCGATTTTTTCCCGGGGGGTTTCGAATGGATCGATTACGGGGACTCTCACAACGTTGCACTAAGCTTTATCAGGCGCGATCCGGGGTCCGGTACCACATTGCTTGCGATCTGCAACTTCACACCGGTCCCCAGGAACGACTATCGGATTGGCCTGCCAACAGAGGGGGTGTGGACAGAGATCCTCAACAGCGACTCAGAATATTACTGCGGATCGGGGATGGGCAACTTTGGATCGGTCTCAACGGTCCCGGTCCCGTTCCACGGCCGGCCCTTCTCTGCGGAATTTACCCTCCCTCCGCTCGCCTTCCTTCTCCTGAAACACAGGGGGGACGAATGATATGGGAAAAAAGATCTGTATCCATGGACACTTCTACCAGCCACCCCGCGAAAATCCCTGGACAGGGGTTATAGGGCGGGAGCGTTCCGCAGCACCCTGGCATGACTGGAACGAACGAATCACCGATGAATGCTACCTTCCCAATACCGCAGCCCGGATCCTCGACGGAGAAGGCCTCATCCGGGTGGTATCCAACAACTACTCCCGGATAAGTTACGATTTTGGCCCGACCCTGCTCCGCTGGCTCGAACATGCACGACCGGCGGTATACGAAGATATCCTCCGCGCCGATGCCCGGTCACGGGGCCGGTTTTCTGGCCATGGCAGTGCCCTTGCCCATCCCTTTCACCATGTCATCCTGCCCCTGCTCTCCTGTGCTGACAAGGAGACCGAGATCCGGTGGGGGATCCGGGACTTCGAAGACCGGTTCGGGAGGTTCCCGGAAGGCATGTGGCTCCCCGAGATGGCGGTAGACATAGAGACGCTCTCAGTAATCGCAGACCATGGCATCCTGTTCACAGTCCTCTCCCCCCACCAGGGGCGTAGGGTCGGGGGGCAGTCTCCAGGCGATACCGGCATCGACCCTGCCACTCCTTACCTCTGCCACCTGCCGGATCAGGCCAAGATAACGGTATTCTTCCACAATGCTACCCTGAGCTCCCAGGTGGCATTCGGTGACCTGCTCGAGAACGGTGACAGGTTCTACGAGTCACTCCTCTCCGCGTCCCCGGGAGGAGGGCTTGTCCATATCGCAACCGATGGAGAGACCTACGGCCATCACCGCCCCTACGGCGATATGGCTCTCGCGTGGTGTCTTGATCGTATCGAGTCCGCTTCCCCCAGCACCCTGACCGTCTATGGCGAGTACCTGGCGGGACACCCCCCCGACCAGGAGGTCGAAATTGTCGAGCGCACGTCATGGAGCTGCCCCCATGGGATTGACCGGTGGTGGAGGGGGTGCCCCTGCGCGTCAGGGAGGGATGCCGGGTGGGACCATGGATGGAGGGGGCCGCTTTTCGATGCCATCAACGAACTCTCTCTCCGCCTCGCAGAAATTTTCTCCCGGGAGGCAGGGGTATTCTTCCGTGACCCCGGGGAGGCGAGAAACGAGTGCATCGATCTGTTAAGAAACCCTTCGGCCGAGTCCGTCCGCAGATTTTTCAACAGCCACCTAAAGGAGTCTCTTTCGCCTGAAGAACAGGATAAAGCGCTCGCGCTGCTTGAAATGGCCAGGCAGAACCTGTCCATGAAGACCAGCTGTGCCTGGTTCTTTGACGACATCGCTGATCGTGAAGCGATCCAGGTCCTATGCTCTGCTGCACGTGCTATCCAGATCGCCCGTGAACAGACCGGAGTCGATCTTGAAGGTGCTTTCAGGGAGCGTCTCTCCGCGATAGCCGGGAACCGCCCGCAATTTCCGGATGGGGGGGCAGTCTACCGCGATTGTGTCCTTCCCCGGGTACTCTTCCCTGAAGGCCAGGCGGCCTGTATTGCGCTGATGGAAGCTACGGGGAAGACTGCACACGTGATCCATGCAGACGGTTATTCCGGAGAATATCTCTCCTGCGGGGAGCTCTTACCCACGCACGACCTCTCGCTCCTGGGAAGGCCGATCAGGTACTGTTTCATGAGCTCGGGCACTGACAGTGCCCTGCTCGGCCTTGATCCTGCAGGAACCCCTCCCGGAGACCACTCCGGGGAACTCCTCGGGGTCCTCCTGAAGAAAGGATATTCTGCTGCGGCAGAACGGCTGATGACTCTTTTCTCCCGGGGTATCTCCATCGAAGAATTCCCCCCTGCCGGCCGGCGGCTCGTTGCCCGCTCCCACCTCTCCAGGGCCGGCAAGGCCTTTGAGAAAGCAGCGGGAGTTCTCCTTGAGAAGCACCTTTCCCTGGAAGACCCGGAACCAGACCCGCGGTTTTACCCTCCCTGGATAGTGCGCCTGGAACGGTACGTGCTTGCCTGCCGGCTGGAAGAGACTCTCTCACTGCCAGGAGCGAGCATGGATGACCTGCGATGCCTTGCTGAAGCATTCTCAGACCAGGGGATCACCGCTACTCAGGGGATGCAACCATCCACGAACTCCCTCATCACCCGGCTCATGGAAGACTGGGTTTGCCACCCCGGAGACCGGCAACGGATGGAGCAGGTGGCCGAAGCCCTTGCACTGATCCGGACCATTGGCGCACCGTATCCTGCATGGCATCTCCAGGACCTCTTTATTTCAGTCCGCGATGGTCCTGCTCTTAAATGGGAGACCGGCGCCCGTGCAGGGGCAGAGGAAGCAGTTGCATGGTGGGGATCATTCCAGGCACTCGGCAGGGCACTTGGCGTCTGCGTTCCGGGAGGGGCCGGCCATCCACAGCCCTGAGCCCTGCTGCAGGTATTCGCAGAGAGCATCGGGGCTCCTCCTGCACATCACATCGCTTCGCTCCCGCTTCGGCACAGGGGACCTTGGTCCAGCGGCAAACCGGTTTGTCACTTCACTTTCCCAGGCAGGCCAGACCTTCTGGCAGGTGCTGCCACTCCACCCCACCGACAGTGGGCACCGGCATTCGCCCTACCACGCAACATCCCTCTTTGCATTAAACCCTCTCCTGATTAGCCCGGAGCTCCTGGTAAAGGACGGGATCACCGGTGGAGATCATCCCGGCAGCTTCCCGCCCGCTGGTGTGGAAGGGGCGGGCCTCTTCCGGGAAGCTCCCCTGAAGGTGGAGTTACTCCGGGCTGCAGCACGGGAGAACCGTTGCGGCCGGGACGATTCCGGGTTCGGACGCTTCAGGGCAGAAAACCAGGAATGGCTCGATGACTACGCCCTCTTTTCAGCAATTGCGCGCAACAACGGTGTGGATTGGTCGGCATGGCCCCGGGGCATCCGGGACCGTGAACCGGCCGTGCTGGAGAGGGTCCAAAGAGAACTGGAGGAGGCTGTCCGGGAAGAGGAGTACATCCAGTACCTCGCCTTCACCCAGTGGGACAGCCTCCACGAACATGCCAGCATCCACGGCATCCGGATTATCGGGGACCTCCCCCTCTACCCGGCATACGAGAGCGCTGATGTCTGGTCTCACCGTGACCTCTTCTGGCTTGATAGCGAGGGGCGGCCCACTGCTGTTGCCGGAGTCCCGCCTGACTATTTCAGCAGTACCGGGCAGTGGTGGGGCAACCCGATCTACCGGTGGGAGGAGATCGAAAAACAGGGATTTTCGTGGTGGAAGGACCGCGTGGAGCACATGCTCCGGCTCTTTGACTGCCTCAGGGTCGATCATTTCCGGGGACTCCAGGCCTTCTGGAAAATTCCCGCCGGCGCAGCGACAGCCAGTGAAGGGTCCTGGGTCCGGGCACCCGGGCAGGCCCTCCTCTCCCACCTGGCTGCCCGGTTACCTTCCCTCCCGTTGATAGCCGAAGACCTTGGAACGATCACACCGGATGTCAGGGAACTTATGGCTATGTTCGGAATCCCGGGGATGCGGGTACTGCAGTTTGGGTTTGATGGAGATCCCGACAACCCGCATGCCCTCGGGGCCATCGGTGAAGATTCCGTGCTCTACACCGGGACCCATGACAACAACACGATGAGGGGGTGGTTCGAGGAAGAGGTGAGACCTGATCAACTGGAGCGAATCGCTGCGGCGCTGGGGAAAGTTCCCTCTTCCGCGGAGATTGCCCGGGAGATGATAACACTGGCCCTGGAATCCCCGGCATGGCTGGTGGTAATCCCGGTCCAGGATCTCCTCTGTCTTGGCAGCAAAGCACGGATGAACGTTCCTGGGACGACTGAAGGGAACTGGCAGTGGAGGCTGCGCCCCGGGGAACCCCGGGCAGATTACTGGGCATGGCTGCGGGAGAAAACCATACGTTCCGGGCGGTGACTACCGGTTATTTTCCGGTCACCCGGCGATAGTTGCACCAGGGACATACATTTTACCGGAGTGCCCGTGGAAGGGCGCACCGGTGCGCGAACACCTCTTGCCTGGTGAGTGGGGGGAAATGCACGGGTCCCACTTCCCGGAACGGAAAACATATACCTCTTTTAAGGCCGATACCGTAGTGAACAGATGTGCAGAATGTGCTGATACACCGGCAAGGGGGAGAGCCGATACCCGAGCGGGTATCCGGGCTCGCAGACCTTGCCTATAACCTCTGGTGGAGCTGGCATCCCGAGGCCCGCATCCTCTTCAAACAGATAAACAACCATGCATGGAGGGAGAGCATCCACAACCCGGTGAAGATGCTCCGCGACATCCCGGACTCCTTCCTGAACAAGGTCGCTTCAAACCCGGAATACCTGCGCCGCTACGACATCTCCATGGACCGTTTTAACCGTTACATGACGGCCCGCAATGGCTGGTTCTCCGAGAAATACCCGTCCTCCCGGTCACTCACCATCGCCTACTTCTCCGCGGAGTACGGACTGCACCACTCCCTCCCCCTCTATGCAGGGGGTCTTGGTTTTCTTGCAGGAGACCATCTCAAGGAGTGCAGTGACCTCGGAATTCCCATGGTAGCCGTGGGATTTATGTACTCCCAGGGCTACCTTCACCAGCGCATCCTCCCTGACGGGTGGCAGGACAATTTCTGGGAGAACCTCGATCGCGATGCTGCCCCGGTGTCACGGGTGATGACACCTTCCGGCAAGCAGCTGGTAATCGAGGTCCCCCATATCGCACCCTCGATATACGTTGCGGTCTGGCGGGTCGATGTCGGCAAGGTCCCCCTCTACCTGCTGGATACCGATATCCCGGAAAACAACCACTCCAACCGGGCCATCGCCTCGCGCCTCTATACCGGTGACAAGGAACAGCGCCTGGTCCAGGAGATCGTCCTTGGTATCGGCGGGCGAAAGGTCCTCAGCGAGATGGGAATCGGTTTTTCGGCCGTGCACCTCAACGAAGGGCACTCCACATTTGCCCTGCTCGAACGGATCAGGGAGTATGTCGAAGAAGAAGGCCTTTCTTTTTCTGAGGCGCTGTCCAGGGTCCGGGGGACCTCGGTCTTCACGACCCATACCCCGCTCGCCGCGGGCAACGATATCTTCCCGCATTCCCTCATTGACAAGTACTTTTCGGAGTTCTATCCCGTGCTGGATATCGACCGGGAGACGTTTCTCGAACTTGGCAGGAACCCTGGCGATCCGGCTGGAGGGTTCAATATGGCTGCCTGTGCCCTCAAGCTCACCGCGTTCCACAATGCAGTATCCCGGAGGCACGGCAGCGTATCCCGGCAGATGTGGCATCACCTGTGGCCGGACCTCCCCCTTGAGAAGGTCCCGATAGACACCATCACCAACGGTGTGCACATCCCGACCTGGCTGAACCCCAGGATGGAGAGGCTCCTTTCTACCGCGATCAGCCCCGTATCTCCACACTGGCAGTATGAACATGACGACCCGTCAATCTGGGAACTGGTCGACGAGATCCCTGACCAGAAACTCTGGTCGCTCCACCTCTGGCTCAAAGCCAAGCTCTTCAGCCGGATCAGGGAACGGAAACGGCGGCGCTGGGCTTCCCTCCTCAAGGAGCCCATCAACCTGGTTGCCGATGGCCTGATGCTGAACACATCGGTCCTCACCATCGGTTTTGCCCGCAGGTTTTCCGCGTACAAGAGGGCAGACCTGATCTTCCATGATATCGATCGCCTGAAACGGATCGTGACCAACCGGTGGCTGCCGGTCCAGATCGTCTTTGCCGGGAAAGCCCATCCGAATGATACAGAAGGAAAAGAGATCCTGCAGCGGATATACCGGCATGCGCTTGCCCCGGAGTTCGAAGGGAGGATCGCCTTCGTGGAAGATTACGGCGAACAGACCGCCCAGTACATGGTTCACGGTGTTGATGTCTGGCTCAACAATCCCCTGCCTCCAATGGAGGCCTGTGGGACAAGCGGTATGAAAGCCGCCCTTAACGGGGTGCTGAACTGCAGCATCCGTGACGGCTGGTGGCTCGAGGGCTACAACGGGAAGAATGGCTGGGCTTTTGGAGGGGAGGGAGGATCTCCTGTACGGGACGCACAGGATGCCGCAGAACTGTATTATATACTTGAGAAAGAGATCATCCCGCTCTACTACTCCACCTCCCTTGACGGGATCCCCCATGGATGGGTGCGGATGATGAAGGAATCGATCAAGAGCATCGCACCCCGGTTTTCATCCCGGCGCATGGTCAAGGAATATGTCGATCGGTACTACCCTTCCTTGCTCACGTGTGCCGAGACCGGGTTCAGCACGTGCCCTGTCTGACCGGCCGCCTGGTTGCATCCAATTGAACATACCCCATTTCCGTTTCTTTTCCTGCTGCACCCTGGTTTTTCCGCGTGTAGCACGGCAAAAGGAGAGCGGAGGGGGCTTAACGCAAAATCAGGGAGAGAAACCCGGTACATCACGGATCCGAAAACCTCCATGACCCGGTGATCCCCTGCATCATGGAGATTGGCGAGATCCCTGGGGTGTAATACCCATACCGGTCTACCAGAATACATTTTAGCCGAGGGGGTGAGGGTACTAAGTATATCCCCCCTGCGTCCCATCACCAGGAGCTGCGAATGATCACCGGGTACCTCCTCAACATCGTCATCATTTTCACCTTCGCGATCCTGATCATCACCCTCGGAAACAAGGTCAGGATACCAGGGATTGTCGGCTTCATCCTGACCGGGATCCTCATCGGCCCGTACGGCCTGGGATTGATCGAGGATACCCAGATAATCGATGTCCTGGCAGAGATCGGCATCGTCTTTCTCCTCTTCACCATCGGTATGCAGTTCTCCTTCCGGACCCTCTACGAAATGCGGAGGATAGTACTCATTGGCGGCAGTATCCAGGTTCTGGCCACCATCGCCGTCACGATGGCTATTTCCCAGTTCTTTGGTGTCCCGACCGCACAGGCCGTATTCTACGGGTTTCTCGTCTGCCACAGCAGTACCACCATCACCCTGAAGCTCTTCCAGGACCGGGGAGAGATCGAAACCCCCCATGCCCGCATGACGCTCGGGATATCCCTCTTCCAGGACATCATGAGCGTGCCGATGCTCATTGCACTCCCTGTCCTCGGCGGGCAGACAACCGACATCTCCGGTGCACTGGCTACCCTTGCAATCACCCTGATCATCCTCTTTGCAACCGTGCTTATCATCTCGGTGTATGTCATCCCCCGGTTCATGAACCGGATCACCAGCATCAGGAACCAGGAAGTGTTCCTCCTGAGCATCATCCTGATCTGTTTCGTGATCACCTACCTGGCCTCATACCTCGGCCTCTCCCTTGCGCTGGGGGCATTCCTTGCCGGCCTCACACTCTCCGAATCGGATTATTTCCACCAGGCCTTTGCAAGCATCATTCCTTTCCGCGATATTTTCACAAGTTTTTTCTTCATCTCAATCGGAATGCTCCTCAACATCTCCTACCTTGTGCTGACCCCGCTGCTCATCCTCACCCTTGTCATCGGGGTTACCGTGGTCAAATCAGTCATTGCGTCCGGTGCTGCGTTCGCTGTCAGGAGGTCGTTTCGCACCTCCATCCTTTCCGGCCTTGCACTGAGCAACATCGGTGAATTTGCCTTCGTTCTTCTGGTCCCCGGGATGCAGCAAGGGCTTTTTTCAACAGCAGGGGAGCAGATATTCCTCGCTGTCACCCTGCTGACGATGTCGATTGCCCCGCTCACGATAGCAGGTGGCCCGAAGACCGCGGATTTCTTCTGCCGCCTGCCATTCGGGAACCGGCTGAAAGCAAGTTGCGAGGATGAAGGCGTCCGCCCCCTCCCCTCTCTCAAAGATCACCTGGTCATTGTGGGTTACGGGCTCAACGGAAGGAACCTCGCGAAAGCAGCGAAAATCGGTGGTATTCCCTTCGTTGTCATCGACCTTAATCCCGAGACGGTGATGCGGGAACATAAGACCGGGGAGAACATCTTCTTTGGGGACGCAACGAACTCTGTAGTCCTCTCCCATGCGAATATTGAGCATGCCCGGATTCTTGTCATCGTCATCAATGATCCCCTCTCCTCGCGGGCCATCACCATCCAGGCCAGGAGAATGAACCCCGGCCTGTTCATCATTGTCCGCACCCGGTTCCTGGCCGAGGTCAAACGCCTGCGGGAGCTCGGGGCGGACGAGGTGATCCCCGAGGAATTCGAGACGTCGGTAGAGATCTTTACCCGGGTGCTGAAGAAATACCTCATCCCTGACCAGACCATAGACAGGTATGTCCATGACGTGCGGAAAGATACCTACGAGATGCTCCGAAACCCATCGCCCTCCCAGGCAACGCTTGGTGACCTCGGCATGAACCTCCCTGACCTGGCGCTCAGCACACTGCTCGTCGAGGAAGGATCGTTGGTCTCCGGAAAGACTCTCGGTGAACTTGACGTCCGAAAGGAGTATGGGGTCTCGGTTCTCGCCATCCGGAGAGGGAACGAAATGATCGAGAACCCGGCCGGAGACATCGATCTCAAGGCAGGTGACGAAGTAATCACCATCGGCGCCCCGGAAAAGATCGGACTTCTCTCGTCAATCTTTCTGTCCGGGGATGACCAGTAGGGTCCGAAGCGACAACCGAACACCTGACCGCCCGGATTGCTACCGCCAGACAGGGGACATGAGCGTAAACCTAACTTCGCCACTTTTCAGTACTTCCATCAAATTTAAACGACTTAACCCAATTCGCCAGAAGCAATTTACCAGTGATTTGGCGCCTCCAGGCTACCATATCTCTTGATAAAATCTCCAAGAATTGGGCGTATTTCTGGGGAGAAGTTGGAAATGATCTTGACAGGATACCCAAAAGAAGGGTATATGATCGTAAGTGTCAAATTCGTGAGATAATTTTTGAGGACTTTCAGATTTTTCACGACGGGATCTTTACAGAAAAGTTGTGTCAAACTCACCAGGACTTTGGTGAGGAAAACGATCAACACGCACCCGATCACCGCGTGTTTGGACCAGTGCCGGATCGGCCGGGCTCGGCTCCTTCTTTGAGGTCCCGGATGAACTTCTCTGCACGGTCACGATTCTTGTAGGCATTCAGGATGTTTTCGGGATCATCATCGATGGTTGATTCAAGCACGAAGAAACCTTCAAGACCGGTTACATAGGGGTTGGGGATATCGCCAATGATCTTCTGGAGATGACCACGGGCGATGATCCAACCCTCCAGGAGCGATATACTGGCCGAGATCTTTTCCGCGTTCAACCTTCTTTGTGAGAACCTTCCCCTTCTCCAGGTCTTTCTCAAGTTTCCTTGCTTTCTTCGTCAACTGGTCACAGGCCAGGTCGTCACAGAAAAATATGTACCGGACTTCTTCGCCATCCCGATATTTGACACATGAATAGACCCGGTTGCCAGAAACGAATGAAACCTGGCTTTCTTTCCTGGCATGGTAGATCGTTATCTCGTTCCGGTATGGTCCTTTCTTCTTTGCTTTCAGGGTCAAATAATGGAACTTCAGATCGCGGATCCTTCGTTTGTTATCCTGGGTATTCCCTCCACAGTCAAACACCAGAAGACTGCCTTCAGGAAGAACGCTCGAGCATAACCGGATCAGCATCTGCATATGCTTTTATCCTGAACATTTCCTTTCTGGATGGTCAGCATCGTCGGTATGTTATTGAGGCCGACACTGATCCCAAATGCGATCTGGAGTTTCCCTGGCTGATTGTCCCGGGAATACCCTAACTCCCCCAGCGGACATTTTGTCCCCTCAAAGTAACTCGAACTGAAGTCCACGAACTGGGTTGGATCCACGAGGCTCTGCTGGGAGATCCAGCGTTGAAACTGGTCAAGAACAATCGACTTTCTTTCTCCCAGTCGTTCCAGAGTCCGATACAAACTCCGGTCTGAAATTGTATCTTCAAACCCCAGTGTCTTGAGAAGTTCGTCGGGGGTAAAGTCCAGAATCTTATTGATCGATACCGATTGATTGAGTTTGTTGCTGATGAGAAGCTTTTACGGATGGTATGAATGACTTGCTTCGACCACCAACTCCGCCAAGAACTGATGCGAAAAAGTTGGTCTCCGAATCAATTTTATCGATTAATGCTATATTACCTAATGAGAAGGCTGTGTTTTTTTGCATGAAATTATATAAACACTACCTTCTCATCCTTCTTCTGGCGAAGTCAGGCGTAAATGCAGCGCCCGGTATTTTCGTGCACCAGGCCGTTGCGCCTGTGTTTTCAACCGTCATAATTCTGCAGGGAGGACCGCAATAAGAATCATCGGTCCCCCCCCTTGTTCGACCGGGTTAAAAGTATCCCTCACCGGGACGGGTGTTGGGGGGGTCCTCTACATCGCTTCCTTCGAACCACAGGGATTGTGGTGATCATGGAACGTGAAAACCATGTCCGGGGTTCATGCCTATGTGGATTGCCAGCGGAGAATGCCCATTTTATCTCAAGGGGAAACACCCTTCGGCGAAGGGTAGCGCTCTATCTCCTCGGGCCTGACCCGCAGTTCCAGTGTGACCGGGTAGCCTAAATTTTCCTCCATCCGCCCTGCCAGCCGTTCAATATCCGGTATATCTCCGCTTCCTGCGACTGCGACAGTGACTGCCGCCGGCCCCAATGCAAGCATATCCTCCGGGAGATATTGGAGGGATACTTCCCTGATATGATACGGTGTCCCCTGGAGCCATTCTTCAACGGAACTGCGTGCCAGGTAGAGATCCCGTTCATGTTCGAGGGTCCGGTACCCGTTGAACCCGAGCAGGAGTCCGACGATGATGACCGCCACCACGGCAATCTCGACCGCATGTTTCCGGCGCACGTTCTCCTCGCTGCTCACCCATCCCATGTTTATCCCCGAGAGATAGAGTACGGCTCCTCCCGCAAGGATGATGGCAAGGAAATTCGTGGTAAAGAGGAGGAGGGCCCCCCCGGCATCCAGCCACCGGGCTTTGGAGAGGGCGATGCCTGTAACGGAGAGCGGTGGAATGAGTGAGATGGCGATGGCCACCCCGGGCAGGGTGTCACCGATATCCTCTCTCGAAATGGCAAAAGCCCCGGCCGCACCTGATGCCAGCGCCACCAGGAGAGCAAGGAGATCCGGGGAGATGCGGGTGGTTATCTCGGTATTCGTCCCAAAGCCGATGATAACCGGTGAGATGAAGAGCGAGAGCAGCACGGCAAGTACGATGACATAGATGGTACTCGCGATCACGACCAGCACCGACTGGGTCATCCGGGTACTGCTTCCCATGACGATGGCCAGGGTGGTGGCCATGATGGGGGTCATCAGCGGGGCGATAATCATCGCTCCAATCACGGTTGCCGTGGAACCGGAGATGACCCCGTAGGTGGCGATAACCGTGGCCAGTGTTAAAAGGACGATATAGTTGGTCATCGAGCGAAGCCTCAACTCCCCTTCAAAGAACAGCTTCTTTTCCATCACCGGGAGGTATCCCGGATCGAACCGGTTCTTCTCTACCCATTCTGACAGCATACGGGCCAAGCTCCGGACATTCCATCTGTCCGGAGGTTCTCATAAAATTTGGTGATGGGTGAATCACCAGGCAGGGCAAGGCAGGAAAATACTCCTCCCGCAGAAATGGTTGGTGGATGATGAACCGGGAAGTTCAATCCTGGAACGTGACACCCGGACCAGGAGCCATTTATTTTCATGTAAGAACCGCATCTGCAGGACCGCGACCATGATTAATCGAACAGGGAGTATCTGATATATTCTTAAGGATGGAACATTGATCATAGCTATGTGAAAAAGATGGCTCCAACCTACCGCTCAATCGTATTCCTCTGCCTTGTATGTCTTATTTTTGGCATAGCATCTGCAGGATCACTTTGTAGCAGGGTAGAGAGCGGCAGTAGTATGACGCTCTCTGTAGGGTCCATCAGCACCCAGATGGGAGAGAGGTCCATTTTTGGTTCGGCCGATGCCGGAACGGAACTGTATAACAATGTCCTGGTGACCGAGTATGCACCGGGAATACCATCCCGGGGATCGGTCTCTGCTTTTATCAGGGGAAGGGTAGTGGAGGACGGAAAGATCCTGGAGTTTGACGATACGACCACCATTATCGGTAGTATTACCAGCTTCTCGAAGTCCATGATCTACAATTCGAAAACTACTTCCACGTTATTCTGAGTTTTTTTTATTTTTTAGGTTGAAAGCCTCAATCGTCCTACCGCATTGTGGTGGGACATCGAATGCAGGGTATGATATAATTCCCCATAACACTGGAGGTTTGAGAAATCCTCCATGAACTCCATGAATTTAGTTGGCACGTGTGACCCGTTTTCCCTGACGAGGCTTTTCCACTTCCCCCAAGTTCTCTCTGATTGTAGTGAAGGTATTTTCCAGGCGATTTGCAGACCACCGGCCAGGGTGCCTGAAGCGTTATCATCCCTGCAATTCAATTGTGGGAAAAAAAGAAGCGAGAGTCCCCAGATACGGTTCAGGTTTGCTGAAAGAGGATGATTACATCCGAAAAATCGATATATCCGTTGTTGTTGTAATCAAACAAGTTAACAGGCTGATTTTCGCTTATCCAGTCCATATATATAAAATACATGATCACATCGACGAAATCGATCTCCCCATTCCCATTCAGGTCTTCGTACAACCCATCGCCATCTGGATCGGTTGGAAGAGGATATAATTCAGAGCCCTCCAGTGGATCAGTCTCCATTAAATCTGGTAAATTCGATGCCTGGGGGAATGCGACAGGGGCTGTAGCATCGACCAGTTCATTGTTCATGTTCTGACCGGTGTTCCCGGTGAGTTCTGTCACTTCTCCTGAACATGATGCACCTGTCGAACCGGTATCCCCAAACGGGCATACTGCACCTGTCGAACCGGTATCCCCAAACGGGCATACTGCACCGACCGAACCAGTATCCTCAAACGGGCATACTGCACCGACCGAACCGGTATCCTCAAACGGGCATACTGCACCGACCGAACCGGTATCCTCAAACGGGCATACTGCACCGACCGAACCGGTATCCTCAAACGGGCATACTGCACCTATCGAACCGGTATCCTCAAACGGGCATACTGCACCTATCGAACCGGTATCCTCAAACGGGCATACTGCTCCTACCGAACCGGTATCCCCAAACGGGCATACTGCACCTGTCGAACCGGTATCCCCAAACGGGCATACTGCTCCTACCGAACCGGTATCCTCAAACGGGCATACTGCTCCTACCGAACCGGTATCCTCAAACGGGCATACTGCACCTATCGAACCGGTATCCTCAAACGGGCATACTGCACCTATCGAACCGGTATCCTCAAACGGGCATACTGCACCTGTCGAACCGGTATCCTCAAACGGGCATATTGCTATGATAGATCCTGAAAATGAATTAAAAGAGCAGGCATTCCCTGCAGAACCACAACCCACGAACCCTATAATGAGAACGAAACCCGTAAGTAATGCAAAGATAGTTGTATCCATACCACGCCACCTTGATGATACCCCGGGAACAGACCCCCACAGCACCAGAGGATCTGTACCAGAAATGTACCTTCAACTAGGTTTTCCCCAATGACACTATAAATACTCTCCGGATCGCCCTGGTTATCATGTCAGCCTTCCCGTTCGGATATTGCAGTCATACCTTTTCCTTTTTTCGACTATCCTGTCTATCCCGGACCGCTGCGGTCTTCAATTCCGCACGGAGACGGGCGATCTCCTCCCGGTCAGAATCGATGACATAGAGCGAGGTACCATAACAGGGTTTCCGGAAGGGCATCAGGATCCTTCCTGATCCTTCATCAATCCCGACCAGCATCGGTCTGGCGAGGAGAATTGGAACTTCCCGGAAGACCTTTCCAGGCGGGATCAGGTAATGCTCCCTGCAGGACTTCTTCACCCGGTTATCGCACCGCCGTGGCGTCACGTTGGTGAGGATGACTTCTGACCAGATCTGATTAAAGCAGGGACCATCAGGCATTACTGAAAAAGAGAGGTTATACAGGAATAAGAGAGTTATGGTCGAGAGGACAGGCTCTCCTGATGTCAGCCCGGATACCCAATTTCATACCGGTCTTTTTCCCCAAATTACAATACCCCTGCAATCGCCAGATCATCACAATAGCAGGGAATTATCAAAATTACCTCGGTCATGCCAAAGCCGGAAACCTGGTAATCTTGATGATAATTTCCAACGACCTCCACTCCGTCAATTTGATATCGGCGGTCACCTGTTGACTGTTCCCCAAAAAGCCGGGTTATCAGGAAAAACGTCCTGGGTTAAGGACCGCAGGACGGGTCCTGCCCTAACCTGTTTTCTTTCCCTACCCGGACACCGGACTACACCTTCTCTGGTATCAGTTTTTCCCGGAAGATGCTTTCCGTGGGTAATCGGTTACAGGGATTTACGCCCGCCGCCTGATCCGGACTGATTCGGCGTGGGCGTGGAGGCCTTCGGCATCGGCAATGGTCTCGACAGTGTCCCCGATCTTCTCCAGTCCTTCACGGGAGACCATCTCCACCGATGCGGTCTTGCAGAAGTGGTTGACATCGAGGCCTGAATAGGTCTTCGCATACCCTGCCGTGGGGAGCACATGGTTGGTCCCGATCGCGTAGTCACCGCAGGCTACCACAGAGTACCGGCCGACAAAGATTGCCCCTGCGTTCCGGACCTTCATGACCACCGGGAGGGGGTCTGCCACCTGGATTGAAAGGTGTTCGGGGGCCACCGCATCCGAGGCAGCGATGGCCTCATCAAGGGACCGAACCACAACGTACCCCGAATTCTTCAGCGCCTGTTCGATGATCTCCTTTCTTGGGGCTTTGGCAGCCATCTCCGCAACTTCTCGTCCGACCTTCTCAGCGAGTGTTTTATCGGTGGATATCAGGATACAGGCAGCGTTCGGGTCATGCTCGGCCTGCGCCAGTACATCGGCAGCGACAAACCGGGGATCGGCGGTGGAGTCAGCGATGATCCCGATTTCGCTTGGACCTGCAGGAAAATCGATCTCAGCATATTCCCGTAGCATCATCTTGGCCAGGGTAACGTAGATGTTGCCCGGGCCGACGATCTTCTGCACCGGTTTTACCGATTCGGTCCCCAGCGCCAGGGCAGCAATGGCCTGGGCTCCGCCGGACCGGTATATCTCGGTCACCCCGGCAAGGTCGAGGGCGACCAGGGTCATGGGGCTGATTGGCGGTGGGGAAATGGCACAGATCTCCGGTACGCCGGCCACTTTTGCAGGAATGGCGCACATCAGCGCCGAAGAAGGGTAAGCCGCCCGTCCCCCGGGGATGTAGAGGCCTGCCCGGGACAACGGCGTGGTCTTGATGCCGAGCACGATGCCTGGTTCGACCTCCTCCAGCCAGAGATCCCGCGGTTTCTGGAGCTCGTGGAAGCGCTCGATCCGGTTCTTCGCATTGGCCAGGCTATCGATTATCGCATCGTCCACCTCATCGTAGGCTGCCTCCCGTTCGTCGTCGCTCACGGCAATTTCTTCCAGCACGACGTGCCGGGACATCTGCCGGAGCGCCGCATCACCGTCCCTGCGGACACGCTCGATGATCTCTGTGACCGTGGCCCGGGCTTCCTCGAGGCTCGATTTCCTGCCCGCGACCCAGGCATCGACCTCCACTGCCTTCCACATAGTGCCAATAATTTCGGACAGGATCGATGTTAATGTTTCTGCCAGGGAGAGGATTGTTGGGTTTATGTTCAGAGCCCTGTTAACCGGGAATTCGGTGAAGGGTGCTGATAAACAGATCCATTCGGGAAAATCTTTACGAACTGCCCGGTCCTTCCGCAATCAGATAAGCCCGGCGTGGTATCGTGAAGCGTTCTTTGCTTGGGTTGCAGGTCTCGGGTCAGCCTTATCCTCAACTACCGGTTGATGGGGCTGACCTGGCAAATCCCCGGGAGAGGGAAGCGGAGCAATGTTCACAGGGCAAGACCCGGCTTCCAAGGGGAATGCCAGGAAAATAACAGTAACCGCATGAGAGATACAACCATGCATGATGGAAATGCCGGGGACATTTTCAAATTAAACAGGGAAGCGAATACAGTCTCTTTCTATTCTTCTCCTGGCTTTCCCGTTTCTGCTACCGTTCAGGTCTCTTCGGCGGTAGGGCTGGTCCAGACTTTCCAGACGAATGCACCGATGCAAAGCAGGATAAGGCCGGCCAGCAACACGGCGCTGAACGCATTCTCGGAAAAGCTGGTGGAGACTTCAAACCCGGTGGTTTCAGCGAACAGACCGAAGATGAGCGCGATGACGGAGAACAGGATGAAACGGATAAAGATGCCGGCAATGACCGAAGCGGTGATCCTGAGGGGGGAATGGTGAGCCAGGAATCAGATATCTGTGCGTATCTATAAAGAAATTGCCTGGAACAGGCCATGGAATGGGAAAGCATGGTTGGATCCTCTCCCGGTGCTTATACTCCCTCCATCTGTTTCGCCGGGCAAAAGTTGCAGATCGAGAACGGGATCGCTTCTTCCTTGTCGCGGATAGGGCAGAAGAACTCCTCACCTCGTTTCTCCACCACGAAACCACCGGGAAAGGGGGTTCCCACCGGGTGGCCGGGACCATCCATGACGAACATGGAAAACGCCGAAAGCAGGTAGTAGAACAGGGAGCGGACCGGTTCCCCGAACCGAAACTCGGTCCCGGAATCAGGCGGCTGACCCAGGCAACCCTCCGGGACCATGGCCAGGAACTTCCGGAAGGTCTCCGGTTCTGTAATAGGCTGTTTCATCCGCCTGAATGCACCGGAACGGAACATGCAGAGCAGCCGATGGTGGGTACCGAAGAACTGCTCGTGGAAACACGGCCGGATCTTCTCCCGGTACGGGGACGGGAGCCGGTCGACCTCGTTTTTTATGCTCCCGCCGATAACCTGGAGCTCGGCAAGCGTGAACTTCTCCACCTCGCGGGCGATGGCCTCCCCGAGTTCACCCTTGGTGCGGGCCGCCTCCATGCTGTGGACAGCTTCGCATATCCGCCGGAGAGAGATCTCGTCTGCAGCCGGATAGGCCGCACTGTTGCAGGGAACGGACATCAGCAGCAGGTATACGATCTGGATCTCCCGGTTCTTGTAGCTATATGCGCAAGCCCGGGCGCGGAAGTCCCAGAGTATGGTTTGCAGTTCGTAAGGTCTGGTAACCGGGAAGGAACCGACATTATCTCGCGATGCGGGTGAGCCGCTGTCCATCCAGGAAAAATGCATATCATCGGAAGGATCAAGAGTTACGTGATACTGAGAGCCGCAGGGAGCCCTGGGAACCATGGATCGGACCAACCAGCAGATCGCGGAAAAACTGAATCTCATGGCAGAATTGCTGGAGCTCAAAGGAGAGAACGTATTCAAGGTCCGTGCATTCTACCGCGCTTCCGATATTATCGACCGGTACGGCTCACCGCTTGCATCCCTCGATGAACAGAGCCTCGCCACGATTCCTGGGATCGGGAAAAACATTGCAAAAAAGATACGGGAGATCGTGGAGACCGGTACATTCCAGGAACTGGAGGAAATAAAATCCGATATCCCTGACTCCCTCATCGAGCTGCTAAGGCTCGAGGGAGTTGGCCCAAAAACAGTTGCCAAGCTCAGGAGCAGACTCTCGATCGAAAGCATCGAAGATCTGGAGCGGGAAGCACGCAATCACCGCATCAGGGCGGTTCGGGGATTTGGCGAGAAAAAGGAAGAGGGTTTTCTCAAGGCAATCGCCGCGTATCGGGAGCAGTCCGGTCGCATGAACAGGCTTGAAGCTGACGAGGTTTTTGCCAGGGTGCGGCCTGCATTCACTCCCGGGACCTATGAAGTCGCCGGTAGTTACCGTCGCGGGAAAAGCACCGTTGGCGATATCGACGTGGTGAGCACGGAACCGGCGCCCGCGGTCAATCCGCGGCTCCGATCTCTTGCGGATGAGGTGATTGATGAAGGTGGAAAGAGGACATCGGTACGGGTGCTTGGAAAACGTGTCGATGTCCGCTTCTGCCATCCCCGCCAGTTCGGCTCGATGCTCCTCTACCTCACCGGGTCGAAAGCTTTCAATATCAGGCTCCGGGAGATCGCGCTTTCACGGGGATACAAGCTGAATGAATATGGAATAGAAGACCGGGGCGGTGGAATGAGGAGAGAATTTGGGTCCGAACAGGAACTATTCTCGTTCCTCGCCATGGATCCGGTTGTCCCCGAGCTCCGTGAAGACTGGGGGGAGGTTGAAGAGGCCCTTAAGGGATCTCTGCCGGACCTGGTTCACAGGGATTCCATCCGTGGAGACCTCCATGTCCATAGCACATGGAGCGACGGACGGCTCACCATCGAGGAACTGGCGCGGAAAGGCGAGGAGATGGGATATGAATACCTTGTCTGTTCAGATCATTCTGCAACCCTGGGGATTGCACACGGGCTTGACGAGGATGCCCTTTCAAAGCAGTCCCACGAGATCGAACTGGCAAACCGGTCGTCATCCTGCAGGATTCTTCAGGGAATCGAGGTTGATATACTCTCCGATGGCACCCTGGGGCTCCCTTCCAGGGCCCTTGGAGACCTCGAGATCGTCATCGCATCGGTCCATTCAGGGTTCTCCCAGGAGCGTGACATCATGACCCGAAGGATCCTATCAGCACTCGATAATGAGCATGTCGATATTATCGGGCATCCCACCGGCAGGATCATCGGGCGACGCCATCCCTATGCAGTCGATATGGACAGGGTGATCGACCGTGCCCGGGATACTTCGACAGCCCTCGAATGCAATGCCTCACCGTACCGGCTTGACCTGGACGATATACACATCCGGCAGGCCATCGAGCACGGGGTCAGGATTGCAATCGGCTCTGATGCCCATGATGCATCCGAATTCGGGCATATCCAGTACGGTGTCACCACGTGCCGGAGGGGATGGGCGGAGGACCCGGATGTCCTCAATACCCTGCACCTAGGTGATCTCCTGGAGTGGGTATCGTGATTTACCAACTCTACGAATGGGCGCTACTCAAAAGGATTGTGCTCCTGCCTTCCCACATCTGTTTCATGATTACCGGAGAGGACCTCCGGAATGCACCGGATAAACTTGCCCTTGTTGCCCAGTGGTGCTATGATGTCAACCGCCAGGTCCTGAGCAAGGGGATACCAGCCCGTGGCCCGGAGCCCGGACTGGGCATCCAGGGAGTAACAGTCCATGTCAGTACTTCCGATCCCGAAGAGATAGTGCCGTTCCTTCCCGCGATACGGGAAGTCCGCAGGTATGCATCGCTCGTGATGTATCCCTATGGACATGAAGAAAGAGGGGCTGCGGGTATCGAGTTCGGGATTGCTGTCGGGACGAGCGGGCGTGATGAAATCGTTTCCTGCATCCGTTCCATGGCCGCGGAGGGACTTATGCCTGATGAGGTTGATGAGGAAGCCTTCGAACGGTGCCTGACCTTCCGGTATACGCCGGATCTGGTGATCAAGACCGGGGGATATCACCTCACCGATTTCCTCATCTGGCAGTCGGTCTATTCGGAACTATTCTTCTCCGACGTGAACTGGAAATTGTTCAGAAAGACTGATTTTCTTCGTGCGCTCCGGGACTATCAGGCACGGATCAGGCGGTTTGGGACGTAAGTCAGGGCCTGGAACCCAGTGATGCTTCCCGCCGCTGTGAGTAGATGCGCAAGGCCCTCAGGAAATCGATTCTCCGAAAGATCGGCCAGTAGGGGGCGCAAAAACAGACTGCTGACTCATGCCCGTTTGCAAGCCAGGGAAGAAAATTCGAGGTGCGGTACTCATTCCCCGTTCGTATGACAAGATCAACGGGGGGGAGGTTATGATCGGCACAAATATGTTGTTCAACCAGTTCGCGGTTGATATCCCCTGCAGTATAGATCCCGTCCCGGACCTTGCGGAGGATGGAACGGGCAGCCCGCACAATCTCGTTTCGCCCGCCATAAGCGATCGCGATATTCAGGAAATAATCGTTGTATCCGGCCGTCGCTTCCTCGGCGTCTTTGATGACCGTCCTTAAATCTTCAGGGAGCAGGGACCGATCGCCGATCATCCGAACGCAGATACGATTCCGGTGGATCCTCGGGTCATCAAGGACCCGGGAGAATCGATCTTTGAAGAGCTCGAAGAGCGCCTGTACTTCTCCTGAGTCACGGTTGAAATTTTCTGTGGAGAAGGAATATAGCGTGACATGTGAAATTCCAAGGTTCCGTGTCCATTCGAGCATTTCTTCTGTCCGGTCTGCTCCGAGCCGGTGTCCCTCGCTCTGCAGGAGTCCCTGGGAACTCGCATACCTCCTGTTCCCATCCTGGATGATGGCTATATGCGAGGGAATGAACCGGATCTGGCCTTCAAGCATCCATTCATAGACGGGTTCGAGGAGCTGGCGGATCATGGAACCGGGACTACCTCCACCACTATCCCCCTGTCAGGGTATCGCTCGATAACAGCTTTTTTACCTCCGATCCGGGCTCGTTCCTCCGCAACAATCCACCATGCGGTCTCAACCACCCCTTCCCGCACCTCATACATATCTTCTCCGTAATCCCTGATCGCCGGAGGGATTCCTTCAACGTTTTCGATGACCCCGTAGATAACCGTTCCCTCCCCGGTTACCTCATCGAAGGGACGGGCGGTGTTCCTGGCAACACGTATGAGCCTTTCCCGGAGCTGGACCGAGTCCTTGAACTGTGAGCTGCAGAAGCGGACCTTTGGATTCCTGCATATCTGGGCGGCCCACTCCCGGGAGCCTGCGACCGCGTTGTGTACCGAGTCTTCGGGAACATAACCCCTCCTCCTCATTTCATCAGCGTTGGTCTCCCCCCATTCGAGTTCGTTGATGGTGAGGAAATCCAATTCAGGCAGGGCATTTTCAAGGATGCCGACATTGGGGAGTGCCGGGACTTCAAACCCCACGCAAACCCCCATATCGCGGGCATGCCTGGCCGCCCGGACAAATTCCGTCTCGCGGATATGATCCCAGCATTCAGCAGGGGGGTGCATCCTGATCTCGTCCACCAGCCCGACCAGCTTCCGGAGCGTATCCTTTCCGGGCGCACGCGCAGTATAGAGATGAACATGGTGCTCCTCCCCAAAGGCATGCTTCAGGACGCAGGAATATTCGATTACCCGCCCGATCCGGTCCAGTGGTTCCCCACCGGTGATACCGGTACCAAGTGCACTCATCCGCTGTGCGACGCGGACGGCTTCCTCAGGCGAGGATATCTCCTTCTCATTTGCGTATATCCTGTCCTGGCCTTTCCGCTCCCTGGAGAGCGGACAATACCAGCAGCTACGCCGGCAAACACCAGTGATAAAGAGAACCATCTTTGCTCCCTGCTGACATAGCACGCAACCGCGGGTTGGCATCCGTTCCATGGATGAATAGTGGTTTGCCGCACCGGGCATTGAATCTTTCATTCAGGGCATGAAAACGCAGAACAGTGAACCGGAATGGTTTGATTGCAAAAATGAGAATAAATATACGTGCACGAAAGGGTGTTATTTGATCAATTCCCTCAGTAAAGCTTCTTTTTGAGACGAGCCAGGATATGCCCCAGCCGCCCCTTCGCGCCCCGGGGTATACTTTTGAGTCCCCATCTTTTTCAGAAAAACGACCCGGGTTTGCGAGCCACTGTTTCCTGCCCTGTCCCTTGCTGTGATCTTTATACTCATGGAAGGTGCGGAACTTGCAGGGATGGTCCAGGTGTATGAACCACTCTGGGGCTGGTTTTCAGCGATGGGATTCCAGGTAGCTCCTCCATTCGAAGAGTACTGGAGTGAAACGGACGCTACTCCTATATTATCCGATGCAGACCAGGTGATCGCGAGGTTCTGCCCGGGAGAGACCGTCATATATGGCCCTGGTGACGATACCGTGACCGAAGGAGGTGTATTATCTCCCATGGGTGGAGTCGGTGTCGGAGGAGGTGAGATCTCCGGTGTGGGACTCACGGTCGGCATGGCCGTTGTTTTTTTCAGAAGAACGACCCGGGTTTGCGAGCCACTGTTTCCTGCCCTGTCCCTTGCTGTGATCTTTATACTCATGGAAGGTGCGGAACTTGCAGGAATGGTCCAGGTATATGAACCACTCTGGGGCTGGTTTTCAGCGATGGGATTCCAGGTAGCTCCTCCATTCGAAGAGTACTGGAGTGAAACGGACGCTACTCCTATATTATCCGATGCAGACCAGGTGATCACGAGGTTCTGCCCGGGAGACACCGTTATATATGGCCCTGGTGACGATACCATGACCGAAGGAGGGGTATTATCTCCCATGGATGGAATCGGTGTCGGAGGAGGTGATATCTCCGGGGAAGGATTCTGTACTTGGGGTGTCTGGCCCGGAAGTGAACTGAACGCTTTGAGACAGACATTTGAGTTAGCATAGATGGTCGTAAATTCCGTCCAAATAATTCCGTCGCTGCTGACAAAACTTTCCCCGGTACTGGCGCTGGCACGGGATGAGAACCCCGGGTATTGATATTCAATCGCAACCGGATAGTTATTTCCTGGTGTGGTAAGTTTCACGACAACGGAAAAAGTGTCCCCCTGCTTGACCCTGACCGGCTGGGAGAGGGTTATCGTATGGTAACCGGGTATACCGATTGTTCCGGACTGGGTGGATAAGGCCATACCGGTAACCGGAGTGCTCCTCCCCACGCCTTTGTAGAGCGAGATTTTATACTGTGAATTCAGGGAAGGGGTATAGAAAGCCACCGCGGTGATGTCTTCTTCGGCCAGTGCGGTGAATACATTCGCGAAGTATGCGGTATTTCCTGTCTCACCATAAGAGGCCACCCATCCAAGAGGATCATACTGGTAGATGTGGTAATAATTTGTAGAAGGCTCACCGATGAAGACTGCATTATCCAGACCAATCTGCCTGTCATAGTACGATACATAAAAGAAACCGTTTTCACCCCAGGTCGTTCCCCAGCTGTTCTTCACGATAAATGCACCATTTCCAGGAGGACTTGTAACAAATCTATTTTTATCGTACGTATCGTCCCACCCTACAATAGTAATGGCATGATTTGCAGGTGAACTTCCGGAATAGAAGTATGCTGCTGTTGAAGGCCGGTAACTGGATTCTTCCCAGCAGATAGACGAATAGACGGCCCCATGTTCTTTCAGCATTTTTTTAATGTTCTGGTTATCGGTCGAGCTGCTCCTTCCCGGCACGAAAAGCACATCCTGAACATGGTATACAGCGGCAGGGTTCGGTATGACTGCAGATGTACTTGCCTGGGCTACTGAATAGGGATCGCTGGTATCGCTGATTGGCCCGCTCCATCGAGATAGATATGCGGTGGACATCAAGGCATTCCCACCCTGGCAGGGAGATAAATCGAAACCGTGGGAGTTTTTCATATTATTTTCGGAAAAATCCCACGTTTTCCCAGGAAAGATGGTGGATTCGAGAGATGCAAGGGTTGAAAATGCCCAGCAACACCCACATGTCCCCTGGTCCTTTGCTGGAGTTACCCGTCCCTCTGCTCTCAGATCGAAACCTGAGGATTGTGGTATTACCGCAGGCGAGGAGTATTGTGCTACGAGGGAATCAGGCAGGAATGAGCGTTCTTCCCGGAGGATGTAGCCATCAGCAGAACCATCGATCTGCTGGCCTCGCAGGCAGGAGAGATCAACAGAGGGGGGCACGTACCCCAGATGGCTGTTTATACCTGGGGAGATTATTATCGATCTGTCTTTCATCTTTTCAAGGCATGTAACAAAATCCTGGTTAAATGGGGACAGGGAATTTGGATTCTCATTCGCAAGGCGAGCAGGAGAGACCGAAACGGCAGGGTACACAAGGGAAGAGATGAGTAGGAATGCCAGAAATGCGCTTAGCCGTAAATCCATACCTTCTCCAGTCGCTCATGTGAGACAAATTGGCATTCACCTTTGTCCAGGGTGATTGTTCATCTGTCCACGAGTATATACCAAAGACCGCTGTCACCACAGACGTTCTTCATCTCTAGTGAACGATAGTGATACCTTTTAAAAATAGAGGATGATCCTGGTTCAATGGGATGGAGATCATTGTTGCCTGTCCCTATCTTCGGGATTCCATCTATCCCTGTAGTACGCTGCTGCTCCGATGATTACCAGCAATGCCCCAATAGCAGTGCAGGAAAGCAACCCCGCTGATTTTGTGGGAGGCGGAAGACCTTGCGACTCACCGGATTCCTGGCCGCCAGGAGCAGGCGTGCCAGGAGGCTGAACCTGCCCCTCCTGTCCGGGAACGGCCTGGGTTGTAACAGCCGGGGGTTGGCCCGGGAGGTAGGTTGTCACGATTGGTGGTGTCGGGAGGGCGGGGCCCGAATATCCTGCAATGGCTGGAACCTGACCGTACGGTATGCGGGTCTGGACCGGTGTTGGTTCACGAGTCACTCCTGCAGAGGGCTGGGATGCGATCCGCAGGTTCAGTTCTGTCACATCACCGGGAACGTACGGATACGCTTCGAGCCAGGGGCCGTTCGTGGAGACGGGATAAACTTCCGCTTTCGCTCCACCAACGTAAAATTCGAGAGGAGTTCCAATCTCGACATCCCCCTGGACAAGAAGTTTTTCTCCCATCGCTTCTGGCGTTCCGTATGCCCCGTTCCCTGTTACAATCGGGTTTCCTGAAATTCCGGATTTAACACCCGGGCCGGTTGCTTCAATGGTAAGACCGGGACTCACGGGGCTGTCTCCTGCCACAATGGACCCATGGAATGCGTGAGGTAACATAGGTGCGGTTGCCATGGAATCTGCAACAGAGGGAAACAATGCTAATACCGAGAGGAGAAGAACGATCCCCAGCAATTTACCTGCAAAATGTTGTTTCATTCGATCACCATGTAGAAACAGGTTTATTCTTCCTTGAGATATGCTTTCTCTGTTCATTCCTCCACAACGACTTACTCTGATTCCGCATCCTCAATCCCTGAAAAAAGCCCGACATCACTCTTTGTGTTTCATGGTCAAGGTTTCAACCTTCAGCCTGTAATTTGTCGAGAGAGTGAGTCGCCATCTATGGCTGCAACGTCTTGGTTGAAGCGGTTGACAAGCCGGTTGGTCGCAATCGCTGCCCGTTCATCCACCTCGGCCAGCGTAACATGTATACCGGTGCTGCCCATTTTTTACAGGCCCTGTCAAACATATTCTCGATTACGGGTACGGTCAGCACATGCCCCGCTGATGGGAAACAGGGTTTGCTCAATTAAATATAAACACGATTGGGTGGAAGCTTTTTTCCATATGAGCGCAGATGTCGCAGGTGAAATACTGGAGCGAATCGACGCAGATTCAGTGAAGATCCTGCGCCTCCAGTTCACCGATATCCAGGGTCAGCCGAAAAATGTCGCCATTCCGGTGAAGCAGGCAGAAAAAGCCCTGAACGAGGGGATATGGTTCGACGGATCCTCAATTGAGGGGTTTGCACGAATCGAAGAATCGGACATGTTACTGAAGCCCGATCCCGCAACATATGCCATCCTCCCCTGGCGGCCATCGGATGCACGGGTTGCCCGGTTTATCTGCGATGTATATACCTACGGGAATAAACATTTCGAGGGAGATCCCAGGTTCATACTGAAAAGGGCACTTGAAGAAGCAGAGAAGATGGAATACACCTTCAACACCGGCCCTGAGCTCGAATTCTTCCTGTTCAAAATGGTCGATGGAAAACCCACAACCCTCTTCCAGGACCTGGGTGGATATTTCGATCTGGCACCCACCGACCTTGCCGAGGATGTCCGGCGCGATATTATTTTTGCCCTGACACAGATGGGATTCGAGATAGAAGCTTCGCACCACGAGGTGGCGGAAAGCCAGCACGAAATTGACTTCAAGTACAGCTATGCACTTGATACCGCTGATAAGGTGATAACCTTCAAGTTTGCGACAAAAACCCTTGCACTCAGGAAAAACCTGCATGCGACGTTCATGGCAAAACCGATTTTCGGTATTAACGGAAGCGGAATGCACACGCACATGTCACTGGCAAAGGACGGTAAAAATGCATTCTATGGTCCGGATGAGCCCATGCAGCTCTCTAAAACAGCTCTCTATTTTATCGGAGGGCTCCTCAAACATGCAAAGGCCATCACACGGCTGGCAAATCCTACCATCAACTCGTACAAGAGGCTCGTACCGGGATACGAAGCGCCGTGTTATATCTCCTGGAGTGCGACCAACCGGTCGGCACTGGTCAGGGTCCCGGCCGCCCGCGGCAACAGCACCCGTGCCGAGTTCCGGAGCCCGGACCCGATGTGCAACCCCTATCTCACTTTTGCAGCGATGCTCGCTGCCGGACTGGACGGAATCAGGAACAAGATTGAACCTCCTGAAATTAAGAACACCAACATCTACCATCTCACGGCAGATAAACGGAAAGAGATGGGAATCGAGATGCTTCCCGGCAGCCTGATAGAAGCACAGCACGAGCTCGAGAAAGATCCGGTACTGACAAAAACCATGGGATACCATGTCATGGAAGGCCTGGCCAGTATTGCCAACCTGGAAACCGATTTGTTCAGGCATGCTGTCCACCCCTGGGAACTCGACCGGTACCTGGCCACCTATTAAAATTTTTGCGAGATTGTAACCAGCAGGCAATGATACTTGTACCCGGGCAAGCAGCCCATGTTTTCTTCGGGTATTCGCTCTTGGTTGAGAAAGATGGTTTCTTTGTGCCATTAACGGGGTGGGGAGACCTGGAAAGGAATCTTCCTAAAGCACCGTGACGATGCAATCAATGCGGATCTCATCCCCAAAGTCCTGGTCGAAGTCACGGGAAATGGACCCTGCACGGACCGGGCCACCGCTGCGATCTGTTAGGGTGAAAAAGCCGGGGAAAAACGGTGACGAACGGCTATTTGTCCTTCTCATGGAACGCTCGATCAGACCCTTTCCTGCAAACAGGAGACCTGGCAGGGCAGGCATGCACCCCAGCTTAGGCGTTTTGCTGATGGGGGATTGGCCCCCCAATCCATTCATCGCACCGATGAATATTCTTCTTTCTCGCCGGAAGATTTCAAAAAATATATCAGCGATTGGTATCTCACCTCTCAATATTGTCTCCCAAAACAACGAACACCGAAGCTGTCTCCCCTCAGATCGGTGTTATCCTCATGATTGCGATATGCGTTCTCCTGGCCGCACTAGTGATCCTGATGTTCAGGTTACCCGTCTTTGCCGTTCCAAACAACATCACCCCTTCGTATCTCGAGATATGCGGTATTTACCATACGGATGAACATGGTATCCTGAATTACGATTCACGGGTTATCCTCCTGCACAATGGAAGTGAACGACTCGAAAATGCCGGTCTTCGAGCTGAATTTTTTCGAAATGGAATAAAAATACCGGCAACCATCGAAACGTTGAACGGGAACAAGTTTATAGCATCCCACCACTTCGGGGTCCAGACCATGGGAGGTCTTGGGTGTTCCGGAAAATTCTGGAATCCAAAAGAAAAAATCGCCATAGATTTTTCCGACAAAACGTTTCATCCCGGAGACACCGTGCGGGTGGATATCTACATGAAGGGATCAGGTGAACTCATCTCACGCTCCAGCAGAACAGGATGAGATACCGCGACCTGGATGTTCGGACAAATCACCCATTCCCAGTTATCCGCTTCTCTCACCTTCGAAGGAATGTATTTTTTAGGGAGGAAAGATTTCCACATCAGCACATGGAAAGGCCTAAATTATGCATTATCCATTCCTCTTCCCGTACTGCAGGACTGCCCGTGCACAGAGGCGTGCAACCCGGAGAGGTTCCGGGATCTTTCCATCCAACGTGAATGAGGAGCAGAGTGCTGCCGCATCTTCACCACATATCCCACATGGACGAATATAGATGGTATGGCCGGTGGAGAGGATTACCGGAATGCGTGTGCCAAGATCCCGGTAACGGCAGAGCCGTTCATCGTCCCCCGGGAAATGTCGCTTGATATCTTCTTCTATCCCTTCTGATTCCTCGTAGGTTACGATGATGACAGGCCTTTCAACCGTTTTCCATACCAGAACAGGGTTGATGATGTTGAACCAGGATATCACACACCCGCTGATCATGATGGCATTGATATCCTGCCTCTTGAACCTCCTGTAAAGAGAGATTACCGCATCGGTTGCGTCCATACCTCCGACGGTTGTGGTCTCAAATGAGATACCGTCAATGCGGAGATCTTTTCGCATGACCAGGCCCGCAAGTATGGATTTATCACCTGAAGAGAAGCTTTCCGCGATTCCAAGGACACGCAGCCCCGTTTTCGCGACATGCATGCAAGCACTTATGACAGGGTATATAAAAATTATATTCCAATGAGCATTGGAAAGGACCAGGTCTGTATCCTCATTCCAACCCTGAATGAAGCCCCGACAATCGGAGGCCTGATAACGGATTTTATCTCCCTGGGCTTCAGGAACATCCTGGTCATTGACGGTCACAGCTCTGATGGAACCAGGAAGATCGCATCGCAGGCCGGAGCACGGGTCATCGAACAGGAAGGCCGGGGAAAGGGAACCGCCATCATCGAGGCTTTCAGACTGGTTGAAGAGCCTTATATCCTGATGATCGATGGGGACAGGACGTATTCGCCTCTGGATGCCGAACGGATGCTCGCCCCCCTTGCATCAGGATCAGCCCATGTAATCGGAGACCGCCTGATCGAAGAAAACCGCCGGGCGTTCTCGTGGTTCAATTACACCGGGAACCAGATCCTGAACCGGCTTTTCAAACTTGCGCATGGCCGCTTTCTCAACGACATCCTTTCAGGATACCGTGCATTCACCCGCGAATCTGTCAGGTTGATGCAGCTGAAGGAAAAAGGATTCGGAATAGAGACCGAAATATCGGCCGAAGCAGTGCGGGGCAACCTTGAAATCGCCATTGTTCCCATTACCTACCATCGGCGATCGGGAACGCCGACAAAACTCAATCCGTTCCATGACGGCCTGAAGATTACGGTGACAATTTACAGACTCGCAAAATTGAGCAATCCGCTTTTTTATTTCGGCCTTATCGGGATGATTGTCATGTTCTCCGGGTTAATTTCAGGTGCGTATATCTTTTCAGAATGGCTGAAAAACATCGAGCATATCCCGCTGACCATCCTCACTGTTTTGCTCATTGTTGTCGGCTTCCAGATATTCATGTTCGGCATCATCAGTGACATGCTCCTTGCATTCCACAGGGAGATTGTGCGCGAAATCCAGGATATTCGTAATAGTTCGAGGAAATGATACGGAAGTGGTTCTTGCCTCCATCCATCGTTCTGACAGAGAAATTTATCTTTGAAAGGTACCAATTGATTATGCACCGTATCGGGCGATAGTAGTCTAGCGGCAGGACAGAGGCTTCCCAAGCCTTTAGCCCGGGTTCGATCCCCGGCTATCGCATTCCCGGCATGAGCGACCCAGCACCCGAACTTTTTGCAATCCGGATTATCGTTGAGAACAAGAAAGGTGTCCTCCGGGACATCTCGACTGTACTCGCCCAGCACGATGCAAATGTGCTGATGATTCACCAGGAGTGTTTTGATACCGGACCCTTCCAGGGTATGGCTGAGCTGTACCTCGAGTTCGAGAACGGTACGGATCGGGAAGGAATGTTCCGGGAACTCTACCAACTCCCTGCCGTCCATGATGTGAAGCCCTACGAGCCGTTCAGTCACATTTACGGAACACGGGTGATCATCATCGGCGGAGGGGCCCAGGTTGCCCAGGTCGCCCTCGGTGCCGTGAATGAGGCAGACCGCCACAATATCCGGGGAGAACGAATTTCTGTCGACACTATCCCTCTTGTTGGAGAGAAAACTGTTGCAATGGCAGTCGATGCCGTTGCTCGCCTTCCAAGGGCATCCATCCTTGTCCTCGCAGGTTCGCTGATGGGAGGTGAGATATCATCTGCCGTCGACCGGGTGCGCGAAGCAGGAATACCGGTAATCGCCCTCAAAATGGCCGGGAGTGTCCCGGCACATGCCGACCTCGTCGTTACTGATCCCATCCAGGCCGGGGTCTTTGCTGTAATGCACGTCAGCAAAGCAGCCGTTTTCGATATAAACCGGGTAAAGGGACGTGAGTTCTGATATGTCCCTGATCGAGAAGGCCGTCTCGATCCTCCATCACGATGGGATCGTCATCTACCCCACGGACACGGTGTATGGGCTCGGGGGCGACGCATTCTCTGAAGAAGCAATCATCAAGGTTTTCGAGGCAAAGAAGCGCCCGCTCTCCAATCCTATTGCTATTGCGGTTTGTAATAAAGATATGATCCACTGGACAGCCCGTGTCGATGCCTATGCCTCGCTCTTTATCGATCGCTTCCTCCCGGGTCCGGTAACGGTTGTCCTTCCGGCCAGATCCTGTGTGCCTGATATGCTGACCGGGGGAACCGGATTGATCGGTATCCGGTTCCCCAACCATCCGCTCGCCCTCGAACTCATTTCACGCTTCGATTCTCCGATCACCGCGACCAGTGCAAACATCACCGGGGCAAAAGATCCGGCAACTCCTGGAGAGTGTCGTATCCCGCACGATCTCCTGATCGATGCCGGCAGGCTGCCCGGCACATCAAGTACTGTTGTCGATCTCGCCTCCCGGAAGATCATCAGGGCGGGCGCAATCGCCGACCTGGTCGCTGCTTTCCTCGCATCAGGCCTATGAGAGCCACCGTCAAAAAACCAGTCCGGCTCAGGGATTTTATCGAGGATGTCGATGGCAGGCTGTATGCTGTTTCCACCTACGACAACCGTGAACGGGTGGGATGCATCCTCAGATACATCCCCGATCCTTCCGGCACGCGGCAGAACCGGGAGGGTGTGCGGTTCCGGAAGCTCGAATTCGATGAGGCATTCACCTATATCGAACGTGAAAAACCGGAATATTCTGATATCATCCAGCGTGTCCCTTATACGGATATCCGGAGAGTATTGAAACCAGAAGACGAGATCGGGGCCGTCATCCGGAGAAATCCCCTCGTACAGCGGCTTTCTTCCCTGTTTGGCCTGCCCGCGAGAACGTATGGGTGTACGGGTTCCCTGCTCTGCGGGCTCGAGAGTGAAGAGTCGGATATCGATTTCGTTGTCTATGGGAGGGTCTTTTTCCATGCCAGGGAACTGCTGCGCTATGCAATCAACCGGGGCAGACTGCAGCCCATCAGCGATGACCTGTGGGACTATATCTATCGGAAGAGAAACCCTGAAATTTCGTTCGATGAATTCATCCTCCACGAGAAGCGGAAATGGAACCGTGGGCAGATCGATTCGGTGTATTTCGACATTCTCTATGCACGTTCTTATAAAGCGCTCAATCCACTTCCCTGCACCCGGGGGAGAACCTGCGGGTTACGGACCATCGAGGCAACTGTCACTGATGATTCCCTCTCGTTCGACAGTCCGGCCGTGTACCGGGTCGATCACGAAGATATCTCCAGGGTCCTTTCCTTTTCGCATACCTACTGCGGGCAGGCCCTCGCAGGAGAACGCATCCAGGCGAAGGGGGTTTGCGAGAGGCACGGAAGCGAGCAGTGGCTTATCATCGGCACGACACGCGATGCCCGCGGAGAGTATATCCGTTCGCTCAGCCTGCTTGAGGATCTTGAATCATCGCTCCCCTGACGGGATCGCACGACAAGGACCGCAATAATAGGGAAATGTCCGCCCGCCACTCAAAAGAGATCGGAGAGACGTTGTCCTCCGGCTGGATTGCACCGCTCTGCATGCCTGCAGGATTCGCAGGGCGGGTGCAGTGGTCTGCGGGGAAGTTCACCATTCGTAATCCGCCGGGCTTCCTGGAGAGCGCGGAGGAACTTTCTTTTGTCGAGCGGCTCGATGGTGCAGACCCTCCCGATTCCCGAATGGATGTATTCAACGATGCCTTCAGAAACGGCGGTTCCAAGCATCTCCTCGAGGCAGATTGCATACCCGGCAACCCTGAGCCGGTCAGCGGTATATATCCCGCGCGACGGAGCAGCGGTGGGACGGGTTACGGCAAAGAGAGGGCTGTCGAAAAATAACTTGTCAACGATCCCATGAAGATGGTAGCGGTCCGATCTCACCGCCACATCTGCATCCCGATATGTTCTCCAGGTAGGGTTCGATTTGCAGAGCCTGACTGATTCGGTGAGGATAGGAAATGCAGAGTTGTCTATGTCCTTCTGAATGAAGCAGATCTCGTCCCAGATTTCGGCTGCATCGAGCGTATCCCCGAGGCGATACGAGATCTGTTTTGCAGCGGTATAGCGCCACGATTCCAGGCGTTCTCTTCCCTTGTCCAGGTAGAAGCGGTAAGGGCACGTCGAAGTGGTCACGACCGCCGAGATACTGATATCGGGAATGGTGCGACTCACATCAAGGGGTATTCCATGAATCTATGTATAGCTGCTGTTTTCGCATCACAGACGGCCTGATAGATGGTGTTAAAAGAGTATCTTCCTGGGATATCTGATGGTTGCCGGATATTTTTTATGCCTGTACCGATTATTACAACCTGTTTCCAGCAGTATTTCAAAAAGGCCTTATTCTCGCACTCTTAATAGATACATGCCTATGTCACACGAAATCTCCGTCAATATTCCATCAACTCTCGATCCTGTCTATAGCAACATGATCCAGATAGCCTACAAGAACGATGAATTCACATTCGTCTTCCTCCACCAGATACCCGGTGTGAGCCAGGCGCGTGCAAAGGCTATCGTGAGCATCACCCCGCAGCATGCAAAAAATCTCCTCGCCGTTTTTACCAAAACGTTTGCCGATTATGAGGCAAAATTCGGGCAGATAGAAACCCCATCCGGAAAGCAGCAGGACAGCGTCACCACCATCAGGGGTTACTCCTGAGAAAGCGCAGCCGCAGTCTGGTGAATCTTAATATTCTTTCGCGCCGATAGTATGGGATACCGTGCCGCTGTGGCTTAGTGGTAGAGCGGCTGATTCGTAATCAGCAGGCCGGGGGTTCGAATCCCTCCAGCGGCTCTCTCAAAACAGTTCTGAATCCAACTAGAAACAGACGAGCAAGATAACGCGAGGTCTGTCCATACCGATGCACCGGTGGCCAGGTCAGAGTTCATCGAGGAATTCCACTGTGATCTGACGGGCGGTGCTGATGCAGTCTTCGATCATGCCGCCGACCATCGGAGCGATCATGAACACGATTGCGAGCACGGGGATACCCCCTCCGACCTCTCCGAAGACTGGCGCTTGTCCGTTTTCAACCTGACCTCCCGAGTTTTAGGCACATGATTCCATCAAATATCGGTCCAATTCTATAATGCGACCCTCAACCGCAAGATCTAAATAATATAATGTGCTTACATTATAAGCATATGAAACCCATTCGCCGAATCAAGAAGATCAATGGGATAGAATACTGGTATGAGGATGTTCCTACTACGATCCGGTGAAGAAACAAACCCGCCACACCTCACATTATTTAGGAAAATATCAATGGAGTTCCAGTAAAAGTAAGAACTGAAGGTATTCCAGGCCCAAGCATCTCTGCAATCCCAAAGGAAGCATTCACTCATGGAAATCTCCTCCCACTTCAGCAAATCATCCAGGACCTGCACATTGATGAATATCTCTCCACACTTGCCAGCAAGAGTGAGAAAGAGACCATTCTCGCCATAGCCATCAACCGGATCCTACATCCCGTCGCGATGCACCTTGTATCGACCTGGAAGAGAAACCGCTCTTCCTCACCAATCCGAACCTCCATCTGAGCAGCCAATCTATCAGCGAACTTCTTTCCACCATTGGCAACAGCGGTGTTCCCGAGGAATTCATGCATCTCCTCATTCGAAACCTCGGCACCGATGCAACACTCATCTATGACATCACCAGTCTCTCAAGTTATTCGGCTCTCATATCTCTCCTGGAATATGGGTATAATCGTGATGGCTTGGACCTTCCACAAGTCAATTTCTCCCTTATTCTCGACACGCATCAGGCCATTCCCGTTATGTATGACATCTACCAGGGGAGCATTGTCGATGTCGTAACCTTAAAAATACCATCAAGAAAATCGGAGCCATAGGGGTCAACAATTACACATTGGTGCTCGACCGTGGTTTTTTCAGCCAGGGGAACCTGGAAGAGCTGGTCCAGGAAGGATTCTCATTCGTAATACCTGCGTCCCTCACGCTCAAACAAGTCAAAGAGGTTCTCACCGAAGCTCAACGTGACCTTGAAAGCCCGCAATACCTGCAGAAATACCAGAAGAATCCGATCTTTGTCAAGCCTATCTCATTCGACGTGCACGGGAATGATATCAAAGCATTTTGCTATTATGACATGAAGCGGGAGCAGGATGAACGAAATCTCTTCTATGTTCGCCTCCATGACCTGAAACAGAAACTTGAGCGTCTCAAAATACCACGGTGGCGGAAGCCCGATGATATCTTTAAGGAGTGCGCAGGAAAGTTCTCGAATTATTTCTCCTGGCATGTGCAGGGTAACCAGTTTGTGGTCGAAATCCGGAATAATGCCGTGTCACAGAGGGTTAACAGAATGGGCAAACAGATCATTCTGTCCCATGGACCACTCGATTGGAAGGAGTGTCTCACCGTCTATCGGGAAACGCGATTATATCGAGAAAACATTCCGAACTTTGAAACAGGATCTCCAGGTTCTCCCTCTGAATGTGAAAAAGGAGTCTACAATGAAGGGGTTTCTTTTTGTCACATTTATCAGCCTCATTTTGAGGATGAAACTGCTGAAACAGATGAAGGACGCTGGACTCCTGGAAGATTATACCCTCGATGGTCTTCTCCTCGAACTTTCCAAGATCAAGAAGATTCGATTGGTGACGGGAGAGACGATTATAACTGAAATTTCAAAGAAACAGAGAACTATCCTGGATGCACTCGGACTATGTGCTTAAACTACCCGGAAGTCAGGTTTCAACGAACATCTTTTAATTGACTCTGACTTTTGTTCGCCTCCCGATGAGTGATATTCAGCTTTCCTTGAAAAGGGATTACACGCCAAAAAGACCTCCACGAACTTAACCTATCACTCCTCCAGGATTAAAAACCGGATTCCTAATCCGAGAAGGGTAATATGCCCTTTCAAACCATTGTTATTCAATCCTCAATATGGGTAATATCCAAAAATATTACCTGCCGGAGCATATTGGCAAACGTATACAGTTCCATACGTAGGATGTGGAGCACATCCACAACCACACTGGGTAGTTGTTTTCCAGACAATTTGCGTATAGTGCCCAACGTCATGCCAATTTCCAGTTTTGCTTGCCGCATTTCCAAAAGGAGCATAAATAAAATTTGATTCTTCCGATCCCCATCCATCAATTGCCGATGTCCATGAAGTATACCCTGCAGCAAGATTTTCACTATGCCCGCCACTGTGCTGGAATAAATTATTACCCCCAAGGTAGTATGCCCACTTTTCCGCACTGGTAGCAAGAGTAGTAGACCATACTAAATTGGGTATATTTGCGCCAGTAACTTTATTGCGGTAGTAATTGTGCTTATTCAAGATTTCGGTAATTGGGACTGTAACTCCTGTTGGTATTTGAGACGTCAAGGTTGTGGTAACAATTTGACTATTAGCCTGAGCGGGTGTTCGATCAATCTTGGCTTGAGTTGATGAGTAACTCGATGGTGTCGTAATTATTGCCGATTCTGAATTGGATTGAGTTTCTGGTGGATGTGTGGAGTCATCAACAATTATTGGTGATTTCCAGTTTTCTGGTAAAGACCAATCCTTATTAGCTATGTGTGTTGGATCAACATTACCTCCACCCCATTTAATTGGGAATTGTGACTCAACATATTCATAGTTTACCGATTGGGGGTTTTGGGGGCCGTTTGTATGCCATCCTTTCCCGGAATGATCTAAATATACCCTTAATACAGAGTATTGGCCAGCAAAATTATTACCAGTTATCACCATCCCTTCTAACCCATTGTCATCAGTTGCAACATTTCCTACAGCGTATTTTCCAGTTGTTTTTGGGGTTGGGGTAGGGGGGTTTTGGTATTTTCCGGAGAAAAAAGATTGCGATTGTATGATTAAAAATAACACACTAAAGAAAATTAAAGCAGTAAATAGACTTTTTATAAAATTTTTATTTTTATATGGCATTTTCTGATAGCTATATGTAATCCGGATTACGACTTGACTAATGGTATAAATTCCAAATCCCATCAGTACAAAATAAAAAAGTCCAGCCTCGATCTGGAAATAGAATAGGATCTGTTCGATGACACCAAAAGAAATAATTGAGATTAATGCCCAGAAAACAAAATTAAAATCGAGTCTAAATGGTTTTTTTCGGGTGAAAGAACGGACAGTTCTTGCAACTATAGTAATTCCAAAACCAGCAAGAACTAAAAATAAAAGATAGTTATTGACATCTTTTAATAAAAACGTCATCAGAATAACTGAAAGCGTATGGATACAAATCCAAAAGAAAGACCATTTAACATTTGGGAATTTTTGAGCCATGGTTGAGTAGTTGGTTACACCAAACTGAAGATTAACATATTGGTTTCACGATTAATCTTCTCCGCAATCTGCGTTTCCTACTTCGGCACCCCACGCTCATTTTTTCATGGCTATCAGTTTGAGACAGTACTTATCGATGGAGTCCATCAGGACACTCCGTGCATGCTTGGCGCGTTTCTCGTCCTCGGAAAATGCATCTTCGGTCAGGTACTCGATGAGGATCAGGTAGTGATTCGTTTTTGCCATCCTCGCCCGGATTATCTCCAGGCCAGCAACGGCTTCCTCTTTACTTCCTTTCACCAGGGAGAAAGAAAAGTCAAGGAGCATGAGAATCCGAATCGGCATACCGTTTGCAACCGCCATTTTCCTGAACCGGGCATATGCGGTTGGCTGCTGTGAGATGATTGAGAGCTGCAGGCCATAATAGACTGGTTCCAGGTCCTTTGCATGGTGCTGGATCATCTGTTTGATTACCGCTGCTGCGCCGGTTGCATCCCGCTCACCGATTTTATACGAATACAATTCCCTGAGAAACGACATTTCGTTGTAGTACCTTTCCGATGCAATGGTGAGCAACTCCCCCCGCATGACCTGATTTCCATCCAGTTTTGCTTTTTCGAGTCCGATAATCAAGAACTGGGGCTCTTCAGGGAACCACTCGATTCCAAGCTTCAGCATGAACCAGAATATTTTATTGACCTTGAGCTCCTTGATGACGCGGGGAAACTTCAGGCGGTTCACCGGGGGACGTACACGGGCGAGCTCGATCATCTGTTCGCGTGCATTGAGCGCCATATCGCTGGTCTTTCCGCGTTCCGGTCCTGTTTCACCGGTGTAGGTCTCCGTTGCCAGGATATGGTAGCAATAGGCTATCGTGGTATATATGATGGCATCGACCTTTCTGAATGGCTTGAGCTGTTCAATAGCGTCACGGTACTTTCCAATTTCAATCATCTTGAGGCCGAGGATGATGTCAAAGATCATCTTTCCGCCAGGGCGACGTTTCAGCCGGTATGCATGATTGAACAGGCGTTCGATGTATTCCACGTCGTTGGATTTGCTGCTCTCTTCAAGCACTTTCACTGTAATGTCATCGATCAGGCGGTCGTAGATTTTATCGTCGAGGTGCGGCAGGGAATTATCAATAATGGAGAGCACGTGGCCGAAAAAGATAGGGATATTGGAATCGATCTTTTGCGAATTCTTGACGATGTACGCCATCAGATCCTGCCTGACTCCATCCACCTTCGCCTCGACAATGAACTCGGGTTGCCATTCTTCAACCATGCCACGCACACCGGATCCAGTAAGATAGTCTTCCAGAAACAAGGGTAGGAATTATCCCGATCCATCATAAAACTCGCGGAAATGTAATATATACTTTCTCTCCGGATGCTTTGTTGAACCGGATTTCGGGCAAATATTACAAAGATCTGAAGATAACAAAATTCCCACCATTCTATCCTTGACAATTAAAGATCGATTGGGACGTCTGCAGGTAGATAATCGTTAAGTATTGATGAAGTTGAATTGCTATAATGTGATGGTCCCGATGGCTGTACAGGGACCAGTCCAAGTTTGTCCTGGCAAATTAAACCCGGATTGGGATGTGCAACATAACATTTTTCTGGAAAAGTTTTATTAACAATTACGCCATTCCCCCTTTAAGCAGCTGAGGCTGGAGGGATCCACCTGACTTCCGGGTAGTTTAAGCACATAGTCCGAGTGCATCCAGGATAGTTCTCTGTTTCTTTGAAATTTCAGTTATAATCGTCTCTCCCGTCACCAATCGAATCTTCTTGATCTTGGAAAGTTCGAGGAGAAGACCATCGAGGGTATAATCTTCCAGGAGTCCAGCGTCCTTCATCTGTTTCAGCAGTTTCATCCTCAAAATGAGGCTGATAAATGTGACAAAAAGAAACCCCTTCATTGTAGACTCCTTTTTCACATTCAGAGGGAGAACCTGGAGATCCTGTTTCAAAGTTCGGAATGTTTTCTCGATATAATCGCGTTCCCGATAGACGGTGAGACACTCCTTCCAATCGAGTGGTCCATGGGACAGAATGATCTGTTTGCCCATTCTGTTAACCCTCTGTGACACGGCATTATTCCGGATTTCGACCACAAACTGGTTACCCTGCACATGCCAGGAGAAATAATTCGAGAACTTTCCTGCGCACTCCTTAAAGATATCATCGGGCTTCCGCCACCGTGGTATTTTGAGACGCTCAAGTTTCTGTTTCAGGTCATGGAGGCGAACATAGAAGAGATTTCGTTCATCCTGCTCCCGCTTCATGTCATAATAGCAAAATGCTTTGATATCATTCCCGTGCACGTCGAATGAGATAGGCTTGACAAAGATCGGATTCTTCTGGTATTTCTGCAGGTATTGCGGGCTTTCAAGGTCACGTTGAAGCTCGGTGAGAACCTCTTTGACTTGTTTGAGCGTGAGGGACGCAGGTATTACGAATGAGAATCCTTCCTGGACCAGCTCTTCCAGGTTCCCCTGGCTGAAAAAACCACGGTCGAGCACCAATGTGTAATTGTTGACCCCTATGGCTCCGATTTTCTTGATGGTATTTTTTAAGGTTACGACATCGACAATGCTCCCTGGTAGATGTCATACATAACGGGAATGGCCTGATGCGTGTCGAGAATAAGGGAGAAATTGACTTGTGGAAGGTCCAAGCCATCACGATTATGCCCATATTCCAGGAGAGATATGAGCCTGCGAATAACTTGAGAGACTGGTGATGTCATAGATGAGTGTTGCATCGGTGCCGAGGTTTCGAATGAGGAGATGCATGAATTCCTCGGGAACACCGCTGTTGCCAATGGTGGAAAGAAGTTCGCTGATAGATTGGCTGCTCAGATGGAGGTTCGGATTGGTGAGGAAGAGCGAGCTCTCTTCGTGCCCAGGTCGATACAAGGTGCATCGCGACGGGATGTAGGATCCGGTTGATGGCTATGGCGAGAATGGTCTCTTTCTCACTCTTGCTGGCAAGTGTGGAGAGATATTCATCAATGTGCAGGTCCTGGATGATTTGCTGAAGTGGGAGGAGATTTCCATGAGTGAATGCTTCCTTTGGGATTGCAGAGATGCTTGGGCCTGGAATACCTTCAGTTCTTACTTTTACTGGAACTCCATTGATATTTTTCCCTAAATAATGTGAGGTGTGGCGGGTTTGTTTCTTCACCGGATCGTAGTAGGGAACATCCTCATACCAGTATTCTATCCCATTGATCTTCTTGATTCGGCGAATGGGTTTCATATGCTTATAATGTAAGCACATTATATTATTTAGATCTTGCGGTTGAGGGTCGCATTATAGAATTGGACCGATATTTGATGGAATCATGTGCCTAAAACTCGGGAGGTCAGGGATCCAGCGGCTGCGAGGTGTAGCATATGAGAAAGTTTGTTGATAATGAGGAAGCGTTCACCGGTCTCGAAGCGGCCATTGTGCTGATTGCCTTCGTGGTCGTTGCAGCGGTGTTCAGCTACGTTGTACTCGGTGCAGGGTTCTTCACCACCGAGAAGAGCCAGGAAGTCGTCCATGCGGGAGTTTCCTCCGCGGCAACTAACATTGTCGTGAAGGGCAACGTGTATGGGTTGGCCGACGATTCCACTAAGGGAGTTGATACTATCCAGTTTGACGTTGGGCTTGCTTCCGGCGGTTTACCCGTGGATATGAATAAGGTCGCTATGATATATAGCGATGCAAATTCTACTCCAACACATCTGAAGGGACCAGAATCCGCCATTGCAGTAGCAAGTTGGACAATTCTGGATACACCGCAAAAGGGAGGAGATAATGTTCTCGAATATGGTGAGACCTTTACCATACAATTACAGCCCCCGACAGGTTCTAAACCAATTAAACAAAGAACTCCTTTCAGCGTGGAGATAAAACCTGAAATTGGCGCATCCCTTGCCATCAGTCGGACTATTCCCCCCTCGCTCACGAATACAACGATACTCTACTGAAGCAACCAAAACCTAACCCCTTTTTCTGTTTTCCTTTCAGCAGAGTCCATTCATCTCAACCAGGAACCGGGGATCCGGATCTCCAGGTATTTTATCCTTTTCATGTACCCGACGTTCCGCAGATCTCACGAAGAAGCTAAACATTTTTAGCTAACTTCTGCATAACTACTAAAGCAGAATGAGATTTACGTCTGCCATCGTAGCCCACCACGGGATTGTTGCAGGAATCTATGATGATCTTGAGATAGGCCGGATCATAGACGAAGTAATCCCGAAACAAGGTCAGCATAAATTAGCGCATTCCGTTGTGCTCAAAGCCATGATTATGAATGCTCTCGGATTCAACGAGAGGAGGCTCTATATCTTCCCGAAATTCTTCAACAATCTAGCGACAGAACGATTGCTCGGACCCGGAGTTTCACCCCAAGACCTGAATGATGATGTTCTTGGGAGGACTCTGGATAAGATTTACGAGGCAAATTCAACCGACCTCTTCCTCAAAATAGTTCTTCAGGTCATGCAGAAAGTCCAGTTTGGCACCCAGCTTTCCCATACCGACACCACCAGTGTGAGCGTCCATGGCAACTATGAGCATATTGACGGGACACCAGCGATCCAGATCACCTACGGCCATACCAAAGATAACCGTCCAGACCTCAAGCAATTCGTACTCAGCACCATTACCAACCAGCACGGGATCCCGCTCTTTGCCAGGACCTATTCCGGAAACGCCTCGGACAAACGGAACCTGATCGAGTCAATACAACAGTTCAGGGCAGCTGTACAGGTTCCTCAAGACGCCTATTTCATCGCCGATAGCGCACTCTACACCTCGGAAAATATCCAGAACTTACGTCAGGATCTCCACTGGATCACCCATGTACCTTCCACGATTACCGAAGTAAAGACCCTGCTCCACGCCGATGTTCCGCTGAATCCGGGCAAGGATACCCGGTATTTGTTCTATGAAACCAGATCCGAATATGGCGGTATTTCTCAAAAATGGGCATCGTGCATTCAAAGGAGATGCAGATCCGGAAGGAGAAGCCATTTGAGAAGCGTCTCGAAAAACTGGATGTACAGACCACAAAATCGTTCAAGAAACTCCTGGGACTGGAATTTGCATGTGAGATGGATGCACAAGCAGCAGCAGTTCACTGGTCGAAGAACCATCCCTGGTGCCTGGTATACCAAGTTTGAGATTGTCCCAACCTCGCGAAAGATCGAGATGAAACGAGGTAGACCCAGGAATGACGAGGAACGACGTATCGCCTACACCGTCCAGGCAGAAATCGAACGGAACACCGAAGTAATTCTTGCTGAAATGGAGAAACTGGGGAGATTCATTCTGGCCTCAAATGACCTCTCTTTGGAGCCTGAAACAATGCTTGAATATTACAAAAACCAGGCAGCTGTCGAGAGAGGATTCCGGTTCCTCAAGGACAAGAGTTTCAGGGTCTCCGAGGTTTATTTGAAAAAACCCGAAAGGATTGAGGCTCTTTCGATGGTCATGGTCCTTACCCTCCTTATCTACTCTTTGGTGGAATGGCTGATTCGGAAACGTTTGAAGGAACAAAATGAGTTTGTGCCTAATCAGGTGAATAAGCCAACCCAAAGACCCACATTGAAATGGATATTTACTGATTTTCTTGGGGTCACTGAAGTGAAAGCGGATATTTCCGGGGAGATAGAAGTACAACTGACTAATCTAAACGAGAATGCAAGAAAAATAATTGCGATTCTTGGAGGAAGGTGTGAAAATTATTATGCATGAATCGAGATCTGCGGAAAGCAGGATGTACGACACCGGAAACCGCTGTACCGTGTCGAGGGAGGCCTCCAATTCTAAGCCTTTATCTCTCTCCTATTTGTAAAATACCTGTTTAAAACCATTATTTATCCGTGCCAGGATCCACAAACTATAAAGACTTTCCCGGGTAACTTCATTGCATGGCCGTAAATCAGGCGCATGTCGATCATACCATCTCCACCGAGTCGGCTGACGATCCTGAAGTGCGCCTGCTTAAGCTCCAGGACGAGGTTGACCTCCTCAAGACCTCCATAAAAAGGTTGCTCATCGATATCCGTGAACGGATGAACGATGTCGACAACCCGTTCAATATCCATTCCGTTGATTCTGACCAGGAGGCGCGGTCCAGGGTGGCAAGAGCACAGGAGAAAACAGCGGACGGTGGATCTGCGGGTGAGGTTGCCGGTAAAAAACCGGGCGGCTCCCATCCACTTCCTGCACAGGATACGGGAATGATGGAGGCCATGGGACAGAAGATCCCGGAAGAGAGCGGAACTGGTAGCGGTGTTCACCGGCAGGGAGGAATCGAGCCAGAACCCCCGGTCAATGATGCCGATTTCGTCAAGGCGCTCAAGATGCGGATTGGAATACCGGCATTCGACCCGGCTCAGGGTCCCATAAAGTTCGGCTCCAAGGAAGGCAAGGTACGGCTACAGAAGGTATTCCGACTTTTTGCATGGACCACCAAGAACGTGAAAAAGTACGGGCACGACCGGACCGACCTGATGCTGGAATCGTACCGCGCTATGGGTTATATCAGCAGCGAGTCCTGCACGCTCGTCAAGGACATCGCCCGTCTCATGCCGAATTCCATCGGCGAAGAACATGATATCAATGCGGCGGAGTACGTGAAGGAGCTCTACGAGCTGAACAATATCCTCAATCCCGGTGACGACTCCCTTGACCAGGACATGATCGAGGTATTCATGCACCAGCGTGCTTCCGGAGATATCGGGGGGGCTTCCGGAATGTTTGAGCGGACAAGGGAGGATATTCCGTCACGGGATATGGCGCACAAGAAGGACAGGGTCTGACTGCATGTCGAGTGAGACCATTGTCAATGCCCTCTTTTTAATCAGCGCCGTGATCGCAGCGGGGATCCTGATCAATGCCATCTTCCCGGCAATATACCGGACCTCGGAGACCTTTGGCAAAACAACACATGATGCAGACCTGAAGATGCGGACAGACTTCAAGTTCGTCAATATGTATGCCAAGAATCCGGAGGCCCGCATATGGCTAAAGAATACAGGGAGTGCACGGATTGCACGAGGCGAACTCGAGTCTTCGGATCTCTTTATCGGGGCGGTCGGTGATTTTGAACGAGTGTCCCTTGCAGGGAATTTTACCATCGAAGGACAGATCCCGGTAAACAATTTCTGGAACCCGGGAGAGACGCTGACCATCTCGCTGCAATCTGCGAAAATTCCTTCCCGGAAAGAGGAGGTCTATTGTTCGCTGGTTCTCCCGAATGGTGTCCAGCGTTCCGGGAACTTTCCCGCCTACTGATGGTGTCCGCTGATGGCCGCTGCATCCCTTGTCGCAACAGCAATCGGCATCCTGCTCCTGATTATCACCGGATACCTGCTGGCCGGAGGTTTGATATCCCTAACAGGAACGATGATATCGGCAGAGAAGGATATGACTGCCCTGAATTCCAGGATCGCCGGCACATCGATCCTGATAACCGGGACTTCGGGTAATACTACCCTGTCAATCACCCTCAGCAATATCGGAAATGAGCGGATTTCCGACTATGAATTTATGGATGTCTACGTTCAGGCCGGGGATTCAGTCCCGGAATTTTACCGGTATAACCCGTCCGGAGGCAGGGGGTGGCGTATTATCGAAATTGTTCCGGATACGGTATATCCAGGTGCATGGGATCCGGGGGAAGAGATGCATATCTGGGTCACGGCAGATACAGGCCCATATTCCTGGGTTCAGGTCACGACACCAAATGGCATATCAGCATCAGCATATCTATACTAATGTGGGTTCTCCCAGCCAGAATTTTAAATAGGAACATGCCAATTCATTGATGGTATAGGTGGCAGGATGTCTAAGAACGAGATAACCGGAATCCTGGGTGGCGAGGACAAGAACATACTGTCCACGGGTAACTCCGAGATAGACAAGAAGATAGCGGATGGCCTCCCCCTCGGATCGCTCACCCTCATCGAAGGTGAGAACGACACCGGGAAGAGCGTGTTGACTCAGCAGATAATCTGGGGTGCAATGAAACAGGGGTTGAATGTCGACATTTTCTCAACTGAAATGACAACAAAGAGTTTCCTCTCGCAGATGGAGTCTATGAGCCTTGACGTATCGGATTATTTTGCATGGGGGTATGTCAGGTTATTTCCCATCCATGCCGCTGACTTAAGTTGGTCGGAAGAACAGATGGAGGGGATCCTCGACCATGTCATCAACCACATCAGGAAAAGCCGGGCAGAAGTCCACATCATCGACTCCCTCACCATGTTCACGAAATACTCTTCGCAGGCCGCCATCCTCACCTTCCTCACCAATTGCAAAACCCTGGTCGATAAAGGCAAAACAATCCTGATCACTCTGCATAACTATGCTTTTGAAGAGGATACCCTGATCCGTATCCGGTCAATCTGCGATGCGCACCTGATGATGAAGAAATCCCTCATTGGGGATAAGTACGTAATGGTCATGGAAGTGGTGAAAGTTCGGGGAGCCCGTAAGACCACCGGGAACCTGGTCAGCTTTGAGGTACATCCAGGTTACGGGATGAAGATCATCCCCATCTCAATGGCGCGTGTCTAGTATGGAATCCCTCACGTTCACACCTGTCCTTCCTTTCGAGCCATCATCACGGTCCGATGAAGGAAATGACTGTCTGAACAATATCGAGGAATGCGCTCTCTACCGGATGCTTCCGGTCAATGCCAAGGAGTACGTGAGACAGGCTCCCCACCTCCTGGAGTATATGCACCTCTTTCCGGTTGATGTGTATGGGATCCCCCTTTTTTTCTCGGAACTGAAGCGCGATCTCAAGGGGATCAAGGAACCGAACCTGATCTATCCTGCCGATGAAACGACTTTTGTCCATATCTTTCACGATGTCAATGATGTGAGGAATTATTATATCCCGATTGAACCGTCTTTCCTGCACAGTGTCCAGGAACTCCTTCCCGCAGTCGAGATTCTTCTCGTCGACCTGCTGGATTCGCTCAGTAACGATCCAGTCACCGATGAAGAGCGTGCCGGGGTTCTGAAGGGGCTCTTCGCAAAAGTCGCATATGCACCAACTCCTGGCGAAAGGGTTCCCAGAGCCCTACCCCTGGCCACCCATGGAGGAAATCCGGGAGTCGGTTCCAGGATCAAGGACTTCCTCAAGAAAGACTTGACTGCCAGGAAAAATTTGAAATCGGATGCAATCCTCGCAAAGTTTTCGCGTATGCCTGATGGGCGACTGATCGTAAATGCCTCGGAATACAAAGCCCTCGAATATCTCCTTGTAAGGGACAAGATCGACATCGGCATGCTGAAGCCGTTCATCAATGATCGCTATATCGAAGATATCACGGTTGATGGGGTAGGCCCTATCTTCATTGAGCACAAGATCTTCAAGGGACTGAAGTCGGTGGTAGGCTGGAAGAATACCGAGGAGCTCGATAAATTCGTGATAAAACTGGCTGAACGGACCAAGCGGCCAATCACCTACCGGAATCCGATCGTCGATTCAACGCTCCCCGACGGCTCGCGTATTAATATCGTGTACAGTACCGACATCAGCAGGAAGGGGAGCAATTTCACCATTCGGAAGGTGATGGATGATCCAATCAGTATCCTGAAACTGGTTGAATTCAAGACCTGCGACTACATGATAGCCGGGTATCTCTGGATCTGCATCGAGAATGGCATGTCACTTTTTATGAGTGGGGAGACCGCGAGTGGCAAGACTACGAGCCTTAATGCCATGACCGCCTTCATTCCTCCCGAAAATAAGATTGTCACTATCGAGGATACTCCCGAACTACAGATCCCCCACCGGAACTGGACCCGGGAGGTCTCAAAAGGGAAAGGGAGGGGGGAAGGTGAAGGAGGAGAGGTAACAATGTTCGACCTGCTGCGGGCGGCGCTCAGGCAGCGTCCTAACCAGATCCTTGTGGGAGAGATCAGAGGCGTGGAAGGTTCGGTCGCTTTTGGTGCGATGCAGACAGGCCATCCGGTCCTCTCAACGTTCCACGCGGCATCGGTCGAAAAACTCATCCAGCGGCTCTGTGGTGACCCGATCAATATCCCAAAGACCTACGTTGACAATCTGAACCTGGTCGTCATCCAGAGTGCCGTCCGCAGACCTAGCGGCGAGATGGTCCGGAGAATCATCTCGGTGAATGAACTTGTTGGCTTCAATCCGGAAACTCAGGGATTCTCTTTCGTTGAGATGTTTCACTGGGACCCTGTGACCGATACCTTCGTGTTTACCGGTAAGGGCAGCAGCTACCTCCTCGAGAACAAGGTGGCCACCATGCTGGGCATCCCTGATCATAAGAAAGCACAGATTTACCAGGAGATCGAAAAGAGAGCCCGTATACTTGAACGTCTTCACAAAGCAGGCTATACAGGGTTCTACGACCTTTTTCACATGATTACCAAGGTCAAGAAACAGGGACTGCTCTCCATAGATGTCACCGAGTCTTGAAGCCCTGTCTGCAGGGCTGCGCCAGAAAAACAGGGGACATCTCCCTTTTGCGGGACTCCTGGCATCGATCCGGGACTTTTTTTCATCATTTAATGAGAACAAGAGGATGAGCGCCGACCTCCTCTTCATGGTCACCTACATGGCGTCGATTACCACGGCCCGCGCAACCCGGCCGGAAATCTTTGCCTACACCGCAGCCCGTAAGGAGTTTGTACCCTCGAAATACTTTGAAAAGATCGAGACGTTCGTCAAGAAATGGAACTACAGCTATGTGGATGCACTGACAATCATGGCCGAGCGGGTGAAGAACCTCATGCTCCAGAGCATGCTGAACCGGTACGCCAACTCCATTGAATCCGGCGTTCCAGATGAAGACTTCCTCTCCCGGGAACTGATCACGATCCGGAGCATTTACCGCAATACCTACGAACAGGGTCTCGAGATGCTGAAGAAGTGGGGGGATGCCTACATTGCGATGCTCTTCTCAGGAGCCCTCGTGGGAATCATCATCATGATCTCTGTTGCCATTTTCTCGCCGGAAAACATCCAGAAAACACTGGTAAGCTCCTATATCATCGTCATCTGCGTCTCCGTGTTCGGTCTGGTTACCATGTATCGGGCCGTTCCCGCCGATCAGAAAGTCCATGATCTCCCGCGGGGGTCAAAAGAGCAGGGGATGATCCACCGGATGAGCAGGAAGGTGCTTCCGGTTGCGGCCGCCATAGCTTTCATTTTTCTCATGCTCAATCTCATGGGCGTTATCTCCAATGCCTATGGCCTCGTTATGCTCATCACCGGCCTCCTCCTCTTCCCGATCGGGATAATCGGGTATCTCGATGATTCAAACATCATCAACCGGGACAGTGACTTCACGGTCTTCATCCGAAGCCTCGGGTCGGTGATGGGCGGCAAAGGGATGACCATCACCCATGCCCTGACAGAGATCGACAAAAAGTCCCTCACCACCCTTGAACCTCTCGTGAACGGATTATATTCAAAGCTGAACCTCGGTCTTGATGACCGCCTTACCTGGGAGCGGTTTATCGGGGAAAGCGGCAGTAACCTGATCTACAAGTATCTGAACATCTTCCGCGACTCTATCGAGCTGGGAGGATCGCCGGACCAGATAGGGGAGATTGTTGGATCTTCCATGCTCGAACAGGTGCTGCTCCGGAACAACCGACACACCATCTCGATGGGGTTCGTGGTCCTGCTCATCCCCATGCATGCCATGATGATCGCCATCTTTCTCTTCCTCTTCCATATCCTTCTGCACATGTCACAGGCCATCAGCAGTGTCGTCTCCTCCCTCGGCCCGATTAATAGCGGTGCTATGGCCGGTGCCGGGGCGGTCAGCGGAACCATGGGTGGTGCCGTGACCATGTTTGTCAATTTCCCGGAGGCAGAGATGACGGTCTACGTCATGATCATTATCACCATCATCACCATCTCCAACATACTGGCAGGGAGAATCGTCTTCGGAGGTGGACGATACATGTTCTACTTCTTCGGAAGCATTCTCTGCTCCGTAACCGGTATTATTTATATAGCGGCACCGTTTATAGTTGGTTTGTTCTTTAACATTCCATCATTCCAGGGGGTCTGACATGAATTCTGTGACCGTCCGTTTTGTTGCCGTCCTGGGAATCCTGGTTCTTGAGGCAGCCTTGATCCTGCTCAACATTCCCGAATTGAGTCTCGCAGCCGGGATAGTACTTTTCGGAGCACTTCTGTTCGTCCTCGGGCGTCTGGGAGTGTCCCGGGAGAGTGTCCCCCGGAAACACCGCGAGAAACCGGACGTCAATGATCCAGCAGAACCATCGGCAACAGGTAGGACCGGCTTGATGAAAACCGGGAAACAGGAATCAGGTCTTTCGATAACAACCCCTGTGTCCGGAGGCAGATTCATGGCGATGAGGAGGAGGATACGACAGGTCTTCCCATTCCGTTCCCCTCCAGGCTCTGTGAAAAAGCCTTTTATCAACGAGGGCGAACCAGGAGCAACCGCCCCAGTGAAGCAGGCATTTGCCGGCTCGCCGGTGTCACGGTTCGAGAGCTTCAGAACCCTCCGGCAGGGATTGGGTCTCCTCTTTGCATCACGCCGCCGCTCCGCGAGAGCCGGCACCGGGACTGCAAAGACGTCCGCGAAAAAACCGGACTTAAATGACAGAAGTACGCAGATCTCAATGGACTCGGTAAATTCTGAAGTGGTCTCTCCGGTCCGTCAGAAACAGGAACCAAGCCCGTTCTCTCCTCTTGCAAAGGACATAGCCCTTGACGAGAATCTCATCTTCTCGCGGATAGAGCAGGGCGATGAACCCGGTACAGGTATCCTCGATACCGATTTGAATTCGATGGAAATCTTTGCCGATGAAAATGAGATCGCACGTATGGATATATCCCCTGACGATGAACCGGCCATCACTATTGATTTAGAGGACGAGGATGAAGTTGCCCAGATCCACGAAGCGCACCGTGATGGAATCGCAGCCCCGGTTGCGAATTCCGGGGAGTACTCCCTGGAAAAAGGACTGGACGAGCTTGAAGGATTTGACCTGGACGATGTCGATCTGGAGGAAGAACCAGGTACCGCTTCATTCCCATCGGGCACGCCCTCTTCACCCGGCGTAGTGCTCCAGGCGGATTCCCCGAAACAGACAGGAACGCCTGCGATGAAGGGATCGAGCAGCTCCAGTGTGGATGAGAGCATGCTCTCCTTCATATCCACACCATCCGACGATGATGATCTGTTGTCCTCTCTCCGGAGTGACTTGACCGCGAAAAGGAACCGGATTGACCTGAGCCTGGTCAGGGATCTCAAGGATGTCCGGGTGCATATCGGCGAAATTGAAAAAGACATCACAGACCTTTTAGCCTGCATTTCGCGGGTCGACCTCACAAGATAATATTTCCTGAACGCTGGTCCCATAACATCAAGAATCTGAACCACCTCCTCGCCAGGATTCAAAATAAACGGCTGTATCTGTGAGTTCAGGGGCAACTGGGACTTCAGGTGACCCCATGAACAGGGTAAAGATCCATTTCATGGTCGGGTTCCGGACTGGTTTTTTCAGCTGGTTTTTCACCGTTTTCCCTGCCTTTTAATTGGGACCGGATATACCACTCGGCTACACTGCATAGACGAATGAGCAGAGCACCATTACCACGGATAACGCCTCAATCCTGGCCTCTTTCTTCATGAAAACTTCGATAACCCGGAAACTCTTATCCTTCAGCAACCGGAACCCCCCCCCAACCGATTGCTGCCCCATATAGTATTTCAGGATAATGTCCGGATCCAGGTCAAGATGCATCCGACGTTCCGCAGATCTCACGAAGAAGCTAAACATTTTTAGCTAACTTCTGCATAACTACTAAAGCAGAATGAGATTTACGTCTGCCATCGTAGCCCACCACGGGATTGTTGCAGGAATCTATGATGATCTTGAGATAGGCCGGATCATAGACGAAGTAATCCCGAAACAAGGTCAGCATAAATTAGCGCATTCCGTTGTGCTCAAAGCCATGATTATGAATGCTCTCGGATTCAACGAGAGGAGGCTCTATATCTTCCCGAAATTCTTCAACAATCTAGCGACAGAACGATTGCTCGGACCCGGAGTTTCACCCCAAGACCTGAATGATGATGTTCTTGGGAGGACTCTGGATAAGATTTACGAGGCAAATTCAACCGACCTCTTCCTCAAAATAGTTCTTCAGGTCATGCAGAAAGTCCAGTTTGGCACCCAGCTCTCCATACCGACACCACCAGTGTGAGCGTCCATGGCAACTATGAGCATATTGACGGGACACCAGCGATCCAGATCACCTACGGCCATACCAAAGATAACCGTCCAGACCTCAAGCAATTCGTACTCAGCACCATTACCAACCAGCACGGGATCCCGCTCTTTGCCAGGACCTATTCCGGAAACGCCTCGGACAAACGGAACCTGATCGAGTCAATACAACAGTTCAGGGCAGCTACAGGTTCCTCAAGACGCCTATTTCATCGCCGATAGCGCACTCTACACCTCGGAAAATATCCAGAACTTACGTCAGGATCTCCACTGGATCACCCATGTACCTTCCACGATTACCGAAGTAAAGACCCTGCTCCACGCCGATGTTCCGCTGAATCCGGGCAAGGATACCCGGTATTTGTTCTATGAAACCAGATCCGAATATGGCGGTATTTCTCAAAAATGGGTACTCGTGCATTCAAAGGAGATGCAGATCCGGAAGGAGAAGCCATTTGAGAAGCGTCTCGAAAAACTGGATGTACAGACCACAAAATCGTTCAAGAAACTCCTGGGACTGGAATTTGCATGTGAGATGGATGCACAAGCAGCAGCAGTTCACTGGTCGAAGAACCATCCCTGGTACCGGTATACCAAGTTTGAGATTGTCCCAACCTCGCGAAAGATCGAGATGAAACGAGGTAGACCCAGGAATGACGAGGAACGACGTATCGCCTACACCGTCCAGGCAGAAATCGAACGGAACACCGAAGTAATTCTTGCTGAAATGGAGAAACTGGGGAGATTCATTCTGGCCTCAAATGACCTCTCTTTGGAGCCTGAAACAATGCTTGAATATTACAAAAACCAGGCAGCTGTCGAGAGAGGATTCCGGTTCCTCAAGGACAAGAGTTTCAGGGTCTCCGAGGTTTATTTGAAAAAACCCGAAAGGATTGAGGCTCTTTCGATGGTCATGGTCCTTACCCTCCTTATCTACTCTTTGGTGGAATGGCTGATTCGGAAACGTTTGAAGGAACAAAATGAGTTTGTGCCTAATCAGGTGAATAAGCCAACCCAAAGACCCACATTGAAATGGATATTTACTGATTTTCTTGGGGTCACTGAAGTGAAAGCGGATATTTCCGGGGAGATAGAAGTACAACTGACTAATCTAAACGAGAATGCAAGAAAAATAATTGCGATTCTTGGAGGAAGGTGTGAAAATTATTATGCATGAATCGAGATCTGCGGAAAGCAGGATGCATTCACCCAAGTTTTATTCAAAGTAGCACCGGAAAACATTAAAATCCGTGGATAAAGAGAATTTCCGAAAGATCCTGGCCGGGTACCAGGAGATCAATCCTTTCCGGCCTGCTCACCGTGCTGTTCGAGGACCGCCCGTGCCGCGGGACTACCGATCTCCTCGAGAGCCTGTATGGCCCGGAGCCGCACGCCGCTGTCCCGGTCTCCCAGGGCACCTATGAGCGGGGCGATTGCATCATCGCGACCGGTCCTGCCCAAAGCTCCGGCAGCCCGGAGCCGCACGCCGGTATCCTCATCGGTGAGAGCGTCGGCGAGCGGTTGGAGGACTTCATTACCACCAATCCTGCCCAGCCCTTTTATCGCTTCGCGGCGTACGAAGCGGTTCTCGTCTCCTGCCGCCCTGATAATCCCCGGCATGACGGTCCGGTCGCCGATAATTCTGAGCGCTACCACAGCACCCATCCGGACATGCCAGTCCGGATCATCGAGGGCCCGGGCGAGGGAGTTTATGGCCATGGTGCCCATCATTGCCAGGCCCTCAGCCGCACCCTCGCGTGCGGACCGATCCTCGTCCCGGAGAGCCTTTATCAGAGGGGGAATACACCGTTCCTCGCCGATTGCGCCAAGCGCCTTTGCTGCCTCTCTACGCACATACCTGCTCTGGTCGCCAAGTGCTGCGGTGAGCGGTTCGACCGCTTCCGGGTCCCGGAGCTCTCCAAGTGCCCGGGCCGCTTCCTCCCGGTCATCCTCATCGCCAGTCCGGAGTGCCTGTACTATCTCAGAAACATCCAGGGAGAACAGGCCTTCCCATTTTTCTGCCTGCCCCAGCCTGTCACCTTTCGTCCTTCCCCGGCTGCCCCGGTACTGCCCCATGATATCTTTCAGGATTCCCTCGATGAGGTCACGGTCCTTGGCATACAGGGCAAGGGCGAAAACAATCATCAGGTCAACGCCTGAATTGAGGAGCATGAAGAGCGGGTCCTGGATCATCCCCCTGTAATAGAAAACGAAGGTGAGAACGACGAGCGTCACGATGATGATGATGGTGATCTGGAGGCCGCGTTTCGGGTACCAGAACGCGAAGAGGATAATCGGGATGAGGTACAGGTGGGGGAGGAGGATGATATTCGCAATTCCGAAGAAGGTTTCATCGGAAAAAAAGGCAAAGAGAGTGACTGCCAGCGCAATTACTGAAAATATCCCGATAACGGTGAGTTTCAGTACCTGCCCCCCGAATCCGGCAGCCAGATAGCCCCCTTGTCCAGTACGCTCCATGGCGATCATCACAGAGGTGCAGGCTTTTCCTATTAATGGTTATGGATTTTATCCGGCCCAAAACAACTCTGCCATTTGCAGGACAGCTGCCCGTAGCCATGGTATCTCGATTCGGTATTCAAGGGACAAAGCCGTTGAGAAACAATAGAAGATCCCAATCATCTCCGTTCATTACTCCCCGAATATCCAGGCAGATGCCTGGCGCTCGATCTCTTTTCCCGGCCCTGTTCAGCGGCTAGGAGATGCGCTGGAGAATCGCAGAAATACCCCCCCCTGACAGCTGCATGATCTGAATAAAGCAGTCGGTGATTATCCCCCCATACCGGTACACTTCTACCAATTGACAGCCCCAATGGTCAGCCCGGCGGTGGAGGATGTTGCAGCACAGCATTTTTCATTTTTCTCTGCACAGCCCCTGCAGCAGAAACAGGTACTTATTTATTTCTCCTTCATGCAGAAGTGAATGTATGGATATCCTGAATGCCAGATTATGGATTGTTTTTTACCTGATCTGCTTCGTTGCTGTTCTCTGGGCGACATTTCTCTTGATTCAGGGGTTCATGCTCGTGGTAAGCGTCGCCATGGTGGGTATCGTCCTCGTGTTCAACTGCATCCTCCTTGTTGGTGAGATCAGAGCTCAGGCCCGGAAGAAGAAAGAGATGGAGCGTTTTCTGAAAGGATATATTGCCGGATCGGATGAACAGAAATCGGAAACAGAGGGAGAAAATGCCCGATGATCTGAGCCTGCCTGCAGCCACCTACGAGAGGGAGTTCTGGAAGCAGTACCACGCTCTAAGACGAATGCTCGAACACCTGAAATCAGAAGATGCTTTAATGCACCGGCTGAAGGTTGAGACACTGATTCCGGAACAGGCCCGGGACATGGCGATAAAAGCCATTCTTGGAGAACTTAATGATAAACACAGGATATTTCTGGAGTTTTTCTATGAATTTATCGAGTTCTGTTCACATGGGCTACACCGGGCCGACATATCTGTTGAATTCAGGGTATTTCCCGCTGGTATGTCCGAGATTGACACCTGTTCCCTGATCGTGGATAAACGACGGGATGACCTCCCGGTCGAAATTGGCCGCAGATTCATCGAGACCATTCCATACCAGGAGGGGTGGGAGGCAATTCTTTCGTACTACCGGAGGAAGGAGACGTGGTATGACCGTCTTTTCGGAGGGAATCTGGACCGTTGTTCACTGAAGATAACCGAAGAGCTCTTTCCGTTGTCCTGCTACCATATTACTATTCGGCTGCCAGCCCAGACCCTTCTTGAGCGTCACCAGGCCTGAAACCAATTCTCCCTTTTCGTTAGATCGAGGGTATATTTTTATGCTGGTGACGATACGGCCTGAAGAACTATTCTCCTTCTTTACCCAGATGCCCGGACAGTCCCATGATGTAATGGCCGCCGGTTAGGAGACCAACATGAAATTCACAGAGAAGATTGGATCTTGATGCCCATCGAAATAGATCATCACGTTCCCGCAGGAGGCGATATCCAGATACCGTGATACCGAATCACCCTTCATCAGGTCATGGTAGAGAAACTTGCTATTACTTCGGAGTTGAAATTTGACGTTATATTAATTGCCTCGAGTATGCGTTCGAGTTGGCAGGGATTCGATCCCGGGTTTCTTCACCGATGCTAAAATACTCTCGATCGGTATCGGCTGGCCGTCTTCACAAATGCATACCTTAGCTTCAATTGTGTGCACGATATCCAACCGGGGTGATCTCCTTTTTGTTTTCCTACCAGTGAGATCATCCCAACAAGGGATTATCTCTGCCGATCCCTGGACCCGATTAAAACATTACGCGTTACTAAAATTCATGAATGCTTTTACCGTCGGAAATCGAGCCTCGTGTCCGGACTCTCTCACCCGCATATCGATGGGCGGCTAAGTCCAGCATCCGTTGTTGTCAGGCCAAATCACGCGCGAACTGGAAACGAGGGGCTATATAACTCTCCGCTCTGACTCTGTCAAGCGTCTTTCTTTTCACATTGTTCATTATCATCGTTCCCCTTCCCACGGGTGGTATGCATGGCAGTCCATCATCATCGTTTTTTATACACGCCCGAATGAAGGTGGTATGCGTGAAAATCCTGAATTTCTGAAGCGAAACGGAAACAAGCTCAACCTGGACAGGATCCATACTTTCATTGCAAACAACGAGTACAATGGGCGTATGGATGATCCGGAACAATTTCTCGCAAGAGATGCCTTCGCCCGGCAAGCGGGAATCACGCTCCTCGAGTCTTCTTCGGGAAGGGCACGGGTAAAAATGGAGGTTTGCGACATGCACCTGAACAGCCATGGAACTGTGCACGGCGGGGCCATCTTCACTCTTGCCGATACCGCCTTTGCTGTTGCGTCAAATTCCCATGGCATACCTGCTGCTGCCATAAATGCCCATATCTCCTATATGAGATCGGTTTCCTCCGGTACACTCTATGCCGATGCAGAGGAGTTCGACCTCAACCCGAAGCTTGCCACCTACACGGTAAGGATAAGCGATGAAAAAGGGGTTCCAATCGCCATATTCCAGGGAATGGTCTACCGGAAGACCCCACGGAAATAAACACCCGCAATAAAAAAGGTTCAGAGCCGGGCCTTGGGCCTGTTCATGCAGGTGTGACAGGGGGAATAAGTGAATCTATAGGATTTGGAAGAAAATTAACAAAAAGGGCAACAGATGAGTAGCTTGGAAAAGGGTAAAAAACTTCAAGAAGAGTACAGCATAAGGTTTGGAGGCTTAGAGGATTACAGAAAGAACGTATGGAAAATATTGTGTAAAAATATATTTCAAAAACACATTCCAGATGATGCAGCTGTTTTGGATATTGGCTCTGGATATGGCGAGTTTATTACAAATATCGATGCCAAAACAAAATATGCGATCGATCTAAATCCAGATGGCAGGAAATACCTAGCAGATGACATAAATTTTTTAAATCAAGAATGTTCAGAAAAGTGGGTATCAGTTGAGGATAGCTCTATCGATGTTGTTTTCTCTAGTAATTTTTTGGAGCATTTATTCAAAAAAGAGCAAGTAGAAAAAACTCTAAATGAAGCCTTTAGATGCTTAAAACCAGGTGGAATAATAATCTTAATGGGTCCAAACATTAGATATCTGGCTAAAGAGTACTGGGATTTTTGGGATCACTACATTCCTATCTCCGATAACTCAATGGCTGAAGTCTTAAAGCTCTCTGGTTTTGAAATTTTGGATGTAGTGCCAAAATTTTTACCATATACAATGTCGAGGGGAGGGGGACAGCCTCCTTTAATACTTCTAAAAGTTTTTCTTAAATGCAGGCTCTTATGGAAAATCTTTGGAAAACAATTTTTAATAATTGCAAGAAAATCCTGAAAACAGATAATCAGTTTTTTTAAATTTTTAGTAGTTGAAGGGACCCAGCCCTCCTGAATATACTAAGCAGAGTATTATTTGGGATTTTTACAGAATACACAATATCAATAATTTTGGCTTTTTTTGCAGGTGGGTTCCATGCACCTACATAGATGGAAGGCACATAATACTTACCAGAAGTGGCAGGAGTGAACGGGGATACCCTCTCATTCCCGGCAACGGGAATGCCCTGTAACTTCAAAGAATTTCGCAGCTAATAGAAGATTTATGTAAATCGGGATAAAAAGACGGTTATCACACAACGTGAGATGATACCTGATGCAGAAAGAAATCATTCCCCTCGCGGTCCTTGCAACCCTTTTCATTGCAGCCGCCGTGCTCTCCGGGTGCTTGGGAGATGAGGACAAAGTGCCGCCAACTCCTGTGCCGACTCCCTGTTCAGGTAAGGTGTACTTTTGGCATGACCAACGATGGTGAAACCTACGACGTCCCCCCTGATGCCAGGATACGCCCGGCTACCTGGAAACCCAACTACCGGGTTTACCTGGCGGCTGTCGGTGACGCCCGGCCTTGTCATTGAAAACGAAGCTACCAGCCTGATGATCCGGGCAGCAGACTGGTCGGGGCAGGGGGAACCTACCTGTGGGTCCTGAGAGCAGTCCAACCTGGGATGCAGACAATTTCCGGTATTTATTCAAGGCAATGGGAATCCACAACCGGAAACCAGACCAGCTTCACCCTGAATCTACGGGTGGGCGGGAGCCCTCCACCAACCGGGATTCCGCTCAATTATACCATTTACACAGAAGGGGATAACGAAAAACCGTTTCCCCAGGGACTGGGAGGAGAATTCGGTATCCGGCTGGCCGAGAACCCGACCACCGGGTATTCCTGGATTCTAACGGTTCCAAACGGCCTTTCCCTTATCGGTGATGAGTATATCCCGTCCCAACCCCCTGGCATGATGGCAGGCTCCGGAGGGATCCATGCATTCTCATTAAAAGCAACAGGGAGAGGCGAACATGCCGTTCACGGTGAATACCGGCGTCCATGGGTCGCGGAAGGTACCATTGCCTTCATCGACCTTGAAGGTGGGTTCTTTGGAATTACCGGTGATGACGGAGAACACTACCTGCCGCTCAATCTTGTCCCGGAGTATGAGGTTGACAGACTCCGCATCGCGTTTGAATTCGAGCCGGGAAAGACGCAGCCACCATCCAGATGTGGGGCACTCCCGTGAATCTCACTTTCATCGAGAAGACCGAACTGCATGATCTTACAGTCCGGGTGCTATAATCAGAACCTCTCCTTTTTGTCTCTCGGTCTTTCCGGGGTCATCATCCCGGCACATGGTTCAAAGGATACATGCATTGTTGGTGAAGAACCCGGGATGCACGAGGCGATCGATGACCATGATCGAAAAAGATGTCCCGCTCCAGGTACCGGTCAGAGTTACTCCAGGATCCGGACCATGAGGGAATTCCCACGTTTTCATTTAATGGAGGCTGATATCGAGGAAAAAGGAAGGCGAGGGGTTTGATCTTGAAGTGCATTATGAAGATTGCAGGCAGGGCCGGATAATCGCTTTATACCATTGCTGCACCGTCCTCATTCCAGAAACAGGCCTTCCTCATACGAGCGGATTGGCGGGCAAAGGTATTTATGTTCATGGATATACTTCAAACACGAATTTTTCAGGACCAATAGTGGAGCAGCAGATTACTGCCATTTTTCTTCCAAATAAAAGGAGGGGTTTTCATGAATGCGAAACTGGAAGAGCCGGCAGATATGTCCGGCACAGATCGTTGGAGATCGATATCCGAATTACGGAAACTTGGCCCCACGCAGTCGAGTACTGGTTATCAATCTCTGGGATAGCGACAAGAAAGTCCGACTGGCCGCCATTGATGCCCTCGGGGGAATCGGAGACCCACGGGCATATGAACACCTGGTCAGGATGCTCGGTGATCAGGATCATGATGTGCGGTTTGCCTGTGTGGTGGCATTGGGACAAATGGGCGACAAACGCGCAATCGGACCACTTTCAGAGGCCTGTCACGATAAGAACGGCTATGTGAGGACCATCGCGCAGGAAATGGTTGAGAGACTGAAAGGCATTCAGTAAGCCTGGCCCGGATATGGGACATGGCACGCAGCATCCGGCGCTCCAGACTGAATCCGGCCAGTGAAATGCCATCTTTATTCAGATAGTACCTTTTTTGCCTGGAAACTCCAGATATCCTTTGACCTGGAATGCATGAAGCACTGAAAGAGTCGATCAGGTCACGGTGCCGGGGACTGAGATCCCCTGGTCGGAGTTGCCGACGTACACCGCTGGGAAGATCCGCCGTTCCAGCCATGGATGCCGAAGGAATTCTATCCCTGGTCCATATTTCCCGAGGCGGAATCGGCGATTGTTATCGGGCTTCCTGTGTCCCTCCCGGCACTGGAAACCTCGCCTTCGATCCACTACCGGGAACTCTACATCACCGTGAACGCGCTCCTCGATCAGCATACTTACCGGCTGGCGGAGTATCTGACAGCCCGGGGTATCCCTCTGTTTTTATCCCCGGACGGATACGGATCGATCGAGGTGCTCCTGGAAAATCCGGTTGCCTTCTTCTCTCACCGCCATGCTGCCTATCTTGCAGGACTTGGGAACTTTGGCGTGAACAACATGATCCTCACCCCTCAAAGCGGCCCACGGGTCCGGTTCGGGACCGTCCTTTCTGCAGCACGCCTCCCACCCGATCCACTCCTTGAAGAGGACCTCTGCACCCGTTGTATGCGATGTGTCGAGATGTGCCCTTCTTCAGCCCTGGGACCAGGGGGGTATCCCTCTTCCCTTACCGATAAACATGCGTGTGCTTCGTGGACTGCGGAACTGCACCGCCACTTCGTATCACCCTGCGGAATCTGCATCAAGGTTTGCCCGGTAGGTGAAGATCGGGACCGGTACGGGCGACGGGATGTCTCCTTATACGGGAACCCGGAAAAAGATCCCGCCCTTCATCGGGCATGGGAACATGTGCGAAGATGGTAGGGAGGAAATGATTCCAGGCTCCTGGCCCGTGAACCGATAGTCTGGAATCCTGACATCCGGCGATTTGCCGTTTTAGTTACCCTTATGCCCCTTATTGTTCAAATGAACAGGAATCAGGGAGCCAGCGGGGACATGTATCTTACTACCCTGATCGAGAATACACCGGGAAAACAGCCCGGGCTTACCACAGCACGGGCTCTGCTCTCATCGAAGCCCGGGGCAGGCTCCTCCTTTTGATATGGGACAGGACGGGACGTTCATCCGGAATGCCGAGTCACTTGGCCAGGATCTTGCTCGCATAAAGACAGGAATTCTCTCCCACGGCCACTATGATCACGGCGGGGGTCTTGGCCCATTTCTGGAATATAATGCCAGGGCTCCAGTCTACCTGAAAGAAAGGTGCAATGAAGCCTACTACGCCCGGGATCCTGGCCGGTACCGGTATATCGGGCTTGATGCCGGAATTCTCTCAACGCATGCAGATCGGTTCATCCGGGTCGGAACCGATACCTGGATCGCTCCCGGCCTGATGCTCATCGCCAATATACAGAGAACGGAACCACTGCCTCCTGGGAACAGTTCACTGCTGGCATAGATACACGGACGTTTCGAGCCGGACCAGTTCCTCCACGGTTTTCTTGGTTGTTGAAGAACGAGACGGGATCACCATAATAACCGGGTGCGGCTATTCCGGAATTCTGAATATCGTGCATACCGCAAAAGAACGATATCCCGGCCGGCAGATCAGGCCGTGGTCGGCGGATTTCATCTCATCGACCGGGCGACACCACCGGAACTGGTCCGCTCCACCGGCGAGGGGCCTGCGGCAGCCGGGTGCGGCCGCGTCATCACCGGTCACTGCACGGGAAACGATGCCAAAACTGCCCTCAAAAAGGTGCTCGGCCACCGTTTTACGGCACTTTACACCGGGTATTCAACCGAGATCTGACCAGGAGACAATTCAGGGAAAAAAACCTGGTACCAGGAATGGTCATGGCGAGACGGGTATCGGAACCAAGCGCGGTTCGGGGTTCGACGGGTCCGGGGCTGCACCCACTTCATCCGGTACACCGGAGGTCGCTTGACCGGCTGAACGGCTCGCATTGCAGCCGTCTCATCCTTTTGTTTCTGGCATCAGGTCGAAATCCGCGTGGCTGCGATTGTGCATAATTAATGAAAACCTGACAGGACTGATATGATCCGCAAGCGAACCGGTAAGTTTCTCCGGGCGCTGGGGATTGAATCCCCATGGGCCATCATCTCCATCCGGCATGCATTTCTTCATAAAGAACGTACATAATATACGGGATGTCCAAGGAAGAGATAGTGCCGGACCAGGAGGCGCCTCCCTGCTATTCGCTTTCTGAGCTGATGGTCCTTATGGCCGGAAAGATGGAAGAGACCGCGCGTACCCTCGATGTGGACCAGGCAGCGAGGTTCCTCGATGAGATGCTTGCCGCCCGGAGAGTGTATGTCGCAGGGGCGGGGCGTTCCGGTCTCGTCTCACGGGCGTTTGCCATGCGCCTGATGCATATCGGGTTTGAATCGTATGTCATCGGCGAAACGATAACTCCGGCATTTTCTGCAGGCGATACACTGGTCGCTTTCTCTGGCTCCGGTGAGACCAACTCGATCTTTGATATCTGCGAGACGGCAAAGGAACTGGGGGGAAGCTGCTTAATCACAGCGTCCCTGATTCACGAATCGCCAGGATCGCTGACTGTATGGTCATGCTCGGAAGGCAGGAGCCACGCGGCGAGGAGACAAGCAAGTACGAGGTTCGCCAGATTATGGGACAGTACAGATCGGTATCCCCCTCCTTTGCACCACTCGGAACACTTTTTGAAACCGCAGCTCTCATTTTTGCTGATTCGGTCATCTCCGCGCTCATCTGGACACGTCACTGCAACCTCGATGAGGTCCGGGGACGGCTCTCCAATGTCCAGTAAGGGCATGGGATTGACATCCTTTCCCAGGGGTTTGCTCTGTTACCCGAACCCTTCATAACCATTCATGTGAAAGCACCCCTCATGGATGATGCGGCTTTTCTCAGGTCTGATGATGAAGCGAGATCCTCCTGAAACAGCATTCCAGAGCATGGATGTCGAAATTGTTAAGGAGATGGAAAAGGAAGGGAACTGGGATTCTGGATCCGGTTCGGCAAATACCCGATCCTATCGATCATCGGAAGGAACCCATTTCTGCATTGTTGCTTTCAGATTACCCTCAAGGATGACGCGCAATCAATCACCTGAACGAGCTTTATGAAAAGAACGATGCCCATTTCATCTATGGAACTGACCCGTGCATTCTCTTCGCTGCTTACCGGGTTTTCACGTATCGTTGAACACGGAAGAGTAATCGGGTTTACCGTTTCGAAATACATTTACCCCCACCACGCCGAGTTCAACATGCGAACCCTTGATCTCGCCCTCCAAAGCGTTGTCAGTACAGGTGCCGTCGGGGCAGCGTTCCTGAAATGGATGGCCCGGGTCATCGATGTCGAGTGCGAGCGTGGTTCTGTTCCATGGGATACCGATCCGACCCGACTTACCATCTAGAGACCCTGAGCCGGGAAACGCCACCATGGAACTGCCTGGTAGACCGAATTGCCTGGTCCGGGTTCCGGCAGGGATATCCGGTCCCGGCTCTATGATAACAGGTGAGCCTGCCCCGCAATTCTCCTCTCTGCCGGTGCCTGGAAAAGCCTTTCCTGCCATGGGAAAATCTTATAATCCCTGGTAGAGCGTCCCTAGGCATATATGGATGCTGACTCCTTTCCCATCGATATGGTCTCCTGGGACAGTGCAATATCGCTATCAAGGAGCCTGGCAGATATTATCAGGGCCTCCGGACTCGCTCCCGATCTCGTTATCGCCATCGGACGGGGGGGTTACGTCCCTGCGCGGGTTGTCTGTGATCGCCTTCTCATATCAGACCTGACCAGCATAAAGATCGAGCACTGGGGGGTTGCAGCCCGGGAATTCGACCGGGCGGTGGTGCGGTTCCACCTTTCTGTAGATGTGGAGGGGAAAACGATCCTTGTCATCGATGATGTCACCGATACAGGAGAGACCCTGATTACGGCCACGGAGTACCTTGCACGGCACAGGCCGGGAGAACTTCGCACCGGTGTCCTCCAGCACAAGACCTGTTCGGCCTTCCAGCCTGATTACTATGCTGAACGAATTGCCGAATGGAAATGGATCATCTACCCCTGGGCACTCCACGAGGATATGATTGGATTTCTGGAAAAAGTACTGGGCGATCAGCCTGTTTCTCCGGAAGGCCTGGCCCGGTTCCTCGGGGAGCGTTTCAAGATGTACCCGGATATGGGTGAAGTGATCCTTGCCCTGGACGACATGGTCTCCCTGGGTAGCCAGCCGGAGGGACGGTCAGTATTTCGCGGCCGGAAACAGGCAGTGGCGGGTATGACGTTTTTCTGCCCGAGCCTGGATCGAACGGGACACGTGGGTTATGAAAGTACCAGGACAAAGAATGGTTAATGCAGGACCGGGCTGTACCTTAAATGAACACTTCCATGGAAATCGATGGTGATCGGATTCGGCTGCTGCGTGATTTTCTCTCAAGCCCACCAATACGACGAAGGAGGGTTGATGACAGGGCTCTTGGAAGGTATCATGAGGCGCTGGTTCATCGCTCGTTTATCCGGGAGTGCGGCAAACCAGGTTCCAGTGACAACGAGCGTCTGGAATTTCTCGGGGACAGGGTTCTAAACCTGGTCGTTGGGAGTTCCTGTTGACCTACCCGGAACCTGAAGGTGAACTGACCGCACTGGATGGAATGGACCGAGAACCGCAACCTTGCACGTGCTGTCAGCGCTCTTGCTATCGGATTTGAAGACCTTGTCCTGGTGGGAAGTAACCAGGAAAAGACCCCCCGCATCATTGCCGGTGCGTTCGAGGCCTTCGTAGCCGCACTCTACCTTGACCTTGGAATGGCCCGGACGAAAGCCATCATCGTGGAGCTGATGTCTGGTAGTATACGGGAATATCGGACCGACCGCAACTATAAAAAGATGCTCCAGGAACATTTCCAGAAGCAGAAACCGCTCCCGCCCACCTACCTCCTCGAGGATCGATCAGGAACCCCCACCATCCCAGCCACGTATGTTGTCACCGTGGACGCGGAGATTATCGGAAAGGAGTGGGCGCTCGCAGGCCGAAGCAACCCAGAACGCTGCACGGCAGGCCCTCAACAGGCTGAACGGGACCCACGAGGATTAGGGATATCATTATGTGGTCCCCATGGTACCATCAGGTGATGTCCTGTGTTCCGGAAAATTCTCGTCGCTGTTGATGGGTCACCCATAACCAGAAACGTACTTACTGCGGCGGCCGACCTGGCAAGGCATTACCATGCGGAACTCCACTGTATTTACATCATCGAAACCGGGTGGTCCGAAGAGGAGATCGCCCGTGAACTGGTCATCCGCGAAGTTGAAGAAGAGTCAGGGATCGTGCTCGCAGGTTTGAGAGAGAACTTGCCAGGATGGGTGTATGCAGGCGGTCATGCACCTGAAACGCGGGCACCCTGGCGAATCCATCCTCGCGGCAGCAGATGACACTCGGCGCCGACCTGATCGTGATCGGCCCGGTAGGCAAAGGCCACATCTCACGCATGCTCTCCGGGAGCGTCAGCACGCACGTGTTCAGCCAGCCCGGTGGCAACCCTCGTTGTCCGGCCCTGATAGGTAGCGGGCCATCACGATTCTTCCCATTCGTGTCCATGGTATAACACCACTCTACATCATTTCCTGGTCATCTTCAGAATCGTCCTGTTGCCTGAGGGCCCTGGCAGGTTATTTGCTCGATAGCGAGCAAAGCCCGTTGATCAGCGCTCTGGTATACCAATTTGCCTTCTCCCGGGGAGATAAAATCGCATCGAAGGGTTCAATCGTGACCTGGGTCTTATCGCGGAATGTCCTTATATCCCTCTTCGCGATCACCGGGTGCTACCTGGGGGATGTCCTCCGGATCAGGTAGTACGAGGCCGACAGGGCGATGATTACCACCCCCAGGGCGATCATGACATTGGCATTGAGCTCTTCTAATCCCTCAATGAACGGATCGAGGAGGATGATCTTTCTGGCCACTGCAATGATAGCTACGAGGACAATTATCTCGACCTGGATCTCATTCTTGAGGAGATATGCCTTATCGTCTCGGGGTTCGATCCTGATGAGGATGAGAAGGAAATACCCGAAGATCTGGAGAATCTCGTGGTTCCCGAGACGATACGAGAGATCGGAGAAAAGTGCAAAAAAAGATAATGAGGAGTTCAAGGACGCCAAAGAAGATGACCCGGCAAGAAGGACCATCAGGACGTAATAGACACCCCGTTCAAATTTATTGATGTATTCGAGCACCTCTCATCACGCTCTGTTTTCCATGGAGACCGTGCGACACCGTTTCGCCTGTCTCTATCCCAGGTTGTGTGGGAGAAGTATAAATAAATGGGCGAATTCGTTCTTAACAGTTGAAGCCGGAGGCATACCCTGCTCCTCAGGCTGCAGGGTTGCAACGATTGTTCATCGTTAATTTCCATCGGATCAGCCAAGCCGCTCCATGTCACGGCAGATCTTTAAATCCGCACCCAAACCGGATGTGGCTCTTCTCATTCTGGAAGCGATCTTCGTTGCTCTCCGGTGTTCAAAAGATTCCCTGAACCAGAGGGAATTTTTTTTGTTATGTCCATTGAGGAAGATATCCATTCCACCTGATGCAAACACGGATGCAAAAAAGCTCTTCAGGATCAGGGGATGGGGGAGGGGTGTAGGTCTCTGGAGGAACACTTTTCGTATCCTCTCTTCAGTCTCCCGCCGGGCGGGCATCGACCAGAAGGCGTTGTTCCCGTTCCAGGCACATTATGGGTATGCGTGCGATGCATGGCACCCTGGACACAGGACGAGGATGTGTGAAGTTGCATCCCGATCCCGAAGATGATCAGCCATGCCGGGGATACAGTGCAGTTCGAGGACATGGGCTCCGACCATGCGGCCACAACATTCGCACCGCTGACCGGTCGCTGCTTTGAGCATCCTGACCCGCTGTGCCGATCCTCGATCGTTCGAACCGTATGCAGATATCCATCTCACAAACGGATGGGACACTGATATAAAAACGTTTCCAAAGGGACATCCTCTCCCAAAATAACAGTTCTGTTCACTGAGTCATGGAGATTACAATCTCATCCACCGGGAACGACGGACTGTATGATGCGGTCTTTTTCCGTGCCGAAATTACCGGTCACCAACGTGGTCTTTCGTAAACCCCATCGTGCGGCGGAGTGCACGCCCAGGTTTGTTACCGGGGCGACGGTCAGCAGAACCCACTTTGCAGGGGTGCGGTTGAAGGCTTGAAACGAAGGCGGGAGATGAAGGCTGTCCCGGCTGGCCGGCGCTGGCACTCCTCCGATACCTTCAAGCGGATGATCCATCCCTCTTCCGGTGCAGCCTGGGATTCCCGCCCCTGCGGAATAACCTATAACGTGATCCCGCATGCCGCGACATAGAACATCGGACCAGAGAAGACCGCCTCATGCCTGACAAAGACCGGTGCGCGACAGGCAGACCGTGCCTGCGGTGGTATAACCTGGCAATGATGTATCCGGGTATTGTTTCAGGAATGTTCGCCGGGAACCCACCGGGAGCCATCTGCGGTATATTCCTTCTTCCAGATTGGTACCGTTTCCTTGATCCGGTCGATAATGTACTCACATGCCCGGAAGGCGTCTTTCCTATGAGGTGACCCAACGACAATCAGCACTATGTGATCCCCTACCGCGAGAGTACCTATCCGGTGGATGATGTCCACCGACCTGATATCATACCGTGACAGGGCTTCATCCCTGATAGTGCCCAATTCCTGGAGGGGCTGCTTCGCGGTATGCCTCAAGATCGATTGCCGTTATGCCGTCGTCCCGCACAATTCCGGTAAAGGTCACGATGCCACCGACCTGGCGGTCCTGGCCTTATCGATCAAAACTCCGGAATTAAACTCCTCTTCGGTTATCGTAATCATGCTCCTCTCCCTTTCAGCCCCCGCAACAGGAGGGTAGATTGCCACTTCATCCTCTTCGGATAGAACGGTGAGTGCAAATGCGGTCCGGGCCAACCGTCTCCCGTTGAGCATGACGATGATGTTATCCTGAATCATCTCTCCTCATCAAACAGGAGATCCCTGCTCTCGCCCGATCGTGCTGCGAGCCTATAAGGAGATCCTGGATTCCGATCCTTCCGGGATATCGAGTGTATTCACATCACCGATGACTTTCGCGGAAGCGTGCGAATGCTCGTACCACGACTTTTACTGCGTCTCACCAGTCCTTCGCATAATAAGAATTATTCCCGCATAAGCATGCATTCCGGTCCCGGTCAAGGTGCATGATAGTGACCGAGGAGTCCCTCCCATCCCAGATCAGCAGGCGGTTTTCGAGCACCGTGCCCATCCCGGTAATTAATTTTATCGCCTTATGCGCCTGCAGGAGCCCGATTGTTCCGGCTGTCGCCGATGACCGAATATCGGATCCGCCGGGCGGATCAGGGAAGATGCATTGCAAGGGCATGCCGTGCCGCCCGGTATTGTGCGGTGGTGACGCCCGTCAAAGCCACACGGCCCTGGGCATGGACGGCAGGAATGCCGCTTTGAAGGGCTGCCTGGTTCAGGGATAGCGTGCGGGAAAGTTATCGAGCGCATTGATGATGAGCGAGGCCTGCCCTGTCAGTTCTGGCGCATTCTGCATGGTGACAGTCTCGCAGAGATCCTCGATAGTCACCCCCGATTCATCGCCTCAAGTTTCACGCACCGAGATTACTTGTGCCGTCCGATATCCTTTTCCCAGTGGAGGATCTGCCGGTTCAGGTTCGTCAGCCCACCCGGTCGGGATCAATAATGGTCAGGCGGGCCGACACCTGCGGCGCAGAGGTATTATGGCGGCAGGGCAGCCAAGACCGCCTGCCCCGGCAAGGACAACGTGCGCCGATTTCAGCCTTTCCTGCCCTTCTTCGCCAATGGATGCTATCTGTCGGAATACCGCTTTGCCTCCTTCTCGTTCCAGCATGGTTCCCCGGTTGAGAGACCTCCGCCGGATACCGCACACTATTAAGTGAGACACTTAACCATAATGTATTTCCTGAACTTCCACGAACTGCCCGGCGAAGCCCGGATGGTCAATGCGATGTCATCGATATCAGAAAAAGAGGGCGTTGCGGGACTACCCTCAAAACAGAAACGGGTCATCGCTCCCATACCATATGTGCGACAGTGTGCTGCTTGCAGTGATAGCAAGCGATGAACTTGGTGGAGTGAGCCAACGTCATCTTTCTGGATTCACCCCCCTTTCCAGGCGGCAGTTCAGGAAGCACGAGCGGGCATCAGCCCTCGGCATCCCCTGCACATCATTCCCTTCCCTATCCTCGACGACCCGGGGTTCAGGCAGAACCTGAAAGACCGTTGTTACTGTGGTGCGAAGAAACGATCCAGCCGATTCTGCGAGAAGCGCTGGGTGCAGATACTGCTGCGGTGGTCGACGTAAATACCAGCGATCCCCAGGAATTCCGTCCAGGCCTCCGGGCCTGTGAAGAAGAAGGGACACTCCACCCGTATGTTGAATGCGGTATTTCCAAGAACGATATCCGTGAAATCGCCCGGTCACTGGCTTTCTTCTGGAATCACCTCTTCATCGGCGTGCCTCGCATCAAGGGTAATATATGGTGAAGAGCCGACCGACAGCACGCTGCTCGCCATCGAGACGGAGAGGAACCTCCACTCCTTCGGGTTCTCCCAGGTCCGGCTCCGGTCCCATGGAGACCTGGCCTGGATAGAAGTCCTCCCCTGGAATTTCCAATCGTGTCATGGTTCCGGAAAGAAATCGCAGAAGGACTGGAGGAGAGCTGGGTACCGGTACAGCACCCTTGGACATCGAAGGCTTCCCGGAGCGGCAGCATGGATGAAGGCAGGAAAAGAATATGAAAAAGAGCCAACAAAACCCATACAGGTTGCCTGATACCTCGATGGAACTTGTAGCCCCCAGCGATGCAAATTCGAGATCCGCTTGTTTTTTGCAATCGCAGGATCATTGCTCATCGCCTATGGAGGTCTGCAATACGCCGTTTATGATATCCTTTTACGGAGCTTCGTGGAGACGCTCTTCGATAGATTACAAACCAGATTTGTGCGCAGGTCTGCTGCCAAGATAGTTCCCAGACCTGAGTTTCATAGCCGCCGATCTTTCTTACCACGCTTATTGCGCCTTACACAGGAAGAACTCGTCCTGTTTGGGGTAGTGGTGATAATCAGGGACACGATCCCGGCCATTTCCTGCAAAGAGACCAAGGAGGTTCCCCTCGAACCCTGAAAGCAGGGCAAGAAACGAAAATGATTCCAGAGGTATACGGTCCTTTCCGGAATCCGAAGTATACCGGTCCTGGTGTGCCCCATCTTTTCCTGTCCGGGCACTGCTGCTTTTTTATCGCCTTCCGTCGAATTGTGGATAGGATACCAGCATGGAACCAGACAGAAAGTTCCACGACCAGGATCGGTCGTCCGGGCAGGGGGAGATATCCTGGGAAACCGGGCTTGCCTGTATCGGGAGGTTCCATGAAGCCTTGTTGCCTTCGATGGATGAACTGAAAAGTGGAATTCATCCTGATCTCCTGGTTCCGGAAGCTCACCCTGGACAGGATTGGTTTTTCGGTTGTGCGCTGGAGTGCTGTGAACGTGCTATCAGCCTGGAGCCGGCGAATAGTAATGCCTGGGTTTGTCCGCGGCCTCACCCTCACGTACATGGCCAGGTACACCGATGCACTCCCATGCCTTGACCATGCAGTAGCTCCTGGACCCTCAAGGCATGGCGAGGCCTGGTTTATCAGGGGAATTAGCTTACCAGCAGGGTGACCTTTGAAAAAGCCCCTCGCCCTACGATATGGCCCTTTCTCTATCTTCCTATCATCCAAAAGCCTGGTACAACCGGGGAGTTTGTCTTGCTGATATGGAACGCTTCCAGGATGTACTGGTATCGTATGACACCCACCCCAGGATTATTCTGGTTTCAGCGTGGTTTATTCAAACTGGGGAGTTGCCCTTGCCGCTTTACAGGCAGGTATGAGGATGCGCTCTCTTCTTTTCGTTCGGCACCTTCGATCTCGATCCCGGGGATTTTACTGCGCTTAACAATATGGGTATCTCCTTTCCCGGATGTAAGGGATGAAGAGGCCATGGGCTATCTGGACCGGGCACGGGAGTGCGTACGGCTCCGTGATATTCCTAGGAAGATATGGTAGATGGAGGTGGGTTGATTTGCATTCCTGAAAATATTCTCGAGGATATATCGAAGAATGGATAAAGGAAGGTCATGATCCTGTTTCTATCG